>JBGSZR010000190.1:0-16297 GCA_041750275.1 Gemmataceae bacterium
GAAAGGCAGCAGGGCATGCGGCACCACGGCCTGGCTGGGCGGGCGCACCATGCCGAGCACGGAGCCGATGGCGGGGTAGTCGTCGGGCCGGGCCCCGCCGCCGATTTCACCGCGGTCGTGGCCGGTGAGCTGGCAATAGACCGCCGCGGCGTGTGCGTTGTTCACGCTGTGATGGGCCGAGCGTATGAGCGTGGCGTGATGCATTTGCCGCGCGAGTTTCGGCAAGTGCTCTCCGAATCTCACCCCGGGCACCGAGGTCGCGATCGGCTGGAATTCCCCCTTCACCTCGGCAGGTGCCTCCGGCTTCGGGTCCCACATATCCAGGTGCGAGGGCCCGCCATTCAAGAAGACGAGAATGCACGCATCCGCATGCGACACGCTCCGACGCGATTCATCCGCACGCAATAGCTGCGGCAAGCTCAAACCGAGATAGGAAGCGGCACCGGCCTGGATCATGCGGCGACGCGACAACCGTGGACCGGAGCAATCGGATGGGGACACAGATCACCCTCAGGCCGGAACGAGGGAAGGCGGGAGCCCTCATTCTCGGCAACGATGAGCCCGGATGCAAACGGTAAGAGGGCCGGCTTACAATATCCGCGTCCTGCATTCGGAGAAGCCACACCATGCGTCCGGCCGAGATGTTCCGCTTTTGCCCGCGCTGTGGGGTTGCTCGTGCGACGGCGAACCTGGGCCAGATCCCACTCCGTTGCGAGGCCTGCGGCCTGGTCTTTTACTTCAATCCGACGGTATCCGCGGCCGCATTCGTTCGCGATTCACTTGGCCGCGTTCTCTTCATTCGCCGGGCGCTCGAACCGGCGAAGGGGAAGCTCGGCATCCCGGGCGGCTTCATCGACATGGGCGAAACGGCCGAGAATGCCTTGCGGCGCGAGGTGCGCGAAGAAGTTGGCCTCGAACTCGAAGCCGTGTCGTTCCTTGCCTCATTCCCGAACACGTATTATTTCCGCGAAGTGTCTTACGCCGTCGTCGATCTCGTTTTCACTGCGGATGCCGTCGCTCCTGGAACGGCCAACCCCCTCGACGGCGTCGTGAGCCTGGAGTGGCATCACCCGGCTCGTGTGGATCCCCGCGAACTCGCCTTCGACTCGATTCGTGAGACACTGAAGTTACTCCGTGCGCCAGTGGGATAATGGGACACGTTGCCGCACGCACCGCAGTGGTTATTGAGATTCATGACGCAGTCATCACGGCGCCGGCTTCATTTCGGGTTTCCTGGGCTCGTCGTATGACTTTGGAGGTGCCTCATATTTGGGGTTATCTTGAGTTTCGAAGCGTGATGGAGCGGGATTGTAAGACTCAGAAGAAGGAGTGGATCGCGTTCGAATAGCAAGCATATACCACATGCCGACGCTCAAGCACGCGATCACGAACGCCAATATGAGGCCCACTTGAAACAGGGACACGAACAATGACCTGCCCTGCGAGCGTCGCTTCCGCCGCCGGGGTGGCCCCTCTTCCGCACGATCGTCCCGTCCGCGTCTCTGACCGGCATCGAGATAGATGATGGGCGTCTTGGTGGCCGATTCGGCCAGCGGGGCCGCCCGCTCGATCGGCTTTGGGGGCTGTTGTGGCAGCGTCACAACCTCTCCTGGCACGATGAGCTGCGTGGGGCATCTTGTGCAACGGGCCCTTTTACCCGAAGCTGTCACCGGCGCGCTGAGTAGGTGTTGGCACCTGGGGCAAAGAAAACGGATGCACTCAACGGCATCGAGAGGTGTCTGGAGGGGAACCGTTTTCAACCGCGTGAGGAAGACGGCAGCACTGGCAGGGCGGTCATCAGGATTCTCTGAGGTGCTGTCTCCGATCAAGTCGATGAGTTGCTCGGGGACGCCTTGCGACTTGAGTGATTTCTGCCAGTTCCCTTTCATCTCGGCATCGAGTCGGCCGGTGAGCATCTGGTAGCCGATGATGCCAAGAGCGTGGATGTCGTCGCGTGGGTCCGGAGCCTCACCGGCTCGCTGTTGTGGTGAAGCGTAGAGCAGCGAATACGCTCCGCGGAGCATCGAGGGGAGATGACCCGTGTAGGGGCCACCCAGTTTGGTCATGGAAACCTGTTGCTGGACGGCAATACCGCCGATCCCGAAGTCCGTGATTCGCAAGCGGGGCAGCACGGTTGAGCCGCCACGAGACTTGGAGGGAACGATCAAAATGTTGGTCGGTTTCAGATCGCGATGCACCAGGGACGGTTGGCGGCGATGCAAGCCGATGATCGCTTCGTTCAGCTGTGTCAGCGCATCGACCACAATGGCCACGCGGTCCGCAACGGGGAGTTTCTGCGAGGAGAGGACGAGCCCGCTCAGATCGCCGCCACCCACATATTCGTACATCAGCCAGGGCGGATCACAGCCGAGTTCCGAGTCGATCAGTGGCACGAGACCCGGATGCGGGTGAGCGCGAAGCGCCGCGGAGGCGAGTTTTGCCTCATGTTTGAACAGCATGAGTTGGTTGGAACTCAAGCCGGTCCCGAATTTCACTGCGGCTTGCCGCCCTGTGATGGGGTTGGCGGCCAGCCACACTTCACCAAACCCGCCCACACCGAGCCAGCGCCGCAGCACCCAATCCGAACGGTTCGGCAAGCGATTGCCGATGCGGAATTGGGGTGCCTGTGTGGGGAGGAGTTTCGCGATATTTTGTGAATCATCAAGGCGGAAATCTGCCGGAGTCGTTGTGCCAATCGGGTCTTCAGGTCGGCGAAACGAAGCTCGAACGGATGCCGGTATCTGAGCGAGATACTGGGCGAGCATCTCGCGCTCTTCCGGTGTTGCTCCTACCGCGACTTCCTCGACGAGTAATTGCGCCGCCTTTTTGCCATCAGCTGTTGATGCACTGGCCAACTGTTCAAGCTCGCACCGGGCATCCTCCTGGCTTTGTTGCCGTTCTCTCCACCGACGCAGCGTCTCGGCCGAGACATCGTAGAGAAACTCACCGCCCGGCGCCAGCGAAGCCAGGCCGCGAACCCCCTTCGCTATAATCGCCTCAGCTACACAGCGCAGAAAGACGATCATCAACAGTCCCCGCTCTGAGGTTGGCAGCGTAGCTGGTGTGTGATTCGATGAAGAGTCACAAAGATTTTAGCATCCCCCGGAGAAACAGGCAGAGGACTCATTGAAGTCGTGTTGTTCCGTGAGGTGTCGCACAAATCTTCACATCCACGGCGACTGGCGTTCGCGACTCACTGTGCTAGAATCGGTGGACCCAAGCATTCACATTCGGAGTTGCCCCATGTTTGAACGCATCTCGAACGGGTTCGGTCTCGTTCGGAGCACCTGGCAAGTGCTGCTCAAGGACAAGCATCTGCTCATCTTCCCGGCCATCAGCGGCATCCTCTTCGTGGTCGTGGTCGCCAGCTTTGCCGTGCCGCTGGCCACGCTCGTCGACTGGAACCAGGTTAACCAGCAGGTGGACAACGGCAAAATGCCCATCTGGGTGTACCCCGTCACCTTTGCCTTTTACTTCTGCACGTACTTCGTCACCATCTTCTGCAACGCCGCCCTGATCAGCTGTGCGTTCCTCCGTTTCAATGGCGAATCGCCGACGGTGGGCGATGGCTTCCGCGCTGCGATGGCCCGGCTGCCGCAAATTTTCGCGTGGGCACTCGTCTCGGCCACGGTTGGCTTGCTTTTAAAGATTGTGGAGAGCATGAACGAGAAGGTCGGTGCCTTCATCGCCAGCGTGCTCGGCACCGCCTGGTCGATCATGACCTACTTCGTGGTGCCTGTGCTCGTGGTGGAGAAGACCGGCCCGATTGAAGCCGTGACACGGTCCGTGTCGCTGCTTCGCAAGACCTGGGGCGAAGCACTTGTAGGCCGGCTCGGCCTCGGTCTGGTGCTGTTCCTGCTCGCCTTGCCGATCATGCTGGTCGCCATGGCGGGCGTGTATTGCCTCAGTGCTGGCATGGTTCCGGTGGGAGTGGCCTTGCTCATCGCCGCCGGCATCGCACTGCTGATTTACCTGGCCGTGAGCTCCGCGATGAACACCATTCTCCTTGCCGCACTGTACGAATACGCCTCCGAGCACCGCGTGCCCGAAGGTTTCGACAGCGGCGTGATGACGGGTGCCTTCACTTCCAAACCCGCGTGAAGTGATTCCCATCGCGAAGCTGAAACTTGTAGCGTGAGCCGCCACCAAATGGTGGCGGTTTCTCGTTTGTCGGCCTTGTCGCCGTCCTCAGCGCTTCCTATCAAATCTGTCTTCGCAAGTGCGTTGATTATTTCCAGCGAGTCACTCATGTACGCGATTATTGAAGACGGTTCCCGCCAGTACCGTGCAGAACCGAACGGCATGATCACTATCGACTACCGCGAGGTGGAGCCGGGCCAGCAAATCGAACTGCCGAACGTGTTGCTCTATCAGAACGGTGGCGAGACGCTGATCGGCCAACCGCTGGTCGTCGGGGCGAAGATTATCGCCGAGGTGGTTGAACTGCCCCGCAAGAAAACGATGATCCAGAAGTTCCGCCGTCGCAAGAACTACCGCCGGCTTCGTGGCCACACGCAGCCATTTGTCCGCGTGCGGGTGAAGCACATCCTCAAGGCGGGCGAACAGGCTCCTGCCGAGGCTCCGAAGAGCGAAACGCCGACGGCGTAAGCTGAGACAACGTTCAGGTTGGCCGCTCCACGTTCGGATTGCGTGCGAGCGGCCGCTTCGTTTACCATCCCGGCCTTCCCACCATCCTGCCCAGGACAAGGAGGTCCGGCCATGCACCGCATCACGCTCACACTCGCGCTTTTTGCACTGTCCACAGTGGTCCTTGCCCAGCCCATTCCGACCACACCGCCCACCACGGGAGGCGTTACCCCGGCCGTGGGTGTGGCTCCGGTGCCGGTCGTGCGCGAATCGCCGCTGAGCAAGTTCGAGCCGCTCGCCGCCTTCCCCATGACTACGCAGCTGGCGATCCGTTCCGTGCTCTACGGTTCGAACTGGCTGGCCCGCATGAACCAGTCGCAGGGCCGCTTCCAGTACGGTTATCTTCCCGCGCTGCGTCAGCCGATGGAAGGCGACCACGACTTGAAGCAGGCCCAGGCCGCACTCGCACTGGCCCAGGCGGCACGATTCGCGGGCGATGATCGCCAGGTGGTGATTGCCAGCCAGGCCGTGCTGACGTTGCTCGCCTCCACGCGCTGCGAGCCTGCCGACCCGAATTGCCGCGTGCCGATTCAGTCGTCGCGTTCCTGCAACCGCGTCGGCTTCGCTGCCACACTCGTGCTCGCGATTTACGAACTGCCCGCCAGCGACGACAAACTCACCACCGAGGCCGAACGCCTCTGCGAATTCCTCCGCCGTCAGCTGCGAACCGATGGCTCCGTGCACTACACCGATGGCCCCACCGATGTGCCCACGGAAGTGGAACCCGAAGGTGAGCACGAGTTCCCGGGGTTGGCCCTGCAGGCGCTCGCTGTGAGTAACCGCGTCCGCCCGGCCGCCTGGAAGCTCGAGGCGGTGCAGAAGGGACTGACTCACTATCGTGCTCGCTTCAAGGCAAAGCCGCACCCGCTCTTCGCGGCCACCCTCACGCCTGCGTTCGCCGAACTGCACGCCCAGACACAATCCGCCGATGCCGCGGCGGCCATCTTCGAAATGAACGACTGGCTCGTCGAACTCCAGTATCGCACCACCGACCCGCGACATCCCGCCTGGGCAGGCGGCTTCAAGGGCTGGGCCAACAACCAGACCACGGACGAGGCTCCGAACTTTGAATCCGGCCGCTACCTGCAAAGCCTCGCCTGTGCCTACCGCGTGAATCGCCAGGTGCCGGACGCCCAGCGAACCGCCCGCTATCGCCAGGCCACGAACGACGCCGTGCAGTTCCTGATCACCCTGCAATACCTCGAAGCCAACACGCGCCACTTCGCGGATGGCTACCGCACGCAGCTGCTCATCGGCGGCTTCCACCTCTCCCCTACCGATGGCAACCTCCGCATCGACGCCACCGCTCACGCCGCCACCGGTCTCATCGCCTTCCTGGCCAGCGGCGCGGAACGATAGCGGCCGTTCTCGAGTGAAGATTTGCGATTCGTGATTGTCGAATGAAGAATCGGGCTTCCAGCGATTGGAAGCCTCTTGTGCATATTCCTTCGGACCCGTCCAATAACGGCACGGCGTTCTTGGCGATTGCGTCGCAGAACTCTCTGAAATACGGTGCCGCTATGCGTGGCTGGCCAGGTAAAGCTAGGCGTGCATGACGGGGATGTCCTTACCGTCGGAACAGCATGCCGCCTCAACTCCGTTCTTCACCCTGAGGGGGTAGCAGGGCAACGCCCTGGGGGCAATTCTGGGACCGGGGATCACTTTGCACCGGCATCCAGGAACACATCCATTTGCTGGCCGACGTAGAGCGTGCGTTTCTTGGGGTCGAGTGAATAGATCACCTGCAGCACACGGGTGTCCACGCGCTCCGTGTTGGCACCGGTCAGTGATTTCTTGGGGATCACGTACGGTTCCACACGCACGAAGTGGATGACGAACTCGTCCGCCGTGGAGCCCCGCGGCTTGGCCACACCGGGCAGGTTGGGGCGGAAGCGCGGAATGTCGTTCTCGTCGATATCGACGCGCACATGCAACCGACCCACGTGCCCGAGCACGATCATCGCCTGCCCGGGCGTGGTGCCCACGTATTCACCGGGCCGTACGTTCACTTGCAACACCTTGAATTCGGTTCCTTCCGCCGTGACCGGTTCGCCACCCACGGCGCTGACGGTCACCTCATAACCCGGCAAGTCCGGAGCCCGCACCGTGAGCCGATCAAGTTCCGTTCGAGTCTGGTTCGCCTGGGCCACGTTTTGGGCCACAGTGGCACGGGCAATGGCGACATCGTATTTCCAGGTGCCGGCGTCCAGGAGTGCCAGATCCGCCCGGGCCCGTTTCACCTGAGCCTCGGCGATCTGCACGCCAATCTCACGGCGCACAAAATCTTCATCCGAGATCACCTTCGAGCGTGCCATTTGCTGGGCCCGCTCCCAGAGCTTCTGCTGATCCTTCAAGTTGGCCTCGGCCTCGAGCACCCGGGCCTGAGCTGGCGGCAACTCCTCACTGCGTGTGCCGGCTTCGAGCTTCGCCAGATTGGCTTCGGCGCTCGTCACATTCGTCTCGCGAATCTTCAACTCGGCTTGCAACTGTCGATCATCGAGGCGAAAGAGCGGATCGCCGGCATGCACGGTGTCGCCAACCTTTACATAGACTCGTTCGACGAGCCCGGGCAACGCGCTGCCGATGGCGATGTTCTCGGTCTCCGATTCCACGACACCCGAACCCGCCAGCTGTGTAGGAAACGGCGAGCGAGCCGGCTCCACCGGCGGCTCGGCTGGCGGCGGCTTCTGTTGCGCCCGGCTCATCTGAATCACCGCGAAACCCAACGCCGCCAACGCCACGGCTGGCAATAAATATCGCGTCAACATGATTGCACCTCTCCAACAGGGATTTGCTGCCACGCTAGTGCTGTTTCCACTCGCCGTTGGTGCTGATCTTGTCGATGCCGCCATCGCTCATCTCGATGATGCGATCGCCGAAGTCGTAGACCCGGCTATCGTGCGTCACCACGATCACGGCTCGGTCTGGCTTCACGGACACCTCTTTAATGAGCCCCATCACCGTGCGGCCGCTGGCGGCATCGAGAGCCGCGGTCGGCTCGTCGCACACCAGCAACTTCGGATCGTGGACGAGGGCCCGTGCGATCGCGACGCGCTGCTGCTGACCGCCTGAGAGTTGATTCGGATACGACTTCAAACGGCTGCCCAGCCCCACGGCGTCCAGCAACTGCGAGGCCTTCGCGATCGCCTTCTTGCGGTCCCACCCCGCGATGAGCAGTGGCACGCAAGCGTTCTCCGCGGCATTCAAACTCGGCAACAGGTTGTACTGTTGAAACACGAAGCCGATGTTCTCGCCGCGGAAGCGCACCATGCGGTTCGCCCCCATTGTCGAGAGGCCCTGCCCCAGAACGTCCACCTCGCCGGCTGAGGCATCGAGCAACCCTGCCACCACGGAGATCAGCGTCGTCTTGCCGCAACCAGAAGGGCCGACGAGAAGCGCGAGTTCGCCATAAGGCAAATCCAGCGTGATGTCGCGCAGCGCTGTGATGCGCGTATCGCCCGTGCCGAAGACCTTCGAGAGGCCACGCAGTGAGATAGCAGCATCCGTTTGAACAGTGGTCATCCGCGAAAGCCCCACGAATTAACGGAACACGACGCCGGCTTCGAGGAACAGCACGCGGCGCATGCTCACGAGGCTGGCGAGCGTGATGATCACGGTCACGGCGATGGCGGTGAGGGCGAGAATCTGCCAGCCGAAGTAGAACGCGGGCGGGGCGGTGGTGACCAGGACGCCGAACACATAGCCGAATAACGCGGCACCGCCGATGCCGAGCCCGTAGCCAATCAGGCCCACCACGAGCGCCTGCAACAAGATCATGCGAGCGATGCGAAAGTTCGACACGCCCATGGCCTTGAGGGCCCCAAACTGCTTCAGGTTCTCGATGGTGAAGAGGTAAAACGTCTGCCCGGCGATCGCACAGCCCACCACGAACCCAAGCATCACGGTGATGCCGAAGTTAATGGGAATGCCGGTGCGTTTCATGTAGTAGTCGATCGTGGTCCAGAAAAACTGATCGTTGGTGCGGGCCTTCAAGCCGGTCTGTGTTTCGATCGCCTGGCACACGTCCGCCGGATCGTGGCCGTCATCGACCTTTGCCAGGATGAACGAGAGCGTCTTGCGTTCCTGCGGCACGAAGCGAACGGCCTGCGAATAGGTGCAGTACAAAATTGGGAATGTCTGGAACGTGGGATTGCACTTGCAAAGTCCGACGATGACGGCACGCTTGTCGTTCATCTCCAGCACCTTGCCGGGTGCGAACGGCTCCTTGCCGAAGAGGTAGCGCCAGCCGAATTCGTCGATCATGACGGCATCGGGCTGGCGGAGATCGCCGATGTTGCCGGCCAGCATGCGCTCGGGTCGCGGGGCACCGACGAGCGTGGCATCATCGAGCCCGAGCAGGATCATCTGCTGGAAATTGCCATCCGCAAGCCGTGCCCGGCCCAGTCCCTTGTAAAGCCGGACGGCCCACTTCACGCCAGACACACCACGCACGCGGTAAAGTTCGTTCTCGGACATCGGCTTGATGTCATCGACGAACTGCACGTTCGCATCCATCACCCACAAATCCGCCCCCTCGACATCGCGAATCTGCGAGGTCGTGTTCCGCATCAACCCACAGAAGATCGCGGATTGCTGGGCCATGAGCAGCGCGGCGAACGTCACTCCGAAAACGATGCCCAGATATTTCGCCTTGTCGCCCGTGAGCATGCGAAGAGCCACCCAGTTCATGGTGCACCCTCCGGACAAATCGGCTCAGCACAGCCCAGCGCAGCCAGCGTGAAGTGCGTGATATGCTCGATCACGCGTTCCAGATTCAGTGCCTCGACGGCCTCCTTGCTGAACATCAGTTCCACGACCGCCCGGTTCTGGCGATAGAAGAGAATTTGGCCGATCACACTGAAGCCAATCATGAGCACCTGGCGGGGATCCGCGGTCGGGAACAGTTCCAGCACAATGTCGCGCAGCCTGAACGCCTTGGGCTGGATGTAGTGACGAATAACTTCCTCCGCGGCCGGTGAAGGAGCCGCCATCTCGCGCATTAATAGTCGCAGCGAGGTGGGGCGTGCCGGAGCGTGCATTCGGCTCACCATCACGCGGATGTAATCACGCAGTTTTTGCACGGGTGCAGTGTCGGCAGCCCAGACGGGGAACGGCTCGCCACTGGCCTCATCCGCGCATTCGTGGGCCGCCTTCAGTGCTTCGAGATAGAGCTTCTCCTTATCGCCGAAGTGGTAGTTGATGGCGGCAATGTTCATGCTTGCGCGTTTGCAGATGTCACGCACGGAAGCCGCATCGAAACCCTTCTCGGCGAACTCGACCTCGGCCGCTTCCAGCAGGCGCTGGCGTGGCTCAAGTACAATGGGCGATTCCTGTTCCAGCATTTGAAGCCCGCAGGGGAGAGTGGCACCCAGCAAACGTTTGTTTCGTGCCTGACATGGATTATAGCAAACGTTTGTTTGAAATCAAGCCCGGCAGCCCGGCGTGCGTCCAAGGCTTCGAATAAATCACGATCAGATGAGCTGGCAGAAGCTGGTGGAAGGAAGAATCCTGCCAGGAAGATGAGCGTGGAGGTTGGCTCGCCGGACGAGGGGAAGGTTCGCGCGACATTGAACGCAAAGGGGACATCCAGCCGGAAGCTGCGGGAGAGTTTGCACCGGAGCTTCCAACCAGTTCTCAAGGCCCTGCTATAGATCGTTCATGTTCACGACGTTGCCATCGTTCTTGATGCAGGCGTTGCGGAAGTTGGTGATGTTCACCGAGAATTTGATGAAGCGCACAGAGCCATCGGCCATGGCGGCATTGAAACCCCCCGTGTGCGACGAGCCGAACCGGCCATCCGCCTGGGCACTATCGATGGCGGGATCGGTGATATCCCGCTCCGGCTGGTTGCTGCCACGCCGGCCGACATCATCAGCCCAGCCGCACTGATACATGTCTTCGTTGTCCGAGCAACACCCGCCACCACTCTCCAGCAACGCGAGGTGAACACGGCCCTCGCCCAGCATCACAGTGTTCGAGGTGCCGTCGCTGGCACTGGCGATGTTTGAATAGAGGCGAGCCCCAGTACCACCCGCATAGGTGCGGACGGTGATTCCGTTGGTTTCATTCGTGCCGCAGTTGCTGGCATAATCGGATTTGGCGACGTTCTGATACAGCTTCACACTGCGGCGGGACGGGCACATGTACGACGCCACGAGTGCGACACGCAATTTGTTGCGATTGGCGGCATTATCCGGGGAGAGTAGCTGAAAAGCGGGATTCTGCTCCATCTGTGGCAGAATGTGGTAAGCCCAGCTCAGCCGTTCCGTGGCGCCGGCGTCGGCCGCACAGCAGTTGGTGGGGCCGTTGTCGCCTGAAGTGGGGAAATAGCCGTACACATCGTGGTATGCATGGAAACCGATGGCAATCTGCTTGAGGTTATTCGAACACTTGGCTCGCGCGGCCGCTTCGCGAACCTTCTGCACAGCGGGGAGCAGTAGTCCAATGAGAATGGCGATGATGGCAATCACGACGAGCAATTCTATCAGTGTGAAGCCACGGCGCTGGGAAATTTGGGCCATGGGCGACTCCGGACAGAGGGGGAGTGTGATGCGAAAATATGAGACTCATCTGAGTATGGCGACAACCCAGTCGCACTGCCAGAGGAAAAGTGCAAAATGATGCCTGGTATGTTGGTGCGAAACTTTTGAAAGTCTCCCGTGTTGAACTAGTATCGACCCGAATGTTCCTGCCCCTCGGGTTTCGTCGCACACCACACACAATCACCACACTGGAAAGGGGTTACCATGCGTTTCCGCCCCCTGGCATTATTCGCACTCACTGGCGGGCTGGCGTTGCTGGCCGGCGAGGTCAACTTCGTGGAAGCCCAGCCCGAGAAGAAGCTGAAGCGGCTGAAGATGGTCGAACCCGTGCCCATGAAGCCCGTCGCACCCCCGACCGACCCATTCGCTGGGGTGAAGTTGTCGCCCGCACCGCTTGCGAAGAAGGACGCCATCGCCCTCTCGAAGTTGATCGATAACTACATTGACAAGAAACTGGTCGAAGCCAAGGTCCCCGCCTCGCCGGTCTGCACGGACGCCGAGTTCCTCCGCCGGGCGTACCTCGATCTCACCGGTGTGATCCCCACTGCCGATCAGGCCAAGGCATTTCTCGACAGCACTGAGCCGAACAAGCGTGCCAAGCTGATCGATGAGTTGCTCGAGAGCCCGAACTTCGGCAAGCGCCTCTCGGACATCTGGCAGGCCAAACTGCTCTCCCGCGACTCGAACAACCGTTTCGTGACGCGTGAGCCGTTCATCAAGTGGCTGGCGGAGAGCTTCAACAAGAACATGCCCTGGGACAAGTTCGTGTACGAGATGGTGACCGCGGCCGGTCCCGTGGATGAGAACCCGGCCGTCACCTTCTTCCTCTCGAACCGGGCCGTGGACAAGCTTACGGACAACGTCAGCCAGAACTTCCTCGGCCTTCAGTTGCAGTGTGCCCAGTGCCACAACCACCCATTCACGACCTGGAAGCAGACCGAATACTGGGGCATGGCGACCTTCTTCTCGAAGGTGCAGCCCCAGAATCCGAAGAACACGAACAAGGGTGGCGACAACAGCAAGTTGAGCGTGAGCGAAGGGGCCGGCAAGGCACGCCTCAAGGACTTCTTCCCGGAATCTGCCAAGGATGTGCCTGCACGTTACCTCGACGGAGCCGAAGCCAACCTGGTGACCGAAAGCCCGTATCGCCCGGCTCTGGGCAAGTGGATGACTGACCCACGGAACCCGTTCGTCGCGAAGGCGATGGTCAACCGCACCTGGGCCTTGCTCTTCGGCACCGGATTCGTGAACCCGATCGACGACATGCTCCCGGAAAACGAAGCAAGCCATCCGGAACTTCTCGATGCCCTGGCCCTGCAGTTCGTCGCCGATGGCTTCGATGTCAAGCACATGTATCGTGCCATCTGCAACAGCATGACCTACCAGCGCACCAGCAAGCCGCTGCCCGAGAACAAGAACGACGAGAGTCTCTTCAGCCACATGACCATCAAGGTGATGGCTCCCGAACAGCTGTACGACAGCCTGAACCAGGTCACGGGTGCGGCAACGGCCACACCTCAAAAGGGCAAGCCTGCAGCCGGCGGCCGCAACAATCCGAATGCTCGCGACCAGTTCGTGCAGTTCTTCCTCGCCGGGGCCGAGAGCACCAACCCGACCGAGTACGAGGCCGGCATCCCGCAGGCACTCCGGCTCATGAACTCCCGCGTCACCTCGAACCCGAATCTGGCTCGTGGCTACGTTTCTCCAGGTGACAGCCCAAATGCCGTGATCGAGAAACTCTATCTCGCCACGCTGTCCCGCCGTCCCTCGGTCGAGGAAGTGGAACGCCTCACCACTTACATCAAGACCGGCACTGCACAGGAAGCGTACAGCGATATCCTCTGGGCCCTGATGAACAGCAGCGAGTTCACCATGGTCCGCTAATTCTGCTCCCTCTCGCGGTCGCGCCACCCGAACGACCGCCTTCCCGAAATCATTCACACTCTCACCCGGAACCCAACCATGCTCTCGACGAACCTGACAGAAGCAACCCGTCGCAAATTCCTGCAACTCTCCGCAATGGGCGTTGGCACCACCTGCCTGTCCGGCTGGATGAAAGTGCTCGCTGGCCATGCCGCCGCACCGGGCAATGCCCCTGCCAAGGCCAAGTCGTGCATCCTGCTATGGATGGACGGCGGCCCCACCCACAAGGACACTTTTGACCTCAAGCCCAACAGCAAGGGTGCCGGCGACTTCAAGCCGATCAAGACCTCGGCCCCGGGCATCGAGATCAGCGAGCACCTGCCAAAAATCGCCGCCCAGATGCATCATGGCGTGCTGGTCCGCGGCATGAGCACGGCGGAAGGCGCTCACCCCCGCGCCAAGTACAACCTGCACACCGGCTACCGCGAAGGCCAGGGCGGTTTGGTGTATCCGAGCATCGGGGCCATCGTGGCGTCGGAAGTGGGCAAGCCCGACGCCAGCGTCCCGGCCTTCGTCTCGGTCGGCGGCCGCAGCTTCGGCTCCGGCTTCCTCGGGCCAAAATATCAGCCGCTGCAAGTGCAGAGTGCCGCTCGCGGTGTCGAGGACCTCAAGACCCTCAGTAGCGAACGACAGTTCACCAATCGCCTCTCGTTGCTCGAGAAGATGGAACAGGGCTTTGCTGCTGACTACCAGGCCAGCACCATCACCGACCACAAGACGACCTACGAACGGGCCGTCAAGCTGATGAACTCGAAGGAAGCCAAGGCATTCGACATCGCCCAGGAACCGAGCGAGTCCGCTTCGAAGTACGGCAGCGGCCAGTTCGGCCAGGGCGTGCTCATGGCTCGCCGTTTGGTGGAAGTCGGTGTGCCCTTCGTCGAGGTTTCGCTCGGTGGTTGGGACACGCACCAGGACAACTTCGAACGCGTCAAGAGCCTCTCCGGTCAGATCGATAGTGCCATTTCCGCACTCGTCACGGACCTGAACGACCGCGGTCTGCTCGAGAGCACCTTGATCGTGTGGATGGGCGACTTCGGCCGCACTCCCAACATCAACACCCGCGGAGCGAAACCCGGCCGCGATCACTATCCGAAGGCGTGGAGCCTCGGCATGTGGGGTGGCGGCATCAAGGGCGGTCGTGTCGTCGGCAAGACCGATGCCGAAGGGGCCACGGTCGTGGAGCAAAAGACCAACGCCTCGGACTTCCTCGCCACGGTCTGCGAACTCATGGGTATCGACCACACCAAGAAGAATGAAACCCCCAGCGGCCGACCCATCGACATCGTCTACAAGCCGCAGCCTTTCACCAAGCTGATCGTGTGATTGGCGGCGAGAACACGCAACGCCCGGCGTTCACCTCACACGGTGGTCGCCGGGCGTTTCGCATTTCCCACACGTTCCTCACAGACCAACAGTCGCTCGTTCCCACGCTCTGCGTGGGAACGCACTCCTCGACACTTTGGCGTCGCGCGCGATTGCGGCACGAGGGCCAGTGAGCAGGACGCGGAGCGTCCGCAGAGCCGTTCCCACGGAGGACCCTGGGAGGGAGGAGGACAAGGAGTGCCTACCTCACACACCGGCATTCTCTTCGAGCTTGCCTAGCCGCCAGGCCCGGCGCTCACTCCAGCGCCAGAAGAGTTGGGCGGCGATCACGAGCACGGCCGTGGTGAGCGTTACCATTCCCAGAAGTTCCGTCTCGGTCCAACTCGAAAGGGGCCCACGCAATTGTTCGGGCACCGGGCCCATCAAGGCACGGCGCATACCTTCGAGCCAGTACGTGGTGGGCAGGGAGAGACCAATGGCCTGCACCCACACGGGCAGGATGCCGAGCGGGAAGACGACGCCACTGAGCAAGTAGACGATGCCTGCGATGCCCTCGCTGAGAAACATGCCATTGCGGGACATATTCAGACAGGCCGCGGCGATGATCATGCCGCAGGCCCAGAGCATCACCGAGCCGATGGCCAGAAAGGCGAGGAGCCAGAGCCAGTTCACATCACTGACGGCATTGCGGATCGGTGAGAATAATAAGACACCGGCGAGCAAGTTGAGCAGTCCGCCGACACTCCCCTCCGGGGCCCGGGCGAAGCCACGACCGAGGAAATAGGTTTGAAAATGGGCAGGGCTAATAAACACATATTTCAACATGCGGTAGTGTTCGCGGTCGCGAACCACGGCATAACTTAATCCGAACATCACCGTGCCCACGAGCCCATAACAGGCATTCGAAACATACATGAACGGAAGAAATCCCATGGCGATGCCGGCCCGGCCACTGACACCCACGGCTCCGGTGCGTGCGGCCGCGTCCGCGGCGTAGAACATGCAGACGAGCATGAGCGAACCGCACACGGGCTTC
Source organism: Gemmataceae bacterium (assembly GCA_041750275.1). GTDB lineage: Bacteria > Planctomycetota > Planctomycetia > Gemmatales > Gemmataceae > JBGSZR01. The sequence goes on from JBGSZR010000190.1 coordinate 15,472, forward strand.
ACGAGCATGTAGAGCGTGAAGAGCCACGGGTTGGCCCAGTTGGTTTCGAGTTGCCAGCCGAGCCAGGCCGCGAGGCGCAGGGTGCGGAGGCGTTCGCGGATTCTGATCATTGCCAGCGCACCGTGAGTTTGCCGCTCTCGCGTGCCCGCCGTTCGAGGTGGCGCAAACAGCGGTGAGCCCCAAAGAGGAAGAAGATCGCAAGCCCGCCCAGCAGTGCCATCTCGGCGGCAACGGGGAACACCTCGGGGGCGCGGAACAACACCTGTCGCATTGCGTCCATACCGGCGGTGAGCGGAATGATCGAGGCAGCCACGGCCACGGCACGTGGGAAGATCGAGACGGGGAAGTTTGTGCCCGAGAGCAAATAAACCGGTTCTTGCAGCAGATTCACGACATGCCACGCCTCGCGACCCCAGAGCAGGAACACGGAAGCAAACATCATCCCCATGCCATAAAGCGCGAGCAGTGTGAGGAAGAAGACTCCGGCGAGCAGCCACCAGCTCGTGGGTGCGATGGGAACATCAAAAAGCAACACTCCGGCTGTGGTGATGGCTGTGGCCCGGATGAGTGTCGTGGTCATGCCGCCCAGTGCCATTCCGGTGAGCACGCCCATCATGGGAGCGGGCGACATCACGTAGAGTTCAAGATTGCCCGAATCACGTTCCCAATAGAGTTGGGCTCCCATGCCCAGCCCTCTCAACATTGACTGCTTTTCCGTAACATCCTGGTGTGTAAAGCAGATACTTGGTTCTTGTCTCGGAGGGATCACGGATGATCCTGCCACCCAAGCGCTCACTGTCCCTCAAACCGAAGCCCTTGAACCGTC
>JBGSZR010000191.1:0-2529 GCA_041750275.1 Gemmataceae bacterium
GGGCCTCGGGCCGTTCATCGCGCTCGAGCACACCTGGTTCTGGGACGGCCACGAGCACGTCGACCCGGCCAAGGAAGCCAACGCCCAGGCGACTCGCCTGGCCAACCACACGACCACCCTCGCCTTCGAGTACGCCCGCCAGGGACGTGACTGGGAAGACGCCTTGCGCCAGCGGGCCAAGGAACTGGCCTTGATGTCCGAACTCGGGCTGACGTTGGCCTCGACCGGCCCGGCCCCCCAATCCCCGATTCCCGAGGAGAATCCCGATGCCGAAGTTGAACCGGCCGGCCGCCGTGCCGCCTGAGAATGCCCAGTTGAACCTGACCGCTCAGGCCCACATCGACCTCGAAGCGGGCGAAGCGGCGGGCACGGCGCTGCCGCGATTCCGCATGCTCGCCTACACCGGAGTTCCGATGCGCGTGGCCGGGTGGCGGCATCCGGTCGTGATCGATCTCGCGGGTCTGTCGATCCCATCGCAGTCGCGGCCCATTCGCTTTGGCCATGATCCGCTGTCTGGCGTCGGTCACTCGGACACGATCCGCGTCGAGAACGGTCAACTCTCGGCAACCGGTGTGATCTCCCGCGACACGCCGGCGGCCCGCGAAGTCGTGGCCTCGGCCAAGAACGGCTTCCCCTGGCAGGCCTCGGTGGGAGCGGGCGTCGAAGAGTACGAGTTCGTGAAGGAAGGCCAGCAGGTGTTGGTCAATGGCCAAAGCTATACCGGCCCGATGAACGTGATCCGCAAGGCGACGCTCGGCGAGATCAGCTTCGTCGACCTCGGGGCCGATGGTAAAACCACCGCCAGCCTCGCGGCCCAGAACGGCGGCCCACAGTCGAGCGAACCGACGCCAGCGGTGACTCCCCCAAACACCGAGCCCTCCATGACGCTGACGCCGCCGGTTGCCGGTTCCACGGTTTCCACCCTCACGACCGAAGAAGTTCGGGCTCAGGCTCTCGCCGAGACCAACCGCATCACGGCGGTACGGCGACTCTGCGCCGGTCGCCACAGCGAGATTGAAGCCCAGGCGATCCGCGATGGCTGGGACGTTCAACGCACCGAACTCGAAATCCTCCGGGCCAGCCGCCCTCGCACCTCCGGTCCCGGTTCGCACGATGGCGTCTCGACCCAGCGCATGCTCGAGGCGGCCTGTCTCATGACGGCCAAGCTCGGCGGCTTGGAACGGCAGTATGACGAGCCGACTCTCACCGCCGCCCACGAACGCTTCCGGGGGAGTCTGTCGCTGCAGGAACTCCTGCTTGAAGCGGCCTGGGCCAACGGCTACACCGGCCGCAACTTCCGCGATACCCGAAGCGTGTTGCGGTACGCGTTCGGCCACGGCATCGAGGCCGGCTGGTCGACCGTTGACATTGGCGGCATCCTCTCGAACGTCGCCAACAAGTTCCTGCTCGATGGATTCTTCTCGGTCGAGCAAGTCTGGCGGAACATCTGCGCCGTCCGGAACGTGTCGGATTTCAAAACCGTGACGAGCTACCGACTGATCGGTAAGGACCAGTACGAACTGGTCGCTCCGGGCGGCGAGATCAAGCACGGCACGCTCGGCAACGAGACCTATTCGAACAAGGCCGACACCTACGGCCTGATGCTCTCCATCGACCGTCGCGACATCATCAATGACGACTTGAGCGCGATTACAACCGTGCCGCGGAAGCTCGGCCGCGGGTCGGGTCTCAAAATCAACGACGTGTTCTGGAAGACCTTCCTCGACAACGCCGCCTTCTTCACGGCTCCGCGGGCCAACTACCTCTCCGGGGCCACGACCGCCCTCGGCATTGATGGCCTGACGGCGGGGGAAGTGGCGTTCCTCGATCAGGTCGACAGTGATGGCAAACCGATCGGCATTATGCCAGCGATTCTGCTGGTGCCGACGGCGCTCTCGGCCATCGCTTCGCAGTTGTTCAAGTCGCTGGAACTCCGGGACACCACGGCAAACGCCAAGTTCCCGGTCGCCAACCCGCACCAGGGGAAGTTCCGCGTCGAAGTCAGCCGTTATCTCGCCAACGCCCAGTACACGGGCAACTCGGCCAAGGCCTGGTACCTGCTCGCCGATCCGAGCGATCTGCCGGTGATCGAGGTGGCGTTCCTGAACGGCCAGGAGTCGCCGACCATCGAAACGACCGACGCCGACTTCAAGGAGTTGGGCGTGCAGATGCGCGGCTACCACGACTTCGGCGTAGCGCTGCAGGACTATCGCGGCGGCGTGAAGGCCAAGGGCGAAGCCTAATCCTCTTCGGGAGACGAAGCATGCCACAGGCATCGTATGTGGACGAAGGGGAGGCCATCGACTTCACCCCGGTTACCGCTGTCGCGGCCGGAGATGTCGTGGTGCAAGGAACGCTGGTCGGCGTGGCCCGCACGGCACTGGCGGCCGGACGTTCCGGATCGCTGGCGGTGCGGGGCCTCTTCGATGTGGTCAAGGGGGCCACGACCTTCGCGGCCGGAGCGGCGGTCTACTGGAATCCTTCGGGGCTGCCGCTGGGCGGCACCGTGGCCAACGGGGCGGCGGTGCC
>JBGSZR010000192.1:0-2487 GCA_041750275.1 Gemmataceae bacterium
ACGTTCCCGGTGCCGCTGGGGTTGGGCGGGTCGTTCGACTTCGGCTACTACAACGATCCGGCGAAGGTGCAGCCGGGCTTCTTGCAGGTGCTGCCGAGCGATTCGTGGACGAGTGGCGCCTGGTCCTCGGCGGGCGTGGGCTGGGTGCAGCCGGGCGTGACGGGGTTCGATCGGTCGGCACCCCTGACGCCACCAAACACGCCGCAGTTGTCGCGGTTGCTCGTGGATGGCGAGTGGGGCAACGCCAGCAACGATCCGATCGGCGGCCCCAGCGATGGCATCTTCCGCGTGGCCGTGGCACCGAACCAGAACATCCAGGTGACGGCCATCGCCGGCGACACGTACTTCGGCCGCGACAATTTAAATGTCTATGTTGGAACCTCACTCTCCGGCCCATTCACACGTTTGAATCCCAGCAACGACACCTTTAATAGTAATGGCACGCCGTATCAATATGTGTCCTATTCCGGTGTGGTGAATCCGGGCAACAACACCGTGCTCTACATGGTGGTGGACACACAGTTCGGCGGCCACAGCGCCCACTGGACCATCAGTGCCCTGGACGTGCGGCCGATCGGGTTGATCGCACCACTCGCGCTGTTGCGCAATGGCCAGCCGCTGAACACAGCGGTGCCTTCGGATGGCACGACCGTGGACACATATACCGGTTCGGGTGCGGCTCCGTTCGCGGAACTCACCGTGAGCATGGAGTTCGGCACACTGCAGACGGCTGACGCAGACCCGTCCGTGAAGGGGAATCAAATCGTCGCGGATGCGAATGGAAACTTCACCTTCCAGGTGCTGCGGCCGTTGGGCACGGGCAACTCGCAATTCACCATCACGGATGTGACGGGTGCGAGCGGCACGGGCAAGGTGGGGCCGACCGATGTGGGCTCGCTGGCGGTGGTGCCGAACCCGTTCCAGTTGCCGAACCCGCAGATTCAGTTCTTCACACCACCGCCACCGCCGCCGCCGGCCACGGCCCAGAACTTCGACTTCAACGGGCCGGGCACACCGACGCTGGCAGGTTTCACCGGTGTATTGCAAAGCGATAACTACACCGTGTCGCGCGGCTATGGCTGGGTCTCGGGTGTGAACCCGAGCAACGGCTACTATAACCGCGGCACCGGCGGCTCCCCCACTTCCCTGTTCCAGGATGGCAACTGGGGCTCGGGCACCGGCACCTTCGCCGTCACCGTGCCGGCCAGTTCCTCACGCGATGTGCGCGTCTATGTTGGTGATAACTACAGCACATGGTCCAACATCACCATTAATGTCGAAGGGAATTTGCTCCCGGCCGCAACCGTCAACGAAAACCTCAACTGGTTTGGCTTTGTCACACTCACGGGCCAGGATGCGAATAATGATGGTATTCTCACTCTCACCATCACGGCCCCGGTGTGGGTGATTTCCGGAATGGAACTCGCCGTGGTGGGCGGCCTGCCCGCACCCGTGTCGCCGGTGGCCGCGGCGATCCCCGTGGGCGGCTTGCGTCTGGACTTCAACAGCACACCCGTGGACACCGCACCCGGCTTCACCTCGGTGCTCAAGAGCGATACCTGGGTTCGCGGCACGGGCGATAACTACGGCTGGACGGCGAGCCCGGGCGAATTCATCCGCGACACGTCGACACTGCCGCCCGCGATGAGCGCGGGCCGCAAGGCACTCTTCCGCGATGGTTTCTGGGGCCAGGGCTCGAACACATTCGCGATCGGCGTCTCACCGCTCAGCACCAATCAAGTGAAAGTGTATGTGGGTGATTCCTATACGAACTGGCCGGGCATCACACTCGGCATCGAGGGTGGCAGTTCGGTGGCGACTAACACCACCGCGAATCCGTACTTTGGTTATGTGCTCACCGGGAAGGATCTCAATGGTGATGGCATTCTCACCGTCACGGTGAATGGTAATGTGTGGGTAATTAATGGTATGGATATCGTGCAATCGCCGAACGCGTTGCCGGCCGAGCCGCAACAGGCGGGCTTCGCGCGGACGAGCGAGATCGGGGCTGTGCCATCGCTCACGGAAGCCGAGTTAGCCCCCATCGTGGCCGAGGCGATGCGCCGCTGGGAAGCAACGGGTGTGGACACCTCGGCCTTCGCCGGCGTGCAGTTCCGCATCGAGGATCTGGATGGTTCGAAGGAACTCGGTTCCGCCTCGCCGGGCCTGATCCGCATCGATGATGATGCCTTCGGAGCGGGCTGGTTCGTGGACCTCACACCGGGCGACGATGCAGAGTTCGCAGCCACACGACGAGGCGGAGAACGATTTGCTACCACGGGCGACGCCGCCACGCGTGTGGACTTGCTCACGGTGTTGATGCACGAACTCGGCCATCAACTGGGCCGGGCCGACGTGAACGGTGCGGTCGCAGTCGGCGACCTGATGAGCGAGACCCTCACGCCCGGCGTGCGTCGTTTGCCCAGTGCTGTGAACGCCGAGTTCGCGCCCGCACCATGGGGCGAAGCGACACCCCGCACCACGAAG
>JBGSZR010000193.1:0-13751 GCA_041750275.1 Gemmataceae bacterium
GGCCACTTTGAGCAGATTCGGCATCGACAATCTCCTGGGGTACGGGCGGTACCCACGAGACTAACGACACAATCTGCCACTCCTCAAAGTGGCTGGTTTTCAAGCGCCCATCACTGGCTGGGTTTGAGCGCCCCCTGACACTCTTCGATCGCAATCACGGTCGACGCTGACTTTGGCAACACACCGGTGATATCCGGAAAGCGTCCCGTCCGATCGATAAGAAGCCGCACACACCAGGCCCCGGCCGCCACGGTCAGGTGCTTCGCTGTTCGCCCGATGCGGACATCCGGAGCCGCCGTCAGTTCGCGCATGCCGAACACGGGCAAGGCAGGCACCAGCACATCGTCCGGGAACGGGAAGGCGAAGCCCTGGCACAGCAGGGCCGCCTTGCCATCGGAGCCGATCACCTGACCAGTCGAGCCGCGAAGCTGCACCCGATTGAGGGCATAGCGTGCCGGGTCGGGCTCGGTTGTGCGACCGCACTCGTGCAGTGCCGCCAGGAACGTCGCCGGCAGCGGATGCCACTCTTGCGAAACGAGCGGCATCGTGTGCGTCCCGTCCAGTGGCACGGCATCGAACGGCAGAACCTGTTTCACACCACGATCAGTCCAGCGAGCCACGCCCCTGAGTCGGGAATCCACCTCGAGTTCGACCGTGTCATCGCTGCTCCGCTCGATGGCACTGAGCACGGACATGGGCAGGGCCATCCGGCCATCGCCGCTCATCACGGGCATGATGACGAGTAGTTCCGCATCGGTGGTCCGGGTCCAGAGCGTGAGCGTGCCCGCCATCGCCGAGCAAACAACGGGTGGTGCAGGCCCATGAGCCCGGCCGCAGCGACACTTCTTCGCCAGGGCCCGGAAGCGCCGGACCAGGCTGCGGGGAATCACAATCACAGGTTCTCCTTCTGAGCGGGCATTCAATCGACGCGCCACCCCGCCGCGATCAGTTCGTCGCCCGAATCGAAGACCTCCCGGGGCAAGGCCAGCAAAGCAGCAAGAGTCTCGGGCAGGTCAAACAGGTTTGTGCGAATCACTGTGGTGCGATATCCACACAGGTCGGCGACACCGCGGGCATCGAAGAGCACACCGAGTTCCTCACGGTCCTCACGGCGTCGGATCAGCGGCAAGAAGGGCCAGGCAGGCCACAGGTGTGGCGAGGCAATGAACAGCCGCTGCCGGGCGAGTTCCTCCGGCCGGGTTCGTTGCGACACAATCATGGTTCTCCTCTGGGAAGGTCAGGCGATGCTTGGCACGGTGGCCAGTTGCTCGACCTTGGCTCGCAGTTCCGCACGAGCCAGGGCCACGGCTCGATCGAGTCGAGCCTTCTCATCGGCCAGCAATTCGGCGTAACCCTCGATCTTCAGGCGTGTGGTGTGGATCTTCTCCGCGGCTCGTTGAAGTGTGTCCTCACGCGTGTCCACACCGAAGGTCTCGACCGCACGGCGATGTTCCTCGATGAGTGTTGCTAACCCGGCGGCCACCGATTCTTTGACTGAACGATCCCCTTCGGGTGTGCCCGCGGGCACAGGGAACCGCAGCACTTGCCCATTGAGGCGGCCGAGCAATCGCTGCACGCGATCAACGAAGGGGGCATGCTGTGCCGGTGTGAAATAGGCACCACCCTGTGGCCGGATGCTGAACAGGTCGGCATGGCGTTCGAACAGTTTCTGAATCACGCGGGTCAGGTCGCCACCGGTCCGCACAGCGACACAGCGATCGAGTTCCTCCTGGGCGAGTGTGGCCAGGCCGGGCAAGTCGCAGCTTACGGCCCCGGTCTTCTTGTCGAGTGTGAGCATCGTCTCCAGTTCGTACTCGATACGATCGGTGCGTCGGGTCTCGGCCGTGAACTGGAAGGTGACCGTGGCTTCATCCTCGGCCACGGGCCGGATGATGCGTTGATCGGAGAGCTTCTTGCAGGCCCGCGTGAAGGCATGCCGCGGTGCAAGTTCACGAGCGACGGATTCATCGAGACCCGCATCCTTGAGAGCCGCGATGAGGTCGTGGTACTGCACCGTGACCCCCGAGCAGGTCCAGGTGATGATCTCGCCGAGCAACGGTGTGCCGGCCGCGAGGGGAAGCGAGAGGGGACGGGCTGTGAGCATGGGACTCCTTTCGCAAACGAAGACGCCCGGTGCGATTCACCGTTCGACAGTGAGCCACACCGGGCCGGGATGTTTCGAACAATTCAGAGTCACAGGATGCGACCGACGGCCGCGCCATCGGGATTGAGCGAGCGAACGATGTGGGTTTCCTCACAGAGAGCCGCCAGATCGCCGGGCTCGTTCTCGATGACCAGGGCAATAACCCGAACGCGTGCCCTGAGCTTCCAGGCCCGGAATGACTCGGCGATCTCTGTCGGAATCCGGCAGATGGCATCGGTCACCAGAATCACATCGGTGGCTCCGGCTGGTGCCCCGAGTGCGTGAGCCATGCGGGGCAGTTCCTGGATGGGCACATCGAGCGAGGAACCGCCGCCGATGAACTCCCCGAGCCAGTCGCACAGGGCGGCCTCATTCCAGCGACCTGGCGGCAGGGCCAGCACACGTTCGCCGGTTTCGCCGGAATACCCGACCAGACCGCACCAGCGCCGCTGCTGCCTGGCGATCCAGGCCAGGGCCAGCGCGAGTGCCTTGGCCGTGTGCACCTTCTCACCCACCATCGAACCGGACTCATCCACGGACACAATGATCGGGCCCTTGCCGATCGGTTCAACGGCATGATGTTCACGGCACTGTGCCTCACGCTCGACGATACGGCGAAGCGTGTCGAGTTCGAGTTCCGGGAGCATGAGCCGGGCGAGTTCCGAAGGCAAGAGTCGACCGATCTCGCCACCGGCCTCGACGCCGACCACATCATCGAGCCCATGCCGCGTCTTCAGCCGCTGCTTCGACTGGGCCACTCGTCGGAACCGACCCGCGAGTTCGCAAATGCGACGGAGTGCCGGATCGCCTCGCACCTGCCGGAACAGTGTGGCGATGGCGGCCGGGTCATTCGAACCCGGCATGCCCGGCCCCAGACCCAGTGCGGCCGTGGCCTCGTGCAGTTCACTCACTTCACGCTCCGCCTCGGTCAGGGCCCGACCCACGGCTCGCAGGGCTGCCATCTCCCGCCCGAGTTCATCGGCGGGGCTCGTGGCATCGTCCTGAGCCAGCTTCGCAAACTGCTCGGCAAAGTGGGCCGCCGCGATACCGGCTGCGGTATCATTCAACCGCGTCGCGGCATGCAGGGCGTGATACTCGGGCGTGTCGAGCAACTGACCGAGGAACTCGCGACGACAGCGATCGTTGCAGGGTGCTTCGTGCCAGCGTGGGTCAGGATCGAACGCGGCGGTGAAGAAATCCGCAGCCGCGAATGCATCGGTGCGGGCTTGCCGCATCCGCTCGCTCTCGGCGAGCAGATCACGGCCACGCCGTAAACCCCAGGCATCGACAGAGAATGCCGTGGGTGAACCGGGCCGTGCTGCCGACTCCGAAGGCATCACGACTGTTGTCGTGTCGCTCGCTGGTGCATCCCGCGGCCGGGCTCCCAGGTCGAGCAGCTTCAACAGATCCTTCGAATCCATGACGCTCCTTTCAGGATGAAGTGAATGTGTGCCAATGCAACGTGTGTGAAATGCAGGTGATCAGATGGCTTCGATCGAGGCGAGTTTGAGCTTTTTGAGTTGGCCGCGGACATGGGCCCGGGCCCGGTCGAGTCGACCGTTGCCAGCGAGCGTTGAGAATTGCTTCTCCACCTCGGCCAGCTTCGCAGCGGCCTTTGCCGCCTCGGACAGGTTGCGAACATCCGTGCTCGCCAGCACCTCCTCGGCTTCGAGCAACAACTGATTGATCCGCATGCCTGTGGGATTGGCGATCCGGGCGATCACCTGGGCTGCCTTCTGGGGTTGTTCGATCGGATCATCCCACAGGCAATGGGCCGCGACTTCGAGATGCTCGGGGAGCACTTCATCGGCACCGTTCAGGTAAGCGAAGGCCCGCACCACGTTCACCGTCTTGAACTGACGACGATCCCCAGGCTGCACACCTTCCTTCGCCAGTTCCTTCAGGATGGTTTCAAGGGCATCGCGTGCCGGATCAGTCCATGGCATCGCCGAAGCCGCACGACGGGCCCGTTCCACCTCGGCCGGTGTGATGCTCGTTGTCAGCCGCGGCGTGTGATCGGCACGCCAGAGCAAGCGTTGCCGACCAGCTTGCGAACGAATCGGCGACACCGTGCGACGCAGCACGAAGCGATCGAAGAGCGCCTGCAACTCCTTGCCAGTGTCGGGCGAAGGCCACTCGTTCGAAGCACCGACACACAGCTTCAGCGGCACGGATCGCGCGACACCATCACCCGCATCGTAAACACGCTCATTGAGGATCTTGAGCAGTGTGTTAAGAATCGCCGATGAGGCCTTGAAGAGTTCATCGATGAAGGCAAAGTCCGCCTCGGGAAGCTTGCCCGTGGTGACACGCACGTAACGATCATCCTTGAGAGCCGCGAGGCTGACCGGCCCGACCACTTCCTCGGGAACCGAGAACTTGGTCAGCAGCACCGCGAACTTCTTGCCACCCATCCACGCCAGCACCGAATCGAGCAGGAGTGACTTGGCACACCCCGGCGGCCCCACAAGCAGCACATGCTCGTTTGCGAGCAGCGCCGTCAACACCAGATCCACTTCCTCATCGCGTTCGATGAGTGCCGCAGCAAGTTCCCTGCGAGCGGCCGCGAACTTCTCCCGCACAGGATCCCCATCATCCCGCACCAGCTTCATACGAACCTCCATGAAGTGAATTGAGCGAGGCCACAGCATCACTCGATACCATGGCCCCGCTCATCAATGCTGACAGGAAAGGAGGTTGGGTTTATGAGGACAGTGGCAGCGACTTGCGACACTCAGGTCCGATTATGACCTCCGTGCCGGCTTGCCGAGCACCCCATTACAAATTTGAGCAGGAAAGCACATCTACCAAGATTGCGACACGAAAGCAGAGCTGTTCTGATTCACCCTCGTACCAGAATTATCACGTGAGTTCGCCCATGAAGTTCTATGCTCACTCAGGTCGAGATGCTTTGGGAAAGCTTGACCTGAACCGATTCCAATCACTCGCCGAGCACCTTCGAGGTGTTGCAGTTGGCGCGAGCGGGCGGGCGGCAACGGTGAATTTGCCGCTACTAGCCGAACTCGCGTTCACCGCTGGACTGCTTCACGATCTCGGCAAATATCGCTCGGAGTTTCAAAACTACATTCGCGACTTGCCACCACTCGGTGAGAAGAAGCACAAGGAAGCGGGTGCCGCTGTTGCGTACGAGCGAAAGCAAGTGGCCCTTGCGATGGCGATTGCCGGCCACCACGGAGGCATTCCCGACAAGGCCGACATGGAATCGGCGGTGAAAGGGCCGAACGGCAAGGCGGTAGTAGACAAGGTTTGGGCCGAAGCCGTTCAAGATTGCGCGGAGTTATCAGCACCTGTATCCGAGACGCCAAAGCTTGCCAACGGTCACGCGTGGGATCTCTACATACGAGTCTTGTTCAGCTGTCTCGTCGATGCCGACTGGGCGGACACCGGTCGCCACGATCGTGCTGTAAGGGGTCTTTCCGATGAGCCGGAACCGCCTGCGCTCGACGCTTCGAAGCGCTTCGAATCGGTTCGCGCTTACATCGACGGGTTGGGGAGCCGCAGGCTCGAACCGCACGTTCGAAAGGCTCGAGAACACGTCTTGAACGCGTGCCTTACCGCCACCGCGGAACCAACGGGTTTGTTCTCTCTCACTGTCCCCACCGGCGGCGGCAAAACGCTTGCATCGCTGGCATTTGCACTGAAACACGCGGCCAAGAACAACCTCCGCCGTGTGATCTATGTTGCCCCATACATGACGATCCTCGAACAGAACGTGGATGTCGTTCGCAAGGCCCTTGGCATCGACGCTGGCGATCCGGCTGTGTTCGCGCACTACAGCCTGGCCGAGCCGCCAGACGATGGCAACGGGGATGAAACCACACTCGGTTCCACCGCACGGCGTGCTGAGAACTGGGATGCGCCGGTCATCGTGACCACGAACGTGCAGTTCTTCGAGAGCCTGTTCAGCAACAAGCCGGGTCGGTGTCGCAAGCTTCACAACATCGCCCGAAGCGTCATCATTCTGGACGAATGCCAGACGTTGCCGCCGTCGCTGGCAGCGCCGACGTGCGGGATGCTGAAGCAACTCACCACGGATCTGGGCTCCTCCGTGGTTCTCTGCACCGCGACGCAGCCGGCGTTCAGCCATCCGCTCTTGAAGGAGGGTGAACGGCTCGACCCAACCGAGATCATCCCGAAGGATGTGGATCTCTTCTCCATGTTGAAACGTGTTCATGTCGCGTGGCCGAAGCAATCGGATGCACCGTTCACGTGGAGCGAGGTTGCGAACGAGATGCGGAACTACTCCTCGGCGTTGTGTGTGGTGAACACGAAGAAGGCAGCACGGGCCGTGTACGACGAACTGATCCGGAACAACGTCGCGGGTGTCTTCCATCTCTCGACGGGGATGTGTCCACAACATCGGCGTGAGAAGTTGCTTCAGATCCGCGGGTTGTTGAACGCGGACGCTCCGTGCTTCGTGGTCTCGACGCAGTTGATCGAGGCCGGCGTCGACGTCGATTTCCCGTTTGTGATGCGAGAAATGGCCCCGCTCGAAGCGGTGATCCAGGCCGCGGGCCGGTGCAACCGGGAGGGGAAACTTGCCGGTGCCGGTGGCCGCGTGATGGTGTTCCGAAGTGCTGAGGCGGAAAAAGAGCCCAGAAAGTTCTACCCACAGGATGAATGGTATCTGAAGGGTCGCAGTGTACTTGAAACGGACTTTCTAAACGACGACTACGAGCCACGGATCGACCGTCCGGAAGACATCAGCTTGTACTACCGCAAGTTGTACCAAGCCGGCAAACTCGACAAGCATTGCATCCAGGCGAAACGGCTAGAAGACAAATACGCGACCATTTCTGATGACTACAAGCTTATCAAGGACGACACGGTGCCGGTTGTGGTTGAGACGTGGGAATCGCATCGTGCTGAGATCGCAGCATTGCTGTCGCAAATTGAGAAAGAGAAACGCCCAGGGAAAGCATTGTTCCGTAGGCTCGCGCTGTTCCAGGTCAATATGTGGCGGCGGGATCTTGACCGGTTATGGCCCCATACAAGACCTGGGCCGAAGGATCTGCTGGTCTGGACGAGCAAATACGAGGATGCTGTCGGCATCGTGGAAGAAATCGGTTGGGATGCGATTGTTTAACGGAGGCCAAAAGGATGTCGCTCACTGTTTCCGTGAAGGTGTGGGGAGAGTTCGCGCTCTTTACTCGCCCAGAGTTAAAGGTCGAGCGTGTGTCTTACCCCATGATGACGCCATCAGCGGCACGTGGGGTGCTGGATGCCATCTTGTACAAGCCGCAGATGCGTTGGCACGTCCGGCGGATCACGGCATTGAAGCCGGTGTTCCCCCGAGGGTTTCCTGCGCAATCAGCAGAAGCGCACTATCGGTTCATCCAGATCAGGCGAAATGAAGTTCAAGATGCCATCTCGCCCAACACGGTAAGTGGATGGATCAAAAATCCTAAAACTTTTGCCCCATACCTAGTGGACTCTGCTGGACGTGACGACGTTCAGGGCGCGCACCGAACGCAGAGGAACAGCCTGATCTTGCACCACGTTGCATATCGAATCGATGCAAGTCCAAAGCTGACGGCGAAAGCAAACAAGCAGCGCGCAAAACCCGAGGACAACGAAGACCATGGCCAGGATACGGAGGTGAAATACGCCGCCATGTTCAATCGTCGCGTCGAAAAGGGCCAATGCTTCCATCGACCATACCTCGGATGCCGAGAATTCGCCTGCCAGTTCGCTCCGCTCTCTGATTCGGACCAAGCGCTACGTGAGTGGACAGAACCCCTCGGCCTGATGCTGTACGACATACGGTTTGGGTTGGATGGCAAGAATTATCCTGGCTTCTTCATGGCCAAGGTGACGAACGGTGTGTTGCACTGCGACACGGAAGATCACGGCCGGGAAAACCCATCGCGAATCCAGGTCCTCGGTTGGAATACAGAAGGAGGTTCCAAGTGATACTTCGCCGGCTTTACGAACTGGCTGAATGGGCAAACCTGTTGAACGATCCGTCCATGGTTTTCGGTGCGGTTGCGTGTGTGGTCAAGGTCGGTCGGAATGGGAACTTCAACGGGTTGCTCGACCTTCGTGAAGACAAGGAAATCCCCGCGAAAGGAAAGAAAGGAAAGCTGAAGTCGATCAAGACAGGCGGCATGACATGCCCGATTCCAATTCGCCCAGTGGTTTGGGACACAAAAGTCAAGCACTGGAAACTTACTGACGCTGCCGCATCGGGGGCGCAAAAGCCAGCAGTATTCCTCGCCGATACACTGGCCCGCGTCCTTCCGATCGACCGCCTCGTTGCCGAAGCTGCCGAGAAAAAGAAGGAAAATGTCGAACAGGTCGTGGCCAAGTGCAAAGCTCAACGCAACACGTTCTGGCGCTTCCTTCGGTACGCTGCGGACGAGTCGAAAGATACAACGCTTCGGGCGCTGGCCACGTTTGGTGAGCGCATCGCGACTGACACAGAAATCCACACGCGCATTCAAACTGAGATCGAGAAGGCCAAGTTGCCTCTCGCCGCGATTTGTACTCTCGAACTTACCGTTGACGATGGGAACGTTTTGACGCGAACGAGTGTTCTTGAGTGGTGGCGAAAGTTCTACCAACACGACACAACCAGGCAACAATCCGGACAGTTTCGCGGTCTCTGCCAAGTCACTCAACAAGACGCCTCGATCCCAACCTCGATTCAGACCCGGATCAACGGCTTGGCTCAAGTCGGCTGTCGTGCAGAAGCCTACCTCATCACTGGCCTCGATAGCGCGGACAGCTATGGCCTTGAAGGTGCTCAGGCCGGAATGGTGTCGGCACAAGGGATAGACGGCTTTACTCGGGCACTTCACGCATTGATCGAAAACCAATTGCCAAGCAAGAAGGACAAGGCCAGAACGGGCGGGATACGCTCCTCACTCAGAATCGGAAGCAAGGACCGCGCTACCTTGTACTTGTTCTGGACGCGGGACATGGAGCCGTCGGGGTTGGAAGTTCTCGATGCCAGTCCTGATCAGTTCGCGGCTCTTCTCGACTCTCTTCATAAAGCGGTCGCTGCTGGTTCGTTGATCTCCGAGACCGAGCAGGATCAGTTTCGGGTTCTCTGTCTTTCAGGGAACTCCGCCAGGGTTATCGTGAGGGATTACCTTGAAGGACCACTGCCGAAGGTCCAGAGGAACATCCTGGCTTGGTACGAGGATCTTCGAATCGCAGACACTTCAAACGAATTCCAGGGACGGCCGAACGCGGTCTTCCGGATGTCGTGGCTCGCGGAAGCAACAGCACTCAATTCCGATCACGTTGCATTGGATGTACATGCCAGATTGATGCATGCAGCGTTGACCGGTGGACCGCTGCCGGATTCCGTACTGATCGCCTGTCTCGGTCGATTACGTGCTGAGGGATCCGAGGGATTCCGCCCCTCTCGAATGGCACTTATCAAACTGTGTTTGAATCGTTCCCACTGTCAGGAGCTTCCAATGACCCCAACGCTCGGTGAAGGCAGGCCCGCAGACAAAGCCTATGCCTGTGGCCAACTGCTGGCGTTTCTGGCACGGTGTCAGAGCCCCAAAGACTTCGGCACGGGTGCCCAACTTCTCGAACGATTTTTCGGTACGGCATCCACGGCACCGAGGGCAGTATTCCCAACGCTACTTCGATTGAATCGTCATCACATCGACAAAATCCGCGATGAGCAGCCGGGGTTTGCAATCAACCTCGAAAAGGAATTGGAAGTGCGGCTGGAAGCATTACGGCCTACCGCGGCCGAACAGGCAAATTTCCCTTCTCTGCTGTCACTTCCCGATCAGGGTCGCTTCGCTTTGGGCTTTTACCACCAGCGAGCCGACTATCGGAGCGACTCAGACGACAAGAAAGCAGAGAGAGCCGCCAAGGTTCAAAAGCCGACCGATGTCGTCAATTAACTTTTCCACCACTAGCACCGAAGGAGCCCAACCATGACCAAGCGTTACGATTTCGTGCTGTTGTTCGACGTGCAAGACGGCAACCCGAACGGCGATCCGGATGCAGGAAACTTGCCGCGGATCGATCCGCAATCGCTGCAAGGCCTCGTCACCGACGGCTGCTTGAAGCGAAAGATCCGCAACGCCGTCTCCGTACTCGGCGAGGGCAAACCTGGCAATGAGATGTACTTCCAGACGCAGGACGCGGTTTACGAAAAGCGAGTGCTGAATCTGGTTCACCAAAGCGCATGGGACGCACTCGGGTTGAAGGCGGCAACTGAATCGTCCACCACGGATGAGCCGAAGGAGGGAGACGAGAAAATGAAGGGCAAGAAGCCGAAAGCCAAGGCTGGGGATCGCGGAGACTTCGACAACGTCCGAAAGGCCCGCCAGTGGATGTGTGCGAACTTCTTCGATATCCGTGCCTTTGGCGCGGTCATGTCTACCGGCGTGAATTGTGGCCAGGTTCGTGGTCCGGTGCAACTGACCTTCGCACGATCAGTAGATGCGATCGTACCCCTAGAATTCTCGATCACCCGCAAGTCCGTGACTACGGAGAGAGAGGCGACCGAGCAGATCAACAAAATCGATCCCGATACCAAGACTCGCTTTGGTTCGATCACCGGCACAATGGGCCGCAAGAACACTGTGCCTTACGGATTGTACAAGTGTCACGGGTTCGTGAACCCGTATCTGGCGAAGGACACCGGCTTCACGGATGCGGACCTGCAACTGCTCTGGGCCGCGCTCAAGGGACAGATGTGGGAGATCGATCGTTCCGCATCTCGCGGCCTCATGGCCACACGCGGGCTGTATGTGTTCGAACACTCATCGCCTCTCGGCAACGCCCCCGCTCACGAGCTATTCGCTCGCATTCACGTTCCCGAACTCGGAGCCGAAAAGGCACCCCGCAAGTTCGAGGATTACACGGTCGAGGTGAACACGGACGTGATGCCAGAGGGCGTCACTCTTCATCGCTACGTGGGATGAGCCACATGACCCCGCTTCCGCTCGTTCCATCTGCCGACAGCGATGCCTACCCGCCGCTGTCGGCACTCAATGACCTGCTCTTCTGCGAGAGGCGGTGCTTTCTGCACCGCGTCGAAGGCGTCTGGGTCGAGAACCACCACACAGCAGCAGGGTCACTCGACCATCGCCGCGTTCACCAGACCGTGGACGCCGACGAACACCATACCCGTGTCGCACGCGGGCTGTGGGTCGTCTCGCATCGGCTCCGCATCGTCGGCGTGTGCGACCTGGTTGAATTTCACCCCGCTGCCGTTGGCGGATCCGATGTGCCGTTTCCCATCGAGTACAAACGCGGCAAGCGCCGCAAGTGGGACAACGACGAGGTGCAACTCTGTGCCCAGGCAATGGCGCTGGAAGAGATGCTCGGCGTCGCCATTCCCCGCGGTGCGATCTTCCACGTGAAATCGAAACGCCGCCGCGAGGTGCCATTCGATGCGCCACTGCGAACGCGAACAGAACTCGCAACCGCACGGCTTCACGAACTGTTAACGTTCACAGTCGCACCCGCACCGCGACCGCATCCGAAGTGCAAGCAATGTTCGCTCAATGCGCTCTGCCTACCCGACCTGATCGCCATGCCGAGTGCGTTTCGGAAAGCCGCTGCGAACCTGTTCCGCGTCTCCGAGTGAGGGTTGGCCGTGGAGATTCAACTCAACACGCTTTATGTCGTCACCGATGGTTCCACCATTCGTCGCGATCATTTGACACTGCAAATTGTGATCGAGAAGAAGGTGCGCCTCACGGTGCCCATCCATCAGTTGGAATCGGTCGCGGTGTTCGGCGGGGTTCACGTCACTCCTGCGGCCATGAACTTGTGTACCGAGCATGGCGTGGCCGTGAACTTCCTCACATCGGCTGGTCGGCTCGTGGCTCGCGTTGATGCGCCCTCGTCCGGGAACGTGCTGCTCCGTCGCACGCAGTATCGGCTCGCCGACGATGAGGCTACACGGGCAGCGGTGGCGCGCTGTGCGATCGCTGGCAAGGTGCAAAACGCCCGGAACCTGTTGTTGCGTGCCGGCCGCGAATCGAACGATGCTGCCGATCAAGGCGTCATCGCCGCCGCGAGCAACCGACTCGCCGACGTGCTGCCACTACTGGAAGCGGAGGCGAATGTCGATTCGGTGCGCGGCCGAGAAGGAGACGCAGCCCGCGTTTACTTCGAATCGTTCGGCGCGATGGTTCGAACGAATCGCGCTTCGTTCACCCCGAATGGGCGCACTCGCCGCCCACCCCTGGACCGGATGAACGCGCTCCTGTCGTTCCTGTACGGGTTGCTGTGCCACGACTGTTCTGCCGCATGTACTGCGGCCGGGCTCGATCCATCCGTGGGTTTCTTGCACGTCGATCGGCCCGGTCGGCCGGGACTGGCACTCGACTTGATGGAAGAGTTTCGCCCGCTGTTGGTCGATCGCCTGGCCCTGGCACTCGTGAACCGCCAACAGGTGAAGCCCGATGGATTCGACGCTCGCGACGGCGGAGCGATCTGGATGAACGATGCGACCCGCAGGGCAGTCCTTTCCGGCTGGCAGCAACGGAAGCGTGAGGAGGTGTTGCACCCACTGCTCGAACAGAAGGTGCCGCTGGGTCGGCTGCCCTTCCTGCAAGCCCGGATCCTGGCACGGTTTCTTCGAGGTGATCTGCCTTCGTATGTGCCGTGCATCCCGAAGAATTGAGCAATGCTCATGGCCACACGACTGGGTACGATCTTTGACAACACGTCGCTTGGAGAGGAGAGCAATTCATGCGCGTTCTGATTGCTTACGACGTGTGTACTTCCTCGGCAGGTGGCGTGCGACGCCTGCGGCGTGTGGCGCGAGCGTGCCAGGACTATGGCCAGCGCGTGCAGAAATCGGTATTCGAATGCAACCTCGGGTCCACGGAGTGGATGATCCTTCGAACGCGATTGTTGAAGGAGATCGATGCCACATCCGATTCATTGCGGTTCTATTTTCTGGACGCGGACGTTCGAATTGAGCACCATGGTTCGGGTAAGCCGTGGGACATGGAGGGTCCTCTGGTCGTGTAAATGTAGCCATCGCGGACCGGAAGTGGTGGTGGAAAGCCAGGGGGCTTCGCGATCGGGTTTAAGTGTTGATCCGACAGGTAATTGAAATGCTGTACCAGGCATGCAACGGATGCCGAAAGGCAGAATGGCGACAGGGTCCGCGAAACGGCTCCTGCAAGTGCATGCCGTGTCGCCATTTGCAAGGATTGCGGTTCTCCGGTGTGATGAACACCGGAGCGGATTGAAACCCTGAAGCGCGGCCGCGATCCGTTCCCACGGGGTGTTCTCCGGTGTGATGAACACCGGAGCGGATTGAAACTTCTGTTCTGGCGTCGGCAGGGGCATCAGTTGGTTCGTTCTCCGGTGTGATGAACACCGGAGCGGATTGAAACTCGAGAGTGTCGGCCGAACCTGGGTCCGCCAGTGCGTTCTCCGGTGTGATGAACACCGGAGCGGATTGAAACATCCATTGAGGGGGCTGTGATCGGGCAGGCGATTGGTTCTCCGGTGTGATGAACACCGGAGCGGATTGAAACAGTCTCGTGCTGGATGGATGCGGGAAACGATCACGGTTCTCCGGTGTGATGAACACCGGAGCGGATTGAAACTTTTCCTTCCCGGTGTATCCCCGGGTAAAGCCGCG
>JBGSZR010000194.1:0-6952 GCA_041750275.1 Gemmataceae bacterium
GCCTCGAACTCCGCGGCCACGCTCGCCAGTTTCTCGCCTGGCAGGGTGCGAGCGTGCTCCGCGACAACACCTGGCAACGCCGCGATCCACGCCTTCAGCGGTGGCCGACCTGGTGGGCCATCGGCATAGCCACGCTTCTGCCGATCGCTGGGGTACTTCAAATCGTGGTGGCAGGCATAGCAATCGAAGCGAGCGTAATCGACACCATCCCAGTTCGGATTCGGCTGCCCGTTCACCTGCCAGCCTGCAACATCTGCCTTCAGTAAACGTACTTCAGCTTGCAGGGATGCGATTGCACCGATACTGGCTTCGCGGGCTGCGGCGACTTCCTGCTCCTGCGTGTGGAAGCGATACAGATCCCAGCGCCAGTTGCCTTGCTTCTTGGCTGCTCCCTTGCGGTCATCATGAAAGAATGGCAAGGCCGGTGAGCCATCCGCCATGCGGTCCGTGGGGCGAGACCAGTGGCGCGGCTGTCCTTCCTGGAAGCTGACCAGTTCGAAGGGTGGCAGCGGCGGGTGACCGGCCGCGTACATCTCGTGCGTCACCGCTTTTCCCTCGGTCACATTG
This sequence comes from Gemmataceae bacterium, assembly GCA_041750275.1. Classification (GTDB taxonomy): domain Bacteria; phylum Planctomycetota; class Planctomycetia; order Gemmatales; family Gemmataceae; genus JBGSZR01. The sequence goes on from JBGSZR010000194.1 coordinate 568, forward strand.
CCCACGTGGCACGATACACATAACTGGCCGCGGACTGTGGCATCACGCAGATTCCGCAGCCCGTGCTTCTCCTTCTCGGTCGGGGTGAGCATGCGCCAGTCGATGAGCCCGCCGACCACGGGTGCATCCCAGTGCATGGTTTGCCAGGGTTTCGCGAGCCCGTGGCAAGCGGCACAGGCCACACCTTCATCGCAATAGAACCGCTCCTTGCCCGCGGGGCGTTCCTTCGCAGTCGCATGCAGGTCCGTGGCGTGGCAACTCAGACACTGGGCCGCGTCTGTCACAGGCTTGCCGTATTGCGGTTCGAGGCTGCGGTTCATGCTGCGGGCGAGATCGCCGTGCAACACTTCATAAGCGAGCGAATGCGGATCGAGCTGATCCCACGTGACGCTCTCATCGAGGCGCACGAAGAGATGTGAACCGTAATTCTGCACGAAGCCGCGGGCACTGATCTGATCAGCCCCGGAGTGGCACGCCCGGCAACTGGCCACACCCGCCGCGAGCCCTTCCGGGAACGCCCGGGCTCCCGGCTGCTGGGCAGCCGAGGTGAGCGGCGCGATCAGTAATAAGACAACGGCACTCGCGGTGCTGGTGTGAGCGGTCATCACGGCCCCCGGAGCGGAGAAGTGGCTGTGCGGATGAGTTGGAACTGCCTCCGAACCTCGCCGAGTTTGGTGAGGTCGAAGCCAGCGGGACTGTCGAAACGCTGGCCGTGCCGCGTCGGTGGAAAGCGCAGTGCGGCATCGAGTGCGTACACCGGCTTCGTGAGTGCGGGCGAAACGGCTGAACCGCCACTGGCATGATACGCGGCGGCACAGCCCAAATAGTGGGTCGAGAGGAAGTCCCAGTCGCGTTCACGGAGTTCGCCGGTCTCATCCAGTGCATCGGAAGCGAGTGCATGCAGTAACGCGTCTGCAGTGCCGGCCGGTGCTGCGCGGGTGGGGCCGATGCGGTCCTCGGCAGCCTGCACCTCCGCGAGCCAGGCGTCGAGTTCTGCCAGTGTGGCCGTGGCCTTTGCGCTCACGCTCGCACGGTTCGGATTTCGGCGAGCCATCTCGGCCCGGAGTTCGGCGAGTGATCCCAGTCGTGGCGAAGTAACGCCCGGAAAGACACGCGGCATCACTTCGAGAGTGGGCTTCAGCGTCGCCAGCGACCAGGTTTCCCAGGGGGCTTCGCTGCGGGGGCGGTTGGACGTGCGTGGCTCCGTCGGCTTGTGGCAGGCATAGCAGCTATTGCCCGCCAACTCCGGCCAGGGGCGTTCCGGATCGGCCGCACGAATGCGAACGAGGTGAACCGCAGCACGCACGTTCACCACTTGCCCAATGAGCCACGTCCGCAGTTCGAAGTCGGGTTGCGGGGTTTGCTCCACCCAGTGTTGCCGATACGAACGGTTGAAGTGGAAGCGGGCAGCCTCGAACGCCAGACGGGGATGCCCCGCAGCGATCAGATCGTGATTGACCTCGCGATCATCCGAGCCCACATGACAGCGAGCACAGTTCAGGGTGCGTGCCACGAGGCTCTTGCCAGGAATGAAGCCATACGTCTCGGCTTTCTCGCGGTTGCCAAGACTCTTCCAGACCGGTTGCGTGTGTAGTGCCACCCACTTCTCGGAAGGCCCGTGGCACGCGGCACAGCCGACACCTTCCACGAGCGCGGCACGCGGCTCGACACCCTCGACGGCATGGCACTTCAGGCACTGAGCATCTTTGTGAGCCGGCACCATGCGGCCAAGCAACCGGCTGATGCGTGAGGAGTCGTCATTGAAGAGAATGGCGAAAGCTTTCGCGTGCGGATCGGAAGCAACGCTGGTGAGATCCGTGCAGAAAGTGGAGTGTTCACTGCCGACTTGCCCCGGCTTGCCGCCGCCGTGGCACGAGGCGGCCGCACACGATGCGGACGATAACGCGGCCGGCGTCGATTGTGACGATGGTGCCGGCGAGCCATACGGCTTTGCATCTGCGGAGTGCGAGCGGCCCGCGGCAGCCCAGGCAACGGCCACGAGAATCACAGTGGCGGCGAGAATTGTTCGCACGTTTCCTCCTGTGATGTGAGTCGTTCACTTCCACTTCAGCGCGGATTCGAGAGCCAGGAGCGCATTTCGCGGTGGCCGATAGCGGACTGTCCCGGCTGGCACTCGCAAGGCCTCACGAAGCTCGCTGAATTCATCGCCACGCACAGCACAGAGCCCGTAGTACACCTGGCACGCCGAGTCCCAATCCAGGTCTTCACCTGCACGCACGGTCTGCAGCAAGCGGTCGTCTAGTCGCGGCACGTCGGCCGGGGTTAGCTGACGCCGTGCTGTGCGAAGGCGGCTCGCCAGTTGTCGGGCGGCATCCCGTGTTGGCAGCGGCGGCGGATGGCGCTGGGTCACCAAGTTTAACACATCCTGCAACGAATCCGCAGTCGCTTGCGTGTTCTGGAACAGAGGCGATTCCGATCCGCCACCCGCGATCGCTGTAATCGGCCATAGCGACTGCCAGCGCAAAGCACCTGGCTTCACGTTGCGGCGATCAACGGGTTCCACGGACGGCACACGATGATGGCAATCGGCACAACGGAATTCCGCGAACTCTGGCCAGGGTGTCTCCGTGCCCTGAGCGGCACGCTCCGCACGATCCGCCAGAAGCTCGCAGGCCGCCTCCGCAGCCGCCAACCGACCAACGAGCCAAACGAACGCACCTTCGTTCGGGCGGCGTGGCTGTGGTGGATCGCTCGAACGATCGCGTTCATTCCAGTGGGTCGGCAGTCGGCGGAGCAACGTGCTGTAATCGGATTCCAGGCGTGGGTGGCCGGCTGCAATCATGTCGTGATTCATGTCGCGCACAGGATAACTGCGGGCCGCATCCGCGCGTGCTCCCACGTGACAGGCGGCACAGGCCAGCGCCCGGTCGCCGTGAGTGTTGAGGGCGGTCATGCCGGAAGCGGAGCGTTGCTGCGGGTTCCAGTGCGTGTGTTCGTGCAGCCATGTTCCCGCGTTGCCGTGGCAAGCCTCGCAACTGACACCCTGTTCGAGCAATGCCGTCACGCGTGCTGTGGGCTCCGCTTCCGCGAGGCTCGGGTTGGCATGACAGGCCAGGCACCGTGGCTCCGCTGTGGCCGTTCGTGACGGCAAGCCGAGCCGCTCCATGATCCGCTGAGAAGCTGGCAATTCCAGGGTGCGATACGCCCGACCGTGCGGGTCTGCCGCGAGAAAGTGTGTGGCCGAACAGGGCCAGCGCTCGCCCGCCTGCCCCGTCAGTGAATTCTTCGCGTCGCCGCCGTGGCATGCCGAGGCGGTGCATCCACCGACACCGACGATCCCGGGTCGTGAATCCGATTGTCGAGAAAGCGAGCCAGAGCCAAGGTGCACCGTTGCCGGTGTGCGTTCACCAAAACGTGCATAAGCCCACAGCGCCGCGGGGACAATCGCCAGCACCATCACCACGATCACAACACGAAGAATCGGCGGAATCGACAATGCAACTGCCTCAATTACGTTGTGGACGATCCACCCTATTCCGCTGCATCGGCGAACGCAAGCGATCGAAAGGCAAGAACTCAGGAAGTGCCGGCACTCTTCACGGTCGATTGATCAACATGTGCCGCTTGTTCGTTGACAGCCCCGCGAGCCCGGACTAGCATCCACAAACTTGTCAGACACGATGAATCCCAGTCTCACTTGCTGCCCATTGCGCAACAGGGGTGTGGCGTGCTGTTCGGTCGAGGCAAAACACCAGCACACCGGGTTACGCGGCTGGCGGTGTGGACCACGACCATCGCTGGCGCGGGAATTATCCTGGCGTTTCTCGGCAGCCTCGCCAGGTTCTGGCACTGGCCGCCGCAGTCGAGCAGCGCTTTTGGCGTCGCGTGTGGGCTGCTCGGAGCTGGCATTATCCTGTTCGAAATGGCCTTGCTACCTCGCAAATGGTGTCGTGGCTGGCGGCTGGGTGCAACTCGCCTGTGGATGAAGCTCCATGTCTGGCTGGGCCTTCTGGCGTTGCCCGTGGTCCTCCTGCACACCGGCTTCCACTTCGGCGGCCCGCTACCTGCCTTCACACTCGTGCTGTTTCTTCTGGTCATGGCCAGCGGGCTCTGGGGGTTAGCCGTGCAACAGTGGCTGCCGCAGAAACTTCACGCGAATGTGGATACCGAAGCCATTGCCTCACAGATCAGCACACTTGGGCAGTTCCATGCTCTGGAAGCCGGTCGGTTATTTGATTCACTTTTCAGCACCGATGGCATTGCGACGGAAGCCGCACGCACCTGGCAGCCATTCCGTGAGAACATATACACCCCTTACATTCAAATGGGTCGACGCTCCCACTCACCGCTGGCCGTGCACGCGAACGCAAAACGGGAGTTCGACCGCCTGCGTGAATCGTTTCCCGATGAAGCCGCCACGATCGACCGCCTTGAAGCGATCCGCGATCAACGCCGGCAATGGGATGTGCAACTGCGGCTCACCTTCTGGCTCCACAACTGGTTGTGGGTGCATTTGCCGCTCGCCGTGGCCATGACGGGCCTGATGTTCATCCACGCGATCCGGGCCCTGAAATACTGGTGAGTGCCGCTCATGCCCCGCTCACCCAGCCGTGATCTCGCCGACCGTTACAGCGGCAATCGCGCCTATTTTCACCGACTGGATGGTTCGCAGCGAGCGAAGGCCTGGCTCGCCCTGCTCGCCCTTGGTGCGGTTCTGTGCTGGGCACTTTTTGAGTTGGCCTCGCCCGCCCGCACGGCTCCGATGCACTCGCACGGGGAACTGGCCAGCGTCCACGCTGCGTGGGAGCAGGACTGCAACGCCTGCCACGTGGCCCACGGGCTCGATGGCTCGGTGTTCGCCGCACGCGATCGCTGGCATGATCTCACCTGCCAGAAGTGCCACTCCGGGCCCGCACATCATGCCAGCATCGCCGCGGAAGGGCAGGCGTTTCACGATCGCTGTTCGAATTGCCACCATGATCACGGCGGCCGCAACAGCTCGCTTGTTCGCATCACGGACGACCATTGCACGCGGTGTCACCAGGATGTCGCCGCACACACTAGCGCGCTCGCTCCTGTGCAATGCGAACGCAGCGTGACGGACTTCGTCCAGAATCACCCCGAGTTTAAGCCGCTCACGGGCGAAGTGCAGCGGACCCTGAAATTCAGCCATGCCCTGCACATGACACCCGGGATCAAGACGAACGCCAGCGCCGCTCCATTCACACTGGAGGCCCTCGCGAAACTCACCGATTCCGCCACGACGGCACGATACCGACAACCCGATCAAGTCATGACGGACGCCGTCCGGCTCGATTGTGCTTCGTGCCATCAACTGGATGCGGGCTCTGCGGCGAGTGCTGGCACCTCGCTTCCATCCGGGCGAAGTCGTGGCGACTATTACTTGCCTGTAATCTTCGACACGAACTGCAAGGCCTGCCATCCGTTGCGAGCCCCTGAGGTTGTGCTGAATACCGAACTCCGTGCCGGGTTCGCACTCCCGCACGGGCAACAACCCGCGGAGTTACAGAAATTCCTGCTGGGCGAATTCTCCCGGCAACTCCTCACTGCCGGGCAGAAGACCCCCGAGGCACCCGTGCGACTGGATGGCCGCGGCGAAGCGGAATCGTTGGCCTTCCGACAGGCCATCGATAAACGAACCCGGGACACGATGATGCGGCTCTTCGAGGTGAGCGATCACTCCGGTGTGAGCCGAGGCGAGGCGTGCACGAAGTGTCATGATCTGAGTGGCAACTCGCGTGATTTCGCGACGCTTCGCATCGCACCGGTTCCGCCTCGTGCGGTATGGTTCACGAAGGCCCGCTTCGACCACACTGTGCATCGCGCCTCGACCTGCGCGACCTGCCATCCCGGGACCGCGGCCGCATTCACAGCACCGGGCAAGCTGCTGGTGGAAAAGGAACCGCCGCAGATTGCGGGCATCGACACCTGCCGCGCGTGTCACTCTCCGGCAGGCACGAGCGTCGCACTCGCCGACGGCACCACGATCCGTGGCGGCGGCGTGCGGCACCAGTGCACCGATTGCCATGCCTACCACAATGGCGATCATCCCCGGGAAGGTCGCGCCGCTCCCGCCCGGCTCCCGGCCAAACCGCTCGACCTGAAATCGTTCCTCCGCGGCACCAACCCCTGAGAGCCTGCGAATTCCTCACAGACCGGCAACGCATGATCATTCAGCGACTCCGCGAGATACAGAACCGCCACGGCTTCCTGCCGGATGCGGAGCTTCACGCGCTCAGCCAGGACCTGGCCATTCCACTCGCTCGGCTGGAAGAACTCAGCAGTTACTATCCCGGCTTCCATCTGGAGCGCGATCGTCCGCCTGGCCTGGTGGTGCGTGTTTGCCGGGATATGACCTGCCATCACCGCGGTGCCGCTCGCATCCGCGCGGCCGGTGACGCGG
>JBGSZR010000195.1:0-40408 GCA_041750275.1 Gemmataceae bacterium
ACAACCCACCGTCGAAGGGCTTGCACACGCGCTCGAAAACGCCCACGCCGCCGCACACGACCCCATCCCACACGCCGACCGCACACAACCACTCCCACTCGCCACCGCACAACAGCGACTCTGGTTCCTCGAACGACTCCAGCCCGGCACGTCGCGTTACACAATCCCTCTGGGAATGCGTCTGCACGGCCCGCTGAATCTCCAGGCACTTCATGGAGCTTTGACCGAAATTGTGCGTCGGCACGAGTCTTTGAGAACGCGCTTTGTTCTGCGGCGCGGTGTGCCTGTACAAGTGATCGATGCGCACCTGCCTCTGGAATTGCCGTTGATCGACCTCTCGATGGAGCCCATCCCCGAAACCAAAGTGCAGGCGTTGATCGAAGCTGAAGCCGAGACTGGCTTCGATGTGATGCATGGGCCACTGCTCCGCACACGCCTCATTCGGGTGGCAGCAGAAGAGCATGTTCTCTTGTTGACGATTCACCATCTGATCGCCGATGGTGCGGCGCTTGGCGTGCTCGTTCGTGAGGCGGTAACACTTTATGCCGCCAACCATGCGGGCCTCCCTTCGCCGTTACCGGCGGTCTCGCTTCAATACGCAGACTTTGCTCTGTGGGAGCGGAACTGGCTGGAAAGCGAAACGCTTCGAAAGCAAAAGGAGCACTGGCGGTCCGCTCTTGCCGACGCTCCGGAAGAGTTGTTGTTGCCCTGTGATCGAGAGCGTCCTTCCGTCCCAACTTTTGCTGGTGCCGAGGTGCCGATCGCGATTCCAGCATCTGTGAAGGGACGATTGCAGCAACTTGTTCGCGACGAGAACACAACGCTATTCATGGCTGTGCTGGCCGCATTCCAGGCCTTCCTCGCCAGGCATTCCGGGCAAGAGGATATTATCGTTGGCACACCGGTGGCCAATCGCACCCGCCCGGAGACCGAGGCCATGGTCGGCTGCTTTGTGAACACGCTGCCGCTGCGTGTGAACCTCGCCGGTGATCCTTCGTACCGCGAGTTGCTGGCACGGGTCCGGGATGTTTCGGTGGCTGCATTTGATAACCAGGCCGTGCCATTTGAACAACTGGCGAATCTTGCGAAGGGCGAACGACGTCTCGGCGAAACCCCCTTGTTTCGCACGATGTTCACCCTTCAGCAGAGTGCACCGCCGCTGCGTGAATTCGCCGGGCTTGAAATCGAACCGCTGTTGCCACCGATCAAGCTCGCCAAATTCGATCTCACACTCGGGCTCTGTGAAACACCCGATGGTTTGAAAGGGACCTGGGAATACAGCACGGAACTGTTCGACGAACAGACGGTTCAGCAGTTTAGTGAACGCTTTTTGCGATTGCTTGAAGGGGTGGTGACGGACCCCGAACGGCGACTCTCCGAACTTCCGCTGCTTGCCGAGGAAACGACCAAGTCGCTCAACATCTGGGCGGGTGACACACAGGATCATGGGGCGGGACGAACACTCCATGAACTTTTCGAAGCACAGGTGGATCTTGCACCAGAAGCCATTGCGCTTGTGTGGGAATCAAAAACGCACACCTACGGCGATCTGAATCAGCAAGCGAATCGACTGGCCAATCGGCTCCTCGCTGTGGGTGCAGGTCCGGGGACTATTGTCGCGGTACATCTCGAACGACGCCCTGAACTGGTCACAACGCTGCTGGCCGTTTTAAAAGCGGGTGCCGCGTACGTGCCGCTTGATCCGGATTATCCGGCTGATCGCCTGACTTTCATGGTCCACGATAGCCGGACCACGATCATGGTTTCGAGCCAAGCAAGCCAGGTCCTGCAAGTGCCCTCAACAGTTCACGTGATCAGTGTGGATGACGTATCCGAAGCTGAAGCGACAAGGTTTCCTGATTCTCGCGCCGGTGTTGACGACACGGCATATGTCATTTACACGTCCGGGTCGACGGGCCGCCCCAAGGGTGTGGTCGTGAGCCATCGGGCTGTGGTGAACCACCTCGCCTGGCTACAGAAGACTTACCCGCTGAGCCCGGCCGATCGAGTCATGATGAAGTACTCGGTTGCTTTCGACGTTTCCGTTGCCGAGATCTTTGGATCGCTAGCCGCGGGTGCGACGCTGGTGCTGGCTCGACCCGGTGGGCAAGCCGACCCGGAGTACCTTACCCGACTGATCGTGGAGGAAACGATCACGACGCTGGACGTGGTGCCGGCGTTGCTGGAAGCGCTACTGGAGCAAACGTCCTTTTCGCCAGCAACCCGTCTGCGACAGGTTGCTGTGGGTGGCGAGGCATTGACACCACGACTGGCTGCGCGCTTCCACGAGCAGTTTCCCGATGTGCCGCTCGTGAACTTCTATGGCCCGACCGAGACTGCCATCAGCGCCACAAGTCATGTGTGGGAATCCGACGATGCCGCTCGTGCAACTATTCCGATTGGACGTCCGACGGGCGGAGTCTGCGCCCGTGTGCTCGGTGCCTATCTGCAACCGGTGCCGCCTGGAGTGCCTGGAGAACTCTATCTTGGCGGCGTTTGCCTGGCCCGCGGTTATCACGGACGGGCCGGTCTGACGGCAACCCGCTTCGTGCCGGATCCATTTTCCCTCATCCCGGGGCAGCGCCTCTACCGCACAGGCGACAGGGCTCGGTGGCTTGCGAATGGTGAACTGGAATTCCTGGGTCGCGTCGATCAGCAGGTGAAGGTGCGTGGCAACCGGATTGAACTCGGTGAGATCGAATCCGTCCTTGATCAGCACGCGGAGGTGAAGCGTGCTGCGGTGGCGGCACGCACCAGCTCCCGTGGCGAGACCCAATTAGTGGCATACGTCGTCGTACGCGATGGCGAACGCTTCGAGCCCAATTCGCTTCGTTCGTACTTGCGCGAGCGACTGCCGGAAACGATGGTTCCCAGTGCAATCGTGCGACTCGATCAGTTTCCTTCCACACCAAGTGGGAAGCTCGATCGGAAGGCACTACCCGAACCATCGATGATAAATGAGGTCGATACCAGGCATCACACCGAACCTCGAACCGTACGGGAACGTCAGGTGGCAGCACTCTTCTCCGAGGTGCTCGGTGCTGCCAGTGTGGGGGCAGAATCCAGCTTCTTTGACCTGGGAGGTCACTCGCTGCTCGCCGTGCGGCTGGCGTGGATGGTGCGTGATCGTCTGGGTCGTGAGTTGCCCCTACGGGATATCTTTCTTCGCCCGACCGTGGCCGAGATTGCCAGGACACTGGACGAAGCCGAGGCTTCTGCCCATGACCCGATCCCGCTGGCAAACCGTGCGGAGCTGTTGCCGCTGTCTTTCGCCCAGCAACGGCTCTGGTTCCTTGAACAACTCGAGCCGGCACGCGGTTGGTATCACGTTCCACTCGTCGCACGTCTCGTGGGCCCGTTGAATCCCGAGCGACTTCATTCGGCCCTGGAACGCATGGTGCAAAAGCATGAAGTGATGCGAACCGCATACCCTGCCTCGGAAGGTCGCCCGCATCAAAGAGTGCTGGCCAGCTTCACCGTGGGTTTGCCGCTGGTTGATTTCACGCACCTATCACCACGGGAAGCAGAACGTGAAGCAAAAAGGCATCTCGATCGATTGGTGTCACAACCCTTCGCGCTGGAGCAAGCCCCGCTCTGGCGAGCCTGCTTGATCCGCTTGGATCAAACCGATCACGTGCTGGCGTTGTGCATCCATCACATTGGGTTCGACGGTGGCTCGGTGGATGTGCTTCTGACCGATCTGCTAACGGCATACTCCGCGAATGACGCAGATGTGCTTCCACCACTGCCGATTCAGTATGCGGACTTCGCCGCCTGGCAACGTCAGCAATTGACCGCGGAAGTCGAATCGCAGTTGCTCACATACTGGCGGGACCAACTTGAAGGCAGCCCTGCCGCAATCGACTTCCCCACCGATCGACCTCGGCCGGAGGCACCAACCTATCAGGGCGGGCGGATCGACTGGGATCTGGATGGGCAGACGAGTGCTAGCATTCGCGCGATAGCTGCTGCCGAACGGGCCACGCCCTTCATGGTGGTGCTGGCCGGGTTCGCCGCGGTGCTGGGTCGCTGGTCCGGCCAGAGCCGAGTGAACGTCGGCATCCCGGTGAGTGGGCGTAGCCGGCCCGAACTTCGCGATGTGATTGGCTTCTTCGCTGGCACATCCGTCGTCAGTGTGCCCTGGGGCGATATCGATTCATTCCGACACCTGCTTCGAGTGGTTCGCGATCGTGTCACCGGCACACTCACACGCCAGGAACTCCCGCTTGAACGGCTCGTTGAGTTGCTTCAACCGGACCGCGCTCTGTCGCGCAACCCTCTCTTCCAGGTGATGCTCGCCTGGCAGGAAGCCCTGCCGGAACCGAAGCTGCTGCCCGGGGGCTTGAAGATTGACTCGTTCCCGATGGAGCCACATGCCTCACCGTTTGAAATCACGCTGATGGCGGGTGAAACGAAGGACATCATCTCTGGAAGCTGGGTTTTCCAGGCCGAACTGTTCGATGCTGCAACGATCCGCCGCTTCGCGGATGGACTCGCCGCCTTCCTTGCACGTGCCTCCAGTGAACCCGATGCTCCGCTGCTTCGGTTGCCGGTGATGCACCCGGACGAACGCACTCGTGTACTCACGCTTGCCCGTGGGCCCGTGGTTCCAATCGAACCGATCTGCCTTCACACGCTCTTCGAGCGGCAGGCCACGGCAAATCCGCAGCGCGAGGCCGTGCGCTTCCAGGGGCAAACTCTGAGTTATTCAGAACTGGATAAGTCTGCGAATCGTGTCGCGGCAGGTCTGTGCATTCACGGAGTTCGGCCGGGAGATGTGGTGGGCGTGTATCTCGAGCGTTCACCGCAGTGGTTGGCCAGCGTGCTCGGCATCATGAAAGCGGGAGCCATCTATCTTCCGCTCGACCCTGCCTACCCGGTTGATCGGCTGGCCTACATGGCCAGCACGGCAGAGGCACGCATGCTCTTGACTGATGCCGAGGTCACGACTTCGCTGCCAGTTGCGCTGCCGCACCTTCGTTTGGATGAATTGGTGGACGGGCCAGTGCCGTCCATCGCGGTAAATCCGAACGACGTGGCGTACGTCATCTTCACTTCCGGTTCGACGGGCCAGCCGAAGGGCGTGCCGATCACACACCGCAGCTGGGTGAACCTGGCCTTCGCCCAGCGCGATGGTTTTGGTGTGCAACCCGACGAGTATGTGCTTCAGTTCGCCCCGGCGGGTTTCGACGCATCGGTTTCGGAAATCGCACTCGCCCTCGCCTGGGGTGGTTGCCTGGTGCTTGGCTCACGCGACGAACTGATGCCCGGGCCGCAACTGGCAAATCTACTGCGCAGCGAGCGAGTCACGATGGCGACCTTCCCACCGAGTTTGCTGGCTAACCTGCCGGATGCGGAGTTCCCGGAATTGCGCACACTCGTCGTGGCGGGTGAACGCTGCCCTGAGGATGTCGCCACGGTCTGGAGCAAGGGTCGGACACTGATCAATGCTTATGGTCCCACCGAGACGACAGTCTGCGCCACACTCGGAGCAATCCAGGATCCCGCCCGCTCGGCCATCATCGGCCGACCGTTGCAGAACACGATCTGTTGGATTCTTGACGCCGCGCTCGAGCCGTTGCCCATCGGTGTGGCCGGCGAACTCTATGTGGCCGGGGCAGGCTTGACTCCGGGCTACTGGCGACGATCGGACCTGAACGCCACCCGTTTGGTGCCGGACCCGTTTGCCGATTCCCCGGGTGAGCGAATGTATCGCACGGGGGATCGTGCCCGCTGGAACGCGGATGGACAGATTGAATTCCTGGGCCGCGCTGACGCACAACTCAAGGTGCGCGGCGTGCGCGTGGAACCGGGAGAAATCGAAGGCGTGCTGCGCGAACAGCCTGCGATCCGCGATGCCGTTGTGCTTGGCAGCCAGCCCGGGCCGAGCAGTTCGATGCTCGTGGCTTACATCGTGCTGGAAGAAGCGAACGCATTCGATGCCGCGGAACTCGGTCGCGCGTTGCAGAATCGCTTACCCGTGAGTTTCATTCCAGGGCGCTGGGTTGTGCTTGCGGAGTTGCCACGCCTGCCGAGTGGAAAGGTCGATCGCCGTCAACTGGCAAAGACTTCGACCGCACCTACCACAGGGTTAGCGTTAACGGCTCCACCACGAACGCGGCTAGAAGCAATCGTCGTTCAAGCCTGGGAAGACGTGCTCGATGTTCGGCCCGTCGGCATTCACGACAACTTCTTTGCGCTGGGAGGCGACTCGCTGCTGGGTATGCGTGTGCTCGCGCGACTGGAACGAGCCGGCTGGCGACTCCGCACACGCGACCTGTACCTCGCACAGACACCCGCGGAACAAGCCGCACTTCTTGCCAGCGTCGACCCCACCTCCGCAACGCCTGCACCGGTGGGGCCCATCACGCTGTCGCCGATTCAACGCTGGTTCTTCGAGCAGGACTTTGCCGAGCCGCATCACTGGAATCAGTCTGTGCTGTTCGCGCTCACCCCACTTCTCTCCGCGGAGTTACTGCGCGAAGCCTTTGCGGTGCTGCTCGAGCACCATGATTCCTTCCGCTTGCGCTTCCGCCAGGATGCCGAGCAGTGGCTCGCCGAGTATGCACCGGCCGGTGACGAAGTTCCGTTCCGTGAAGTCGATCTCTCCCAGATCGATGCCACAAAGCAGTCCGCGGAGATTGAGCGCATCGCTGCAGAAACTCAGTCCGCTCTTGATCTGGCTCAGGGCCCGCTGATTCGTGTTGTCTACTTCCATCTGGGTGGCGAGTGCGAGGCACGCCTGCTCATCGTGGCGCATCACCTCGTGATCGATGTCGCCTCGTGGGCCGTGCTCTTCGAGGACGTGGCCGGGCTTGTCGAACAGCGCATGAGCGAAGGCGAGATGCGATTGCCCGGGCGAAGCACAACCTTCCAGGAATGGACGCGTCAACTGGAAGTCGCGGCGAAGGCAGATCCCCTCCTCGAAGAACACGAGTTCTGGCTCGCCCAGACACCGGACGATCTGCCAGCCTTGCCATGCGATGGTGCGGGAATCAATGACGAGGCAAGCGCAAATGCCGTGGCGGTAGAACTCGATGCCACGCTCACTGCACGCCTTCTGGCGTACACAGATCGTGGCGAATCCCGAGTGGAAGAGCTATTGCTCGCTGGGTTGCTCGATGCCGTCACTGGCTGGTCCGGGCAGGAGCAGGTGAACGTCATGATGGAAGGGCATGGCCGCGAATCACTCGGAAGCGACGTGAACCTGACGCGAACGGTGGGCTGGTTCACCACCGCATACCCGCTGCTCTTCGATACAGCACCGCGGGACCGCCTCACAGAAGTGCGAACTCGTTTGCAAGCCGTGCCACAGCGTGGCTTGGGTTATGGCCTACTGCGTTATCTGCGAAGCGACACCCTGGCGGAATTTGCCGCGTGCACGCTTCCCGAGATCGGGTTCAACTATCTCGGCAAGTCCGCCGGGTTTGGCAACGATCTGCTCGCACGCCCCGCACCCGAATCGGCAGGTCCCGAGCATTCGCCGCGGAGCCATCGTCCGCACCTATTGGAGTGTTCCGCCGTCATCGCGGGTGAGACGCTGCAACTCCGCATTGGCTACAGCGCGAATCGCCACCACTGTGCGACCATCGAAGCACTCACGTCGGCCTGGCGCGAGGGCGTGGCCCGCCTGATTCCCGCTTCGATTGTTGCCACACGGCCGGTGGCGTTGCCGCCCGAACTTGTCTCGCTTCAGGCAAGAGGCACGGCTCCAGCCTGGTTCTGGTTGCATCCCGTCGAGGGTTCCGTTCAGGCATATGCGGCACTGGCTCGGCAACTCGGCGAGAGTCCGCACTATGGCTTGCAAACCCCGGAACTCGTTGGCGGCCGCGTGCTCGAGTCCATTGAAGAGATGGCTACGCACTATGTGAAGTCGATTCAACAGGTGCAGCCACACGGGCCATATCGCCTCGGTGGTTGGTCCATGGGTGGACTGGTCGCGTATGAATCGGCACGGTTACTTCAGACCAGAGGTGACGAAATCGAGAGCCTGGTGATAATCGATCAGGCTCCGCGTGAAGAGGGCTCGATGGCGGAATCGCTGGGCGGGCCACTCGCCACCACGGGGCTCGATGCAACCGCCTTCGCCGCGCTCGATCTGGAACGGCAGGCCTCACTGCTCGTGGAAGCAATGCGACAGTCGGGTCAACTCCCAGCAGGCATCTCCACAACGCATGCACTGCGGCATGCTCGTGTGTACCTGCGAAATAGCCGGGCAGTGGAGAAGTACGTTGCTGGTCGTCTCGCTGGCGCTATCACGCTGATCGCCGCCCAGAACGGGATCGGGCAACGGCTCGCCCAAGTCCGAGAGGCCTGGGAAGCGATCACGGATCACAAACCCACCGTGATCGAAGTGCCTGGCGACCACAGCACGCTGCTGCGGCCACCCAACGTGCGATTCGTCGCCGAGGCGATCTTGCAAGCCCGGGCAACCGGCTCACACATTTAATGTGCGGCTGGCGTTGTCGGGTTGCTCGGCTTCACCTCACTCGCGGGCTTGTCGGGCGTCCTTTTGCCGATGACGTAGTAGAAGACTGGCGTGAGGAGCAGCCCGAACGCAGTGACGCCGAGCATGCCACTGAAGACGGCAATGCCGAGAATTTTCCGCATCTCGTAGCCGGCACCCGTGGCCAGCACAAGCGGGACCACGCCGAGGATAAAGGCGAAGCTCGTCATGAGGATGGGACGCAGTCGCAGGCGACACGCCTCCGCCGTGGCTTGCACGAGTGGCACGCCCTGCTCCCGCTGCTGCTTGGCGAACTCGACGATGAGGATGGCGTTCTTGCTCGCGAGACCGACCAGCACCACGAAGCCAATCTGCACGAAGATATTCATATCGAGCCCGACCATGCGCACGCCGGCCAGCGAACAGAGCAAGCTCATGGGCACCACGAGAATCACCGCCAACGGCATGCCCCAACTTTCGTACTGAGCGGCCAGCACCAGGAACACGAGGACGACGGCACCGCCGAAGACGAGCACCGTCGTGTTCCCGGCGATCATTTGCATGTAGAAGATTTCCGTCCAGGCCAGCGACATCTCCGTAGGGAGTTCCTTCGCCGCGAGTTCATCCACGATCTTGATCCCCTGCCCGGAACTGACACCCGTGGTCAGGTTGCCATTCACTGCGGCGGAAGGGTACATGTTGTAGCGCGTCACCATCACGGGACCCATCGAGTCTTCAATGGTGGCGACGGAACCGAGCGGCACCATCTCGCCGTGATCGTTGCGAACCTTGAGGTTGCGAATGTAGTTCGCATCGACGCGGAAGGAGGCGTCGGCCTGGAGATTCACCTGCCAGGTTCGGCCGAAGCGGTTGAAGTCGTTGGCATAGACGCCACCGAGATAGATTTGCAGCGTGCTGAACACGTCGCCGACGGGCACGCCGAGTTGCATGCATTTCTGCCGATCGACATCGACATAGAGTTGCGGCACGGTCGCACGGTATTGCGTGAACATGCTGGCAATGCCAGAGGTTTCGCGCCCCTTCGCAATGAAGCGATCGGTGTTCTCCTGCAAGGCGAGCAGGCCAAGATCGCCGCGGTCCTGGACCATCACCTTGAAACCACCGGCGTTGCCGAGCCCATCCACGGGCGGTGCCGGGAATACGGCGACCTGCGCCCCCTGCACCTTGCGAGTGCACTCGGCCTGGATATGCGTGAGGATGCCGCGGAGCGATTCTTCATCGCCGTGCCGTTCGTGGAAGGGTTTGAAGACGACGAACATGGAGCCAAAGTTCGAACCGTTCGCTCCCATCAAGATGGACATGCCCGAAATACCGACGGTGTGATCGACGCCGGGCGTCTTGCGAGCAATTTCCCCCACTTCGGCCATCACTTCATCCGTGCGCTGCACGGAGGCGGCATCCGGAAGTTGCACGGAGATGAGCAGGTAGCCTTTGTCCTGCAGCGGGATGAAGCCGGTGGGTGTGGTGGTGAAGCCCTTATAGGTGAGGAAAAGCAACCCGCCGTACACGATGAGCACAATGACGGAGACGCGGACAAGGCTCTTCACAAGGCGAGCATATCCATGACTGGCGACATCGAAGCCGCGGTTGAAGAGGCGGAAGAACCAGCCCAGGGCGCGATCGAGCCCGCGGGTGACGAGGTCCTTCTTCGCACCGTGCGGTTTGAGCAACAGTGCCGCGAGGGCGGGGCTGAGTGTGAGGGAGTTGAACGCCGAGATCACGGTGCTGACGGCGATGGTGACGGCGAACTGTTTGAAGAACTGCCCGGTGATGCCGCTGATAAAGGCACAGGGGATGAATACCGCACACAGCACGAGTGCCACGGCCACGACGGGCCCCGTCACTTCCTCCATCGCCTTTCGTGTCGCATCGCGCGGCGACATTCCCTCGTGCAGCCAGCGTTCGACGTTCTCCACCACCACGATCGCATCATCGACAACGATGCCGATCGCGAGCACGAGGCCGAAGAGTGAGATGTTATTCAGGCTATAGCCGAGCAGAGCCATGACTGCGAAGGTGCCGATGATGGAGACGGGCACGGCAATGAGCGGGATAATCGTGGTTCGCCAGGATTGCAGGAAGACGAGCACGACGATGGCAACGAGAATGATGGCATCGCGGAAGGTATTGCCGACTTCCGCGATCGATTCTTCGATGAAGGGCGTGGTGTCGTAGACGATGGCGTACTCGACATCCTCGGGAAAGCGCTTCTTGAGTTCTTCCATCTTCGCGCGGACCCCGTCGGCCGTTTCGAGTGCGTTCGACCCGGGAAGCTGGTAGATGGCGACACCGACGGTGGGCATGCCGTCGAGAGAGCTGCGAATGTCCTGGTTTTTTGAGGTGAGTTCGACGCGGGCCACATCCTTGAGCAGCACGGCTGGGCGTGTCTTCATCTCGGGTGGGCCGCTGCCATCCGCGGTCGGCACGGGTTCACGAGAGCCCACCTTCACCACGATGTTTTTGAATTGATCGGCCGAGGTGAGCCGACCCAGCGTGGTGAGTGTGAGTTGATACGCCTGCCCCGCAGGCACCGGTTCCTGCCCGATCTGCCCGGCCGCCACCTGCACGTTTTGCTGTTGCACGGCATGCAGCACATCACTCGCCGTTAGCTGGTTGTATGCGAGTTTGTCCGGATCAAGCCACATCCGCATGCTGTAGTCTTGCTGCCCGAGGAATGTCACATCACCGACGCCGGGCAGACGGGCCAGTTCATCCTTCAACTGGATGGTCGCGTAGTTCGAAAGGTAAAGCTGGTCGCGAGTCCCCTTCGGGCTGATGAGATTCACCACGAGCAAGATGCTCGGCGACTTCTTCTTAACCGTGATGCCCTGCTTCTGCACGGTCTCAGGCATCTGGGCCATTGCGGCGTTCACACGGTTCTGCACAAGCACCTGGGCCATGTTCAAGTC
This sequence comes from Gemmataceae bacterium, assembly GCA_041750275.1. Classification (GTDB taxonomy): domain Bacteria; phylum Planctomycetota; class Planctomycetia; order Gemmatales; family Gemmataceae; genus JBGSZR01. The sequence goes on from JBGSZR010000195.1 coordinate 11,377, forward strand.
CGTGCCGAGCTTGAACGTGACGGTGAGGTTGTAGGTGCCGTCGTTGGTGGATTGCGAAGACATGTAGAGCATGTCCTCGACGCCGTTCACTTGCTGTTCGATGGGTGCCGCAATGACTTCGGAAACGACCTTCGCGCTGGCGCCGGGATAGATCGCCGAAACCTGCACTGTGGGTGGTGTGATTTCGGGATACTGGGCAATGGGGAGCGTGAAGGCCGCGACCGCTCCCGCCAGCGTCAGCACAATCGACAAGACCATCGCGAAGATCGGCCGATCGATGAAGAAGTGCGAAATCACGGGAACCTCGTGGTATTCGTTGAAGGAGCCTCGCGATTACAGCGTCTTTTTCTCGTCTTCCGTCTTGATCGTTCCGGTCTCGGGTGTGACCTCGACCCCGGGTCGGACACGCTGGAAGCCTTTGATGATCACGCGATCGGTGGCGGCCAGCCCTTCCACGACTCGCAAGCCATACGCCATCGGCCCAGCTTGCACCACGCGTGCTTCGACCACATTCTTCTCGTTCACGATGTACACAACCTTCTGTCCCTGGTCGGCGATCACCGCTTCATCGGGGATCAGGATCGACTCCTGAGGTTCGCCGATGGGCACTTGCCCTTTGACGAAAAGGCCCGGGGCCATCGCGTCATCTTCATTCGGGAAGGTCGCGCGAATCTGCAGAGAGCCTGTGCTGGGGTTCAAGCGATTGCTCACGAAATCGATGAGGCCCGGGTGCGGGTAGCCGGTTTCGCCTTTGAGTTGCACATTCACCGGAACGGTTTCACCGTTCTCAGCCGAGACGGCTTTCTTTTCGCGAACCAACTTCTTGTAGGCCAGCACGGTCTGATCATCGACATCGAAATACACATACATCGGCCTGAGGCTCACGATGGTGGTGAGCACCGTGCCCTGACTCATGCCGCCCGTCACCACGTTGCCGGCCGTGAGGTAGGCTCGGTCCACCTTACCGCTGATCGGAGCAGTGACGTGGGTCCACCCCAGATTCTGCTCGGCCTTGATCACAGATTGTTTGGCGGCGTTCAGGTTGGCCTGCGCCACTTCCACCTCGGCCACAAATGGCGCGTACTTGAGTTGCGTGGATGCGCCTTTATCCACGAGTTCCTTTTCCGCGACGCGGTTCGCTTCCGCAAGCTTGAGCTTCGCATCCATCTGCGAAACCTGAGCCTGAGCCTGCTTCAGGTCGGCATCGTAGGTCACGGGATCGATTTCGAAGAGCAAGGTGCCCTCGCGAATGACCATGCCCCAGAGTGTAATCTCACCGATCACGTTCTGGCCATCGATCATGTCCACACGCGTGATGAAGCCGCTAACCCGTGGCCTCACCTGTACCGTTTGCGCGGCATCGGTCTGGCCGGTCAGATCGGCGTAGCGCGTAACTTTGGCCACCTTCGGCAAGGCCACCGTCACCACAGGCGGACCGGACTGCGCCGCGGGTGGAGCCGACTTCGAACAACCGAGTGCGAGTGCAGTGCAAACGCCAAGGCCGCAGAGGAAGCGGATGAAATTCATCTCGCACTCCTTCGAAATGGTGGTGATGATCTTCGGTGTTACGATGAGCCAGAGTATATGATTGACGGAACTAAAGGCGAGACGCCGCTACTCAGCACCTCCGCACTGGGAATCGTCCATGCTAAACAAGAACGTGATCAACCTATTTCGTGTCCCTCCGGATAAGAAGTTGAAGCTGAAGGACTATCACACCGGCTGGGCCCAGACAGATGAACTCGAAGCACTCGGAAAGGATGCGGTGAAGGAGCGAACGCAGATGATCCTTGCCGAGAACATTAAACACCTTTCCGAAGCACAGAACCTGCTCTATGCGGACGATCGTTACTCCGTGCTGATTCTGTTCCAGGCCATGGATGCGGCTGGCAAGGATGGCACGATCAAACACGTGATGAGTGGAGTCAACCCACAAGGCTGCCAGGTCTTCAGTTTCAAGAAGCCCTCGGCCGAGGAACTCGATCACAATTTTCTCTGGCGTTACACGCGCTGCCTGCCCGAGCGCGGCCGCATCGGCATCTTCAACCGCTCGTACTATGAGGATGTGCTGGTGGTGAAAGTGCACCCAGAATTGCTCGAGGCCGGGCGACTGCCGGTGGCGAAGTTCGGCAAGAAGTTCTGGAAGCAACGCTACGAGGACATCAACAACCTCGAGCAGCACCTCACACGCAACGGCACCATCGTGTTGAAGTTCTTCCTGAACGTCTCGAAGGACGAGCAACGAAAACGCTTTCTGGAGCGGCTGGATCGGCCCGAGAAGAACTGGAAGTTCTCCAGTTCGGATCTGACCGAACGCAGTTTCTGGCGCGACTACATGGATGCGTACGAGGATGCCCTGAGTGCCACCAGCACCGAGGCGGCTCCGTGGTATGTTGTGGTGCCGGCCGATAACAAGTGGGTGACACGGGCCGTGGTGGCGGATGTCATCACCACGGCCATCCGCGACCTCGATTTGAAGTATCCCGTAGTGAATGAACTGCAACAGAAGCTGCTGGACGAGGCCCGTTTGAAGCTGATGTCCGAGAAGGAGGATTAGGCGAATTACTTTCCATCGCTGGCCAGCACCGCAGGTGCGGAGGCCCGGCTGTGATCGTGCCCGGCATACACGCCAAAGTCGTTGAAGAACATTCGCTTCGCCAGACGGTAGAAGACGTTTTTCTCTCGCACTTCCACGGTGGGGTTGTATTGCGAGGTGCGAACGGTCATCGCTGCGAGTTCCTGGATGGCCGTCTGGCGAGCAGTCGCGTCCTTCGCGCCGTGCTTCTCCACAAGTGCCTTCAGCAAGTCCGGGCGTTCAAGCACGATGCAACCGCGGGTCGTCTCGGCGGCGAGCTTGCGGAAGTCCGCGAGGAACGCTGATCGGAGGAACTTCTCCTTGAGCGGGCGAGAGTCCGTGGCTGTGCTGTGAATCGATTCCATCGAGAACTGCACGATGGGGCACGGCTCGATTCCGCCCCACGGGTTGATGTGATGGCTGATGCCGTTGGCCGCGGGGCAGAGTGCCTTGCCTTCGCCATCGTGATACGCATCGACAATCACGATTGGCTTCTTGGCCCGCATCTCGACCACGAACTTTCGCGCTCGCAACGCCTGTTCCGGCGTGAGGCACAGATCGGGATTCGGATTCGGTCCCATCGGCCGATAGACGTGGAACCAGGTGTACATCACACCCATCTCGATGAGCCGGTCAATCCACTCTTCGCGAAGCAGGTCATCGATGTTCGTGCGGCACAGGCTGGTGCAGACCCCCGTGAGCACGCCGGCATCCAGGCAATTGTGAATGCCCTGCATGGTTTTATTGAGCACGCCACCACGGCCGCGGCGTTCATCGGACACAATCTCGGAGCCCTCCACCGAGATGAGTGGAGTGACGTTTCCGAGTTGCCACATCCGCTTCGCACGCTCCGGTGTGATGAAGTGGCCATTCGTGAAAATCTGGAAGTAGCAATCCGGGTGCTCGGCGAGCATGTCCAGCAAGTGAGGGTGCATGAACGGCTCGCCGCCGACGATGCCGAAGAAGACGTTGCCCATGCTCTTCGCTTCGCGCACTAACTTGTGAAACGCTGCCGGCTCGATGATCTGCTGCTTCATGCTGACATCGACCCAGCACCCCTGACAGCGCAGGTTGCAAGTGTTGAGAATCGAGACGTACAGAAACGGCGGGAAGAACTGCCCCCGCCTCATACGCCGCTTGTGCCGATGCACGGAGAGCGCGCCTTTGAACCCCATGTTGTACGCGAGCTTCCAGAGCAAGCGGGGATCGGCCTCGAACAGTGCACGCTTCGCAAGTTTGAATGTGGCAAGCACGAACGGCAACCTCAACGGCGGGTATGGGCACACTATCAAGTGTAGCGGAGAGGAGGATGGAGGGAGAAGCAATTGCACGGGAACGATGCGTTGCGGAACTCCCGCTGGCAGCAAATTACTTTCAGCCGCCTTCGAATCAATCGAAGGGCCAGCTGCCGCAATCGGTGCGGATTGATGTGGCCTCGCCGCAAGTTTGTCAGAGATCCCGTTTACACGAAGCTCTTGAGGCGCGATTGCAGGAACTTCTCGACTGTCTGGATGAACACGGCCAGCTTTCCCTGCGCGATCAGCGAGAGGCGAGAGCCTTTGCCGTGCTCTTCGATACCCTTGCAATTCTCAAAGCACGAGCAGAACTCGCACATTCCCATCTTTAACCAAGAAGCTTACAGGTCCCTTTTCACTCGCGGGCCAGGGGATGATGTGAAGGTTGTTGCCTGCCGCGGTGGACGCAGGAAGCAACCTTCCCCATCGGCTCCATCTTGGCAGAGCCGCACGGAGGAACCACACATGCGGCAAAGATCGCGCTCAATCGCCGTCGTCGTCGCCGAGTGGTTCCTCGGTTTCGTCTACTGTCACCTTCATCACCTCGGCGAGGAGCACGGTGGCGTAGCTGCCCGCAGGTAGTGTGAAGCAGAGCCGCAGGCCATCGGCTTCCCACTCGGCGGTGAGGTCGTCGAGGTACACCATGTTGTGGCGGCGTGTGCCGAGCACGAGTTTGCCGAAGCCGCCGAAGGACGCTGGTGACATGCCGTTGTCACTGAGCACCACCGCTTCGCGTTCCGCAGCAACGCCCTCGGTGGGGAATGTCTTCTTGCCGAACATTGGCCCGGCCATCACGGTTTCGCGAGAGTCGAAGCGAATTTGCTCCGCCGGCACGTCCTTCACCACGAACATGCCGCCAACGGGCCACTTCGACATGGCATCGCCATCGAGCACGATGCGATACAACCCATCCTTCATCCGCCGTGAAAGGCAGTCATTGAACAACAGCGATTGCACGGCTGAGAGAGCAAAACGAAAGAGGAAGGGGCGGAGGCGGCGTGGCCCTTTGCCGGCCAGGCATTGCAGGCCGAGTTCGACGGTGCTGCCGTCGCGGCCGAAGCGTTGTGGGCCATAAAAATTGGGCAAGCCCTGAGTGCGAATTCGCTCCAGGATCGCAGCGACGCTTTCCTCGCGGGTGCGGTCCGGCTCGCGAACGAGGATGCGGAAACGGTTGCCGCGGAGGTGCCCGGGCTTGAGCTTATTCAGATGCCGGCCCGTCTTGAGGACACGGATGCCGTCGCCATCGAGTTTGCCGACGCGGGCCTCGCATTCACCGGGAACGGACACCCATTGCCGTGTCACCGCATAGCGATCCTTGAGCCCTGCCGTGCCCACCGCACCGGAAGGCACACCGAGTTTTTGGGCAATCAGGCGGGCGAAGAACTCCGGTGCCATGCCGCGCTTCTCGACCCACAGGTACAGGTGTTCACCGGAGCCTGATGGTTCATAGGATGGCACTTCTTCGACTTCGAAATCCTCATCACGCACGCGAATTCGGCCCCCGCACCCGGGCAGTTCGGGCGTCAACAATGGCGGCTTCATCGCGGGATGGTGCAGCAAGGGAACACCTGAGATGGAGTGGAACGCAGACATTATGAAGAAGGGGTCGGTCGGACGACCGGCCCCTCAGTGGCAGCACGTTGATTGAACGAGTCGCGGAGATCGCGGCCCGCGGGTTGGCTATGGCTTCTTGAGCGGTTCCTTCTTCGGCACCGGCTTCTTCGTAGGGATCTGCGTGCCAGGGGGGTCGGTTTCGGGCACCTTCAACTCTGTCCGCAGGCGGGTGAGTTCGTCCATTAACTCCTTTTGCACAGCAGCGTGTTCCGGCTTGCCGTAGATGCTCGTCAACTCCTTCGGGTCGGTCTGCAAGTCGAAGAGTTCCCATTCATCGATATCGGGTCCGTAAAAGTGGACCAGTTTATAGCGATCGGTGACGACGCCGTAATGTCGTCGCACAGCGTGCGGACCGGGATACTCATAGTAGTGGTAGTAGAAACTCTTGCGCCAGTCCGCCGGCTTGGCACCTTTCAGTATCGGGGCAAGGTCCTTTCCCTGCACATCAGCGGGCACGGGCAGGCCTGCGGCGGTGAGGAATGTGGGTGCGATGTCCAGCGTGCTAACGATGTCCTTGTTCACGCTGCCGGGCTTGGTGACACCGGGCCACCGCACCAGCAGCGGCGTGCGGAGCGATTCCTCGAAGATCCAGCGCTTGTCGAACCAGCCGTGTTCGCCGAGGTAGAAGCCCTGATCCGCGGCATAGATCACGATGGTGTTGTTGGCGAGCCCTTCCTTGTCCAGGTAATCGAGCACGCGGCCCACCGATTCATCCACGGCCTTGATGCAGCCGAGATAGTCGTGCATGTAGCGGTTGTACTTCCAGCGGACGAGGTCTTTGCCTTCGAGTTTCTTCTCGGCGAATGCCTTGTTGCGCGGCTCGTAGTAAGCGTCCCAGCCTTTCTTCTGGTCCGGCGTGAGGTTGCCCGGCATCACCAGTTTGAGATCGCGTTGTGTCATCGTCTTGGCGATGGTCATGTCCTGGCTGCGCTCGGCCTTGCCGCGTCCGGCGTAGTCATCGAACAGCGTTTCCGGTTCCGGGTAGACGCGATCCTTGTCGTGGCCCAGGTGGCGGATCGCCGGCTCCCATTCGCGGTGTGGTGCCTTGTGCTGACACATCAGCAGGAAGGGCTTGTCCGTCTTGCGCTTTTTGAGCCATTCCAGCGAAAGGTCCGTGGTGATATCCGTCGTGTAGCCTTCGTGCTTCACACGCTGGCCGTTGTCGATCATCGGCGGATTGTAGTACGCACCCTGTCCCGGGAGAATGTGCCAGTAATCGAAGCCCGTTGGATCGGTGACGAGGTGCCACTTGCCGATGACAGCCGTCTGATAGCCCGCTGCCTGGAGCAACTTCGGGAAGGTGGTCTGGCTGCCATCAAACCGGCTATTCGAGTTGTTGTAAAAGCCATTCATGTGGCTGTACTTGCCGGTGATGAGCGTGGCCCGGCTCGGCCCACAAATCGAGTTCGGCACCACGCAGCGATCGAAGCGCATGCCTTCTTTCGCCAGGCGGTCGATGTTTGGCGTGTCGATCAGTTTCCGCGGATCGCCATAGGCCGAGATGGCTTGGTAGGCGTGATCGTCCGAGAAGATCACAACGATATTCGGCTGCTTCGGGGCATCCGTAGCCTGCACGGGTCCTTGCCAGGCCAGGAGTGCCAGCGCGAGGAGAGAGGCGCGACGAAACATCAGGTTGGCTCCAGTCGTGTTGGCGTGAACGACAATGAAAACGCCCGTTGCCGGGCAAAGGCTTCGGGCGTATTGTCGCGGCACTGCTGTCCGACGTCAAATGCGAAGCCGGTCGCTTCACTCGATGCTCCACATCGCGATGGAGTCGCGATCCTTCACGAAGATTCGCTTGCCATCGAGGATGGGGCTGGCCCACGTCGGCGTTTCCGCCACCTTGTACTTCGCGACTTCCTCGAAGTCCTTCTCACTCGGTTTGAACACCACCAGGTTCATATCGCTGCTGAGTTCGACGAGCACGCTGCCTGCGTCGAAGACATAACCGCAATCACCGCGTGAGGTGGTGTCTTCCCAGGCCACAGTGCCCGTCTTCGCATCCTGGCAGAAGAGTTTGGTGCCGCGGCCGCTGCCAGTGAGGCCATAAAGGAAACCGTCCTTCAGCACGGGCGTGTTGTACTGGTGCGGGGCCTGACCTTTCCAGAGTTGCTTGGCGGCCAGGCCATCGTCCTTCTTCTCGATGGTGAATGCATAACCCGAGCAGATTACGAGATCCTTGTCGATCACGGGCGTGGCGGTCTGGTATCGGCCTTGCGAGAGTGAGGCTTTCCAGAGCAACTTGCCATCGGCAACGGCGACACCGATGAGCCCCTTCTCATCGAGTTCGACCACTTGCTTGATCCCTGCGAGTGTGGCGATCACAGGCGAACCGTACGAGGGTGCATCACCGGCCCATTTCCACTTCTCCGCACCCGTGGCGAGTTCGTACGCCGTGAGTTGGCCGCGGTCGTTGCCGCCGGTGTGGATGATGCAGAGGCCGTCCTCAATCAGTGGCGAGGTGGAGGTGAAGAAGCGTGGGACGGATTTCGTGTCCTTCCGCCACAGCAGCTTGCCATCCTCGGCGTTGAAGCAGGAGAGGACGCCACCCACACCGAAGGTGCAGACCTTGCCATCACCCACGGCGGGCGAACTGCGAGGCCCCGTGAAGCGTTCATTTCCCTTGAATCCCGCCGCGGCCCCGGTGACGGGCACGGCCTGGTACTTCTCGATCCAGACCTCCTTTCCGGTGTCGGCCTCGAGGCAGCGAGTCACTTCGTCGTTGCCCTGGCGGGTGAAGACGAACAGCTTGCCGCCCACAAGTGCGGGAGAAGCGAGGCCATCACCGACTGTCACCTTCCACTTCCTGGTGAGTTCCTTCGGCCAGGCACTGGGGACGGTGAAGCCAACTACCTTGTTGTCGCGATTGGGCCCGCGCCACTGCGGCCAGTCCCCTGCCCCCGCATTCCTGGAAAGGAAACCGAGCGCCGCGATCAGGAGAAACCAGCGAGTGAACATCGAATTCCCTCCGATTTAAGCGAATGAGCGATGTGACACTGGTAGCGTATCCGAGTGGAAGGAGGCGAAGTAGTGAGATGATGGTGAGACCTTCGCCAATGTGGAATTGGGAATGAGGAATGCGGAATTCAGAAAAGCCACGCTTCCATGCCCTTGTTGCTTTCCGAATGTCGCATTCTGGATTCGTCATTCCGCATTCCCAATTCCGAATTATTGCGAGCCTTTCACTCGCATCGCGATGCTGTACAAGCCGGTGCGGGCAGTGATGAAGAGGGTTTGTTTCTCCTTGCCACCGAAGCAGACATTCGCGGGGCCTTCGGGCACATCGATCTGGGCGATTTTCTTTCCGGCCGGGTTGTACACCGCGATTCCCTTGCTCGTGAGATAGACGTTGCCTTCCGAATCGATGGTCATGCCATCCGAGCCCTGTTTGCAGAACTCACGGCGATTCTTGAGTGTGCCATCGGGCTGAATGTCGTATGCATTCGTCTTCCCGGCACCAATGTCGGCAACGTACAGGGTCTTGCCGTCCGGCGTGCCGATGATGCCGTTGGGTTGTTTGTAATCGCCATCGACGCGGGCGAGTTTGCCATCCGCACTGAGGAAATACACACCGCGGGCATCCTGCTCCTGCTCGCCTCGCTTCCAGTACGGTCGCTTGTACAGGGGATCGGTGAAGTACGCACCGCCGCTGGGTGCGACCCAGACATCGTTCGGGCCATTGAGCAATTTGCCGCCGTGGTCCTTCACCACCACAGTCTTTTGCTTGGTCTTCAGGTCGATCTTCCAGAGTTCGTTCTTCTCGTCGGCGCAGGCCCAGAGTGTGCCCCTGGCATCAATGTAAAGTCCGTTTGATCGGCCGCATGGCTCCAGAAACGTTGAGAGTTTGCCGTCGACGCTCCACATCAGGATGCGGTCGTTGGGCTGATCCGTGAAGTACACATTGCCCGCAGCATCGGCGGCGGGGCCCTCGGTGAACTTGAAGCCATCGGCGAGCTTTACCACGGTGGCACCGGGTGCCACGGGGCTGGCGTCCTCGGCAACATTCGGGGACAGGCACGCCATCACGAAGAGGAACATGATGCACTCCAGAGGGAATTCGAGTCTTCGTCGGGTGCAAAGCCCGCTGTTCAAGGTGGGCTAAAGCACACGATTCCGAGAGCGCCAGCGGAGGGCCTCGCCAATGAGGAGCACGGGGCTGGTGCCGGCGATGATGGCGAGCCACTCGAGAGCGGTGAGCGGCACGGTGCGGAAGACTTCGCCCCCGATCTGCACCAGTGCGATCTGCCCGAGCAGGATGGCGGCCGCGATCATCAGGAAGTACGGGTTGGCGGTGAGGCCTGCGAGCGCGGTGCGGCTGGTACCGAGGCAGCGGGCATTGAACAGGTTCCAGAACTGCAAGAGCACGAAAATCGAGAAAAAGATGGTGAGGGGACGTTTGTCGTCCAGGCCGCCGTGTTCGCCGACACCGCTGGGCATGAAGGTGAGCATCGCGACGAGCATCACCAGGAAGATCCCGCCGACGCCGAAGATGAGTCGGGCCATTTCACCTGTGATGATGAAGGCCTTTGAGTTACGAGGCGGTTTCTTCAGCACGCTTTCGGAGGGCGGCTCCGTGGCAAGCGCAAGAGCGGCGAAGGTGTCCATGATCAGGTTCACCCAGAGCATCTGCATCACGGTGAGGGGGAAATCGACACCAACGAAGGGCCCAATCAGGGCCACACCGAGGGCTGCGACGTTGATCGTGAGTTGGAACAGAATGAAGCGCTGGATATTGAGGTACAGCGAACGGCCCCACATCACTGCGTTCACGATGCTGCTGAAGGAATCATCGAGCAAAATGATGTCCGCGGCTTCCTTGGCGACAGACGTGCCGGATTTACCCATGGCCAGGCCGACGTCCGCATGATTAAGGGCCGGGGCATCGTTCGTGCCATCGCCCGTGACCGCGACGACGTGCCCCTGATCCTTCAGGAGTTTCACGAGCCGCATTTTGTCCATGGGGCGGGCACGGGCCAGCACCTTCATGGTCTGCACCGCCTTCGCGGCCTGCTCGTCACTCATGGCATTGAATTCGGCACCTGTCAGAACGGTGTCAGGGTCTTCATCAACCGTGAGCAAGCCGATCTGTCGGCCGATCTCGCGAGCGGTGTCGGCGGTGTCGCCAGTCACGATTTTGATGCCGATGCCAGCAGACTGGCAGGCAACGATTGAATGTGGCACTTCGGGCCGGACGGGATCGGCGATGGCGACAAAGCCGACCCAGGTCAGGCCATTCACCTGTGGCTCAATGTCCGCTTCGGGACTCGTGATGGGTTTGGTGGCGAAGCCGAGTGTGCGCATGCCACGCTGCTGGAAGGAGCGTAGTGCCTCGGTGATGGAGAGCTTCTCGGCATCGCTCAGCGGTTGGGGACCATTCGCGCCGAGCATTGTCTGTGATGCCGCCAGGATCACTTCCGGGGCCCCTTTCACATAGAGGCGCTGGCTGCCGTCGGGACTGGTGCCGGCCGTGGCCATGTACTTGCGTTCCGTGGAGAACGGCAACTGCCGACCCACCGCGAAGTTCGCCCGCAGTGCAAGATAATCGAGATTGCGTTCATTCAGCCAGAGCAGCAGCGCCCCTTCCGTGGGGTTGCCCAGTGGCCGGGCGACGCCTTCTTCAATTGTGAGTTGTGCCGTGCTGTTGGCCGCGATCCCTTCGTAAACCAGTGATTCAGAGGTGCTGCTGGACAGGGCCGGGAGTTGAATGTCCAGCACGCGCATTTCGTTTTGCGTGAGTGTCCCGGTCTTGTCCGAACAGATGACCGTGGCGGCTCCGATGGTTTCACACGCGTGCATCTTGCGGACGAGGTTATTCTGGGCCGTCATCTTGCGCATGCTATAGGCGAGGCTCAGCGTCACGCTCATTGCCAGACCTTCCGGGACTGCCACCACGATGATGACCACCGCGATCATAAAGTAATTCAGAAGTGCCTCGGCCGCCGTCCGTGGCAACCACTGCGAACTGTTCTCTGGCAACCAACCTGCGATCGAACCCACGCCAAGTGCGATGCCGAACACGACGGCTCCGACGCCAAGCGTGACAAGCCAGCCGATGAGCCCCTCGTTTTCGAGCCAGCCCGGTGGCTCGAGTTTAATCCCGAGGAATTCGAGCGCATCGAAGAAGATGGGGAGCCAGACGCGAACGAGGGCAATCATGATGCTGCCGATCATCATGCCGGCGAACACCCACTGACCACCCAGGAGCCCAAGCGAGCCGGTGGCCGCACCACGGAAGATGAGCGCGAGGAAAGTGAGAGCCGCGATGCCAAGCCCGACGACGCCAATCAACTTGCTGAGGCGTTCGAGTTGCTGGTTGAGTGGCGTAGTTTCACCGGTCTCCTCTGCAGCGGCGCGAGCGGTCTTGCCGATCTCGGTGCCATCGCCGACCGCTGTCGCACGAACGGTGCCGTGCCCATCCGCGACCATGCAGCCACGCAATAGCTTGTCCGGCGGGTAGGCGTGCTCCTTCCCCGTCTCGTGGGCAGCCACCTGTTCGGTCGCGAACTTCTCGACGGGATTCGATTCACCTGTGAGTCGTGATTCATTGACGACAAGTGCAACTGCTTCAAGCACGTGGCCATCGATGGGGGCTTCCTCACCGGTCTCGATGAGCACGATATCGCCAACGACGAGGTCCTTGCGCGGCACGGTCTGGAAGCGGGCCTCGCGGATTACCTTGATTGGCACTTCTTCATTGACACGATTGAGAATGTCGAACTCGGCATTGGCCTTGTACTCGTTGATGAAGGCCAGCGTCGTGGCGAGCAGAATCGCGACGACAATGGCCAGGCCTTCGATGTACTCGCCCTTGTACGCACCCACGGCGATCTGGATCACCGCGGCGACCATCAGAATGCGAATCACCGGGTCTTCGAACTTCGAGAGGAACTGCTTCCACCACGGGTCGCGTTCCGGCGGTGTCAGGCCGTTCGACCCATGTAAACGCCGGCTCTCCTCAACCTCCGAGGCCGTCAATCCGGGGTGAGGCAGCCGGGGGGCGGCAACATTCGACATGGCGAAGCATCCTTGAACACACGGGCAGCCGAGTACGTCTTACGGCAACACCGCCACGGCCGCAACCATGCAAGTGCGCGAGGATTCGCCGAGTGAGCCCGTCGCTCACGGGAGATTGACTCAAACACATCGAGATGGCGAGCACACTGAATCGAGCTTGTCGCTGGTTCGTGTTTTGGAGTAGACATCGATCTTATGAATCGATTCACACCCTCCGGCCGATTGATTTTGCTCCTTAGCTGCGGCGTGTGTGCGGCGTTCGGCTGCGTCGCGGAAGTTCCACCTTCGGAAAGTCCTGCCACACCGAAACCCATCGCTTCATCATTCGATTCGGCATCGTGCGGCTCGATCTCGGGACGCGTAATGTGGGCCGGGCCCATTCCGACTCCGCCGCCCTTCATCTATGGGGTGCCGCTCGCGAATGGTCACTTCGAAACGCGGACCATCCCGAACCCGCATCGGCCCGATGTGGCGACCGAGTCGAAAGCGATCGCCGGGGCCGTGGTGTTGCTGCAAGGAATCGATCCGGCTCGCGCCAAGCCCTGGGACCTACCTGTGGTTCGTGTGGAGATGAAGGACCGCGACATCCAAATTGTGCAAGGCGAGGCTCGACGTCGCGTGGGCTTCGTTCGCCGTGGCGATAGCATTGGGATGGCCTCGGCAGAACCCGTCTTTCACGTTCTGCGTGCACGCGGCAGCGCATTCTTCAGCCTGGCCTTCCCGGAAGCCAATCATCCTCTCGATCGCGTGTGTGCCGAGAACGGCCTCATCGAGTTCACCAGCGGTGCCGGCTACTACTGGGCCAGCGCTCACGTCTTCGTTGCCGAGCATCCCTACTTCACGGTCACGGATGCAGCGGGCCGCTTCACGTTTACGCAGGTGCCTGCCGGAGAAGTGGAACTCGTGGTTTGGCTGCCGAACTGGAATGTGGCGAAACGCGAACGCGACCCGGAGACGGGCTTGATCACACGGCAAAGCTACGAGTCACCGATCGAGGTGAAGCACCCGGTGAAGGTGAGCCCGAACCAGGCCAGCGAACTGAGCATCACCGTGCCGTGATACTTGTTCCGCTGTTGGTGAAACGGTAGATTCCAGCGATCGGTCGTGACCGCAGGCGGCGTGCTGAGTCGCGGCCGAGGGAAGTGTCCTCCCCACCATATTCCTGTGATCGCGGGGACGAAGCCCGTGCGTTGCTCTCGCTGCCAGAAGAAGACGCGGACCGTCTCGTATGCCGGTGGTTATTGTCGCAAGTGCGAACGCCTCGCCACCCGCAAGTTCAACGCCGAGCAACAGCGCAAGCTTGCCCAGGAGACTGCACCTGCCACCACGCGTTTACGTGAGTTAACCGCCTTACCACTGCGATCCCGGCTGAAGCGAGGGATGTGGTGCGGGACGTACGACGGGCTCCGGAATGCGTTTCTGCTCTTCGTGATCGCTGATCGCTTCTACTCGCGCTACCGCGGCTACCAGCCCAACCTGACGGAACCACGCTGGCCCGGTTGCCTCTGGTTCTGCGTCTGGTTCCCCATCACGCTACTCTTGGTCATGATTGCTTATGGGCTGTCGGGGCCCATCGGCGGTCTCATCGCATACTTCCTCACCAGCGCCGCCCTCGGTGCCATGCACGGTTGCGTGCGGGCCGCTCGCAACCAGTGGGGTTGGTGGATCGAGCTTGAACATTCATCTGGTGGGCCCGTCTGAGAGAAAGAGCCACGCCAGCGAGCACGATGCCATTACCTCACCGATGCGCTTGTAGCGTCAACAGGGGAGAACTACATGATCGCACTCACAGGCATGAGAAGTTTCAGCGTTTGCGAGGGTGGAGGTGCAAAGCCGTTCTTTGTGGAGAATGCTGCAGCGGCTGAATCGATTGCCTCGACTAAAGCAACAGTAATTGTAAGAGAAACACGCTGACCAGTATACATTTGACCATAATTGATCGGCCGCATTTCCCTCGAGCTACGCGATTGCTGGAGCATTCCGATGGTCAGCCACTCATCTGAAGTCCGGGTAACGGACAGCAAGGCCAGACTGACCTTGCCCAAATCCTTCGCCAACTCGACATTACTTCTGTAGCAAGTCAGTGAAGTGGAGATCATCATCCGCAAAGCCGAAGTTGTACCGCTGAGGCCCGATGGGCAAACCCTGACTGATCGTGGGCCAGGGCCACTATCAGCGACCGACTGGGAGTTGTTCGTCTCCGTTCTCGAGAATCCTGCTCCGCTCCCCGCGAAGATGAAGGCGACACTTGCTCGAGATCGCAACAAGATTCGCACACCTCAATCTGCAGAGTGATTGCGGGTGTCTGATTTCGTCGCTACACTTCGGGCATCTCGCGACTTCTTCCACGCCGGTGCCTTCTCATGCGTACACTCTTCGCCGGGTTGCTTTCCCTGACCGTTTTTGCCATCGCGCTGGCCTGGCAGCAACCCACCGCTACACCGTTGCCGCGTGATGTCACGCCAATGCAGCCACTGGCCGTGGCCAATGCGGTTCCTCAGTACTGGAAAGGAAACCTTCACACACACTCGCTCTGGAGCGATGGCGACGACTTCCCCGAGATGATCGCCGACTGGTACAAACAGCACGGCTATCACTTCCTTGCCCTCACCGAGCATAATGTCCTTGCTCAGGGCGAGCGCTGGGTGAGCGCCGATACCAATGCCACCCGTAGCCTGGCCCTCAAAAAGTACACCGCTCGCTTCGGTCCACGCTGGGTCGAAACTCGCGAAAAAGACGGCAAGGCTCTCGTGCGATTGAAGCCTCTTGCCGAGTTTCGCACGCTTCTGGATGAACCCGGCAAGTTTCAACTCATTCCCGCCGAGGAGATCACGCACAGCTTCGCAAAGCGGCCGATTCACATGAATGGTGTGAACCTCAGCAGCCCGATCAAGCCGCTCGATGGTCAGGATGCGGTCGAAACAATCAGCGTGAACTTACGACAAGTTGCCGACCAGCGCAGCAAGAGCGGCCAGGTGATGATTGCCTTCTTGAACCATCCCAACTTCGGCTGGGGCGTCCGCGGCGAGGAACTGCTCACGGTGCCTGAACTGCGTTACTTCGAGGTGTTCAATGGCCATCCCACCGTCCGCAACTACGGCGATGCGGACCACGCCAGCACCGAGCGCGTCTGGGATATCGCCAACGCGTTGCGACTCGGCAAGCACGGCTTACCCATGATCTACGGCATGGCAACCGATGACGCCCACGGCTATCACATTGTCGGACTGGGGAAGGTGAACCCCGGCCGCGGCTGGGTCATGGTGCAGGCCCCGCATCTCACGCCCGAAAGCATCGTGAAAGGCATCGAGGCCGGCGACTTCTACGCCTCGACGGGGGTCACGCTCGATGAAATCAGCCGCGAGGGAAATGA
The DNA here is from genome assembly GCA_041750275.1 of Gemmataceae bacterium. Lineage (GTDB taxonomy): Bacteria > Planctomycetota > Planctomycetia > Gemmatales > Gemmataceae > JBGSZR01. The sequence continues at coordinate 27,248 of JBGSZR010000195.1, forward strand.
TTTCCGCCTGCGCATCCGGGCTGAAGCGGGCGTGGAGTATACGACGCAATTTATCGCCACGCTCAAGGATGCGAATCTCGACGGCACGCCACGGCTCGATAAAGCCGGCCAACCTCTGCCCGTGACCATGAGCTACTCGCCCGACATCGGCAAGGTTGTCGCCGAATCGACCGGCCCCACCGCCAGCTATCGCCTCACCGGCAAAGAACTCTACGTCCGCGCGAAGGTCACCTCCACGAAGCCTCACCCCAACCCGTACGCGAAAGGTGATGTCGAGGTCGCCTGGACACAACCGACGCAACCTGTCACGCCGTGAGCGGGATTGACCGTGGTTGGCGACTTCGCATATAAGCCACGCGATTCTCCCGGCTTGCCACGGAAGGTGCCGACGATGAACGCGCTCCGCCTGCTTGTACCCACCACGCTCCGCCCTGCCGCCCGGCGAGCCAAATCGTTCCTGCGTGGCCTTCGCACTGTTGCTCAGGAAGCGCCACTCGCACCCGCGTGCCGGAGCACAGTATCGGTGCAGCGGGCGGTGCCGTTCGCGGAGAGTGGTCGCCCCTTCACCGTGAATCTGAGTGTCACCAATCACTCACCGGTCGCCGTGGGGCCGCTTGGCACCTATCCCGTGGGGATCGCGGTCCGCTGGACTGATTACCACAATCAACCCTGCGGCGTGCGCGACGGATTCATTCGTCTGCCGCGAGCACTCTGGCCGGGCGAAACAATCGCGCACGCCTTCAACTTCACCGCACCTGAATCGCTTGGCGACTACATTGCCGAGTTCCATCTCACTCAACTCGGCGGCCCGGCTTTTGAGCAAGTCGGTGTGCGGGCCAAGCTCGATATCCAGGTCACCACGCCACTCGATGGCGAGTTCAACTATCACGACATCTATGCCAGTGCCGACCTCGAACAGAATTTCTGGTCCGTCTCGGGACCACCCAGCGCCGCCGAGTTCGAGCGACTTATCCCGATCAAGTTGAAACTGCTGACGGACCTGGGCCTCACGCCTGATTCGCACGTACTCGATGTGGGCTGTGGCACCGGCTTGCTCACCACGGCTGCGGAGCGATTCCTCTCCGCGAAGGGGCTATACTGGGGCACAGACCTGGCATCGGAAGCAGTGGAATACTGCAAGAAGCGATTCACGCGGCCGAACTTCCACTTCGTCGCCAACGGCATGACGACCATTCCCATCACGGGTGAGAAGTTCGACGCCATCACCTATTACAGTGTCTTCACGCACACGTATCCCGATGAAACGGCGTTGCTGCTGGCCGAGTCGAAGCGGTTACTGGCACCGGGCGGTTTCATCTTTGCAGACATGTTCACATCACCGCTGGTGATGCGTGCGGCGGGCAGTCGCTATGCGGTGGAAGTGAACCGCGAGCATATGTTGCGACTCGCAGAAGCGGTGGGGCTGAGGGCCGAGTGCGTGATGGATTCACCGTGGAAGGGCAAGGCGCGGCGCGAATTCTTCAAGCTCACACATGGCCGCTAATCAGGTGCGAGCCAGCCCACGTGGATGCTGCAGTGCAATGAGCAAACACCGGCCGCTCACACGGGCCGGCTCGCCGGGGGTCAACTGCGATGGCGTGCATCAGATGAGGCCGTGGTGGCCGAGATGACGCTCGGCATCGAGTGCGGCCATGCAACCGGTGCCAGCCGCACTGATCGCTTGCTTGTAATAATCATCCGCCACGTCGCCCGCGGCGAACACGCCTTCCACACTCGTGTAAGTTCGGCCCAGCGTTGTCCAGCGGACGAAGCCTGTCTTGGTCAATTCGACCTGATCACCCAGGAACCCGACGTTTGGCGTGTGGCCGATGGCGAGGAAGAGCCCGCTGGCCGATACTTCTTCCGTCTGGCCGCTCTGGTTATTCTTCACGCGCACGGCCGTCACGCCTTTCTTGTCGTCGCCAATCACTTCATCGACTTCCGTATGCCATTTGATGTCAATCTTCGAGTTGCTCTTGGCTCGATCCTGCATGATCTTGCTGGCACGGAGCACATCACGGCGAACCAGCAGATGCACCTTGCTGGCAAACTTGGTGAGATACGAGCCTTCCTCAACCGCGGAGTCGCCGCCACCCACGACCACGATGGGCTGGTTCTTGAAGCGCGGCAACGCGCCATCGCATACAGCACAGGCGGAGACGCCGCGGTTCTTGAATTTGTCCTCGCTTGGCAGGCCGAGATAGTTGGCACGGGCACCGGTGGCGATGATCACCGTGTGCGTCTGCACCGTGGCATCATCGTGAGTGGTCAGCGTAAACGGCTTCTTCTTGAAATCGACTTTCACCACATCTTTCGATTCGACGCGCGTGCCAAAGTTCACGGCCTGTTGCCGCATGAGGGCAACGAGTTCCGGACCGTTGATGCCATGCGTGGGTTGTGGCTTGTCGGCGGAGACCCAGTACGGAAAATCGGGGTCATCGGCCTTGAGGGCGGTCTTGAGGTAGGCACGCGTATCGCCAGCGGGCCAACTGGGGAAGTTCTCAACCTCCGTGGTGAGGGCCAGTTGGCCAAGTGGCATGGTGCCATTCTGGCGATTCTTGTCGTCGTGGGGATTCCCCTGGATGACGAGTGGTTCGAGGTTGGCACGAGCGGCATAGATGGCTGCGGTCCAGGCTGCCGGACCGGATCCGATGATCACGACATTTTCGGGCATGTACAACTCCCCACAATGGCAAACCGCACCGGTCGCGATGCGGTGTCTGGATGTTAAAAAACACGAGCCGCACAGGTCACGGCGCGGTTTGTTGAGTTACGTCAGCGTCACACTGCGGAGGAACTCGGCGTTGGTCTTGTGCTTGCCGAGTTGCTTCAGCAGCAGTTCCATCGCTTCGACCGGGTTCATGTCCGAGAGCACCTTGTGAAGGATATACACCATTCGCAGTTCTTCCTCACTCCGCAGCAACTCTTCCTTGCGGGTGCCGCTCATGTTCACCTCGATGGCGGGATAAACGCGGCGATCCACAAGCCGGCGTTCGAGGTGCAACTCCATGTTGCCGGTGCCCTTGAACTCCTCAAAAATCACCTCGTCCATCTTGGAGCCGGTCTCCACGAGAGCGGTGGCCAGGATGGTGAGGCTGCCGCCTTCCTCGATGTTGCGGGCGGCACCGAAGAAGCGCTTGGGCTTGTAGAGTGCCGTGGCATCGAGACCGCCCGAGAGTAGTTTACCCGAGCCCGGGGAGACCGTGTTATAGGCACGAGCAAGGCGAGTGATGGAATCGAGCAAGATCACCACATCGACGCCATATTCGACGAGCCGCTTCGCTTTCTCGATCACCATCTCGCTCACTGTGATGTGCCGCTCCGGAGCTTCATCGAAGGTGCTACTCACCACTTCGACCTTTGGCCCCACCACGGTCCGGCTCATGTCCGTCACTTCCTCGGGCCGCACGACGATGAGCAGCACGATGACGTAGCATTCCGGGTGGTTCTTGATGATGGAGTTGGCCATCTTCTGCAGCAGCACGGTCTTGCCGGTGCGCGGCGGAGCGACGATGAGACCGCGCTGACCCTTGCCGATGGGCGTGATCAAATCGATCACGCGCGTGTTGAGTTCTGAGGGATCGGTTTCGAGCTTGAGGCGTTCTTCGGGGTGTAATGGCGTGAGGTCGTCGAACACCACTTTCTGCGTGAGCATGTCCGGATCGAGATAGTTGATGGCTTCGACGCGGAGCAGCGCGAAATATCGCTCGTTTTCCTTAGGTGGACGAATCTGCCCCGCGACGACGCTGCCTGTGCGCAGGCCGAAACGGCGAATCTGGCTTGGCGAAATGTAGATGTCGTCCGGGCAGGGCAAATAGTTATAGTCCGGGCTGCGGAGGAAGCCGAAGCCGTCCGGCAGCACCTCGAGCGTGCCTTCCCCGAACATCAGGCCATTGGCCTTCACGCGTTCTTTGAGGATGCGAAAGATCAGGTCCTGCTTCTTGAGGCCCACCACCTCTTCTCGCGGCAATTCCTCATCCTTCGCGGTTTTCTGAAGCTGGGCAATCGTCATGTGTTGCAGTTCGGTGATGTACGTATTGCCCTTCTTGATTTCCTCATAGCGCGAATTCGTCTCGGCATCGAAGCCGTGCTCGTTGGGATCGATGCTGGGTTTCCGCGCCGGCGCGGCTTGAGTTGCTGCAGGTGCCACGGAAGGGATTGCGGGTGCCGGCGGTGCCGGTGGTGCAACTGGCGTGGGAGGCGGAGCGGCTGGCAACGCGGCAATCGCCACGGTTGTGGGCGCAGGCTCATCGACGATGCCCGTGGCGAAGCCATCTTCCGACTCGACGGGTTTCGGTTCGACACGTTGCTTGGCCTTGGCCCGGCTTGCCGAGGCGCGAGCAGGCTTGAGTTCCGAGCGCGGATTATCAGACATGGGAAGAATCCTCCGACCGAAATCGGTCACGATCAATGCTGAACCGCGAGTCCGGCGGTAGGCGGGGCAGGGAAAGCCCACCCGTGAACGCCCACCACCTCAGGCAAGTACGCGGATCTCGCGGCACTCCTGCCAGACACCTTCGTTCCGTGAAGGTGATTCACTTTCGCCATCATTCGACCGGCACATCCGACTTTGCCAGCACCTGGTCGATCTGCTCCTGGAGCCACAAAGGCTCACCATCATTGACGAGCACGACGTCGGCTCGCTTCATTTTTTCCGCAGCAGGCCACTGTGCGGCCTCACGCGACTCCACTTGTTCCGCCGTCCAACCGCTGCGTGCGGCCAGTCGCTGTAACCGAAGTTCCCGGGGTGCATCAATATAGAGCACGCGGTCGCAGGCATCATCCCAACCCGCTTCGAGTAACACGGCGGCATCCAGAACGACGAATCGCACACCGAGTTCCGCCACAGCGCGCACAATGTGCGCAGTGGCCTGTTCGCGGATATACGGGAATACCACTGCTTCGAGGGCAACCCTTTCACCAGAATTTGCGAAAACGATGCCAGCGAGAACCTTTCGATCAATTTTCCCATCCGCGGCGAGTACGCGTTCGCCCCAGCGGTCCACAATGTTCTGGCGAATATCGGGTTGAAGCAGGGCCTCATGGCCCAGGGCATCGGCATCAACTATCGCTCCGCCGCGTGCGGCGAGCATCCGGGCCGCCGTGCTCTTGCCCGCACCGATGCCGCCGATGAGCCCGATCGTGAGCTTGGTCCCGTGACGCCAGGGTGTCACGCCTTCTCCTTGTCGAGCAGCTTTTTCAATCGTTCGACCTCGGCCGCCAGTGCATTCGCACGCTTTCTCTCGGCTGCTGCCTCACGGGCCGCCTCCGCAGCGACCACGGCCACGGCATCGGCAGCGGCCTGAGCTTCGCGTGCAGCGGCCTGAGCTTCGCGTGCAGCATCTAGTGCATCCCGCACAGCGGCCTGAGCTTCGCGTGCAGCGGCTTGTGCACCTTGTGCAACGGCTTGTGCATCCTGTTCGGCAACCATGGCCCGATAAGCTTTGGACTCCGAAGCATTCACCGCTTCCGCCCGCGTCAGGATGGGTTGGCTAGTCGCCGTATCGATCACGCGGAGCATTGTTCCTTCCACTTTGAGGCTGAACCCAAGTTGGCTGCGATAAAACAGGCCCTTGCGCCGAACTGGACGGTAAGAGCCGCCATGGAGCCGGAAGCCCAGCAATGGCTGTTCGAGATACAAGTCTTCTGGATCGAAGACAAAATACTCCTTCACTCCCAGCTTCTCATAGCGTTGGTATTTTCGGTTCAGATTCAATTTCCAGGTTTTTGCCGAAGCCATCTCGAAGACAACGGCGGGTATCGCGGGCTCTTCCCATGAGAAGAAGCTGCGACGCTGGTGATTGCCAACACCGGGCACGACCATCACATCCGGTGCTATTCGGCCCTCCGGGTTGCCTTCCTGGTAGTACCAGAACATATCCGAGGCGATGAAGACATCCGTGCGATCCGCGAAGAAATCCTGCAGCGCCTGGTGCAGCATGACGATCGCCTGGACGTGGATACCCGTCTCGGCCATCGGTTCGCCGTCCCCGCTGGGGTAGAACACCTCGGTTGTGGATGCACCCGTGGACATGGTGCCGTTTCTCGCTTGCAAAGGAAGCCGCTCCGCAATTATACCACCACGTCCACCACATCCAGCCAGTTTGGCCCGACGGCGACATCGACTTTCAGGGGCACGCTCAGCGCAAGAGCACCGGCCATTTCTTCGCGGGCCAGTCTGGCCACTGCTTCCACCTCGCCCGGCGGTGCCTCGAAGACGAGTTCGTCATGAACCGTTAACAGCATCTTCGCCTGGAGCTTCTCGTTCTTGAGGCGTTGGCTCACCGCCAGGAGTGCCCGCTTCATCAGATCGGCCGCCGAGCCCTGAATCTCCATGTTGATCGCTTCGCGCTCGGCCTGGTTGCGCTGTTGATACGACGAGCGTGGCCGGATGGCGGATGGCTCGAAGCGTCGGCGTCGGCCGAGCAGCGTTTGCACAAAGCCCGTGGCACGGGCGGTGGCGAGCACGTTCTGCTGATACTCCAGCACTTTCGGGAAGCGTTCGAAGTATTCATCGATGAAGCGATCGGCTTCTTTCTTGTCGATGCCCAGTCGCGTGGCGAGTCCGGAACCGCTCATGCCGTAGATCACGCCAAAGTTCACGGTTTTGCCGACGCCGCGCTGGGCCTTGGTGACGTCCACTTCGGACACCTTGAATATCTGGGCGGCCACACGCGCATGCACATCGCGATCCTCGGCGAAGGCTGTTTTCATGGCTGCATCGTCGGCGAAGTGGGCGAGCAAGCGCAACTCCACCTGTGAATAATCGGCGGCGACGAGTTGCCAGCCTTCACGCGGCAAGAACGCCTGGCGGATCTGCCGGCCCTGATCGGTGCGAGCGGGGATGTTTTGCAGGTTTGGATCCGAAGAACTGAGCCGGCCCGTGGTGGCGACGGTCTGGTTGAAGGATGTATGCAGGCGCTGCGTTGTCGGGTTCACGAGCAGTGGCAAAGCATCGACGTACGTCCCTTTGAGCTTGGCAATCTGGCGGTGCTCAACGATGCGCCGCGGCAAGTCGTGCCCGAGTGCGGCGAGCTTTTCCAGCGATTCTGCATCCGTGCTCGGCTCGCCCGTGGTGCCCGTGTGCTTCTGCACCGGCAACTTCATCTGTTCGAAGAGGATTTTGCCGAGTTGTTTCGGCGAGGCGATGTTGAACTCCTGCCCGGCCGCAGCGTAAATCTCCTTCTCGATGCCGGCGAGTTGTGTTTCCATCTCCTTCGAAAGAGCATTCAGAAACGGCACATCGAGGCGGATGCCCGTGAATTCCAGTTCGGCGAGCACGCGAATGAGCGGGATTTCCAGGTCATCGTAGAGCGTCTTGAGCCCGGCTTCTTCGAGTTGCGCCTCGAGGAGCGCGGCGAGGCGGAAGGCGGTATCCGCATCCTCGCAGGCATAGTCGCGGACCTTTGCCGTGCGAACCTGGTCCATCGTGATCTGCTTCTTCCCCTTGCCGATGAGCTCAGTGATGGAAATGTTGGTGTGGCCAAGGAGATCGCGTGTGAGGTCGTCCAGCCCGTGGGAGCGTTCGCCGGAGTGGAGCAGGTAGTGGGCGATCATCGAATCGCCGGCCACGTTGGTGATGGTCAGGCCGTGCGCTTCGAGTGCGAGCAGGTCGAACTTGATGTTCTGGTTCACCTTGGCGATCTTCGGATCGGCAAAGATGGGGGCGAGTGCCTGCAGCGCAGCGGGTGGGTCCAGATGGGAATCTTCGGGCGGTGTGCGGAGGGCAAGGTAATAGGCTTCCGCTTTCTTCCAGCAGAAGGCGATGCCGACAATTTCCGACTGCAGCGGATCGAGGCCGGTGGTTTCGAGATCGAAGGTGAAGCGCGACTGTTGCTGCAACTCATGAATAAATGCGGCGAAAGATTCCGGCGTATCGACCAGCGTATAGCCCGCATAGCTCCATTCATCGGCCGGGGCATTGGCCCCGAAGGCGAACTCGGCATCAGCCGTCTCGTACATCACATCGAAAAGCGAGGGCGTCTGTGCTTTCTGGGTGAGCGGTTTCCTGGCGAGCGGCCGACGCAAGTCAGCTGTTCCTCCACGCGCCTCACGCACTTCAAGATCTTCAATAGCGTGCTCACGCCCGCCGCTCGCCTCACCGGCGATATCCAGCACGCTCGCGTTCTTCTTCGCGCCGCTTGCGGTGAGTGTCTTGCGGACGCGCTCGGCGAAGCCGCGGAAGCCGAACTCGTGGAACAGTTCCAACAGGCGTTGACCGTCCCAGTCGCGGCGTTTCCAGCCGTCCCAGTCCAGCGTGAGCGGCACGCGGGTATCGAGCGTGACCAGGTTTTTGCTGAGTGCGAGCTTGCCGTTGGCGATGGCTTCCTTGAGGGCGGCCTTGATCTTGGGCCCACCGGGCACCTCGTCGGGGCGGGCGATGATGTTGTCCAGTGTGCCGAACTGCTGGAGCCACTTCGCCGCAGTCTTGGGGCCGACGCCGGGCACGCCGGGCACATTATCGACCGAATCGCCGACCAGCGACTGGAAGTCGATGACCTGCTCGGGCCGCACGCCCCAGTCGGCGAGCAAGCCAGCAGCATCGAGGGGTTCACCCTTGCGGAGGTTCAGGATTTGCACCTTATCCGAGAGAACCTGCCGCAGATCCTTGTCCGAAGAGCAGATGAAGACATCGAGTCCGCGGGCGGCACCCTCGCGTGCCAGCGTGGCCATGATGTCGTCCGCTTCGAAGCCCGGCATCGTGAGGAAGGGGATGCCCATGGCCTCCATCACCTGATGAATCATCGGCTCTTGCAGCAACAAGTCGTCCGGCGGCGGATCGCGGTGTGCCTTGTACGTGGGATCCAGTTTCACGCGAAAGGTGGGGTCGCCGGTGTCGAGCGTGGCAATGAGATAATCTGCCCCGCGATCGTAAAGCGTCATCAGCGAGCGCGTCACGCCGAACACGGCATTGGTGGGCCGGCCATCCGGGGCGTTCATCTGCCCGATGCCGTGGAACATCTGGAAAATGAGCCCGTGGGCATCGAGCAGGTACAGGCTGCCCCCAGGTGCGGCGTCCGCCATTGGTGGTGGAACCTTTCCAAGTCTGAGGTGAATTCAGAGTGTCAGGCAGGCGACGATTCGAACTCGAATCACAACAAGCCGCGTGGAGTTACACTCGACGGGTGTTTCACATCATGCATCAAGCACAATCGAACGGGGACGGCATGGGAAAGACACTGATAGATCGTGATAAATAAAGTCTATTAATGCCAGCATTCTTCTGTCAAGGTCCAGTTGAAACTCGCAGAGTTCACGATTGCATTGCGTTTCTTGGGGGCTGCGGTGTTCCGCTACTTAAACGCGTCCCACCCCGTTCCCAGCAATGCCGAGGCGATCTTGAGCTTCAAGATTTCGTCGGTGCCTTCATAGATGCGGCAGACACGCACATCCATCAGGTGCCGACCGGGGCGGTAGAGCGTGCTCCAGCCGCGGCCGCCGAATATCTGTACCGCACGATCAGCGGCATCCCAGGCCGCGTTGGTGGCGAAGAGCTTCGCCTGGGCCGCGAGCAGATCCACTTGCTTCACGAGCGCCGCGTCCCCGGGCTTCGCCTCGGCTTCATCCTTCAATCGCACGGCTCTCATCAGCAAAGCTTCGCTAGCCACGCGGTCCATCTCGATGTTGGCGATGTGATCCTGGACGAGCTGGTGCCGACCAATCTCCTTGCCATGTTGCCGGCGCATTTTTGCATAGTCGAGCGATTCCGCGAGGCAATCCTCGATCACGCCCAGGCAACCCGCTGCAACGCTGAGCCGGCCACTCACGAGTGTGCCCATGGCAATGCGGAAGCCCTCGCCTTCCTGCCCAAGCAGGTTCTCGGCTGGCACCTTCACATTGTTCATTTCGAACATCGCTGTGTTGGAGGTCGGCATCCCCATCTTGGCATTCGCCGCGAAGCTCTCGACGGTAAAGCCATCCTGTTTGGTATCGAGCACAAACGCCGAGATGCGATGTCGCGGGTCGCCTTCGGCGGTGTCAGCGGGATAACCGAAGACAATCACGGCGTCGGCGATGCCGCCGTTGGAGATGAGATACTTCACACCGTTGAGCAAATAATGATCGCCCTGTTTCTCGAAGGTGGTGGTCATCTCGCGGGGATTGCTGCCAGCATCCGGCTCGGTGAGGCCGAAAGCGAGTATCTTTTCACCGCAAACGGCGGCGGGAAGGTACTTGCGCTTTACCGCTTCGCCGCCGAAGGTCTGAATCGGGTACGCACCGATGCTGAGATGGCCGGAGAAGAAGGTGCGGCAACCGGTGCCTTCGCGGCCGATGCGGGCGAGTGCCTGGAAATAAGCGACGCTATCCGCACCACGACCGCCGTACTCGGGCTTCACATTGATGCCGAGCAGATTATGCTTCTTCGCCAGTGGAACCAGCTGGTCGTTGAAGCGATGCTCGGCATAACACAACTCCTCGACCGGTCGCAGTTCCTGGCAGAACGCCTCGGTGTCCGCTACAAGCCTGGCAGCATCGAAGGACATGATGACTTCTCCGAGACAAAGGCCGTCGTGCCGAGCTCACTTCCACACACTCAGCAAGCTTGCGTGATCGGATAGATCGTGGAAGGTGAAATCCGCATGACACGTGGTGAGTTCTGCGTGGCTGTGCCAGCCGGTGGCCACGGCGATCACTTTCGCGCCGATCGCGCGAGCGCAACTCACATCCAGGGGCGTGTCGCCAATGACCCACACATCTGTGGGATCGACCTCGCGATTCAGATGCGAACGCACTTCGGCCAAAGCCATGCGGGCCACGTCGTCGCGATCAAAGTGATCATCGCCGAAGCCGCCGCAGGCGAAGTGATCCCAGAGACCGAAGTGGCCGAGCTTGTGGCGTGCCCCGGCACGGACGTTGCCCGTGAGCAAGCCAAGCACAGCATCGGTTCGCGGTTGCAGTGCCGCGAGCAGTTCGCTGATGCCGGGGCAAACCGTCCCTCCTAATTTGGCCAGGCTCGGAGGCAAGTTTGCCAGGTACGCAGCCTGAAGCTTTTGCTGGTTCGCCGATGTCGGCTCGATGTTGTGCACGGTGAGTAGATCGCGACCAATCGCGCGATCAGTCCGACCACTGTATGGCACGGAATCGTCGATCTCGGTGAGGCCGAATGCCTCGCGAAGTGCGGTTTCCATGGCCGCCTTGCCGGCACCGCCGGTGCGGATCAGCGTGCCATCGATGTCGAAAAGGATGATTGGCATGAAGTTGTTATAGTAGACGTTTCACCTGAGGCTCACTGGCATGCGAATCCTGGCCATCGGCGATATTCATGGCTGCCTTCTGCAATTCAACGAATTGCTCGCGGCCGTGAAGCCCACTGGCGAGGATCTCGTCGTTACGCTCGGGGACTACGTCGATCGCGGCCCAGACAGCAAAGGCGTGCTCGATCGGTTAATCGAGCTTCGCAAAAGCGGCATGCGGCTGGTCTGCCTCCGTGGCAACCATGAAGTGCTGATGCTCAACGCTCGCGCGGGTGGCCGGGGCGAACGCGCTAACTGGCTTTCCGTCGGCGGTCTGCAAACACTCGGCTCGTACGGCAACACTCCCGGCAAAGCTGGAACGCTCGAGAATGTTCCGGACGAACACTGGGAGTTTCTCGACTACGATTTGCTCGAATACTACGAGACCGATCGCTTCATCTTTGTGCACGCCGGCGTCCACTGCGACCGGGATATGGATGAACAATCGGAAACAATGCTGTACTGGGAATTCCTGAAAGATTCGATGCGCCACCAGAGCCGGAAGACCGTGATCTGCGGCCACACCTCCCAGCGCAGCGGCGAAGTGAAAGTCGTGCCCGGGGCGGCGTGCATCGACACCTTTGCCTACGGAGGCGGCTGGCTCACCTGTCTCGATGTCGAGAACGAAAAATACCTTCAAGTGAATGCGCTGGGCAAGCTGCGGGAAGGCCGCGTCAATTATGATTGAGGTTCGGGTGTCACTGGCTTCGTCGCATCAAGAAGCATTGAGCAGACCGAGGCGGCAATGAAGGTGCAACCGCAGACGATGAACACGGCATCCCAGCCCGCTTCCTTCTGAACCACGGTGAGTAGCACGGGCGAGAGCGCTGCTCCGAGGTTGCCCCACATGTTGCCCCAACCAAGTGCGGCTCCGACATTCTTGCCGCCCACATCTTGTGCGAAGGACCAGATGCAGGGGTTGTGCATGTCCACGAGAAAGGCCATCACGCCGAGTGCGGCCACGATCGCCCAGGGTGTTGGCAATGTGGGGATAAGAAACATCATGGCAGCGGAACCAACCAACGCCACCGCGATTGGAACGGAGCGGCCATACTTCGGCCCAAGCCAGGTGCGCATGGCATCGGTCAACGCTCCGCCAAAGAGCATGCCACAGCACCCGACCACGAGTGCCACGGTCTGCATCTGTCCGCGTTCTTCGAGCGGCACATCGAACGCCTCGTTCAGATAGCTCGGCAGTAGCGTAATCAAGATGGCCCAGCCGACGTTGACACCGAACTGCACGCCACCGAAGAGCCACAGATTCCGACTCCGCGACATGACTCCCAGATGGGCGAAGAACGACCGCGATGCGGTTCCTGGCTGCAAGGTCGGCGGCTGGACATTGGCGAATACGGGTTCGGTGAGCCCTGCTCCCCTCTCTCCTTGAGGAAGAGGGGCTGGGGGTGAGGGGAAACGATCGTGCATCCCCTCACCCGGCGGTGAGAGGGCCGGTTGATCTCGCACGAACAGCCAGAACATCACCGCCACAGCCAGGCCACAGAGCCCGTAGAGCACGAAGACGCCACGCCAGTTCGCACCGGACGGGTTGTTCATGAGCGGCACAATGGCCACGCCAACGAGGGCCGCGGCGAGCACGGCCGTGAGCAGCGGAGCAAGTGCACCGCCAATGCGGCCGCCGAGGGCGACCACGGAACTGAAGCGGCCGCGTTCCTGGGGCTTGGCCCAGCGTTTTACCAGGCCGGCGGCCGCGGGGTAAGCACCGGACTCCGTGATGCCGAGCAAAAGTCGCACTCCCAGCAGCGCGAGGAAGCCCCCCACGAACCCCGTCGAGGCGGTGACGATCGACCAGGCGGCAATCGAGAGGGCGAGAACCTTGCGGGCACCGAATCGATCGGCGAGTGTCCCCATCGGAATCTGAAACAGCGCAGAGGTGAGGAAGAAGGCACCCAGTGCGGACGACATGCGT
>JBGSZR010000196.1:0-5888 GCA_041750275.1 Gemmataceae bacterium
GGCGCGTGTCACGCGTTCGCGGCTGAGAATCACCGGTGCGGCCACCACGCGGTTCTGCGTGAAGACGCCCGCGGACGACGCCGGGCCGTCACTCACAATGACGGCAATGTCCCGTCGGTCCGGTTCCGATCGCAAGCCGCTGACGATACCAGCATAGCGGTAGCCGCGGGCCAGGTGCCATTCGCTCATGTAGCAATCGTATTAAAGGGAGAGTCAAGCGGAAGGAGCAAGACGGGAGGGACGGGAATGATCCGATGCACCGCCGAATGATCGTGAGTCGAATCGTCCGGCAGGCAACGCGGATGATGAGGCACAAGGCTTCCCAGCCGGGCTGTGGTGTGGGAGCGGCCACGTTAAACCGTCCGAACTACTTAACATCGATCGAGAGGGGGCCACTCCCGACGGAGATTTTATTCTGCTCGTTCGGAGCCCGATACGAGCTGGGAATGCTCTTGTAGGCGGCCACAGCGGCGTTCGCCTCGGGCTGGAAGTAAACGATGTAGTCGCCTGGAGCTAATTGAACGACGAATTTTCCACCCGCATCGATCTTGCTACCGCCAGGCTGCGAATTCTGGGTCGGCTGGAATGTGATGGTCAGATCTTTCGGCGAGACTCCGCCTGGCAACTTGACACTCCCGCTCACTTCGACAGCTTCAGTTCGGTTTGCGGGTTTGGAGCTGCAGCCAGTTGCAAAGAGACAGAGGAATCCAACGAGACCGGTAAGTTTCATTATTTTTCCCGGGAATAAGGTGAGAGAATCCAATGAAATACGGGCCGGACTAATCCGGCCCGCAGCGAAAGTTGCCAGTAGAGTCGCTAATCGTGATCAGATTTACTCGAGGGTGACGACCTGGCCATCCGTCGCACCGACGCTATACTTCAGCACGCGGAAATTGATGCCGTCACGAATGAATCGAACGCTACCATCGCCCATCACGGCGTTCACACCACCTTGATGGTAGCTGAAGGGTTCATCGTTCGGGCCACAGTTATTAACTGTCCACGGACAGGGTGCGGGGCCGCCTTGAGGAGTCGGATAGTTGTTGAACGACGCCACCTTCGACCCGGTCGCATTGCTCGGGCCCGAAAAACCATTCGCGACGCAGTCGGGATCAGCCCAGGAGTACACACGGCGGGCACCGGTGATGGTCGTGCCGCTTCCCGACAGGCCATTGACAGGGAATGCATTGGTGCCAGTGGCGGTGGTCGGCGAAGGGCGACTTGAGGAGGAACCGTACGTCGCCACACTGGGGTGAGCACGGCTGGCGTCTTCCACGCAGAGGATCGTATTCGAAGTACCATCGGTAACACCGACAATGGGTCGGCCTTCACAGTTTAGCATCCCCGCATGCTTACCACCGGCCGGATTCACATTGTTTCGTTCACCGGTCACATCGTCGATGTCCGTCTGGGTTGGGAACATGTAGTCGAATCCGCCCAGTTGCGTCACGGGGTCGCGATCGTCGATCGGGGAGCTCGGGCAGAGAAACGTCTTGATCTTGGTGCGAGCCGCGGCCTGACCGCTCGGCCAGCGATTATCATCGTACGCGTAGCCGATGGCCTTGGGGTGCATCGAAGCATAGCCAGTTGTTGCAAGCGGAGCGGTAACATTCATCATCCGATACACGTTTTCTTGCTCGATGTACGGAAGAATCCACGTTGCCGTTGAATGCACTGCGTACGTGGTCGAACCGCTACCCGTCGAGTCGCACTGACCGATCGAAGGCAGCACACCATTCGTTGATTCGAAGTTGTGACATCCCAGGCCCATCTGCTTCATGTTGTTGGTGCAGGTGCTGCGGGCGGCCGCTTCGCGCACTTTTTGCACGGCAGGCAGGAGCAGACCAATCAGAATTGCAATGATCGCGATCACGACGAGCAGTTCAATGAGGGTGAATGCACCCCGTAGGCTGGAAAAGAACCGGGTCGACACCATTCTGTTCACTCCAATCGCCGCGGCTTCCACCGCGACTCAGTTCCAGATGAGAGACAACGCTCTGTACAAAGATTAAAAATAGTCGCAAATGTGAAGATTATGTGATGATGAGAAGTGAACTCGCGGAAGCTTGGAAAGTATTGTGCTATAAGCCCGCCTCTGGAGCTCAACGAACGCACATATCCCAGCCGCTTCCACTCACTATAGTGACCAGAAGGATTAACCTGGGGAGAAGCTGGAATGTCGCTCATGGGGATGGATCGGGCCACGGAAGCCGCAGTCGCAAAAGCACTCGGGATCGCGCATGTGGGCCGCGTTTTTCAGAACTTATCCTCCGCCGAACTGGTCGAGTGTGCGGTTCGTGGCGGTGAGGGATTGCTCACGGATCTTGGAGCCTTTTCCGCACTCACCGGCACTCGCACAGGCCGTTCGCCGAAGGATAAATTCACGGTCCGCAAGGGTGCCATCGCCGAGCAGATGGACTGGACCTCGAACCAACCGCTGGAAGCCGCCCAGTTCAACCGTCTGCGTGATCTGGTTCAGGCCTATCTGCAGAACCGCGATCTTTACGTATTCGACGGAGCCGTGTGTGCGGACCCATCGCATCGTGTGAATGTGCGTGTGGTCACAGAGAAGGCCTGGCACAGCCTCTTCGCTCGCTGCATGTTCCTGCGGCCATCACGCGAAGAACTTGTCTCCTTCCAGCCGGACTGGACGATTTTGCACGCTGCAGATTTCCACACCGACCCGCTCCGGGATGGCTCGCGTTCCGAAGCGATCGTGGCGATTGATTTCGAGCAGCGCCTGGTGATCGCGGCGGGCACGCATTACGCCGGCGAGATCAAGAAAGCGGCGTTCACGATCCTGAATGCGCTTCTGCCGCAGAAGGGCGTCTTCCCGATGCACTGTTCGGCGAATGTTGGTGCCGCAGGCGATGTGGCGCTCTTCTTCGGTCTCTCCGGAACCGGCAAGACGACACTTTCCGCCGATGCGGACCGCCGATTGATCGGCGACGACGAGCATGGCTGGAGCGAGAATGGCGTTTTCAACATCGAGGGCGGTTGCTACGCCAAGACGATCAAGCTCTCAGCTGCCCGCGAGCCCCAGATCTATCACGCCATCCGATTCGGATGCGTGCTGGAGAACGTGGAAATCGACCCCGTCACCCGCGAGCCCGATTTCAATAGTCAGCGTTACACCGAAAACTCACGAGCCGCGTACCCGGTGGACTTCATCGCGAACTGTGAACTCGGGGGTGTGGCCGGCCATCCGCGAAACGTCTTCTTCTTGACGTGTGATGCCTTCGGTGTGCTGCCACCACTTGCCGCCCTGACACCGGAGCAGGCCGTCGAATACTTCCTCTGTGGCTACACGGCCAAGGTCGCAGGAACGGAAGCGGGGGTCAAGGAACCGACACCGGAGTTCAGCGCCTGTTTCGCCAAGCCTTTCCTGCCGTTGCCGCCGCGCCGTTATGGCGCGATGCTGCGTGAGAAACTCGAGCGACACGACGTTCCCGTCTGGCTCGTGAACACCGGCTGGACGGGCGGTCCGCCCGGAGTCGGCTCACGCATGGCACTCGAACACACGCGTGCGCTCTTGCGAGCCGCGCTGACGGGCCAGCTTGGTGGTGTGCCCTTTGCGTCTGATCCCGCATTCGGGTTGAACGTCCCCACGATGTGCCCTGGTGTCCCCGCCAGTGTGCTCCAACCGCGTGACGCCTGGACGGACAAGGCCGCTTACGACGCACAGGCAGGAAAACTCGCGGCCATGTTCAAGGCTGAATACAAGAAGTACGCATGAGCGGGCGATGACGTGAATGCAGGTGAATGCAGCGATCACGGGCCCGCTGCGCACGCATGGTTAATCATTAAACTGTTCAGGACACCGGCGGCTTGCCCAGACTGCGACGAATGGTGGAGAGTTGCCCCGAGTGCATGGTGGCGTGAAGGCTGCCAATGAAAATCAACGCCTCGCCAATCGTCTTCAAGAATGGCAGGGGAAACGGCGACGCCTCATCGAAGCGCGAAGCCGGCATCGCAGCAACGAACTCCGTTGACGCATCGCAATACACATCGAACAGGCGCAACAACTCGGCCGGCTCGCCCAGCCCGCTCTGGTCCTCCGCGGCCTGACGAGTGGGAGCGAGTCGGGCCGCGATGGCCTCGGGAATCGCTTCCAGATCCGTTCGCCCAAGCTTCTCCACCATTCGACGGTACGTCGCGGCCAGGTGCCCCACGATCCACGCGGCCGAGTTCGCACCGGGCACGGGTTGATGGTTGAACTCAGCCGCTGTCAGGTCGTCCGTCATGCGGTGGATCAGCATCTTCGCCAGGCGGAAACTGGTCACAATCGCGACATTCGTGGTCATCACACATCCCGGATTGGAGAGTTACGGAAGAATCTCGGCAACGGTTATACCACCGATCTCGCGGCCATCTAACTCGACGGGAACGACGGAGTTCTCAGCGAATACTCGGAGCGTGTGATAACGCGGATCCTCGCCCGTTCCATTCGGGTTTGTATAGACCTCGACACGGCGGTCCACGCGATTCACAATCCCGTACACGGGGATGCGATCACGCGCATAGATGCGGGTCTTGTCGCGCTGATCACGATCGAGTGAAGCATCGGCGATTTCGATCATCAGCGCAATATCGGCGGGCTCTGGGTGCTTGAGGAAGTACGTTCGTTCCTCACCGCGAACGATGGCGATATCGGGTTCGGGTCTCGGCTAATAGGGGCGGCAGATCGCCCGCGAAGCAACCAGCCATCAGGAAGTAATCGTGTAAGCCGACGACTCAGGGCGAGCAACGATCCATCGTGCGTCGGATTGCGGGGCATCTTTTGCACCACGTCGCCATCGAGAAGCTCGACCTGATCCGTGTCGGTGAGCATGCCGAGTTCGACCAGCTTGTCGTACTCCTCGGCTCTCATCCGCCGCAGTGATGTCGACGCCTGAAAAGGCAGGTTTAATAAGGTCTGCGTGCTCATCTGCAATTCCTCAGTGCAACTCTACTTTTCACCGAATGTCACGCGATTCGGAAGCCTGCAACCGCACGAGCCACCACCCAAATGAGGAAACCGGCTGCCAGAGAACTCACGACCTCCGCCCGGTGATGCGTTCCCCCGGGGTGCTTCTCGATGTATAACGATCAGCATTGCACCCATCGCGGGGAAATTGATGCGCGAAGCGGATTTCACTCCCATTGATGTTGTGCCCCGCTTGCCAAAGCGTTCGCCGGAAGGGCACAAGGGGACTTATGGCAAGGTGCTCGTGGTTGCCGGGAGCCGGGGCATGTCCGGTGCGGCGGTTCTGTGCGGTCGTGCGGCCTTGCGTTCAGGTGCGGGGCTCGTGCAGGTGGGCTGCCCGGCATTCGTTCAACCGGAAGTCGCCGCTGCTTATCCTGGGTTCACCACACTGGGATTCGACGCGGCCCGCGAGGCGGCCATCGATAATCTTTCCGATGCCGCACAAAATGCCTCGTCACTCGCGATTGGCCCCGGACTCGGCCAATCACCGGAAGTGGCGGCACTCGTGCAGGGGCTGCTCGCCAGGTTCCCGAACCTTGCCACCGTCGTGGACGCAGATGCTTTGAATGTGCTGGCTCCGTTCACGGATGCCTTCAAGAATCGGCCCGTGCCGCTGGTGTTGACGCCACACCCTGGAGAGTTCGCCCGGCTCACAGGTGGAGTGATTCCATCGGAGCGCGAACGAGCATCCCTGGAATTCGCCTCGCGTTTCGGCGTCGTGCTTGTGCTGAAAGGGATGGGGACCATCGTCACGGATGGCCAGCGTCTGTATCGCAATAGCACGGGGAACCCCGGAATGGCGACGGGTGGCAGCGGCGATGTGCTCTCGGGATGCATTGCCGCCCTGCTCGCACAGGGCCTGTCGCCATTGGATGCGGCCGTGCTCGGCACCTGGGTGCATGGCCGCGCCGGCGACATGGCC
>JBGSZR010000197.1:0-34599 GCA_041750275.1 Gemmataceae bacterium
CTCGTCCAAGTCGTCGAGCAGTTCGAGGTATTTGGCCCGGATCGCTGCCATCGTTTCTGCGTCCTGCATGCGGACATCGTGACGTTTCCCACCGATGAGCTCAACAGTAAATCCGGCAACTTATTTTGGCGCGAATCCTAACTATTACCAGTCCGCGTTGAAGACTTCGCCGCCGTTGCGGGTCTGGATGCTTTCCCAGGTTTGCGGATTGATGCTGTTGCCGATGCTGTGCACCGAGCCATCTGCGAAAAGCGAGTTCACACCTTGTGTGTGCCGGCTGTAAAAGTCGTCGATGTGGGCGGACGCACTATTCGGCTGGTGGTCGCCGCGACCGAGCACGAGCAAGGGTCCGTCTTCCACCTGAGACGGATCACTTTGCAGCGGCACCTCGGCACCGGGGATCGCACCGGTCCACGTCGCCAGGGCGATATCGCTGGATCGCTCGCCGACGCAGAAAGTGCTGCTCAGGCCGTCCGTCACGTCCGCAATGCGCACCTTGCTGTTGCGATAGAAGACGCCGTTGCCGAGTCCGGGGCCGTCCTCGATTTCGGTGGTGCCGAAGACGCCCACGTAGTTCGCATGGGCGATGGTCACAGGCGTTCCGAGCGTGGTGAAGGTGTCGATCTCCGAATCCGAGGGGCAGAGGAAGACCTTCAACTTCAGTGTGCGCACATTCGCATGGGAGGCGTCTCCGATACCGAGTGCGGGGTTAATTTGACGAAAGGCGTTGTCCTGCTCCAGATCGGCGAGCAGATGGTATCCCCAGCCCCATCCCGGGCCTGTCTCCGTGCCGTTTGTGGCCACGGTCGTGGAATAACCTGGTGGGAAATGGCCATACCGATCGTGGTGGCCGTGCAGGGCCAGGCCGATTTGCTTGAGGTTGTTCTTGCACTTCAACCGGGCCGCGGCCTCGCGCACCTTCTGAACGGCTGGGAGCAGCAACCCAATCAGGATGGCAATAATGGCAATGACGACGAGCAATTCAATCAATGTGAAGCCAAGCCGAGAAACACGATGTGACATCGTACGAACCCCACGCCAGTTGATAGATGGCAACAGGGTTAATCATACTCGCGGTATTACAGAGTACAACAGCCGTTTCGCGGAATGTTGCACTTTGTTGGCACGCAGCCGATCACGCTTCTCATTTGGCTGGTGCGAGCAGGTCCTGGGTTTTTTCCGGGTGGGTGTACGCATAGCGGCCAATGCCCGCGAAGAAGAAGAGGAGTTGCTCGGCGGCCTGCTCGGCGAGTTTCGGGGTGGTTGGCCCGAGCATGCGCATCACCGCGCTCGCTGCCCGGCTATCCGTCTGCAGGTAGCCTTGTACCACGGGGCTGATGGCCGTGTCGCCATTGGCGAGCTGGCGCTTGGGGTATGTCAGAATGATCACAGCCTTCACGGGTACCACCGGAGCCACGGCACCCGGCTTGACCTTCCCCGTGGCGTACCAGATGACACCATCCGGAAAGCGGCCCACCGGTTGCCAACTGATGGCGCTGCCATCTTCATCCGTCCAGCCGAAGCGGCCATTGCCCTGGTCCGAGATGGCGACGCAGGGAACCTTCAGGCGTTGCCAGGCCAGCGAGACGCGGTCCGGGTGGTCGAGCATCCACTCATAGAGCTTTGGATCACAAACCACGCTGTCCGAGGCGCTTCGGGTCGAGACGGTGGGTTTCTTCACGACGGACAGCACAGCTTCGCGATAGTCTGCAGCCACCACATCGGCGAGCACCACCCGAGTCGGACCTGCGTTCATCGGTTGTGTCATCGGGCCCGGCATCTGCATCGCTGTCATGGGTGGTGAGGCCACTGGTGAGTAACCGGTAGGCCCGACCGGCGTTTGCGCCGATGCGGCCAGGCCGACCATGCCACCGAGGACCACGCCAACCGCCTTGCCCGCTCTGGTCATGGTGACACCTCTCCCGCGGCAATCCGAATTGGGATTGACAGGGATAAGGATCGAACGATTCGCACCGGCGGCATGAGGAATTCCGGTTACCCAGTCGTGTTGACCTTGCCGGGCCGCCTTTGCTCGGGCTAAATTCTCCCGCCGGTGTTGGCCAAGGGAAGTTGCCTGGTCGGCCCGGAGCGAAGGAGCAGGACATGCCCACAGGTAGTGTGCGAAGGTGGCTGCGGCGCGGCCTGCTCGGAATGGCAGTGGTCGTGCTCGGAGCCGGAGCCTGGGCCGGCTGGAACTCCGACTCTCTGAAGACCCGCTACGCAACACATCGCTTCCAGTCGGCGGCCAGCGAGGAAGAACGCCAGCAGTGGTCCGAGAGGCTACTCGCTCAGGGTGAGCGGGGAGTAACTGCACTACTGGCCCAGCTTCAAAGTGAGAACCCCGAATGGTGTGCGACCGCGCTCAACACCATTGAGCGGCACGTCAACACTTTGCCAGCCGGTGACCCACATTCGCTCGACATCTGCAACCGCGTGCTCGAAGCCTATCCCGCGTGTTCCAACCCGGGGCAGCGTGTCATTCGCAACTTTGTCCCCGTCATCCTTAAAAATGGGGAGCAGGCCGAAGCGGTTCGCTGCCGTGCAGTGATTGCTGATGGACTCGCCGCCACCGAGAAGGAAGACCGTTTGCTGGCGGTGCGGCTTGCGATGGATCCGCGCGTGCAGATGCGCGGCGATCTCGTGCCGTTGTTGAACGCTCCGGAAGCGGATGTGCGAGCGGCGGTGCTCTTCGCCATCGGCCCGGCCACGACCGATGAGATGGTGATTGGTGATGAGGAGTTGTTCGAGTGGCTCCACGACCCGGACCCGGCCGTTCGCAAGGTGTGCTACAACTCGTTGATCAGTCGCGGCCGCTCGGATGCCGAGATCTCACTGGGGCGCCGGCTGACGAATCCGGACGCCGAAGAACGCATCAAATTCTTGCTCATTCTGCGTCACGATGAGGACGTCGCGGACCCCGAACCGTGGCTGGAACGGCTGAGCCGCGATCCGGAGCCGGGTGTGCGTGCGGGAGCGGTACGCGTGGCCGTGGAAGTGGCGGCAGAGCGACAAGTGCCAACACCGCCCTGGGTCAATCAACTTGCGGAGGCGGACCCATCCGCAACGGTGCGACGTGTCGCAGGCTATTATTCGGCGTTGCCGAACCGGGGAGCGAGTGGCATCCGGAAGGTGGAAAATCGCCAGGGCAACCCCTGAGCTGGCTGAGACACAATTCTGAGAAGTCAAATCGGAAAATGCTAAAAAATGGAATTATCGGTCAAGTTGGTCCTTGACGGCCCAACTTGACCGGTTTTACAGTGAATTGTTGCAAGGGCGTCACGTATGCGCGCCGGCTACGGTGAACATGCAAACCCAACAGTTATGACGTGATCTATCACGATCCGTCCACACTCGCGGGGAGCTGGGACTTCAGCTGCGTCCAGGGAGTCGTTGTGGTTTCGACCCCCATCCAGGGATTGGAGGAAATTGGCAGCCCTAACACCGCTGCCTGAGCTCAGACTTACGGAAAGATAGACACCCATGCTCGTGCTGTCCAGAAAAAAAAATGAATCGATCGTGATCAACAATGATGTCGTTGTCACCGTCATCGAAATCCGTGGGGACAAGGTGCGGCTCGGAATTGTCGCACCCAAGGATGTGGCGGTCCACCGCGAAGAAGTCTATGAAGCGATTCACGGCACCAAGCTGCATCAGCCGGTCGTGAGCGCGAAGAGCGGCGACTCGGGCATCCATGGATAAAACTCGTGCTGACGATTCCGATTTCGACCTTCCCATGTCGCAGTCCTGGGAAGGCGTGGGGGTTATTATTGGCTCACACCGATCGCACAAGTTCTGCACACGGCTGTTAAGCACTTCGCCGATTGGTATATTTTCACCTGACCATGCTCCGGCTCGTGTCCGCCGTCGTGGATTTCCCACGACCGCGACGCTATCCCCTCATTCGTGGAGTGTTGAATCATGGCAGACTGGAAGAAACTGGCCAAGGCCGCCATCCTCGCCGATGGCTACATCGAACGCAAAGAAGTGGACATCATCAAGAAAGAACTTCTGGCCGATGGCGAGATCAGCAAGAGCGAAGCCGAGTTCCTGGTCGATCTGCGCAAGAACGCGTCCAAGGCTGTGAAGGAGTTCCACGACTTCGTCTTCGAAGTGATCAAGAAGACCGTGCTCGCCGACGGCGACATCAGCAAGGACGAAGCCACGTGGCTGGAGAAGTTCATCACCGCCGATGGCACCGTGGACGACATGGAGAAAGCCTTCCTCAAGGACCTGAAAGCCTCGGCCAAGTCGTGCAGCGCCGAGTTCGACGCGCTCGTCAAGAAATACACTTGATCGACCGACACTGAGTCTGCGAAGCAGAGCGCGAAACCGCAGAACTCCGCTTCACATCAACCGGTTCACGGGAACCGGCACGCCCGAAACATCTCGATCGGGTGTGCGGTTCGTCCCGTTTGCACCAGATCCGCGAGCACCTCGCCCATCACAGCAGCGAACTTGAAACCGTGCCCCGAGAAGCCGCAGGCCACGATCACCTGCGGCCAGCACGGATGCACATCCACCACGAAGTGCCGGTCCGGCGTGAGCGTGTACATGCAAACTTGACTCTTCTTCGCTTCACCCACTGCACCTGGCAAATAGGCATCGAGAAAGTTGCGGACCGGCGTCACGTCTTCATCCGTGGTGGCCCAGTTCACGCCGTCGGGCCCACTTAACTCGGGCTGGCCATAATGGCGGGCGACCTTGAAGCCAAGCGAGTCGAGAACCGGCACGCCATAGAACGCACCGTCCGGCACGGCAGCAATGAACACGGGGAATCGGTCGCGTTGCAAGGCTGCACCGGCCTCGAACCAGAGCATGACCTGCCGCATGACACTCAGCGGTACACCGAGATCGGCGAGCAATTGCGTGGCCCAGGCTCCGGCGGTCACCACAAGCTTTGCGGCGCGATAGGTGCCGCGGTCCGTGGTTACCAGCACGCCCGCTCCTTCCGCCTTCCATTCGCGCACGGCTTCCTCCGCGCGAATCTCGGTACCGAGTGACAACGCACTGTCAATGTGGGCTCGCACGCAGGCCTCGACGTGCAAGACGCCGGCTTGTTGTTCAAGCACACCCGCATAGTGCTCGGGAAAGCGAAATGGAAATCGTTCTGCCATCGCACTGGCCGAAAGTTCCTCCGCGGCCAGTCCATGCTCGTGAACAGACTCACGCACTCCTTGCACGAGTTCGCCATCAGCGGGGCCGATATTGAGGCAGGGGCCCGGCGTGAGCAGGTGTCGGCCTGTTCGCTGCTCCAGTTCGTTCCAGCGTTCAAAGGCACACCGGAGCAGCGGCACATAAGCGGGGTGTTCGTAGTACGCGGTGCGGATGATGCGTGTCTGCCCGTGGGAACTGCCCTGGGAATGCACGAGTGGAAACTGTTCGAGTCCGAGGACGCGTTGCCCCCGGCGAGCGAGTTCGAAGCAAGCCGCCGAGCCCATGCCGCCCACGCCGAGAACGATCGTGTCATAGGTGGCCATGGCTGGATTCTCGTGCAGGCCCATGCTGGCGTTTCTAGCGGGGACGCGACAGTTTCACGGTACCGCTCTGGAGAATTTGCAGCCGCTCGGAATCGGACTTCGCGACGGCGGCTTGGTTCAAGCTCGCCTCAATCGCATCCCGCGTGCTCGCATCCAGGGGCGCTTGCCGAATGGCTGTGAGGCACCTTCGAGCCAGTCAGCAGCGACACCGGGTGAATCGGGGTACTTCTTGGTCATCACGTCGGCCTGGGCCATCAAGGCGTTTGCGACGGCGGTCCTTTGCTTCGCATCCGCGCGAAGGGTATCGGTGAGGGCGGCCGCGGCCTCGTCGTCCTTACCCAGTCCGAGCAATACTTCCACGAGTCGCAGACGAGCCTCGGCATCCGCGGGGAAGGGATCGAGAATGCGTTCCAGGTCGCCACGGGCTTGCCGCCAGTCGTGGGCCTCGATGGCGAGTGTGGCTCGCTGGAAGAGCACATCGCGATGAAACGGCCCGTTCGTGATGGCCAGGTCGAGTTCGCGAATGGCCTCGTCCTTCCGACCCATCGCAAGGAATGCACTGGCTCGTTTCAGGCGAGCGCTGGGGCAGGCCGGATCGAGTGACACCGCGGTGTCGCTGTCCACCACGCGTGCCGTAGCCTTCACCAGTCGTTCTGGTGCGGAGACGAGGCGTGCGAGAAGCCCCTCAAGCGTGCGTGCCGGACGATCCAGCGGTGCAGTATCCAGGAAGCGAGCGATTTCGTCCGCGGTCGCGGCATAGCCGACGAGTTGCGTGCCCTCGCGCGATGCGAGCACACCGACCAGTTCGCCGCGTTCGTTGAGCACGGGCCCGCCGGGCGAGCCTGCCTGCGTGGGCAGCTGGAAGAGATGCACGGGCACCGCGTGAACGCCATCACCATCGGCCAGTTTTATATGGCCACGCTGGCGAACCGTGCCTGCGGAATAAACCCAGGCGAACTCCAGACCGCCGGGATGGTTCATCGCCTGGATGGCATCACCGGGTCGCGGCATCACTGCGGCTAATTTGACGGGCCGGGCACTTCGTGGGATCGAATCCACCTGAATCAGTGCAAGGTCGCGGTTCCGGTCGCGAGCCAGCACGGTGCCGGCTCGCCAGTGACCGCTCAGGTGTAAGTCGAGCGGGTCGCGATAGGGTGCGCGTTCGCCGATCCATTTCCCACGGGAGTGAATCGGGAAGGCCACGCCGATGCAGTCCGAGAAACCGAGCCCGCGGCTCGAGGTGAGGATCAAGTTCGGCTCGATGAGCACGCCGGCACGATGGAACTGCGTCGCGTTCGGTTGAATCCAGACCGTCGCACGCAGGAGCGCTTCGGTAACGGCATCGGTCTGGGCGTCCGCATTGACTACTTCCTCGAGGTCCAGAAAGGTGCGAATTTCTTCTGAGGAGATCGCCACCGCGGCAAGTGGGGCACGCCGCCGCAAGGCGCTGACCATGCCGACGAGTGCGCCGTGTTCGTTGAGCACGGGCCCACCGCTATCGCCTTCTTCGATGGGGAGCTGGCCGATGAGCACGTCCGCATCCACGGCGAGTTTGCCGCCGCGCCAGTGATAGCCATCGGCGAGGGAGCCGCGCGTTCGCAATGGCCCGGTGCTGATATTCCAGAGGGTATCGAGGTCCGCACGATTGCCCACAACGCGGAGTGCGGAGCCGATAGCCGCCGGTCGCGTTGCGAGGGGAATTGCCTTGATGCCAGCGGGAAACGCTTCCAGTTCAATCAGCGCAAGATCGGCGGCGTCCGACTTCTTCCGCACCTTCCCCCTCACGAGCAAACCAAGCTCGCGAAGTCGGGGACGGTTGCCGAGGTAACGCACTTTATCTGTGACGAGTTCGCCCGCATCGAGCCAGGGGAAGAAGACATCCACCGTGTCGCGATCGCCGACGACGTGTCGGCAGGTGATGAGCCAGCGGCGCTGTTCATCCACAAGGAAACCCGTGCCTGCACTATCGTTCTCCGCTCGCACCCAGGCACACCCCGCGAACGGCGGTTCCACGGCGTGTGCAGTGGGCGCAAGCGCAAACAACACGAACAGTGCGGCACAGCGGTTCATCCTTCGACTCTACCCGATCGTTGGTTTCATGGCGAACACCGGCCGGAAATGCGAGCGATACGCCCAAACGAGGAAGGCCGCGAGCAGCACGAGCACGACACCTGGGCCCGGCGAATGCACGACGAAGAGTTCAAAGAAGAGGATGTTCACGGCCACCGGTGTCACGAGTGTCAGCCCGATCAGAGGCCAGCGGCCCACGAGCAGCAACGCACCACCGAGAAGCTCGATCACCTTGATCGCCGTCATGTATCCCGTCGGGATCAGCGCGGCCATGAAGTGTGCCGCGGCACTCCCCTCGGGCGGCGGCGCTTCTTCCGGCATCGCCTTCAAGAAATACGCCAGGCTGGCGGCAAAAAACGCGAAGCCAAGCAACAAACGAGCAACGAGCACAACCCACTTCATGGCAAGCTCCTGACTGAGTAAACGTCCAGGGTATCGGAATAATAGTGTCCCAACCCGTTCCCAGGTAACACGGAGTTCGTTGAGTCGCCGCGATGATCCGTCTGCGAACCGATTCGTCATCCGCCGCGCGGCTTCAAGCTCTTCTATCACGGCCATCGTTGGCCACCGGGTGAATCGCAAGCGTGAATGCGGCAGGATCGCACAACCACCCGGTTAGTGTCTCGTCATGCGTCGCAACGAAGCCTTCGGCGCGTTATACTCGCTCTGGTCTTCACTGCGAGGCCCGCCTCCATGACGGAATCGTCCCACGAAACCGCTCCGTTCGTCCCGTCCACGGGCGATGCAACGACCACGGGCGTGCTGCCGAGCGCCCTGCTTGGCTCGAGCGAGGTTCGGCTCAAGCCGGCCATCTCGAAGGGGCCGGGCCGTGTTGCGCTGATCGAGGCTGCCGCTCACGGGCCCGACGCCGAGATGGTGCCCCTCCTGCGGCGGCGCTTGCGCCAACTCGTGTTGCTGTTCCTGGCGGCTTATGCCGCGTTCCTCACCCGCGATCTCTTCTCCCCCGAGCGGCAGGGGCTCGGCTTCCAGAGAACCGTCTTCTTCGTTACCTTGCTCGTGCATCTGGTCTTCGTTGCGACGGTGTGGTCCACCTGGGCCAACACCATTGCCCGGCTGCGGGCCCTCGAGTGGGGCATCCTCATCGTCTGCTGGAGCAGTGTCGGCTTCAACCAGTTTGAATGGCTCTCGGACTGGAACGATCTCGAGTACTACATCCAGGGCAAGCGCGAAACCGATGGCCAGATTCTTATCGCGAACACCTGGGTGGTCCCGTGGTTCGCACTCATCGCCTGTTACCCCGTGATTGTGCCGAACACGGCCCGGCGAGCGCTGCTGCTCACGGGCATCATGACGATGATACCGTGCATTGTGACAATCGCGGCGATGGTGCGGAACCCGATGCTCACGCTCGATCGCACCTGGATGATCTTCGTGCAGTACGCCATCTGGTTCACGCTGGCCGTGGGCATCGCCAGCTACGGTGCTTATCAAGCCACGCTGCTGCGTCGGCAAGCATACGAAGCACGCCGGTTCGGGCAGTATAAACTCGCCCAGAAGCTCGGTGCTGGCGGCATGGGAGAAGTCTATCTGGCAGAACACTTACTGCTGAAACGGCCCAGCGTCATCAAGACAATTCGCCCCGAACGCGCCCGCGACCCGGCCATACTCAAGCGATTCGAACGCGAAGTGCAGATCCTGGCCACACTCACGCACCCGAACACCGTCGCCGTGTTCGACTACGGCTACACGGCCGATGGCACCTTTTATTACGTGATGGAATACCTGCCCGGCTTCGATCTCGAGACGCTCGTGCGCGACCACGGGCCTTTGCCAGCTGAGCGAGCCGTGCATCTGTTGCGGCAGGTCTGCTTCGCCTTGCGCGAAGCGCACGCGGCCGGGCTCATTCACCGCGATGTGAAGCCCGGCAACGTGATGGTGTGTCAACGCGGCGGCACCTGCGATGTCGCGAAGCTCCTCGACTTCGGCCTGGTGCAATCCGCCTCCGAATTGCAGGAAGGCAGTGATGGTTCGGGCCGCATCACGCGGGAAGGGATGATCCTCGGCACACCCGCCTATATGAGCCCGGAGCAAGCCGCCGCACGCCCACTCGATGGCCGCAGCGATGTCTATAGCCTCGGGGCAACCGCGTACTTCCTGCTCTGCGGCAAGCCACCCTTCCATGTAGGCGGTGCCATGGAGATCATCGCCGCCCAGTTATTGCAGCGACCCAAAGCGCTGCGCGATATTAACGAGGCGATCCCGCCGGATGTGGCCGAGATCGTGGCACGCTGTCTGGCGAAGGACCCGGACGAACGATTCACCTCGATCGATGAACTGGAAATCGCGCTGCGTAGCTGTGCGTGCACGCCACACTGGGACGATCGCCGCGCCGGAAGCTGGTGGGTCGACAAGGTGAAGAGATGACATCAGACTGTGCGTTCCGTTCCAGCGGCCTTTCGAATCGTGCCTCATCCAGTTCTTCGCAGCGGCTTGGTCATCGCACCAGTTCCTTGATCACCTGGCCGCCAAATTGGGAAAGTTGTTTGAAGCGGCCGCCGTGGAAGTATGTGAGTTTGTTGTCGTCCAGGCCGAGGAGGTGCAGAAGCGTGACGTGCAGGTCGCGGATATGATGGACGCACTCGACCGCTTCCGCTCCGGTTTCATTCGTGGCACCAACGGTGTGGCCCGCTTTCACACCGCCGCCTGCGAACCAGATGGTCATGCCCTTGGGGTTGTGATCGCGACCGAAGGCCGTTCCCATTCGCACGCCATTATCCGGCGTGCGGCCGAACTCCCCACACCAGACCACGAGTGTCGAATCGAGCAGACCCGTTCGTTTGAGGTCCGCGAGGAGTCCTGCGATTGGCTTGTCCACCTGCTTCACCAGGTTGCCGTGGGCCTTCTCAATGAAGTCATGGCTGT
Source organism: Gemmataceae bacterium (assembly GCA_041750275.1). Taxonomy (GTDB): domain Bacteria; phylum Planctomycetota; class Planctomycetia; order Gemmatales; family Gemmataceae; genus JBGSZR01. Next base: position 10,431 of record JBGSZR010000197.1, read on the forward strand.
CCCAGGTGCCGGCGTAGAGTTGCACGAAGCGAACGCCCTGCTGCACCAACCGGCGGGCGAGCAGGCAGCGGCGGCCGAAGGCGTCGGTCGGTTGTTCACCGACGCCATACAGGGCCTGCGTCTTCCTGTCTTCCTTCGAAAGATCGAGCAAGCCAGGCACCTCGGCCTGCATGCGGAAAGCCAGCTCATAGCTGGCCATGCGGGCGGTGAGGTCATCGCGACCGGGCCGTTCCGCGGCATGCTCCCGGTTGAGTTCGGCAAGCAGGTCGAGGTTTGCACGTTGGTGCGTGCGGGACTCCCCTCCGGCCGGGACGAGGTCGAGAATGGGCAAACCCTTCGCACGCAGCGGTGTGCCCTGGAAGTCCGCGGGGAGGAAGCCGTTGCCCCAGTTCGCGGCTCCGCCCTGCGGATGGCTGACCTCGGGTAGCACGATGTAGCCGGGCAGGTTGGCGTTCTCGCTGCCGAGGCCATAGGTCACCCAGCTGCCGAGCGCCGGGTCGCCGCCGAAGCGGTTGCCCGTGTTCAACTGATACATGGCCGTGGGGTGGTTCACGGAATCGACCTGACAGCCGCGGTAGAAGCAGATCTCATCGGCGACGTTCGCGAGGTGCTGCCAGTTGGTGGCCATGTCCGCGCCGCAGGTGCCGACCTTGGCGAACGAGAACGGCGAGGCCACATAGTAGCGCTTGCCGCTGGACATCGCCGATTCCCGCTCGTTGGAGCGGGTGAACTCCTGGAGGTGCAGGTCGGCGAGTTTCGGCTTCGGGTCGAAGGTATCGATGTGGCTGGGCCCGCCCTCCATGGTCAGGAAGATGCAGGACTTTGCCTTCGCAGGCATGTGAGGCGAACGCGGCGACAGCGGGGTGTCACGGGCTCGCGCCTGTTCCGCGCGAAGCAGTGCCGAGAAGGCCACGCTGCCGAGAGAAGCTCCGAGTCCGTATAGCGCATCGCGACGGGTGAGCATGGCGGTGCCTCAGTCGAGGTAGATGAATTCGTTGGTGTTGAAGAGCACGAGGCACACTTCCATCAGGCCACGCACCTCGGCGTTCACCTCGGCCGGGTGCAGATCGGGCACGAAGTCGGCCGCGACGGGAAGCACCTCGGTGAAGGAGAACTTCTCACCCGTGTTCTCTTCCACAGCTTCCCGCACGATCGAAGTAGGCTGCCTCGGCTTTTCGAACTTCAACCCCTTGTGTCGCTCGGTCATGCTCTGCCAGTGCTTGAGGCAGGCTGTGCGTTCGGCTTCGGTGGGCACGCGGCCAAAGGCGTGGCGAAAGAGCCGCGTGATCGCTTCGTCGGGCGTCTTCGCTTCTTTCTGAATGCGTGCCGCGAATGCGAGCGATCGGGCACGCGTGGACTCGCCGTTGAAGAGTGCGAATGCCTGGGGAGCGACGATCGAAACCTCGCGGGCTTCGCAGGAGAGATCGGGTGGGGGGGCGTTGAATACTTCCTGCAGCGGATCGCGGATGCCGCGGAGTTTCAGGGCATAGAGCGTGCGACGATGGCGTTGCTCCGGCCGTGGAGAGGGTTCCCACGCCGGGGCAAAGGTGCCCATCACTTGCCGGGGTTGGAAGGCAATATCCGGGTTGATCTCGGGCCGCACCGGGATGCCGCCGAGCGTGAGGTTGAGTTCACCGGAGGTGGCCAGCATGGCGTCGCGCAGTTCTTCCGCCGAGAGTCGGCGCGGCTTGAAGACGGCATAACAGGTGCCCGTGGGATCAAGTGCCGCCACGCTCTTCGGGTGCGGGTGCCGCGACGCCCGGCGATACGCCTCCGAGGTGAGAATCAGCCTTTGCAGTTGCTTGACGGACCAGCCACGCTCGATGAACTCGCGGGCCAGCCAGTCGAGCAGTTCCGGGTGCGTAGGCTTCTTGCCGGTGGCTCCGAAGTTGTTGGGGTTGCCGGCGAGCGGCGTGCCCATGGTCCACTGCCAGATGCGGTTCGCCATGACGCGCGCGGTCAGCGGGTTTTGCGCATCCGCAATCCACTGCGCCAGCGCCGTGCGCCGGCCCACGGGCGTGATGGGAATCGTGCCATCACCCGCGACGCTGAGCACGCCGGGCGTCACCTTCTCCTTTGGGCTAAACGGATCGCCACCGGCCAGGATGTGCGAGGCCTCGATCGCGCCCACATTCGCATTCTTTGGCATGCGGAAGGGTGAATAAATGCTTTTCACACTGGGCGTGGAACCACTGTAAACCGAGAGCGCGACCGGTGCGTAGCGATCGTATTCCCAGGTGAGTCGTTCGAGCCCCTTGCGGGCGATGCGCTCCATGCCAAGGTCGGCGGGTGCCAGATATTCGTGCCGAGGCGACTTCTGGCCCTTCAGCTCCGGATGCGCCGCTTCCCACTTCGCCCGCCCCACGGCTTCGGCCTTCTGGATCCGCTTCAGTTCTGTCTGAAACGCTGCCTTGCGGGCATCGAGATACTTCCGCTCGTCGAAACCGGCCGTGTTTTCGTTCTTCAGAAAGGATGCTGGCCGTTCCGCGATCTGCGTGCTGGCGAACGCGGCCTGGATGCTGTAGTAATCGCGTGTCGGCACCGGATCGAACTTGTGATCGTGGCAGCGGGCACACTGCAGCATCTGCCCGAGAAAGACTTGCCCCACGCCATCGGTCACATCATCGAGATACCGCTGCCGGGCCACCTTCGCCACTTCCATGCCGGTGAGTTCCCACGGCCCCATGCGAAGGAAGCCGACGGCCACGAGGAGCTCCGAGTTGCTCGCATCGATCTCATCGCCGGCGATCTGCTCCTGGATGAACCGCGTGTACGGCTTGTCCGCGTTGAAGCTCCGCACCACGTAGTCGCGGTAGCGCCAGGCGTTGCCGCGTTCGTAGTCGTTGGCGAAGCCGCTGGAGTCGGCATAGCGGGCGATATCCAGCCAGTGCTGGGCCTGGCGTTCGCCATAATGCGGCGACGCCAGCAATCGGTCCACGACCTTCGCGAAGGCGACTTCCTCCGCTGCGGGGTCAGTGAGAAACGAATCAGACTCCGCGAGTGTGGGGGGCAAGCCGGTGAGATCGAAGGTGACACGGCGCAGAAGCGTGCGCCGATCCGCGAGTGGTGCCGGTGCGAGTTCGATCGCCTGCAGTCGGGAGTTGAGGAAGGCATCGATCGGGTTCGCTGCTCCGGGTGGTGCTGGCAAGCTCGCTCGCTGTGGCAGGGGCTGATAGGCCCACAAATCTTCGGGCTTGTACGTCCGGTTGGTCCAGTCCGCGGAGAGCCCGCCGCTGGTCTTCATGGTGACGCCGGCCCGGCTCTCGGCCTTCACGATCTCCGCGATCCGCCGTTCCGAGGGCCACGGTGCACCACCATCGATCCAGTCGCGCAGTGCCTGCAATTCCTCCGCAGTGAGCTTGTCGTTCTCCTTGGGCGGCATCGGCGAGAAGTCCGCATCCGTTCGCAGCGCGGCCTTGTACAGCGGGCTGTCGGCGTGCTTCCCTTCCACGATGGCGGGCAGGCCGGAGTCGCCGCCGCGCTGCATCGCGGTGCGTGAGGTGAGATCGAGCCCGCCCTTGATCTTCTTTGCGTCCTCGCCGTGGCAGGCCAGGCAGCGGCTCTTGAACAACGGGAACACTTTCGTGGCGAACAACTTCTCCGCATCCGCTTTCGTGGGCGCTGCGGCAACAACTGGCTCCGAGCCAACACTCATGAAACGGAGGAGCACGGCCAGTGCAGCCATCAACACTGGCAACTTGACCGCAGCGGGCATGGAGATTTCCCCGGACGATGAAGTTCGCTGGCATCGCAAGCCAATGCAAAAGCTCTCGTTCAGAATAAAGGCGTGAAGAAGGTGCCACAATGCAATTCGTCCGCACCCGGCGCCCCGCTAGCGCGACGGCTGACGGCGCTTCTCGCGGGCTTCAATGGCGTTGATGCGGAACCAGATGGCCAGCACCACGAGCCACTGCAGCAACGGCACCACGGCAGGATTCAGAGCGGGATTCTTCTGCACCTCCGCGCTCACGACTGTCCGCAAGGCGAACGCGGTCAACCCCAAGCTGGCCACGATCAGGGACACGATGAGCAACGAGGTCACGCGTGCCGGGATCGCACGACGACGCCAGGCCGCGAGCGCCAAGAAAGCGAAGGGGCCGATGAGAAAGGCGAGGAACGCGAGCCCGGCCAGAAGCGGATCGGGCAGCTTCGCGTCGGCAAGCAGCAGTGCGGTTTCACCAGCCGCGGCCAGGGCGCAGATGGCGAGCACGGCCGAGGCGCGATGGGAACGCGAGGCCGTTCGATCCGATGCTTCACTCATACTTCAATGCCTGAATGGGGTCGATGCGGGCAGCGCGGCGTGCCGGATACCACGCTGCGACGGTCGTGAGCACCACGGCGAAGAGCACCGCGGCACCCCAGAGCCACCACGGGAAGATGAACACGGTCTCACTCACCAGTTTCTGGCCGTGGATGTTCTTCTCGATGTAGCCATGAACCCATGAATCGGCCGGGATGGCGAGCAGGCGGGCGAGCGCGAGCCCGATACCGCTGCCGAGTATTCCAATGGCGGCCCCTTCGCACAAGAAGATGCCGAGCACCTGCCCGCGCGTGGCACCCACGGCCTTCAGAATGCCGATTTCGCGGGTCCGCTCCACCACGCTGGTGATCAGCGTGTTCATGATGCCGATGCTCGCCACGAACAATGCAATCAGCGAGAAGAGATTTAACCCGGCCGCAATGAGCGTGACTTCGCGCTTGGCCGAGCCGAACCACTTCAAACCGGAGATGGTTTCGAAACCCATGCCTTCAATCTGCGCGACGACGCCAGGCAGGTCGCCGTTGGGCTTCACACGCACCTCGGCACCGAGATAGCCGAGCTCCCGGGCCCAGGGAAGCTGGCCAAAGAGCCGATCGCCCGCGGCGGGTGGCAGGAAGATATCACCGCTCTGAAACTGATTGCCGGCGAAAGGGTCGGACTTTTTGCGATCCTCACGCGTGACGAGTCGCAGCACCCCACAGAGGCGAAAGGTGCCCCGGGCCACGTCGCCGGATTCGAAGCGGTCTTCCTCGCGATCGGGTTTCTTCGTGAGGAGTGCCCGCAGTTCGGCTTGCTCCTCCGCGGTGAGGTTGAATTTGTCGAGCGCGTTCGGCAGCGAGGCGGTCAGCTTCTCGAGCGCAAGCGACTGGCCCCGCGAGAGATCGTCTGGCGAGTTGCGGCCTGTGAGTGCTCGTGCCAGGGCCATTGGTGGAGCATTGCGCAGCCCGCCCGCCACCACCTGCAGGGGTTGCCCCAAGAGTGCCTCGATCTGGGCATCGTCGCGGACGCCGAGTTCGTAGAGCGTGAGTTCGGAGATCACCACTTCATCTGTATCTGGCTCGGCGAGGCGGCCGAAGATGAGCCGCGACGAGAGATCGCGCGTTCGCCCGGCCACCACCTGACCCACGGCCGAGCGATCGCGGTACCACACCCGGCCCGGTGCGGTGCGTGTGGCTCGCACTTCCAGCACATCGGGCAAGTTTGCAATCGCCGCAATTTTCTCGGGTGTTAGCAACACCGCCGGCCTGCGAAAGGAGCTTGCCTGGTGCTTCTCGATGAGCGCCTGGCGCAAGCGATCGCGGCGTTCGTCAGACATCGCACCGAGCACGGTGATCTTCTCGGGCGCGATGCCATCCGCATCAGGAACCGGTTCCGCGAGGTGCACGATGATGCGCCAGAACTCGTCGCGCCCCTGGAACTCGGAATCGATGAACGCCCGCAGGCCGATGCCAAGTGCCAGGCTGAAGACCAGGGTGCAGGTGCCAATGCTGACGCCGACCAGCGTGAGCAACGTGCGGACTTTTTGCCGCCACAGGCCGCTCAACGCGAAGCGGATGATTTGGCTCGTCCGCATGGTGTGGCCTCAGAGCGTCTGGGGTTTAGTCCGCCTCGCCGAAGTGATCGCCGCCAAAGCGACGCACGGCAATGTACATGAATTTCGCCCGGCGTTTGCAGGCACGCGGGCGCGTGGAGCTTTCGCAAGCGCACTGCAAACCCCTCAAGAAAGCATCATCGCATTCCTTGCGGGTCGAGGTCGTGCCGGCACCATAACACTTGTCGTGAGCGGCACACACAGGTCGGAAGTCTGCCCCGGCCCGGAACTGCGGGATGAAGCGATTGCCTCCCCAGGTTTCGCCACCGCCACAGGGCCTCCACGAGGGGCAGCTTTTGGTGGTCTGGGCCTGTACGGTGCTCCCGAACAGGAGGAAAGCGACGCCGAGGACGATTGCACAACGAACGGCGGCCATGACACAGACTCCGGGTGAGTAACAGGTTGCCCACCTTAGCCTGCTTGACAAACCGCCCGACGGCACTCGACGTTGAGGCTTTCGTCCCACTAAGTTGTGATCTCGACGTGCACGCCCGGCGAGAATCACCCAACACACACGAGCCGGAAGAGTTGAATTTCTTCCCGATCCGTTACGGAATGCGTGATCGGCGAGCAGTGCCAGGCAGGCACAGTGGTCGCGCGGGAGAACAGCCGCAGCACGGGGCCACTCGCCCTGTTGCAAGCGAGGCAAACGGCGCCCATCAGGGCCTTGTTGGGGTGGAACCGAATTTTTCGGGATACTGAATTCCTCCGCAGAAACGTGGTCCTGCAGTGCGGAATTCGGAATGCGGAGTGCGGAATGAAATACCCAGCAAACCGCCGCAATTGTCCTCGTGCCACCCCCCGAGAATGCGGATACACCCCATTGTTGACGCACGTCACAAATGCCCTGTCAGTAGGCTGGCACGATCGCTACAATGCCCCACTCCCATTCGGCCATGCGAACCGTGCGGTTCGCCCGACCTGGAGAAGTCTCTAACCCATAACCTGTCCGTCACGCCGTGCCGGCCCGGTTGGATCGCGTACCCCACACTATGGTTAACCGCAACCTCCTCCGCCAATTCGACACCCAAGAAGACGAAGCCGAACTCCAGAAGATCTTCGACTCCGAACTCGGCGACATGAATTCCTGGCTCCCCGCGGAGACCCAGGAATTCGAATCCAACAAAATCGTTACGGGCAAGGTGCTCGAAATCCGCGGCGACGATGTCGTCATCGACATCGGCTACAAGTCTGAAGGCATCATCAAGCTCGACGAATGGAAGGACGACGCTCCCGACGCCACCGGCCCACCCAGCCCCGGCGACACGGTCGAAGTGCTCCTCGAAACCGTCGAAGGTGAAGACGGCTCCATCTCGCTTTCGTACCGCAAAGCCAAGCGGCAAAAAGAGTGGAACGCGGTTCTCGAAAAGCACAAGGAAGGCGATGTTGTCGCCGGCAAGGTTCTCAAGAAGATCAAGGGCGGCCTGCTCGTCAACATCGGCGTGAACGTCTTCCTCCCGGCCTCGCAGGTCGATATTCGCCGGCCACAAAGCATCGACGAATACATCGAACGCACCATCGAGTGCGTCATTCTCAAGATCGATGAGGCCCGCCGCAACATCGTCGTGAGCCGTCGCAAGCTCATCGAGGATCGCCGTCGCATCCAGAAGGAGAAGTTGCTCGGTGACCTGGACGTCGGCCAGATCCGCAAGGGTATCGTCAAGAATATCGCCGAGTTCGGAGCCTTCGTGGACCTTGGCGGCATCGACGGCCTGCTCCACATCACGGACATGGGCTGGCACCGCGTCACCAACCCGCACGATGTGGTGAAGATCGATCAGGAACTCGAGGTCTACATTCTGCACATCGACCGCGAGAAGGAAAAAATCGCGTTGTCGCTGAAGCACAAGACCCCAAGCCCGTGGCAGAACATCCAGGAGAAGTACCCGGTCAACACCCGCCACAACGGCGAGGTGGTGAACATCATGCCGTACGGGGCGTTCGTGAAGCTCGAGCCGGGCATCGAAGGACTTGTGCACATCTCCGAAATGTCCTGGGTCAAGCGCATCGCCGACCCCAAGGAACTGGTGCAAATCGGCGATAAGGTCGAAGTTCAGGTGCTGAACATCAACCACGACAAGAAGGAAATCTCGCTCGGCATGAAGCAGTGCCAGTCCAACCCGTGGGGCGAGGTGGCCAAGAAGTACCCGACCGGCACCGTCATCAGCGGCACCGTGCGGAACCTCACCAATTACGGTGCCTTCATCGAAATAGAGGAGGGAATCGACGGCCTCCTGCACGTCAGCGACATGAGCTGGGTGCGCAAGGTTTCGAATCCTTCCGAAGTCGTGCAGAAGGGCCAAAAGATCACCTGCCAGGTGCTCTCCGTGGATCAGGAACGCAAGCGTGTGGCGCTTGGCCTGAAGCAGATGGCCAACGATCCGTGGGAAGGCGACATCCCGGGCCGCTACCAGCCAGGCCAGAAGGTGGCAGGCAAGGTCACCAAACTCACCAACTTCGGTGTGTTCGTGGAACTGGAACAGGGGCTCGAAGGGCTCCTGCACATCTCCGAACTCTCCGAAGACAAGATCGAGAGCCCGGAAGAAGTGGTGAAGGTGGGCGACGATGTCGAGGTGAAAGTGCTCCGCGTCGATGCCAAGGATCGCAAGATCGGCCTGAGCATGAAGAACGTGAACGATCCTTCGGTGCCGGACGATGTGCCGGACCTGCCGATCGAGGGTCCGGAAGCCGCCGCGGTTGCTGCCGCGGTGAGCAGCGGCAAGAAGCTCCCCACCGAGAAGGAGCGTAAGGAGCTCCGCGGTGGGACGGGTGCTGCTGGCCCGCTGTTCTCACTCCCCGGTAGCGATGGCGAGACGCCCGCAGCACCGGAAACCTCTGAGACACCCGCCGAGTAAAGCTGGTGTGAACACAACCGAGCCCGGGGACGCAGCGTCCCCGGGCTTTTTTATTTTGCAACTCGGTAGCGGAACTTTTTTCGCGAGCATTTTCCAAAACTGTACAGTTCGTAACGGTTTACGCGACTTTGTTTCGGCTGTGATGCGCTCGGGTCAGAAAAAGAAGTTGAATTCGGCCCCGAGCTGAATTACTGTTCCGTGTGCCGGTAGAATCCTCCCGTCCGATTCGACCGGTACGCAACCCGGATCGCATGTATCGCCTGGTGCGGTCATGCCCATTGTGCGGCTTGTTTGCAGCATCCGGGTTGCGCGCAGCGTACGCTTCGCACCCGTCGGTTTCCCCCCTCAGTTGGTTTGTTTCGGACCTCCTTGTTCCAGGTTATTGTTTCAGCGGTCGATACGTTCCTGCGGGTTCATCCGTCGGCGAGCCAGCGACTCGCGCCGACCGTGGAACCCGGAACGGGCTGCCCTACTTGCTTCCGAGATGATCCTTCACCCGTTTGAGCAAGACTGACGCCGGAACCCCAAGCTGACAGGATGCCTTCATGTCGCGCCTTCGCCGCTACCGCCCGGACGTGGTGCAGTCTCCCCTCGAGACGTACCTGCGCGAGATCAACGAAACCGCCCTGCTGACGGCCGACCAGGAAAAGAGCCTGGCCCGAGCCATCGCGATCGGCGACACGGAAGCCCGCGACCAGATGGTCCGCGCCAACCTCCGTCTCGTGGTCAACATCGCTCGCGGCTACACCGGCAAGGGCCTGGCCCTGCAAGATCTGATCGAGGAAGGCAACCTCGGCTTATTACGTGCCGTCGAGGGCTTCGATCCCACGATGAACACACGCTTCAGCACCTACGCCAGCTACTGGATCAAGCAGAGCATCAAGCGGGCCCTGGTGAATACCGCCAAGACCATCCGCATCCCGGCTTACATGGTCGAGCTGCTCTCGAAATGGCGACGAGCCACGAACAAACTCTCGGATGAACTCGGCCGGGCCCCCACCCACGAAGAAGTCGCCAAGTTGCTCGGCCTGCCCAAGAAAAAGCTCAACATCATCAAGAAGGCCATCCGCGTCTACAACTCCGCCCCGCAGACAGACCAGGGTGATCAGGGCTGGAGCATCGACGAGATGCTCGAGGATGGCCGCTCCAAGAGCCCGGACCTGGAAATGGTGGAGACGGACGACCTCAAGCAGGTCATGCATCTCCTGGACAAGATGGACAAGCGCGAAGCGACGGTGTTGCGCATGCGTTTCGGGCTCGACGACGAGGAACCGAAGACGCTCAAGGAAATCGGCGAATGCCTGGGGCTCACACGCGAACGCGTCCGCCAGATCGAAAGCGAAGCCCTCTCCAAGATGAGCGAAAGCCTCAGCTGCGACTGATCCTGGGAAGTTTGGAGTGTGGTGGTTGGGGTGTGGTGGTTGGAGCTTGGTGCTTGGAATTCCCAGGTGACTCGATCCGCTGACCGTCATTGCCTTTCACACTGAAGGCGTGGTACCACATAGCCCTGGGCAAGGAGCTAAGCGACGCCGCCCTGGGTTGGCTGTCATTCCCCGAATCCGCTGACCGTCATTGCCTTTCACACTGAAGGCGTCGGACCACATAGCCCAGGGCAAGGAGCGAAGCGACGCCGCCCTGGGCTGGCAGCTTTTGCTTTTCACGCTGAAAGCGTGAGACCCGGCGTCGCTTCAACTCTGTACACAGCGGTGTGACTCGCAGAACCCGTTCGGCTTGCCCAATTTGCCAGCGCAATTGCGCATCTCTCCCCAACCGCATAATCACACAGAGCCACCAGGGACGATTCCTTCCCACAGAGCCTTTGTGGGGGAATCGTCATGCGGTGGCGATGCGTGTTACTCGCCCTGTTTGCCCTCGCGGGTTGCGAGTCGCTGCGACCACCGGTGCCGGTGGTGGCCGTGAAACCGGGCGATCCGCGTGTCGTCTCGGAACCGGTCGCGATCATGGTCGCACTCGCGGCCGATGTACCTGACGACACCTCGACCAATTTCGAACCGATCGATTCACTTTCACTGGCGGCCGAGTGCCTGGCCCGGGGTGACGAACCTGCCGCGTGTGAGCACCTGGAAGCTTACGTTCACGCCCATCCCGACCAGCCATTGTTCCGTGTGCAGCTGGCCGAGTTGCAGTTCAAGACAGGCAAACCCGCTGCAGCGCGAGCGAACCTGGAACGGTTCGTTGGGGCGGCCGCGGAACTGGGGCAACCGCTGCGGCCACAACGCATTCAAGCTCACACCACACTGATGGAATTCGCGGCCCTGGAAGGCGATACCTTCAAGGAAGTGTTTCATCGCGGGCTCGGATTGCTCGCAATCGTGGAACAACAGGACGCCGATCCCGAGCACGACGAGGCCTTCCGCGAACAGATTCTCTGCAAAGCCGTGCGGGAACTGCGCGAGGCGAAACAACTCCGACCCGAGAACCCCCGCGTGCGGCTCTACCTGGCGGAAGCCTACGAATGCATGGGTAACACGCACGCCGCGGACAGGGAGCGCCAGGCCGCCCGCAACCTCAACCGTCCCGGTGCACTTGCTGCACCCGAGCAGCGTGCCCTGGCCGGCCCATGACGATCGCGCGAAACGATTGCATCACGATCGCTCCTCGATTCTGGTTCGGCTAGTTGGTGTGGACACCTGAGCAGTGTGTGCCGAGTTGCGTGACTTCCTTCGTTCACGAATCGAAGCCCGTGCGGTTGCACCTTCACTTCTTCGGTCGCGTGAGCGGTGTGCCCATCGGCACATCCCATTCGCGCAACTTCTCGCCGAATTCGACCGCACCGATGTCCGGGGCCTTGCCTTCGAAGGGGAGTTCTGGGCCCCAGAACGGCTTCTCCAAAACCAGGCCGCGGTCCACGACGAAGCTCTTCGCATCCGCGGGCTGATATATGGCCCAGGGGTTGTCACCTTTCTTCAGGAAGCCGGGCTTCTCGCCGATGAAGTTGCCCTTGGGACCCTCGCTCACGTTCACCAGCAGGTTTCCCTCGGCGACGATCTTGGTTGGAACTTCGCGGGCCGTGGGGAAGAGCTTCCGCGGCTTCGATTCGGGGGCCAAGATCACATTATTCTTCACAACCCAGTTGCTGAGCCGCTCGGCGGAGTACGCCCCACAGATGGCGTCCGTGCGGTCGCCGGCATCAGCGCAGGTGATGGTGTTGTTCACGAGATAGATGTTCTCGGCGAGCCCCTGGTTCATCCACACCACGGCACGATCGACATTCTCGATGATGTTATGGTCGATCCAGACCGGGCCGTGGTTGGTGCCACCGTGGTGTGTGTACACCCGGCCGCCTTCCTTCTCGATGCGAATGTAGTTGTGGCTGATCCGCATGTGGTTGCGCGGCCCTTCGATCGTGTAGCTATCGGTGAGCAGGTTGTCGTGAATCCAGAAGGTGAAGGTGCAGTTCTTCTGGCTCGGATGCTGCGACTGGCCGCCCTTCGGCACGGAGATGCAGCGGGTGAGATAGTTGTGATCGATCTCGACACCATATTCGCCTTCGTGGGCGCTCTCGATGGCGAAGTAGCCGACGTCGATGAAGTTGTGATCGATGCGGACATTCACGTGGCCACTGCCCTTGTAGCCGTAGCCCCTGCCGGTGGTGGAGAGGATGCGGTTGTGGTGCAGACGCGATTCACTGATCCAGCGGGTGCGGATGTGGCCGCCCTCCGTGCCGCCACGCTTGATGGAACTGCAATCGGTGAGCACACAGTTGGCGACCGTTACATTTTGCGAGAACTCAATCCGGAAGCCATTCCAGCGGAAGTCGTGCACGACCAGGTCTTCGAGTGTGATGTTTTTGCCATCGCGACAGTAGAAGGCACCGGTGATGGGGTGCGCCGGATCGCTGGCCAGTTCCAACGACTTCACGGTAATGTCCTGCCCGCGGCGAAACGCGATGAGGTATTCATCCTGATTCTTGCCCTCGTCGTCCTCGGCACCGATGGCGGCGCGGAGTTTCCACTCCTTCGAAGCCACGAGCCGTGTCGCGTTCTCGCCGGTCGAGCCACTGCCTTGAATCGTGACGCCATTTTTCGGCACGGCTTGCCGCGTGGCGGTGAAGTTGCCCGCACCGATCCGAATGGTGTGCATCCCGGCCGGCACTTGCTCACAGGCAAAGGCGAGCGACGCCCAGGCCTGCTCGGGGCTCTTGCCATCGCGCTTGGCATCGTCTGCGCCAGCCGCCGTCACGTGGAACGTGTCGGCTCGCCCAGCGAGCGAGGTGGCCAGCAGAATGAGTGCGGAGAGGATCCGTCTTGGCATGAATTCGGTACCTGTGAGGTAGAAGTTAGTCACCGGGTTCGGATGGTGCTATCAGTGTTCGGGCCACACGAAGGCCAATGTAGTTGCTGCGAACGGCCGGCACGTCGGTGTCCCGGAGGCTCGAACGCACGATCGAGGCCCGGCTGAGGAAGGAACCGCCACGAACCATCCGCCCCTGCTTTTCAGGCACGGTGAATAGTTCCTTTTCTCCACCGCGGGGTTCGGGCACTTCCTGACACCAGGTCCAAATGTTGCCATGCGTATCGAAGAAACCCAGATCATTCGGCTTCAAGCTGCTCACGGGCCAGGTTCGCTCCTGAGCGTTATCGAGATACCAGGCATACTTCGGGAGCAATGCCTCCGTCTCACCGTAGTAGCGAGCGGTCTGCGCGCCCGCCCGCGTCACGTATTCCATCTCGACTTCGGTGGGCAATCGGTAGCCGGTGAGCCGGGCGTAGTTGGGCTTGAGGGTGATCTCGCCGCACTCGTCAAGGTAGCACCACTGATCCTCGGGGATGCGCTCCTGCTGACTCAGCCAGTTGCAGTAGCGGGCCGCCTCGTGCCAGAGGATGCCGCCGATCGGGCAATCTGCGTCGGGGTAGCGTCTCATCTCCTCGTAGGAAAACTGCGGATCGAAGCGGAGGAACTGCTCCCGGGTGACAGGTGCCGCGGCGACGGCGAAGGTGCGATTGATTTTGCGTGTGCGTGGGGCTTCGAGTGGTTCACCCATCAAGAACTCGACCGGCCCGGGCACGGCGATCATCGTCTGTCGTTGGCCGTTCACAATCCATTGCGGCTGTCGGCCTGGCCCGGAGAGTGGAAGATTTGCGATGCGATCGAGCCGCTCCATCTGGCCTGCGCGATCCGCGGCCCACTCCACGTTCTGCTGATTCACCCAGGATTGCTGGCCCCATCGGGTGAGGAGCCACTGCGAAGCGGCGTGAAGCCCTGGATCGGGTTCGGAACGATACAGGTCCTTCATCTGCCGGAGGAAGGCATCGCGGTTCTCACCGGGCAACGTCGCGGGTTCGCATTCGCCAAGGGCCAGCAGCAGCGCCCGGCGAGCGCTGACATTCGGCTCCTGAGCGAATCGATTCAGGAGTGCGCTGGGTTCAACTCCAAGCGGGCCCAGGCGATGAATGAGGTAGCTGCGGAGGCGGGGATCGGGGCTGTGCTGGAACAGTGGCCAGACGCTTTCCGGGTGGTTGAGCCGCAGAAGCGCCACGGCGGCATTGGCTTGCCGCTTTGCCAGTTCCTCGCGCTTCTCACTATGACTGGGCAGTTCGGGCGCGAGCCGCACGTTGATCTCCTGAAGGAGCAGAGGCTCAGCACGCTCGGCCTGCTCTTCGAACTTCGGGAAGAGGACCAGGAACTGCTTCTCATCCGCATCCAGCAGGAGTTCCGCGAGTCGAGCGGGCTGGTCGGCGGCATAATCCGCCAGGATGTTCGTGGCGAGAACACGATTGGTATCCGAGCTTAGCCTGTCCCGATAAATGGCGGTGAGGTGTGGGATTAGCCGTTGCTTCACAGGGCGAAAGGCTTCCATCCAGAGCCCAAGAAAGACGGGATTCTCTCGAACGAGTTGCCCGGCCACGTGGTCTCCCGCTGTGTCCCAGTTCTCACTGTTGGGATCAAAGGTCGCGAGGGCGGCGGCGGCGCGAATTCGCTGAGCTTCCTGACCCCGCTCGGTGGTCTGAAGCGTGGCCCAGAGCCTGGGGCGGATGGCTTCCCGATGCGGGACGAGCGCATCGCGAATCACAGGCACCTGGTGCGGTTCGGCTTTGAGCAAGCGAGCCAGCAAGAACTCCACTTGGTTGGGGTCCACGGGCAACAGCGCCAGGCTGGTGTGCAGTTTCTGCCGGGGTGTGGCTCCAGGTTTCTCGTGCTCAGCACGCAAGAGCGGGTCGACCCCATCCCGGTGCTCGGCCATTTCCGCGATGATGGCTGGCACCTGAGTGGTGTCCGCATCGAGGAGCCGATTCACCAGACCGGTCGCCTGGACTGTTCGTCGTTGTTCCACGACCTGCCGCCACGCTTCAAACCCCACAATCGTAAAGATGGCCAGGAACACAGCCAGTACCGCCGTGCGGACGACGAGATGCCGGCTGCTCCGTTGCATCATCTTGCGTTGCGGCGGCGTCCAACTGGCCCGATGGGTGAACCAGTTGATCTGCATCCACTGAACCAGCGACGGAAGTTGACGGGCCTCGGGCCGGGCATTCCACACGGCGGCACGATCCGCGAGCAGAAGCTCGGCACGTCCCTGGCGCGTCTCCTTTTGCTTGCGTGTGAGCCAGTCCCGGAGTGCAGGCACGAGATAATCGTGGGTGAGTTGGAAGAAGCGCGCGCCCGTTGGCCGCGAGGAATGTGTGCCTTCCACCTGCTCCACACCATCGGGATCCGTGGGTGTAAGGAGGCGAACTTCGCTATCGAGAATACGAATGAGATCGTCGAAATCGCCGGGCCGGCGTGCATATCCGGAGACAGCCAACAACTCCTCAAATGACTTCATCTCGCCCTTGATGGTCGTCCCCGTGCCAGGCAGCAGCGCCTTGAGCACGGCCCGGGCCGCCGACTGATGATAGCGGTGGTCGGGTGAGGCGGTGGACGCACTGAAGGTCTCTTCGAGGAAGGTCGCACCCACGCCCTGGGTGCCGCCCACTTCGCGGAGTGATGCGGGTGTCCACGCTTTCCCCTTCATCATTTCCGCGAACAGCGCCAGGCGCACGCAGATGACCTTGCCTTCCTCCGTGAGTCCGGCCACGGCCTCCTTGAGAAAGGCTCGCTGCTCGCGTGTCGTCTCGCTGGAACTCTCGGGCAACCGGTTGAAGGCCCGGCCAAAGGCCCCCAGCACCTTCTGCGCGTGCTCCGGATCGAAGAGATCCGCCAGCGCGATGTTATTCCCTTCCAGCAGGCGAACCTCCAGTTCGCGCAGGAAGCGGCTGACGGCCAGCCAGAAATCATCACGAACCATCACGATGCACTGGACCCGGCTGCCATCGCACTGCCGCAAGGCGTTGATCAGATCGCGATCGCCGGATTCCTTGTGGGAGTAGAGCCATTGCTCGAACTGATCCAGCACGACGAGCACTTTCTTCCCGGCCGGGAGCGCCTGACCGCGGCGCAGGCTCGCCAGCGAATCCTTCAACGACAGATCGTCGTCGAGCCCGGCGCAGCGTTTCCGCAAGCCCTGCAGCAAGCGAGACTCGGTGTCCTCCGGTGTGGCCTCGATGTACACCGGGACGACATCGCTACTGAGTCGCGGCAGCAAGCCCGCCTTCACGAGTGAGGATTTGCCACAACCTGAAGGACCGTAAATCAGTCCCACGGTGAAGGTGTTGTCCGCATCCCGCTCTTCGATCCTCGTCTTCCAGAAGCGCAGGCTATCGGGTAGCCCTTCGCGATCGCGCGGGCCCGGCAGCAACTCGAGGAAGAAGTCCGCATCGTGTGAATCGAACGAACGCAGTCCCTTGGGCACGATCCGAATCGAAGCATGGCTGGAGGTGGACGCCAGCCCCGTCGCGGTCGATGCGGTGGTGAGCGACTGCACGGAAGAGGTTCCGGCTGAAACCGGCTGTGGCTCCGGGATGACGGGTGCGGTATGCGGTACCGTGCTGCCGTGACTCTCGGCCTGATCGGTCAGAAAGTGGCGAAGATCCTCGGCCAGATCGTGTGCGCTCGAATAGCGCTGGCTCGCGCGTTTCTCCATGGCCCTCAGGCAAATCCGCTCCAGTTCCTTCGGCAACTTCTCATCATGCTGCCTCAGGGGGCGTGGCTCGTGGCTGATGATGCGATCCAGCAACTCAGAAATGGTGTCCGCCTTGAAGGGCCGGCGACCCGTGAGCAATTCGTACAGCGTTACGCCCAGGCTGAAGATGTCGCTACGGCCATCGACACGGTGCCCCTCGCCGCGGGCTTGCTCGGGAGACATGTACGCGGGCGTGCCCGCATACTCGGGGCCGCGGTTGAGGTTCTCCTCGCGAAGCGCCAGACCGAAATCGACCACGTACGGCTTATCGTCCTTCCCGATCAGAATGTTACCCGGCTTGATATCGCGGTGAACCACACCTTTCTTGTGGGCGTAGTGCAACGCCTCGGCCACGGTGGCGATCAGGGCGACAGCATCCCGAAAGGCAAAGCCCACCTGCCGCAACTGTGTCGAAAGATCCCTGCCCTCGATGTACTTCGAGACAACATAACACGGAAATTCTGACGTGCAGCCCACATCGAGAACCGGGACAATTCCAGGGTGATCGAGATTCGCCACCGTGCGGGCTTCGGCGAGGTAAAGCTCAGCATCCTCCGGGCGAGCGATGAGCCGAGTGTGCGGCACCTTGATCGCGACACGCCTGTTCAGTTGAGTGTCCGTCGCCAGGTAGACGACGCCGAAGCTCCCTTTGCCCAGTTCGCGTTCGATGCGATATCGGCCAATTTGCGAGGGCACTCGTCCGGCCGCACCGGGCTCCCCGGAGTCACGATCATGGTGAGGCGTCGCGCGTTCAGGCTCGGAATCGGGCATATCCGGGGTCACTCGGCAAGGGCTGGCGTGTCAACGGGCCATGATTGCAAACCGCGAGACACTATAGCCGAAGTCCCATCTCGCCGCACCAATCGTCTAACGGATTACCCGTGCAGCTGCTTGCGGACGAAGTTGATGCCACGTGAACTCACAAGCTGTTTGTGGCTTTCAACTCGGGGGCCGGTAAACTGCAGGTGTCGTTGACGCGATCGAGGATGAACTCATCATGTGCTGTTCTGCCTGTTGGCCGCGCCTTGCGGTCGTCGCCGTTGCTCTTGCGTTCGTCACACCGGCCTCCGCTGTTTTCAACAAGCCGATCTCGCTGAAGGACGATGCTCTGCGCGAGGAGTTGATCTTCGTCGCCACCGTCGAATCGGTTGATCCCGAAAAGCCCTCCGTGGTCTTCAAGGTCGATGCCAAGCTGAAGGGCGAGCCAACCTTCGAGAAACTGGCGATCAATCTCACGGGCACCGCGGACGCGAAGAAGGCGAACCACACGCAGATCATGCTCGATCGCCTGGAACCGGGTCGGCAACTGGTCGCCTTTGCCAGCAAGCGTGGCAAGAAACTGAACGCCGTGGCCTTCCTGGAAGGAACCTGGTTCTCGCTGCAAGGCACGATCGACGCAGATGGCAAAACCATCCGCTGGGCCTTCCTCAACTGCGAACCGAACCTCCGCGGCACCTTCAAGGGCACCACGGCCGAACTCAAGAAGATCATCGAAGACGGCCTCGCCAAGAAAGCCGACCCGCCGCCACCCAACCTGAAGGAGCCACCGGGCTACGGCGAACCGATCAAGAAGCGGTGTGGAGTGCAAGAAGATGGCGGAGTTGAGAATGCGAGCGGTGGATTCGAATCGCCAGTGGACACGCGCGGACCTGTTCTTCACTCCGCACACCGTATCCCGCACGCGGCATTGCTTGGCGTGATTCCTTCGTTCGCGCTGATTGGGCCGATGGCGATCATCGCGGCACTTTTCCCCGGCGTGGCGGCCCGCATGGCCATCGGCATGAAAAAGTGGCGAGCGTTCCTCGTCGTCGCCAGCGCGAACAGCACGCTCGCCATCATCTACTTCTTTTTGGGCAAGTATCGCTTGCTTCCCGACACGCCTGCCTTCAGCCTGACGGCCTTCACGCTGTACTTGATGGCGATCACCGCCGTGGGCTTGCTGTGGGCAGGCCGGCGCTATCGCACGCTCGCCGCCGAGAACCCCGGCATCACGGCGTCTCCGGCGAAGGGTGAACTCCTGGCACTCGTGGGTCTCACGGTCTTCGCCGGTGGCATCGCGGCCTCGACGCGTTTCTTCGGCCCGTGGTCCGCCGCGGTGGAGTTGCCCTTGCGTGAATTTACCTTCATCGCAGCCGGGTTGTTTGTGGCCACACTCTATGCGGCTTATCGCGCCCTCTCGACGCCCGCAGAGCACACCCTGGAGGGCGGCATTCCTCGTGTGCACCTGAGCATCTCCGGTGAATCGGTCGGGCTTGGCACGCTCTTCCTCTGCGGCTTCAGCACCGTGCTCCTCACCCAGGGTGGTTCGCCCGCACCCCCTGTGATCTCCGTCCCCGACAATGGCAACATTCGCCTCGCCCGATTCGAAGTGTTTGAGGTCCCCAACGCAGACCAGGTGATGTCCGGCCTCGCGGTCGAGGGCGACCGCCTCTATCTCGGCACCAGCACCATCAAGATCAGTTCGCAGGATGGCAGCCTCGTCTGCCTGAACCGCAACACCGGTAGCATCGTCTGGACGTTCGAAGCAGACGACGATCTTCAACCGGTGTTCAGCACACCCACTCTGGCCGGGGGGAAAATCTTCTTCGGCGAAGGCTTGCATGCGCACCACAACTGCCGCTTCTTCTGCCTCGATGCCAGTACCGGGAAATCCGCCTGGCCGGAAGCGATCACCACGAGCAGCCACACCGAAGGAACGCCGTTGGTGCGAAATGGTCGTGTCTTCTTCACAGCCGGCGACGATGGCCTGATCTGCGCCGATGCCACGACCGGTACGAGAAAGTGGCAAGCCGGCGGCAAGGAGAAAGGTTTGCACATCGATGGCCCGCCCGCATTCGGCGAGAACCGCGTCTTTGCCGGCAGCGGCCTGTACACCAGCGCCGTCTTCGCACTCGATGCCGAGAGCGGCAATGAACTGTGGCGAACGCCCGTGTCGCTGCGATCCTTCGGCCCGCCACTCGCCATCGACAACCGCGTGATCTACGGGCTCGGCACGGGCAACATGACCAGCGACACCTTCACCTACGACGAGGAAGTGGGAAAGGCACCCGAGACCGACCCCGCCGGAGCCGTGATCGCAGTGGATGCCGCCACGGGGAAACTCGCCTGGCGATACGATCTCACGCGATCCGTGCACACCTCACTCGCCGCGGATGAGGTCTACATCTATGCCGCGAGCCGCGATGGCTGCGTGCACTGCCTGAGCCGCAAGACGGGGAAACTCCGTTGGAAGATGCCGCTGGGCATCACACTCACCGCCGGGCCGGCCGTGGCCACCGATGCCGATGGCTTCCCGCTCGCGGTTTATGCCGCCTCGACCAATGGCACCGTCGCCTGTCTGAACCCACACACGGGCCGCCCGTTCTGGGTCCGCGATCTCCGTGAAGAGACTGGCAAGATCGTCGAGGAGATCTACTCCACACCCGTTGTCGTGACCGAAGGCGCGAAGCGAAGCATTTACATCGGCGGCATGGTGAAGAACCTGAACAACGGCACCAAGACCGCTGCCGTCTTCCGTTTCGAGGACGAACGCACAGAATAATGGCAAGCAGTTGACACTTGCTCGAATCGCCACTAATTTAGCATCACTTGAGGGGGGTGTAGCTCAGTTGGTAGAGCGCTTGAATGGCATTCAAGAGGTCAGGAGTTCAACTCTCCTCACCTCCACTCAAAATTGCCCTGGGAAACCAGGGCTTTTTTATTTCGACGGACTGACGGGACGCCTGTCGGACACCAGACAATTCTCCCATTCATCACTCACAGGTGCGACTGATCCGGGTGGAGGTTTTGCACTTGCTGGGCCATTGCCACTGACAACACGTCCACAACCGTGGGCCATCTCGTCCTGGCGGGCTTTTATCGCATTCAGAACAAGGACTTGCGTCGAAGCACGCCAGGTGGTGCTTACCTGCTTCTTCGCACATCGCGAGGCGTCGATTCCCAAAGGGGTCGTTCCGGTCTTAACGTTTGCGAGGTGACTTGTTCTTGCCCAGATTCCGCAAATTGCCTTTGACGCTAATTTCGCCCAGAACTACGATCCTAATCACGGTCATGCACCGTGCGTGGCGTTGGCACCTGGGATGGGAGAAGACATGTATAGCGTTGTGCTTCTGGCGGGGTTGGCAGCGGGATCAGACAATCCACCAGCCGCGGTCGTCGTTCAGGCCGTGCCGGTCGTCGGATGTACGGGTTGCACCGGCTATGCCGGCTGCACGGGTTGCACAGGTTACTACGCGGGTTGCACGGGCTATGTTTCTGGCTGCAGCGGCACCTGCCATGGTGGACTCCTCAGCCGCATCCATGCCCGCTGCCAGAGCCATCGCGCCGCTCGTTACTCATCGTGCTACGGTTCCTGCTACGGTGGCTGTTATGGCTCGTGCTACGGTTCATCTTGCTTCGGTTCGTGCTATGGCGGCTCCTGCTATGGCTCCGTCGCCATGCCAGCCTATGGCTCGTGCTTCAGCAACGGCTACAGCTACGGCAACTATTATTACTCGTCGCAGGCAGTCTACGGCACCTATGCCGCACCGGTCGTGACCGTGCCAGTCGAGAACAAGTTCGTCACCCCGGGCATGAAGAGCGACACCACCGAGCCGAAGAAGTCGTCGGATGCCATCCCGGAGCCGATGAAGAACGGCGGAAGCGAAGGGGCGAACCTGAAATTCAACCTCCCGGCTGGGGCCAAGCTCTACGTCGATGGCCGCCTCGCCAACGGCGACGGCTCGGAGCGCACCTTCTTCACGCCGAAGCTCGACGCCGGTCAGAAGTACTTCTACGAGGTGAAGGCCGAGATGATGATCGCGGGCGAGATGGTGACCGAGGAAAAGCGCGTCATCGTCTATGCCGGGGCCGAACTGAGGGAATCATTCCCGAAACTGATCGCGGCGGCCGAGAAGGCCAGCACGCTTGCCAACAAGTAAGTCGTGTTCGATCCTGATGCACGCTGCGGGATGGGGTTCGCCTCATCCCGTTTCGCATTGATGGGCCACGCCCTGCAGGCATCGCTACAGTAACGACGCTGTCCAATGCATAGCTTCCAGGAGCAAACGATGCCGACGCTGGCGGAATACACGGATGTGTACGTGAAAGGTGCGGCCGATGTGCGAGCCGCGGTCCAGGGTCTCTCGCGTGAGCAGTTGCTCACCCGCCCCATTCCTGGCAAGTGGAGCACGCTCGAAGTCCTGTGCCATCTCGCCGACTTCGAGGCCATCTTTGCGGACCGCATGAAGCGCCTGATCGCGCTGGGCGACACGCCTCTGATCCTGGCAGCGGACGACAAGCTCTTTGCGAAGGCCCTGCGCTACCACGATCGCGATGCCGAAGAAGAAGTGGTGTTGATCGAAGCCACACGCGGCCAGATGGCCCGCATCCTGCGAACGCTCACCAACGACCACTTGCAGTTGAAAGGCGTCCACACCGCCGCCGGGCTGATCACGCTCGAGAAAGTGCTCCAGACCGCGATCAACCACTTCAGCCACCACCTGCCCTTTGTGCTCGAAAAGCGCAAAGCACTGGGTGTGTAACCGCGGAGCGAAGTCCTGGAAGCGTAGCGTGCCACGTGCTAGGGATCTCGCCCTTCACCGGGCCGCGGACCGGGCAAGGGCACACGCAACAAATCCGGGTCGATCAGGAATAGTTGCCTGCGGCCGGGCAGGTCGCCGGCGTCGATGAGCACCTTGTCGCGACCCTTGAAGGCATCGGTGGCCGCGATCAGGGCGAGCCGCGTTTCGATCATGAAGCGCCGTTCCGCCAGCAACATCGCCCGCCGCCCGGCAATCTCCTTGTCCACGGCCATCACATCTTCACCCGCCGCCACGCGGCGATCGCGCTCGGCTTTCAGCGCGGCTTCCTCTGTCGGGCTCAGTTGTGTCCGGGCTTTTACCCAGGCCGCGAACGATGCCGCTTCCGCCTTCGCGTTCTCGGTTCGCTCGTGGGCATCGGTCTCGGCTTTCTTCACCACACGGTGCGATTCTTCCTCGGCCCGCCTGCGAACGCGGAGACCGTCGGCTTCGGCCTCGTTCACAGCCAGGTCGCGGTCCTGAATCGCCTTGGCCACCGCGTGGTATGAACTCACGACCTCCGGCGGCGGGTGCAGATCGTGCAGTGTGAAGCCATCGAGTGCCACGCCGAGCCCTTCCGGGGCCACCTCCGCCAGTCGCTGCTCCAGTCGCACAAGGGCGTCGCGTTCCAGCACCGCCCGGCGATCCGTGAGCAATTCCAGGAAGCGGCCACCGGCGACGAGTTCACGCAACACAGACTCGGCAGCCGAGCGAATGATGCCATCGGGGTCCTTCACGCCGAACAAGTACTGGCGCGGGTTGCTGATGCGATAACGCACCGTGGCCAGGATTTCGACCAGGTCGCCATCGCCGGTGATCATCACGGATTCATCCGTGAGGCGGCCAATCCCTTCCGCATGGGCACTGCCCCAGGTGAGGCCATCGGAGCCGCCGGGCCGACGCAGGCGATCATCGGCACGGCGCTGGGCACTGAGTTGTTCCTCGGTGAGCGGGCGAAAGCCGATCTCGACCGTGCGAATGGCATCGGGGCGAATGCGCGTGACGGTTTCGATCGGCCAGGGCCAGCGCACGTGCAGGCCCGGTTCGAGGTCCGCGGAGAGTCGGCCGAATCGCCGAGCAATGCCAACCTCATCCACGGCAATGGTGGCGAACGCCGTGGATAACCAGGCAAGCAAGGCGAATGCCGCGAGTGTGCCTCCGATCTGCTTCCAGCGGTGGGCGATGCCGTGTAGCAGTTCATCGAGAGAGAAGCGCTCAAGCCAGGCCTCGGTGGACTTCGCCACGCCGCGGAATCGCACCAGCGTAGGGTTCGTGGCGGTGCGGTCGAACGCCAACAAACGCATCGAATTCAAGAGCACGAGCAGCGAGGCCAGTTGATGATAGAGCACGGCCACGAGTGGCGAGGCTTCGTACCATTCCGCATTCGGGGCGAAGAGCGGCCAAAGCCAGCCCGTGAGCACGATGCCGAAGATGTTGACGCCGAAGGCGAAGACGAGAATGTTCTGGCGAATGATGCGAACGGTCTCGCGCGAGAGCCGCACAAGCAAGGGCAGCGGTCGGAGCGGCTCACCCATCATCACGATATCGCCCGCTTCCGCGGCCACGTCCGTGCCCGAGCCGATGGCAATGCCCACACCGGCACGCGCGAGTGCGGGCGCATCGTTGATGCCGTCACCGACGAACGCGACTACGTTCAAGGATTGTGAGGCAATTGGCGCGGCAAGCGGCCGGTGTAAACCGGCTGTTGCCTCTGCGCTCGCTGGAACAGCCGACTCTCGTCGGCCGCTCGCCTGAGCATCCCACTCCGACTTCTGCGCGGGCAACTGTTCCGCGTGCACGTCCGTCACGGGCAGTTGCTCCGCCACGGTCTTCGCCACGGCTGCGCGATCGCCGGTGAGCAGTGCGATGGGTGCGATCCCG
>JBGSZR010000198.1:0-10538 GCA_041750275.1 Gemmataceae bacterium
GGCCACTTTGAGCAGATTCGGCATCGACAATCTCCTGGGGTACGGGCGGTACCCACGAGACTAACGACACAATCTGCCACTCCTCAAAGTGGCTGGTTTTCAAGCACCCATCACTGGCTGGGTTTGAGCGCCCCCTGACACCGTTCTCGGGTTTGTCAGTAGAGTGTCGCCTGGCGATACCGAACAAAGTAATCTCGCAACACCTTTCAATGATGATGGTTGCGACGTTCTCAAGGTTGTGTCGGGCATGCCGGGTACGGATGCTGAATGTGTAGCCAGAACGAACCGATCCCCGCACCCCTCCACGATCCCCCGACACTGCGGCGACATCTTTGAGTTTGCCAAAACTACAACCTTCCGCTTCGCGAAAGCGTTACCAGGCATCGCTTGATTTCTTCACACCAGCAGCAGATGCTGCGACATCTATTCCACTGTCGCGCCGCCCACTGAGCGACAACGCCTGGCACTGCCGCGATTGCGGCCGCGACCGTATCGCCTACAACTCGTGTCGTAACCGTCACTGCCTGGAGTGTTCGGAGCCTGGCCCGCGGACGGTCCGGCCGAAGGCGGCGGGGCGAGTCGTGTTCGGGACTCGTTGGTGAAGTGCCACGGGGTGTTGTCGATCAGCATCACGACACGCGGGTGACGCTCCTCGAGTGCCGACTTGAGACGTTAGCTGGCCACAACTCGTATAACCCAGTTGCCACGGGCCTGATCGCGTTTGGAGTGTTGCCATGGCCATTTGCTTCATCCCCGCGAGTACAAACCCGACAGACGCCTTCGGATTCGATGTAACACATTACCAATGTTAGACTTGCAAGGTTTAGACCCTGCGAATTTCACCCGACACAATACCCGACACACCACCTGACATGAACACAGGACTTCGGTGTACATTGTCGGGTTTGTCAGCCGTATGTCGCCTGGCTTTACTGACTTCTAAAATGTCGCAATACATATCTATTATGATAGTTACGACGACAATATCGTTGTGTCGGGTTTATCGAGTACGGATGCTGAATTTGCAGCCAGAACGAACCTTTTGCCACACCCCTCCACGATCCCCCGACACTGCAGCGACTTCCATGATATCGCCAAAACCACAACCTTCCGCTTCGCGAAAGAGTTACCAGGCATCGCTTGTCTTCTTGACACCAGCAGCAGATGCTCGACGCCGATCCTGCTCGACCTGATCTCCATGCCGCTCGCGGAGGGCCGACCATCTCCGATGCCGCATTCGGACGGCCGGCACGGAGCGTTGCGGACGTGATCGACCAGTGCGGAACCGAGTTCACACAGCGGCACGGCCGACACCTTGAGTGGCACGCAACGGCAACGCAGCGTGACCTGGCCCGCTGCCCCACAGCCACCCTCGGCGGCCACGCCTGGCAATGCCGTGAGTGCAGCTGCGATTACATCGCCACAACTTGTGTCGCAACCGACACTGCCTGCAGTGTCAGGACCTGCCCGTCTGGGGTCCTGTCCGGCCGCACAGGCAACGGACCACACGGGACACTCGAGGGTGATTGGGGCGCCCGGTGATACTGATTCGTGCTTGACATTCATCCGCTGCCGGTGCAGGATTTCTATTACTCTGCTCGTTGCGATCCGCTGGCCAGGTCCGCCGCCGATTGCACCTTCCGCCCCGAGGACCGTTCATGCATGCCGTTCGCTTCCTTCTTGTGGGAATGGTGTTCATCGGTTCCGGACTCTCACTCCATGCCGAGGAACCGCTGCACGTCCGCATCGATACGTTGATTGCCGCTGGCAGCACCGATTACGCCCGACAGGCGGCTCCGCTGGCTTCGGATGCGGAATTCTTGCGCCGCGTGTATCTCGATTTGAACGGTACCATCCCGACCACAGCGGAAGCGAGATCGTTCCTTGCCGATGCAGACCCGGGCAAGCGTCAGAAGTTGATTGACGCCCTGCTTGCCAGGCCGGCTTATGCCCGACACATGGCGCTGGTATTCGATGTCGTGCTGATGGAGCGCCGGCGTGATGCCAAGGTGCCACGTGCCGCATGGGAGGGCTATCTCAACGGCGTGTTCGCCGAGAACCGGCCGTACGATGAATTCGTCCGCGAACTGCTTTCGGCGGATGGCGTTGATCCCAAACAGCGTGCAGCCGCAAAGTTTTTCCTCGACCGCGACTTCGAACCGAACCTTGTCACTCGCGACATTGGCCGACTCTTTCTCGGCCGCGACATGCAATGTGCCCAGTGCCACGATCACCCGCATGTGAGCGATTTCAAGCAAGCCGATTACTTCGGCATCCTGGCGTTTCTGAACCGCTCCTTCCTCTTCCCGAATGCCACGGCCGCCACGGCGGTGCTTGCCGAGAAGGCGGATGGCGAGGTAAGCTACACCAGCGTTTTTGATAAGTCGAAGAAGCAGGGCACGACGTTGCCGCGCGTGCTCGGAGGCAAACCCTTCGCGGAGACGCCGCTGCCGAAGGGGAAGGAATACCAGGTTGCACCGGCTGCGAAAGTGCGGCCGATCCCGGCGTACAGTCGGCGTGAGAAACTGGCCAGCGCCATCACCGCCAGCGAGAATCCCGCCTTCGCCCGCACCGCGGCCAACCGACTCTGGGAGATGATGCTCGGTCGCGGCATCGTGCACCCCGTTGACCTCGATCATACCGCCAATCCACCCTCACACCCGGCCCTGCTCGATTTGCTCGCGACCGAGTTCGCGGCCCATCAGTTCGACGTGAAGTGGCTGCTCCGCGAGCTTGCCTTGAGCATGACTTATCAGCGTTCCAGCGAAATCCCGGCCGGTGCCATGGACATGCCACAGGCTCGCTTCCTGGTCGCCAACCTCCGACCGCTGAGTGCGGAGCAACTTGCGTACGCCTCGTCGCAAGCAACCGGTCAGACGGATGCGGACCGCCTGGCACTCGGCAAGAATGCCACGGTTACCGCGGTGGATGCGAAGATTGCCGCCCGGCTCGCCCCCTTCCGCAAGGTCTTCGCCGCCCAGCCCGGTGAGGCCGAATCCAACCTCACTACCACGCTGGACCAGACGCTGTTCCTCAAGTTCGGCCCCACTCTTCGAACGATGCTGCCACCGCGAGCGGGCAACCTGACTGACCGACTCGCCAAATTGAAGAGCGACGAAGCCATCGCCGATGAACTCTTTCTCAGCGTGCTGACACGCGAGCCGAGCGCCGAGGAACGAGCGGACGTGGCCAGTATCCTCGCAACCGCACCGGACCGCGCGACGGCGATCACGGAGCTGGTGTGGGCCTTGCTCGCCAGTGCGGAGTTCCGCTTCAACCACTAACGAACGCGATTGACTCGATCCGGAGAGAACCATGCCCCAGTGCGATTACTCGTGCGGAACGGCCGAACATCTCGTGTCGCGTCGGGCCTTTCTGGGCAGCGCCGGAGCCGCTGCGGCACTCGGGCCGGCCGGGTTCGCCAACGCTTTTGCGGCACGCGAATTGAACAAATCGCAGAAACGCGTGCTGGTCGTTTTCCTTTCGGGTGGTGTCAGCCAGCTGGAAACGTGGGACCCCAAGCCGGGCACCGACACCGGCGGCCCGTTCGCCGCAATCCCCACGTCTGTCCCCGGCGTTCACATCAGTGAACTGTTACCGCTCACCGCGAAGCAGATGCACCGGATCGCGCTGGTTCGCAGCTTGAATTCCGTCTCAGACGACCATGGCCGCGGTGCCTCGATCATGCTGACGGGCCGTGTGCCGGAGGCGGGAATCGCCTATCCGCACATCGGTGCCGTCACCGCGAAGTTGCTGGGATCGGACGCCAACGTGCTGCCTGGCAACATCCAGGTGCTGGACCGCGGCGATAGCGCCTTCGGCCAGGCGGACGCGACATTCCTGGGCGCGAAGTATGGTGCGGTTTCGCTCGGCGAAGGCAAACCACCCGCGGACCTGCTCCGCCCCGCCAGCCTCACCGAGGAATCGGACAAGCTGCGCGAGGAGTTCCGCAAGAAGCTGAACGACCGCTTCGCCCGTTCGCGCCGCAGTGCGGCCACCGAGGCTTACACGGAATCGTTCGAGCAGGCCGAGCGCGTCTTCCGCCGCTCCGATGTTTTCGACGTGACGAAAGAAGATTCGAAGGTCGCCGACCGCTATGGCCGCCATCCCTTCGGCCGCCACATGCTGCTTGCTCGCCGGTTGCTCGAAGCGGGCGTGAGTTACGTGAAGGTGTCGCACTCGAACTACGACACCCACCATGAGAACTTCGATTTCCACATCGAACAACTGGGCGAATTCGATCGCCCCTTCTCCGTGTTGCTGGATGACCTTGCCGAGCGGGGCATGCTCGAAAGCACTCTCGTGATCGTGATGAGCGAGATGGGCCGCACGCCACGGATCAACGAACGCTATGGCCGCGATCACTGGTCGAAGGCGTGGTCCGTGGCCCTGGCCGGGTGCGGCATCAAAGGAGGTGCCGTGGTTGGCAAGACCACGGCAAACGGCACGGCCATCGCCGACCGCGAAGTCCGCAGCGGCCACCTCTTCCATACTTACCTGCGTGCCGTGGGTCTGGACCCGACCAAGAACTTCTATCCGAACGATCGCCCTATTCCGATCGCGGACCCCAAGACCGACGCCATTGAAGAAATCCTGGCGTGAGACCGCCGTGTTCAGAACAGTGTTCGAGACGTATGTGAGATGCGTGCAACAGGAACAAGTCCATGATCGATCCCACTGCAACAAAAGTGGAACGCGAGTTCAAGCACGCGAGCCCGCTCGTTGCCTGCCGGTTCGATCCCACGGGTCGCTTCCTGTTCGCTTCCGCCCAGGATAACACCATTCAGCGCATCGACCTACTGACCGGTGCGAAGGTTGCCTTGCAGGGACACGCCAGCTGGGTGCGCGGCCTGGCGTTTCTCGGCACAACAGGAAACTCCGACGCGGAGCAAATCTGGGCCACACGTCAGGCCGCGTTGCAGGGTGTCGTCGGTTTCCCGGCACTCACAATGGCACCACCTCAAGCGCGGCCCTTCACGCTCATCTCCGGCGACTATCACGGCAAGCTGATCTGGTGGCAAGGCGATGCGGCCTTGCCCACGCCGCTTCGCACGGCACAGGCTCACCAGGGCTGGATTCGGGCCGTGGCCGTGAGCCCGGATGGCAAGACCATCGCCAGTTGCGGCAACGATAACCTCGTACGCACCTGGGACGCCACAGGCTCGCCGCTGCACACATTGGAAGGGCACACATCGCACGTGTACAACGTTGCCTTCCACCCAGACGGCAAACACCTCGCTTCGTGCGATCTGAAGGGAAACGTCAAGGACTGGGACCTTCAGAAAGGTACCGCCACGCGCGACCTCGATGCGAAGGTGCTGACGAACTTCGATAACAAGTTCCTGGCGGACATCGGCGGTGCACGCTCGATGTGCTTCTCGCCGGACGGCACGAAACTCGCCTGTGCCGGCATCACCAATGTGTCGAACGCCTTTGCGGGAGTCGGCAATCCCGTCGTCGTCCTCTTCAACTGGAGCGAGGGCAAGCCGACTCTCTTCAAACCCAAGGACGCCTTCCAGGGAACCGCCTGGGGAGTTGCGTTCCACCCGGACGGCTTCATCATCGCAGCCGGTGGTGGCAACGGTGGGCGCATCTGGTTCTGGAAAGGCGACGACCCCGTCTCCATGCACATGCTCACCGTCCCCACCAACGCACGCGATCTGGCACTCCACCCCTCCGGTACTCACCTCGCCATCGCCGGCGGCAACGGCTCGATCATCGTCCACGCACTTCACGCGAAATAAGCTGACGCACCATGTACCGCGTTCGGAACGAGCGCGTTCGCTCGGCGGTGGCTGGGCGTCTTCATCGAGTATCATCGGAGCACTTCCTTCTCCCCTCGTGAGGATCGGTTATGCGCATTCGTCAATTACTGTGGGGCTTTCCCGTGGTGGGGGCCGCGGGGCTGGGGTTGTACGTTGATCGCCACCAAGCGGCCGCCGCCACCAAGCGGCCGCCGCCGAGAAGCAGGATTTGAAGCCTGCGGTCACGCTGCCCGTCACACGCGTCGTGCTCTTCAACAGCGGCGTCGGCTATTTCACCCGTGGCGGCGAAGTCGAGGGCGAGGCCCGCGTCGATCTCGTCTTCCCCGAAGAGGACATCAACGACCTCCTCAAGAGCATGGTGCTCGAAGACTTCAATGGCGGCCGCGTGGCGGTGGTGAGCTACGATTCGCGCGAGCCGATTGCCCGCACGCTCTCCAGCTTCGCCATCGATCTGAACGATACCGGCATGCGGCATGCTCCACAGGAGCAGGGGTCTAAAGGGTCCAGTCGGTGACCGGTGCGAGTGCAATCCGTTTCGTGGTGCCGACGCGATCGATTTGCACACGATATTCCCGATTCACACACATCCTGGATACCGTCTTCATCGGTATCCCACCTCAAATGCTCGCATGCTCACTCCGCCAGTGTGTCATGATTCCGACGGGTTGCACATCCCTCGATCGGAAAGCCCGGAAAAGGCACGCGAAAATCGTAATGCATCTGTGGGTTCTGGAATTACGTCGATTCATGCTTCACGATGTGAGCGTCGGAAACGCCAGAATTGAGCATGCGGATAGCTCTGCTTCTCGTCTCCTCTGAACCTACGCGGCGGGCGGTGTCCGTCATCGGTTATCGCTTCACGTCGGGCAGCGCGGCGATCAGGGCATTGCGCCCGGTAATGAGAATGCGCAAGCGAATGATTTCTTGCTCGGCCTCGCTCAAAATTGGATCGAGCCGAGATGCAGTTTCGAAAGCTGTAAGGGCGTCGTCGAGTTCTCCAAGTGCTTCAAGAACGTCACCGTAAGTGATTTGGCAGGCTGAGTTCTTGGGCTGCAGACGAACAGCCTCGCGCGATGCCAACTTCGCACCCGTTCGATCATTCTTCTTCAGCAAGGCGATTGCGAGCGAGCGGAGGATCTCGGCATCTTTGGGGCTGATTGTGTGACTCATGCGCCAGACGATGATCGCTGCATCGAGTTCGCCTTTGTCCTCCAAGGACCAAGCGAACAAGCTGTGTGCGAAGGTGCTATCGGGTCTAATCGCCATGGCAGTACGCACCTCGGCCATTACACCGTCGAAATCACGATCTCGATAGTGCAGTTCACCGATACTCAGGTGTGCCATGGGACTTTGAGGATCGATCCGGAGTGCGTGCTGGAACTCTGCCTCCGCACCATCCAGATCGTCGGCGGCAATGAGGAAGAATCCCAATTCGATCCGTGCATCTGTGCTAGTTGGATCGAGGCGGATCGCCTCTCGATAGGCTGCCAGGGCCGCGTCGCGCTCGCCGAGAATTGCGAGTGAACTCGCGTGAAATAAGCGAGACTGCGTTGATGTGCAGCCAAGGCGAATCGCCTCGTTACACTCGATCAATCCCTCTCGCTTCAGGCCTTTTTTTGCCAGGGCGTGTACCAAAAAGAACCGGCATTCCGGTTTGTGGGGATCCACGCGCACCGCCTCACGCGCCATGGCCAGCGCTTCGTCATAATCGCCGCGATCAATGAGTGCTTCGCTCAGGTGGTTGAACCCAACGGAAGCGTTGGGATCGCGGCGAACAGCTTCCTTGAGACAAGCAATCGACTCATCAAGCTCCTGGATATCCGACAACGCATCCCCGAGATTGAGGATGGCCGTGTAGTGGTTCTTTCGGAGTGCGAGTGCGATTCGGAAAAAGGTGATGGCTTGGTGCACATCCGGGTGGTCGTGCTGCTTCTCCCACGCCATGAACCAGTCGCCGAGTGTGAACGCGATCAGGAAGTCGTTCGGATGCGCGAACTGTGCCGCGAGCAGCACACGTTCAGGATCTCGCTTCTTGCGTTTCAGGAGATCCGCGAAAGAGACGAGTAAATGTGGAGAAAGCTCAGCGGGCACGGCATCCGCGGCCAGTTGATCGAGCGCCGCGTTGTCCTCCCAGTTCGCGGCGGTGCGGAATCGATCGCTCCATGGCCCGGGATCGGCGAGTCGAGCCAACTCCAATACTTTTGTTCGAATGGTTGCATCCGGTTCGAGTACGGCCCAGTCGTCGAGTGCAGCGATCAGATCCGGTTTGACCTCCGAAGCAGTTATTCGAGCAACCATTGTGGCAGATTCGCACTCGACGACATCGAACCCATGCGTCCGAAAGGCGTCGCGGTAAGAAGCCGGTGCGGATTGGTCATCGTAATGTCCAGGTTTCCCCGGAACACTGATCCAGATGGTTCGCTTCATGTGAATGCCATCTAGTTCGTTCACGAAGGCGAGATCTTCTTGAGCCTGTCGAACGATTGAAAGGAGATCTTCACTCCCATTCCCTGCGGCGAGTCGTGAGGCATGATCCAGTGTTTCGGCGGCCTCGCGGAAGCGATACTGCTTTCGTAGGGCGCCCGCGATCCGGAGTGTGTCCTTGATTCCTTCGCGATTCTGCGCAGCGGCCAGGACTCGCTCGGCCTCGATGGCCGCTTCGCGACGTCGGACCGACTCGTTCTGGTGATCCCGCCACCAGCCGAAACTGATGGCAGCCAGCAGCAGTAAGCCGAGCGTTCCCGCCAGGGCCGCTTGGACTCGTCGCTTCTTCCTCTGCTCCGCAATTCGCGATTCGGCTTCGCGCCGCGTATTGGCTTCCTCAATCGCCCGGGCCTCGGCGACCGCTTGCGCTTGCTCGGCCGAACGCAGCCGATGCTCGACCTGCCGCCGATGATCGGCGATCCCTTCTGCCAGAAGTCCCGCGTGACGGGGCCGCTCCTCGGGCACCCTGGCCAGGCATCGCTTGCACCACTCGACGATCCCTGCATCGGCACCGCTGCCATCGAGCCGTGCGAACGATTCATCGAGAATGGCGAGTTCGGCATGCGCCCGGAGAACCGCCCGCGATCCCGTATAGGGTGGCTTCCCGGTCAACAGTTCACAGAGCAGTGCCCCGAGGCTGAAGACATCCGACCAGGTGCCGATGCGATCCAGTTCGCCGCGAGCCTGTTCGGGCGACATGTACGCCCACGTCCCTACAACGCTGCCGGCCTCTGTGGCAGAATCCGGATCGCGGCCCGGGTTGATGGAGCTCACGAGCGGTGTCTCGACTACCGAGAAGGGTTGTGCAAGCTCCGGTGCGTTCAAGACCTTCGTCAGGCCCCAGTCCATGACCTGCACTTCGCCAAAGGCCCCGACCATGATGTTGGCCGGTTTGATATCGCGATGCACGACGTTGCGATCGTGAGCGAAGGCGACTGTCTGGCAGACACGCTCGAAGATGGCGATGAGTTCGGGTGCGTCAACCGCTCCCCCGCTGGTTTGATGCTCCTTGAGAAGTTCGGCGAGCGTCCGCCCCTTGATGAGCTTCATGGCCATGAAAGGCCGACCGTCGGACAGGCTACCAAGATCGTGAACAGGTGGAATGCCCGGGTGCTGGAGTTGCCCCGTGACGCGTGCTTCTTCGAGAAAGCGAGCCACGAGTTCCGGCTCGCCGGCAAAACGCTCCAGCAGAGCCTTCACCGCCACTGTGCGGCCGAGGATGGTGTCGCGGGCCGATAGCACCACACCCATGCCACCGCGTGCGATCTCCTCGCCGAGGAGGTAACGCCCACTTGTTACACTGGTCGGCAGCAGTTCGTTGCTGCTGGAAGCCGCAGCAGGTGAAGTCGTGGCGTCGTCTTCGGGCGTCATCAGCGAGCCCCTCGAAAGGATGCAATAATCTTACGGGACCACCAGCGTTGCGGGAATGTAGACGGCAGAGCAAAAGTGCATCGCGGGGAGTGCGGAAGAACGGAGTTAAAGTGTAGCAGGCAACAGGTCCGTCCGGGAATGGGCGAAGATGGGAGGAGCCCATACTCGTCGACCATGAGGTCCGAGGTGTTCGTCAACACGGAACTCTAGTCTGACTCGTGTTTCGGACTTTTTGACTCTACTGATTCGCAGGTAACTAAAGCTATTTGCGATCTCGAAGTTCAGTCGGAAAAATCAGCGAAAATCGGGCTTTCTTTGATAGCTTTACTTACCTTTTGAATCAGTAGGTTTTCCAGGAGATCACCCAATCCGGGGTGATCTGGGTACGTCACCCGAGCCCCTGTGACCTGCCCGTTATCGCGAAAAGCCCTAGATTTTAAGGGCTACCACCCTCCGAAAAGTCCGAAACACGAGTCTGAGATTCAACGTCGTGGTCAGACTCGGGAGATCAGCAAACATGAAGCATCCCGGATGTATACGATTCACTGGGTGTCGTTGAAGAAGATCCCCTCTCACGAAGTGCCACCGGTATATCAAGGGAGTCGCATGATCCGCACTCCCACGATCGAACCAATCCCGCTGCTCATCCTTCCTCGCTCACCGTGGAAGGCACACCATTATTCACCACCATCGAACCCCTGGCCACGTTCAACTGTGCGGTGATCGCTGGCAATGCCAGGCGGCGGAGCACGGCGAGTGATTTCATGGCCGCTTCGAGGCGGCGTTCGGCCGTGCAGAGGTGGCGTGCGATCCGTTCCGCGGAATCGGTGCCGCTCTGCTTCATGGCCCACATGATCTCCAGTGCGTGCACCGCGAGCCAGGTGTGAATCACACGCCTGGCCGCCACTTGTTCGAGGT
>JBGSZR010000199.1:0-35687 GCA_041750275.1 Gemmataceae bacterium
CGGTCGACGTGAGTCGACCGTTCTCGCAAGGATGTGCTGCAGATGAAGACAAAGCACTTGAACTGGAGATGGCCTTGAACAGTCGACTCACGTCGACCGCTCGCCTGGTTACTTCATCGCCGCGATCACCGCCGCGGCGTCCGCCTTCTCCACGATCACGAATTCCTTCTCCTTCTCGATCAGCTTCGCGAGTTGCGTGGTTGGCTCGTAGGCGTCCTGCAACTGTTCGGGTGTCAGTTCCTTGCCGTTGCCATAAACGCCGCCGGCAATCACGACGCGGCGAGGCGAAGCAAGCATGGCGATGTGCGGCACATCGCCCACATCGCGAAGGATGCCCGGCGCGAGTGTGCCGAGCTTCTGGCCGACATAGGGTTCATCCGAGATGAACGTTGCCAGCGTGCCCACTGCGGCAACCTTGGTGATGCGTCGGTCCGTGGCGGCCGCGCAGAGCGCCACCAGCCCGGCGGGGCCTTCGCCGATCAGGATGATATCGCCCTTGCGCTCGGCGGCGCGAGCGTCGATGGTGCGGCGCACATCCAGCACCCATTGCCCCAGGAGAGGCCGGCCGATCCACAGCCCCCACTCGGCGGTGTTATGATCCGATGCGCGGTTCACATTGTCCCGGGGATGAGCACGCGCACCGGTGGCACGCAGTTCCAGTTCCATTGTGTCCCAGCCTGCCGCCTTCGCTGCCGCGGCGAGCTTCGCGTCCTCGGCTGGCTTCTTGTCCTTGCTCGGGCTCTCGAAACGCAAAATGATGGCCAGCGGGGGCGAGCCCGCACGGGCGAACGTGGTGCGGCCGCTGATGCCGAGGCCCGGCTCAGGCTGAAAACGAAACTCCTCCACCTGGCCATCGGACTCTGCATATAACCCCAGATGCGATTGCTTCGGGAAGCCGCCCAGCGACTTCTCCAACAGGAGCGAACGATACTTTTCGTTCACCGTTTTCCACGCCAGGGCACTGGATGGCGGCTGCTTCGCGGCGAGCAACTTCTTCCCCTCTGCCGCGGCAAACTTCGGAATGGTGATCCAGTCCTTGGGTCGCGTGTCGCCGGGATAGCAGCGCAGCGTCTCGGGCATCTCTGTCTTGATCTCGGTCTCCTTGATCGGCGAGCCATCGCCTTCGCCCTTGAGGTGCAGCGTCATCCAGCCGTACATCGCTTCGCGCATCGCCTTGTTGTAATCGTGGGGTGATTCGAAGATGGCATGCTGCACGTTCTCCGCTTTGCCGAGCAGCTTGAAGACGGGTGTGGCCAGCGCGAGCGATTTCTTCGCCTCGCCCACCGAGAACTGGTGCGAATCCTTGGTGGCGCTGATGACCATCAGGCCGCGTGGTGCCACCAGCGCCAGCAAGCCCCATTCCTCGGTGAACTTCAAGGCTCCGGGCACCACTTCGCACATGCAACACGCTGCACCGAGATAGGCCTGATAATTGCCGACGGAGCAGGCGGGCACCACGCATTTGAAGCGTTCGTCGAAGGCCCCGGCATACATGGTCTGGTTGCCGCCGCCACTGGCTCCGGTGATGCCGATCTTCTCGCCATCGACTTCGGCACGCGTTTGCAGGTAATCGACGGCCCTCATGTTTTCGTACACCTGCAACCCCGCGAGCGGTGTGCCGAGTGGCAGCAGCGTGGCGGCGGTCATGTCGCCGTGGTATTCGCCGAGTGCGGTGCCGACGCCGCGTTCGCCCGCACCGAAGGCATCGACGCAGAGCACGAAGAAGCCGAGCTTCACCGCGCCGATGCAGCGTGCTTGAACGGCCGGGTCCTGCTTGGCCCCTTTCCAGTGACCATGCACCATGAGGATGGCGGGCACCTTGCCCTTCACATTCGGGACGTAGGCGTTTGCGGTCATCCACACACCGGGGCGCGTCTGGAAGATGAGTTTTTCGACGCGGTAACCGTCGCGGTCGAGCGTGCCGAGCACTTTGGGCTCGAGCGGGCAGGCCTTCTCGGGGAAGCCGCCCCAGGCCGCGAGCAGGTCCTTGCGAAGCTGTGCGCTCTGGCTTTTCCAGGCCTTGGTGCTGGTCGGTGCCTTGTCGCCGGCACGCAACTCGGCGGCCTGCTTCTTCACGAAGTCGAGATACTCCTTCTCGGGCGGCACGGGATCGGCCGCGGGTGCGAATGAGCCGATGCCGAACGCAGCCAGGAGCAGTGTGAAGGCAAGGAGCGACGTGCGTTGCATGGCGGTGTCCTGCGGTAAGGTGGGTGGAGACGTTATCGCGGAAAGCGCGCGCCGCTGCAACACTACAGTGAAAGGCATGGAGTTTGTCGATCGCATCATCGTGGGCCGCGGACTGGCCGGCACCACCCTGGCCTGGGAACTCGCGCAGCGCGGCGAACGTCTCGCCATCATCGACCGTGAAGAGGCGGTCACATCCTCGCGGATTGCCGCCGGGCTCCTCACGCCGATCACGGGCCAGCGGCTCGTGCAGACGCGGCACTGGCCCGTATTGCGAGCAGCCGCGCAGGCCTTTTATCAGCGAGTGGAAGCCGCAACTGGTTCGGCTGTGTTCAGCCAGCGGCCGGCCGTGCGTATCCTCGGCACCGAGACGGAGCGAACGCTTTACGAGAAGCGACGTGAAGCCGACTTCGCCACACTGGTTCAGGATG
Source organism: Gemmataceae bacterium (assembly GCA_041750275.1). Lineage (GTDB taxonomy): Bacteria > Planctomycetota > Planctomycetia > Gemmatales > Gemmataceae > JBGSZR01. Next base: position 2,616 of record JBGSZR010000199.1, read on the forward strand.
CATGTGTGAGTCCGCACTGGTTCGCCACACCATTCGGCAGCTTCGAGATGCTCGATTCGGCCCGGCTCGATGTGCCGTGCTATCTCGATGCGGTGCGTCGGCACCTTGCACCGTTCACGCCATTCTTCACGGGTGAAGTCGATCCGCTGCACGACGTGGAATTGCTCCCAGATGGTGTGCGTCTCAGCCGCTTCGGCCTAATCGCGCGCACACTGATTTTCTGCCAGGGTTATGCCCTGAACCCGTGGTTCGCGAATGTGCCCTACCAGCCGGCAAAAGGCGAGATGCTGACCATGCGCATTCCCGGCCTCGCGGAATCGCGCGTCATGCACCAAGGTGTCTGGCTGCTGCCCCTGGGCGACGACATGTTCCGCATCGGTGCGACGTACGAATGGGCCGAACTCGATTGCATTCCCACGGCCAGGCGTCGCGAGGAACTCATTGCGCGTTTACGACAGATGCTGCGTCTGCCATTCACAGTCATCGAACATGTCGCCGCGGTACGGCCTGCACTTCGCACGGGCAAACCATTGCTCGGCTTGCATCCACACTACCCCCAACTCGGCTTCATGAACGGCCTGGGGTCGAAGGGTTCGCTCCTGGCACCGTACTTTGCCGCTCAATTCGCCGCATTCCTGACCGGCACCGGCAAGATCGAACCCGATGTGGATTTGCGACAACTGCTGGCGTGACAATTCTTCCTCCGGTATATTTCATTCAACTCCTGCCTGCCGCTTGCCGAGGTTTCCCGGCGTGATTCGACTCATCACTCTCTGTTTCGTGCTCGGCTTTGCCACATCGGTGCAGGCCGCAGATGGTGTTCACATCGAAATCTTCGACCGCGGCCTGCCCAGCGATAAATGGCCCACGGAACTTCCTGCCGTTTCCGAAGAGTACGACGAAACCGCGTTCGGCTTTATCCATGTGCCCTGGCAATACACCAGCACGGGCGTGCGAGCCGATCGAGGCAATCCGTACCTGATGCGTGCGACGTCCGCGGTCACGCTGCCTGCCGGGAAGTATCGCCTGTTGCTGCGAGCCCGGTCCGCGGCACGTTTAAGCGTGGATGGCAAACGCGTCACCGAGTTGAGTTACCAGCGCTGGTACAAGGGCGATCTGACACCACCCCGCCACGATGCGCTCCTGCTGGGTCTCACACGCTTCGTGGCACCGGGCGATCAGGAGAAGTTGATCGAGGTTACGGCAACAGGCAAGCCGCAGCAGTTCGTGCTGGAACTCATCGTCGGAGGCATGCGTGGCAAGGAACCGCTTCGCCCCGAACTTGGCGAGACGCTGGTTGCCATTGCTCCACTCGGTTCCACTCACTTTCGCCTACTCGCCCCGGGCCGAAGCATACAGTTGACGGATGAAGGCTGGGAGTCCTACATCACGGAGCGAACGGCTGTTCATGAAGCAATCGAAGCGGAGGGGCGGAAACTGGCTTTTGCCAGCCATGAACCTTACTGGCAAGAACGGCGCACGTTCGCAGCGGCCTTTGTGAAAGCGAACCCTGCACCGGTTGTGCCTGCGCCACGTCGCATGCTTCCAGCGAACAACGCGATTGATCACTTTCTCAATGCGAAGCTGGAACCGGCCTTCCTGCAAGCGAAGGCCAACCCCACGGGTGCGCAATTCCACCGCGATGTGATGCCGATTCTCGCCGCGAAGTGCCTCTCCTGCCACGGCTCAAACAAGCCCCGCGGCGACCTCCAACTGGACGACCGCACTTCCACACTCACCTCAATCGCTCCCGGCAAACCTGAAGCCAGCGAGTTGCTCCACCGTGTCAAGGCGACGGACCCAGACGAAGCCATGCCACCCAAAGGCGAACGGCTCACCGCGAGAGAAATCGCTCTGCTGGACCGCTGGATTCGCGAGGGGGCGCACTGGCCGGATGAACCGCCCCTCTCGGTGAGTAGAGTGGCACCGCTCACGACCGATGAAGAGTTCCTGCGCCGTGTTTCGCTCGATCTGCTCGGGACGGTGCCCACCGTGGCGGAGGCTCGCGCGTTCCTTGCAGACCGCGATCCGCTGAAACGCACGAAGTTGATTGACGCACTACTCGCGGACAAGCGCTGGGCCGATGCCTGGGTGCCGTACTGGCAGGATGTGCTGGCCGAGAATCCGAACATCGTGAACCCGACGCTGAACAACACCGGACCGTTCCGCTGGTGGATCTACGATGTGTTCCGCGATGATAAGCCGTGGGACGTGGCCGTGACGGAACTGGTGATGATGGAAGGGAGCCGACTCGGTGGCGGCCCGGCAGGGTTCGGCATGGCCGCGCTCAACGATTCGCCGATGGCAGCCAAGGCGGGGATTCTGGCCTCCGCCTTCCTCGCCACCGAGATGAAGTGCGCCCGCTGCCACGATGCACCGTATCACCCCGTCACACAGGCGGACTTATTCCACCTGGCTGCAATGCTGGATCGCAAGACGGTGGTGGTGCCTGCGTCCAGCACGGTGCCGGTGGGCAAGCTGAGCCGCAAACCGCTGGTGAACATCACACTCAAAGCCGGGGCGAAGCTCGATCCACGCTGGACACTGCCGAAGTTGCTCGCCAGTGATCGCGTTCCACCCTTGCCAGCGGGTGAAGAAAATGATTCACGGGCCAGGCTCGCCGCTTTGATGACCTCGCCAGAAAATGAGCGATTCGCCGAGGTGATGGTGAACCGCATCTGGCGGCGTTACATGGGTCACGGCCTTGTTGAGCCGCCCCACGACTGGGACCGTGCCCGGGCATCGCATCCCGAACTCTTGAAGTGGCTTGCCCGCGAGTTCGTTGCCTCGGGCTTCTCCATCAAACACATCACTCGGCTCGTGTTGAACTCGCACGCGTATCAGCGTCAGGCCAGCCCGGACCGTGATGCGTTCCGCCTCTTTGCCGCACCGGCGAAGCGTCGACTCGGCCCGGAATTGCTGTGCGATAGCTTGCATGATGCATTCGGCAAGAAATACGACACGGACCTTATCAGCTTCGACCTGGATGGGATTCGCCCCTGGCTGCAAGGCGGCAACTATGGCGTGCCCCGGCGAGCCTGGCAATTCCCTTACCTTTCGAACGACCGCGACCGCTCCACGCTCACGCTGCCGAAAGCCCAGGCCGTTACCGATCTGTTGACGGCGTTTGGCTGGGATGGCAATCGCCAGTCGCCCGTCTCGGACCGCACCGCCGAGCCCTCGCTGTTGCAGCCTGCTTTGCTCGCCAATGGCGATGCCGCCCGCCGACTCACACGCCTGTCGGACGATTCCGCGTTGCTCGCGCTCTGCCTCGATGCCACCTCGCCCGAGTCGCTGGTGGAGTCGCTCTTTCTTCACACACTCACGCGGCAACCCCGTGCCGAGGAGCGTGCTGCCTTCGTGGCCTTGCTTGCTCCGGGCTTCAAGAGTCGCCATGCGATGGGCCCGTTCGCGCCGACACCGCCGCGGCCGACGCAACCGTACGCCTCGTGGGCCCATCACCATTCCGATGAAGCCGTCCTGATCAAGCAGCGCGAAGCTGAAGCCGTTCGCACGGGTCCAGCACCCACGAATCGCTTGACCACAGACTGGCGCGAACGGGCTGAGGATGCGCTCTGGGCCTTGCTCAATAGCCCCGAACTGGTGTTCTTCCCATGATGATGACTCGACGCGATTTCCTCGGCACCTCCGCACTCACCGCCGCGGGCCTGCGTTCACCGCGCGCGTTCGCAACAGTGGACTCACGTCCACCGCTCGCCAAGGTCGAGCACTGCATCGTGCTGTGGATGGGTGGCGGCATGTGCCACCTCGATACGTTCGACCCGAAACGCCGTGGCGACCCGAAGACCAAAAAGGCCGGTTCGGACTATGCTGCCATCGATACGATCGTGCCCGGTGTCCAGGTGTGCGAACACTTGCCCCAGACGGCGAAGCTCATGGATCGCATGACCGCCGTTCGCAGCGTGACACACAACACCATCGACGAGCACGCAACGGCAACGTACTTCGTGCACACGGGCCGGCTGGTGAGCGAAACCATTCGCTATCCCAGCCTGGGCAGTCTCGTTGTCCATGAGAAGCCCGCACCCGCGGATGTGCCGGGCTATGTGGTCATCGGCATTCCGAATGTGTCGCGGGGTCCGGGGTTCCTTGGCCCGAAGGCCGGCTACTTGAATGTGACCGAGACGAACCAGGGCCCCGCGGGCTTCGCCCAGGCGGAGGACGTGACGGCGGCCCGCCAGGAGCGCCGCGATGCGTTGCTTGGCGTGGTGCGAGCGAAGCCCACGGATGCCGCGGTTGCCGCTCAGGAAGATGCCGCGGCTGCGTTCCGCAAGCTGGCGGGCCCCTCGTTTCTCAAGCTCTTCGATCTCCGCAACGAGCCCGCGGCACTGCGGCAGTCGTATGGTGCGGATTTCGGCCAGCGCTGCTTGCTCGCCCGCCGACTCATCGGAGCCGGCACACGCTTCGTGGAGGTTTCCTTTCACCTGCAATTTGTCAATGGTGCCGGCTGGGACACGCACAAGGAAGTGCAGGAGAAACAACATTTGCTCGTGAAGGATCTCGATGCGGCTTACTCCACATTGCTTCGCGACCTTGAGCAACAGAAGCTTCTGGACAAGACGCTTGTGGTGATTGCCACCGAGTTCGGCCGGCCCCCCGAGTTCGATGCGGGTGGAGGGCGTGGCCATCAATCGAAGGGCTTCACGATGGTGCTGGCAGGCGGTGGACTGGCGCATCGCGGTGCCTTCGGAGCCACGGACGATCTCGGCAAGTCCATTGTCGTCAAGCCCGTGACCGTGCCGGATTTCCACGCCACGATCTGTGCGGCCATGGGTATCGACCCGCACAAGGAACTCTTCGACGGCAGTCGCCCCGTGCCCCTCACGGATGGCGGCAAACCCATCGCCGAACTTCTGAACGGATGAGCCTTATCATGGACACGAATTACGACAAGCCCGAACCGGAACGAACCGAGATCGATGGCTGGAGCGGGCCGGCCGTGCTGGAATTCGGGCAGACGTGGTGCGGCTACTGCCAGGGTGCCCAGCCGGCGATTACCGAGGTGTTCGCGGAGTTCGACAGCGTGAAGCATGTGAAAGTGGGAGATGGCAAGGGGCAACCGCTGGGGCGATCGTTTCGCGTGAAGCTGTGGCCCACGCTGATCTTCCTCAAGGATGGCGTCGAGGTGGCCCGTGTGGTTCGGCCGGAGAGTGCGGAGTCGATTCGCGAGGGATTGGTCGCGATCACGTCCGGTTGAAGAGCACACGCATCGTGTGATTCATCTCTATTTGAACAGCACCCTGACGGGTGCCGCTCGCCTGGGTTGTGTAGAATGGTCGCATGGAGTCGCCAGCCGTTTCGCTGCCGTATGATGCTGCGACTGCGTACCATGAGGCAGGCCATGCCGTGGTGGCGCTGGCGCTCGATCGCCCGGTGCATCGCGTGAGTGTGCTCCCGGGCCGAGATTTGCTCGGCAAGTGCGAGTTTGGCAAGGGCGTGGCCCGCCCCAGCGACGACTGGCTCGAACGCGAAATCCTCATTGCACTTGCGGGTATGGCAGCCGAAGCTCGACATACGGGGAAGTATGACCGCCTGGCCGCGGGCCGGGATTTGCGGCTCGTTCGCAAGCTTGCCGTGCAACGCGCCGGCGAACGGCAGTTCGAGCGCCTGGAACGCCGCATGCTCGCCAAGACCGAGAGCATCCTGGCAGAGGATGCCCACTGGCATGCGGTTGAACTCATCGCTGCGGAGCTATTGAAACTCGGCACCATTAGCGGCCGGGCAGCCCGTCATCTGTTTGACCGGGCCCAGGCGAAACACTGACGCGAGGATGAAGCGTGCGGCGACGTGGTGCCTGGATTTTGGGCGGTCTCGTGGTCCTGATCGGGCTCGGGAGTGGTGCATTCTTTGCACTTCGCAGACACCAGCCTTCACCGGACTGGTCTGCAGAATACGATGTCACCAGCCATCCGCCCGAGGTCATCGCACCTGGCACCGTGGTCGGAACAGTGCCACCCGTGGGCTGGTCGCACCTCATCATCAAGAGTCATCCGCGTGTGCACCCCGAGCACCGGGCGGGCATCATGCCGCTGGCGGTCGAAAAGGCCTCGTGGATGTTCACCGCGTTCACTGCAGATGTCTCACGCGAAGAGGTAAATGGCAAGGCAGTTTACAAATTTCGCGCGATTGGACTGGGTCTTGGCAGCAAGTCGAGGACGGGTGAAGATGTGGTGGCGACGCCGGAAACAGCCGAGCAGTTTGGCATCGATATGCGCTCGCCGTTCGGCCCTATCAACATCAACCGGGAAATCCTGAGCCGCGGCTACAAGACGCAGGACAAGGCCGTGGTGGTGGTCACGGGCCCCACGTTCGCGCTGCTCGATACGCCAGTGTGGTATCGCATTGGCGAGCACTCGAAGCTGTGCCGCTACCGCTATGCCCTGCTCGTGGACCCCGCTACCGGTCAGATCGACACACTCACCTGGCTTCTGGGCCCCGATGGTTCACTCGCCGATGATGCGCTCGCTGTCTGGCTTCACCCGAACACGATCGACGTGGCGGAACTCGTGCCGGACTGGGACGAGTTCTATCCCGGCGGCATGCCAAAGCTAAATTCGGATGCGTCGTTTGGCGTAGCCGGGCAACCGAAGGGGCGGGCGGTTTTCACCTTGCCCGAGGAGTTGCGAGGCCGGGCCGTGCAAACACGCTTTACACCGCAGGAAGCCCACGACTTCGAAACGCGTCTGCGGCAACTGATCGCGGACCGGTGATGCGAGCGTGAAAACCGATTGAGACAGTTTGGGGTCGTGCGGAGGTTCGCCCCCTCACTTCTGCCACTTTCCCCCAAGGGGAGAGGGGTTCAGAGCATTGAGTCGATACCCCCCATCGGAGCCCAGGTGTTTCCCGCGGCCAACAACAGGTATAACAGTTAACTTCACGGATTTTCCTCATGACTGCACTCCTTCTCACACTCGCTTCCCTGGCTGTGGCTCAGCCGCAGACGCACGAGCAACAGAACCCGCTGTACAAGGAATTGCAGGAGAAGGGGCTCAACATCGGCACAGAGTCGCCGGCGAAGTTCCCTGCCCCCACCTTGCCCGATGGGCTCGATGCCGCCAAGCAGAAGGCGGCCATCCTCGATTTGCTTGCCGGTGACTACGACTACAACAACTTCGTTCGCAACTCCGTGGTCGCACCGCAAATGATGAAGATTCGCGATATCACTCCATCGGATCCGAAGGCGCCGGCACGGGCGGTCGATGTGTGGTTCGTGGTCTATGGTGATTTCGAACAGACGGCCGACGATAAGTTCCTGGACCGGCTCTTCAAGAATGGCCGCAACGAGGGCATGGGGAAATCGCTGACGGACGAGGACCTCGCCCAGCGGAAGATTGCGGCACCGGCCAAACAGGAAGGCTACGGTTTGCTGGAGTTCGACTTTCTGGATCGAGTCCGCATCAAGGCTACCGGTCGGGCCGTGTGGAGTCGCACGGCGGATTCGGCCGTGGCCGCGGCGGTGCTCGATCCGCGCTTCCTGAAAGATGCCGAGTTCCCGTGCGAATGGAAGTCGCTCTCCCAGGAAGGTGGATCGTTGAAGCTCGGCCCACCGCAGCCGTGGAGCGGTGCCGCGATCACCATCAAAATCACGAAACTCGCCGCACCCGCCGGAGCGCTTTTTGTGGAGCAACACATCATCTTCACGGAGCCCACGGGCTGGTTTGATGGTGCCAACCTGTTGCGTTCGAAGTTGCCACCGGTGGTGCAAAACAACGTGCGCACGATGCGAAAAGAATGGGCTAGGGCCGCGGGGAAGTGACTGGCAACCGCCGTGCAACTCCTATAATCTTCACGAAGAGAGCGGTTTCCGAACGCGTTGCGGGAAGAGGATTCCAAGGTGGAGAGCATGACCGAGCGGCCGAAACGTGGCGTGCCGGAAGGCCTGTGGCTCCGCTGCCCGACTTGCACAGCCACTGTCTACAAGAAAGAAGTGGAAGCACGGCACTTCGTGTGCCCCGAGTGTGAACACCACTTCGCCGTGCCTTCCAAGGCGCGCATCGCTCAATTGCTCGATGCCGACAGCTTTGAGGAATGGCACACCGAGTTGCGGCCCTGCGATCCGCTCGAGTTCGTGGACCGTCTGCCGTACGCCAAACGACTGGAAGCCGAGCAGAAGAAGACCGGCATGACGGACGCCGGTGTGGTCGGCAAGGGCTTCATTCGTGGCCGACCCGTGGTGCTCGGCATCACAGATTTCCACTTCATGGCCGGCAGCATGGGCTCGGTGGTCGGCGAGAAACTCGCGCGAGCCGCCGAGCAAGCCACCGAGTTGAAGTTGCCCCTCATCTTCGTCAGCGGCTCCGGCGGCGGGGCCCGCATGCAAGAAGGCATCCTCTCACTGATGCAGATGGCGAAGGTGTCCGCCGCACTCGCACGCTACGACTCCGCCGGCGGACTGTATATCTCGATCCTCACCAACCCCACGATGGGTGGCGTGGCAGCCAGCTGGGCGTTGCAGGGCGACTTCACACTCGCCGAACCCGGTGCCATGGTCGGTTTCGCCGGTCGACGCACCATCTGGAACACCGTGCGCCTCGAACTCCCGGACAGTTTCCAGACCAGCGAATTCTTGCTGAAGCACGGTTTCGTGGACCGCATCATTCATCGCAAGGATCTGCGCACCGAGGTCGCCCGCATCATTGACTACTGCCCCATTCAGTAGCCAGCGAAAGCGCGAATCGGGTAGGATAGCACGTCGGAACTGACACGGCGCACGGCCGTGCCGTCATGTCGCAACAGATTAGTCCCCGGCAAAGGGTGCACCGTGGGTTTTCTCGATTTCCTGTTCAAGAAGAAGCCGACCAAGAGCGGCGGCTCCACGGGAGCCAAGCGGAACACCGTTCGCGTCAATGTGAACAAGCGCTTCGATGGCATGGTTCGCACGGGGCAGGGGAGCATGTCCCGTGTCTTTCGCACGTACGACCGCGACCTGGGCCGCACCGTGTGCCTCAAGTTGTTGGACAAACTCAAGACCCAGAAATTCGAGGAACGCTTCAAGGGGCTGAACAAGCCCTCCGAGGGTGAAATCTGCATGACCCTGCGGCACGAGAACATCGTCCGCACCTTCGAATACGGCCAGACCACCGACGGCGAACCGTACATGGTCATGGAGTGGGTCGAAGGGCTGGGGCTAAATTACCTCATCGAGACGCGAAGCCCGCAACTCACCGGCAAACGCATCGATTATCTGGGCCAGTTGTGCGACGCCCTGCAATTCATGCACGATAACAAGTGGCTGCACCGCGATCTGTGCCCGCGAAACGTGATGGTGGACAAGGAAGGCGTGCTGAAGCTGATCGATTTCGGCCTGACGATACCGTATACCCCGCCGTTCTGCGTGCCCGGCAACCGCACCGGCACACCCGATTACTTGCCGCCCGAACTTGTGATGCGAAGGCCCACGGATCACCGCGTCGATCTCTATGCACTCGGTGTTACCGCTTTCGAGGTGTTCACCTATGTGCTGCCCTGGGAGCGGACCGCCTCCAGTGAGGAGAATTTTCGCCGGCGGCTGAACACGCCACCACGCAACCCGAAGGAACTGAACCCAAAGCTCGAAACCGACGTGGTCGAAGTGATTCTCAAATCCATTTCGCGCGACCCGCAGGACCGCTATGCAACGGCTCGGCAGTTCAAAGAAGCACTCGAATCGCTGAATCGGCAAGACTACTGATACCAGTGCGGAGTGGGAGACAAGAACCGCGTTCATCTCGAGGCAAAGTGCACCGCAGCGGCGATCGCGGCGGTTTCGATTCGCAGGATCCGTGGGCCCAGCGATACAACCTGCCAGCCTGCTCCCGAGGCGTTCTCGATCTCCGAGTCCGTGAAGCCGCCTTCCGGACCGATGGCAATCACCACATCTTGGTTCGCATCACACGTGGTCCCACCTGAAGAAGTGTGTAGCACAATCTTCACCGCCGGCAAATCCGTGCGACTCACGAAAGCGTCCCACTTCTGCGCTTGATCCACCCGCATCAAGCGATTGCGGCCACACTGCTTGCTCGCCTCAATAACCCCACGAGTCAGCTTGTCCACCACGTTCGCTTTTGGCACCACCACGGAGCGAGTGCAGAGCAACGGCACGAACCGCGTCACGCCCAGTTCGGTGAGCTTCTCGATCAGGAAGTCGCCACGATCCCCCTTGGGCAAGGCACTGGCGATGGTGAGTTCGTAGCCGAGTTCGCGATCGACGACGATGGGCGGAAGCACATTCAGCACGGCCGACTTCTTGCCAATAACGACCACCTCGGCAGGGTAGTCGCAGCCATCGCCATTGAAGAGGGTAACACGGTCACCGGGTTCAAATCGTCGGACAGTCGACAGATGATGGGCATCGGCCCCGGTGAGCGTGAACTCACCGGGTGCGAGGACCTCGGGTGCGTAAAAGCGATCAGCCACAGCAAGACATCCGCGAATAATTCAAGAGCGAATTCAAACCTGGTCTATTTCATTCGTGGATCCATTCCGATTTCAGACGCAAGCGGAACCCAGGGCGGCGCTGAGCCTTGTCCTGGGCTATGGGGTGTTGTCCTGAGGGCATCAAACCAGGCAGGTCCACGGTTGAGACGCGGATGGATCGCAGGGAAGGCGATCACGGTGTCATTGTCAGCCAGCGTCGGGTAGTGATCTCGCGGCAACTCCCATCATCGCATCGCTGCGCCCGTGAGTGCCGTGTCGTTCGTGTCCAGGATCTGGAAGTGATGGATGCCGGCCTTGCGCTTGTCGGAGTAGGTCCAGACGATCTTCTTGTCGCGTGTGATTTCGGTCAGCTTCACCTGGCCGGCTGTCGCGTGATGACTTGTGATCACGGTGTTGCCATTGGGCAACCGTTGCACACCACAGGCGTCATTGATCGGTTTGCCGGCCAGGTCGTCGTTGCTCACACGCCAGACTTCCTGGCCATCCTTATCGACTTCAATCACGAGATTGCCCAGCGTGCACCCAATGAGCGTGTTGCCATCGGGCAGGCGAATCGCGGTGAACGGCATGTGTGGCGCCTTCGCTTCCCACACGATCTTCCCCTTGGAGTCGTACTCGCGGACCACGCGATCGAGCAGTTGCGGCACGAGGTAGTTGCCGTTCGGCAGTTTGCGGGTCATGCGCGTCTGCAGGTGATGGTTGTTCGTCTGGGCTGTCAGTGGCACCTCGGCGACGATCTTGCCCTCGCGGTTCACTTCGAGAATCCGCGGCTTCGCACCGGCTTCCGTAAGAAGGACGTTGCCGTTATCCAGAAGTTGAACGGTGTTCACCTCAGCCTGTGTGCCCTTGAACTCGAAGAGCACCTTGCCGCTTGCATCCACTTCCGCAACGGCTCCGCCCGGATATTTGGCACTCTTCGACAGTGCCAGCAGAACATGGCCATCCTTGAGCACCCAGCCGTCGCGCGAGGACTGAGGAAAGCTCCAGATCACCTTGCCGCGGCCATCAACGATGAAGGTCTCATTGCCCGTGGCCAGGAAGCCGTGGGTCAGTACGGGATCCTCTGCGTGTAGCGGAGTGACCAGCATCGCGAAGAATATGCTGGTGCAGAACAGAAGTCGTTTCACGACCACCTCGAGGTTGCAGGGAGAGAAACGTGCGGGTGTAACCGAACTTTCTTGGGATATTGAATACCTCCGCAGGAACGTGGTCCTGCAGTGCGAAATTCGGCATGCGGAGTGCGGAAGGAAGTACCCCGCAAACCGCCGCAGTTGTCCGCGTGCCACCCCCACAGAGAAAATGGTTGCACCCAAAAGTGCTCGCCAGGACGTGCGCGATTGCAGTTCTCACTTGACCGGTTCGACTGGCTTGACCTCGGTTGGTTCCGATTTTGCCTCCTCGACCACCGCGGCAGCCTGTCCGGCGAGTTTCTCCATTTTCTCGAGGTGATGGCGGTGCGTCACCTTTTCTACGGCCGCACCCACTGCGTGGGCCACCACCTCGGCGGGCTTCGAGATCAACTTCGGTACCTCGGGCGGGCTCCCCGTGCTCACCCGACGATTCAGAACATACTTCTGCACCAACGCACCCGCGATTGCCGAGAGTACACTGACCACTACGAGTGGGCGGTAGGCGTTGATGACCTTGAAGATTACCAGGACCTGATCTGTCAGCATGTACGCGAGCCAGAAGAGGAGATTCACACCTGGAATGGCGTAGATCCCATCGGCGATCAGAAAGCGAGTGAACGGCACACGAAGCACACCGGCCATGATAAAGATCGGCGTGCGGATGCCAGGTAACAGCCGGGCACCGAGCAGCACGGCGATGCCACGATCATGGAGATTTTTCTCGATCTCGGCGCGCTTCTCGGGTGGCACCACATTGCGCTGCACCCAGCCGAGGTTGAGAATCTTGGTCCCCCAGAAGCGGCCAATGCCATACAGCACGCCGTCTCCGATCACGACGCCCAGAATGCAGACGGGCAACATGATCCACCAGCGGAGCGTGGTGTCCTCGTGCCCAACCAGAATGCCGGCCGTGATGACGGGCAATTCTTCCGGTATCGGGAAACCGAAGCCGGAAGCGAGCAGCGCGAGAAAGATTCCCAGATAGCCGTATTCGCTGAAGTTCTGTAGCATCGTTCATCCCGTCGATGGGCCGCCACTCCTGGTGCCCCGTCCCATCAACGTACAGTAATAAGAGTTCAGTTTCGAGTTCGGTCTTCGCATTCAGTCGTGGCACTCCAATTCACTCTTCGCTCGTAGGAGCTTCTCCGTGAAACTCGGCCTGATTAACTCGGCGTGGGTCCAGGCGGGCCAGGGCACAGCCTATGGCATCCGCCAGACCAAGGCCATCGGCTTCGACAGCATTGACATCTTCGCCGATCCGCTCGATCTGGATATCCGCGAACGCATCCTGATCCGCACCGAATGCGAGAAGCTCGAGTTGCCCATTGTGAGCGTAGCCTGTGTTGCGGACGGGCTCATCGATTTTAACCCCAGCGTGCAACAGTTTCACGTCGATCGTTGCGAAGCGTATCTCGACTTCGCATATGAACTGGGTGCCAAGAATGTGCTGCTCGTGCTGGGTGAGTACATCTGGGAACGACAAGTGATTCCACCCGCGGAGCAGTGGGCCACCGGCGTCCGGCACCTGAAGGAACTCGGTGACTACGCAGACCATCTCGGCTTGAAGATTGCCCTGGAACTCGAGCCGTTCAAGCTTTCTTTGCTCAACGATGTCCCGAGCATGGTGCGGTTCATTGATGATGTGAACAATCCCGCGGTGCAGGCGAACATCGATATTAGCCATTTGCAGTTATCCGGTTCGAAGCCTGAGGAACTGCGCCAGCTGAAGGGGAAGGCGATTCACGTACACATCAGCGATTGCGATGGAAAGGTGCACGGCGACCTGCCGCCGGGCCGCGGTGTGGTCGATTTCGTGCCCTATTTGCAGGAGATTGCCGCACTGGGAATGGAGGGTGCCATCAGCATCGAGCTGGAGTATTCACCGGAACCCGATCGCATCGCGGAGTGGGTGGCGGAGGCGTATACCGCGACGGATCGCCTGATGAGGGACGCGGGAATTGCACGCGGGTGACGAGAAAAACAATTGACCCGCCGGTCGCGGCGGGTCAGGCACATCCTAGTGGTTAAGGTAGCTGTCGTACTGGCAGCCGTTGTAGCCGGTGCCGCCGTGGCCGAAGACACCCGCCCCGCCGCACTTCGTCTTGCTGCCAAGACCCATGTTTGGGCCACACGGACTGAAGAACGACTTGCACGAGCCGAACACGAAAGTGGCATCGGAGCCGATGGAACCGCAACCGTTGCTGCACGACTGTTGAGCGAGCGGACAGTTGCTGCAGTAGCCGCCACCCGCCATGACGAACGTGCGAACCTTGCCGGGTTCGCCGGGCACACGGACGCTGCCACCCACCGGAGCGATGGGATTGCCAGCCGCCGCTGCGGGGCTCAGAGTGACGGGCCGCACCGGCACGGGCATGATCGCGCCAGCCGGGGCTTGCGGAATCGCCGGCAGGAGACTTGGTGCAGTCGGTTGTTGAGCCGTGGCCAGGCTGGCCAGCACAAGCACGCCGGCCGCGGCAGAAATCAGTTGACGCCAGATCCGTTGACGCATGGGAACACCTTTAGTGCAGGTCAGGGCGGGCCGCTTCCATGGCGGCTATTCTGGCATCGGAAGATGTTTGCGAGGGATATTGCACAAAGCGTGAGGAGAAATCGCGAAGTGAATGAACTCGGTCGTGTCGATGCGAATACGGTGCAGTGCGGGATGAAAGGGCACGAAGCGGTTCTGCCGTTTACCCCAGCCAGGCTCAAAATCCGGCCGAGGCGAGCCGTCGCACAATCCGGCTGAACTGCGGTGCGCGGTCTTCCCACACACCGCGTTTCTGGGCGAGGCGGTTCGGCCAGTTCACCAGATTCAGGTGATCGCCGTCCCATAATTCCGAATGCTCGCCCCACTTTGCGGAAGCCACCGAGACCACGCCGTCGTTGGCACCCTCGGCCCGGTTCACGATGCGAGACGGCAGCGCCCACTCCAGGCCGAGCCAGGGCTTCTCACACACACCGGCGACCGAGAAATACCGCACGCCAGGCACATCCGGAACATCTTCGTTAAAACGACGGCAGTTATCCGTTCGCAGGTCGATGAACGCGTCATACGGCAAACCGAGCAGACGCATGAATGGGGTGATGAGCCAGGAAACACGCGACCAGCCCCAGTCCGCGAACGCGGTGCCGCGGTGGGGCGTGCCAATCGTGGTCACCGATTGCACGCGGTCTTCCATGCCCAGTCGGGCAGTCATGAATCGCGCATCGAGGCCGCCCATGCTGTGGCCGATGAGATGCATGGGCCCAGGAGGGACTTCACGCTGAATAAACCGCTTCAGATCGGCGGCTCGCCGGGTCACGCCGGAAGTCGGGCTAACACGCGCGACATACACGCGGTTCCCGGAAGCCTCCAGATGCTCGCGGATGCCCGGGAAATAATCGCGACGCCGACGGAGTGTATATAACTTGTCGAAGCCGCAAAGGCCGTGGACAAGTACGATTGGGGCTTGAAGCGACGCGGTAGGAGCAAACGGAGTTGCAGACACAGTCATTCCTTCGGCTGATCGGAGCGGCAGACCCGTTGCAAGGGGCGGACTTTCGCGTACACCGTTCCTGAGTGACTACATCTTACTATATGCCCAGTTGTGAAGCGGGCAAACATAACACCTTCACGGAGCCTTCGCAATGACAATTTCCCCAGCCAAACCTGGCCAAACCCGCCTCGGCTGGATCGGCACCGGCGTCATGGGCCGCTGGATGTGCGAGCACGCCATGACCAAGGGTTTCAAGGCCACGGTTTATAATCGCAGCAAGGATAAACTGCAACCCCTGCTGGACTTGGGTGCGAAGGCCGCTGCCACACCCCAGGAAGTTGCCGAGAACTCCGATATCGTCTGTGCCATCGTCGGCTTCCCGAAGGATGTCCGAGAGGTTTTTCTCGGAAAAGAGGGAGCTCTCGCCGGCAGCAAAGCGGGCACCATCCTTGTGGATATGACAACGAGTGAGCCCAGTCTCGCCGTGGAAATTGCCGAAGCGGCCAAGAAAAAAGGCGTGGCCTCGCTGGATGCACCCGTGAGCGGTGGCGATGTCGGGGCGAAGAATGCCGCACTCTCCATCATGATTGGTGGCGAGAAGGATGTGGTGGCGGCCGTGCAACCGCTCTTCGAGGCGATGGGCAAGACGATCGTTCACCAGGGCGGCCCCGGTGCCGGCCAGCACACCAAGATGGTGAACCAGATCCTGATCTCATCCAACATGGTTGCCGTCTGTGAGGGCCTGCTCTACGGCCACCGTGCCGGCCTCGACATGGAAACCGTGCTGAAGAGCGTGAGCGTCGGCGCTGCCGGCAGCAAGGCTCTGGAGGTGCTCGGGCCACGCATGCTCGCCCGTAACTTCGAGCCTGGCTTCTACGTCGAGCACTTTATCAAGGACATGGGCATCGCACTGGCGGAAGCGGAGAGGATGAATATCTCGCTCCCCGGTCTTGGCCTCGCCAAGCAACTTTACGAAGCTGTGCGTGCCCAGGGTTATGGCCGCAAGGGCACGCAGGCCCTGTTGCTTGCACTGGAAACGCTCAACAACGTGAAGCGATGACAAAGGGCGAACTGGAAACGGAAATCAGTCGGGCGATTATCCGCTTCAAGAAGGAGTACATGGGTCGGGGGCCGCGTTCAGTACAAACGTACCTGATCGCGGACATGGCCCTCGTGCGTCTTCAGGGCGTGCTAACACCCGCCGAACAAAAATTGGTGCAAGTGGAGGAGCGGGGCCGCGGTCGCGACCTCATCAAGCAAGTGCGGCTCGAACTGATCGAACACGCCCGGGCGATGCTGGAAGCCGTGGTCCGCGACATACTTCACGTGGATGTCGTGAGCCTGCACACCGACATCAGCACGACCACCGGAGAGAGCATCATCGTGTTCACACTGGCACAGAAGCCCACTTACACGCTCACGAACGAAGCTGAACGCGAGATTTGACATTCAAGGGAGTTGCGGCAATAATCAGTTGGAACAAAGAGTTTGGGTTGTCTGGGCTACCCATGTCAGGCTTGATGGCCTGATTTTTTTACCGTGCTTATCAGCCGTTAGGGATCGATGCCCTGGTGGAGAGCGGCCGGAGATCTGCACTTACTAACAGTGCATGTCCCCGGCCGTTTTCGTTTTACACCGCGTCACAGGTGCCGAGATGCAAAAGTTGATCCAGGGTATTCACCAGTTTCAGGAGGTCAACTTTCGACCCATGCAGGGGTTGTTCCAGCAACTGGCACATGGGCAACAACCGGAAACACTTTTCATCACTTGCTCGGATTCACGCATCGATCCGAATCTGCTGACACGCTCGAAGCCGGGCGAACTCTTTATTCTTCGTAATGCTGGCAACATCGTGCCGCCGCACGGTTCGTCCGCCAGCGGGGAAGCAGCCACCATCGAGTTCGCCGTGGCCGCACTGGGTGTGAAGGACATTATCATTTGCGGCCATTCTCACTGCGGGGCCATGCAGGGGTTGCTCGAACCCGAGCGCGTCGCCAAGTTGCCCGCCGTCTTCGCCTGGCTTGGTCACGCGGAGTCTACCCGACGCATCGTGCGTGAGAATTATGCGCATCTCGAAGCAGGACCTTTGCTGACAGCCACGATTGAAGAAAATGTGCTGGTGCAACTGGAACATCTGCGCACGCTCCCCGCGGTTGCCTCACGGCTGGTTCGCGGCGACCTGCACCTGCACGGCTGGGTGTACAAGATCGAAACGGGTGAAGTCTTCGCATACGACCTGGCGAGCGGCCAGTTCGTGCCACTGGCAGCCTATCGGTACGATGCCAGCGAAGCCCCATCCCGCCAGCGCACCGCACAGGCGATTTAGAGGCTATTCCGCAAGAGTGACAGCCACAAAAGTCTGTGAGGTTTTGGGCATGACGGATTCTGATTCGACACACCACGCACTGCGGGCGGATGACCTGGGATATGGGCATGGGCCCGCTCGGCCTTTCGCACGTCTACACCACCTGCTGAAGCCTGAACGGCGAGACATCCTCTATATCTGTGCATTCGCCTTCGCTGTGGCTGTGCTATCGCTCGCCTCACCCATCGCAGTCGAATCACTCGTGAACACCGTCGCATTCGGCGTGCTCACCTGGCCCCTTATCGTGCTGTCGGGTGTATTGCTGGTTTGCCTGGGGCTGGCCGCTGCGATTTGGGCGATGCAGGTTTATGTGGTCGAGTGCATCCAGCGCCGGCTTTTCGTCCGCGTCGTTGCCGACTACTCCCATCGCTTGCCACGTATCCAGCTCGAAGCCTTCGATCACCGCTACGGCCCCGAACTGGCCAATCGCTTCTTCGATGTCATGAATGTGCAGAAGTCGTTGGCCTTCTTGCTACTGGATGGTGTTGCACTCGTGGTGACGGCGACCGTGGGGCTCATTGTCCTGGCGTTTTACCACCCCTTCTTGCTGGGTTTCGATATTGTTCTGCTCGCAATGATTGCCTTTATTTTGTTTGTTCTTGGCTGGGGCGGGATAAAAACCAGTCTGCACGAATCGCATGCGAAATACGACGTGGCTGCCTGGCTAGACGAGCTACTGCGTTGCCTGCGCGGTTTCAAATTCGCCGGCGGGCAGCAACACGCCCTGAAGAAAGCCGACCAATTGGCGGCAGAATATGTCTCATCCCGCAAGGACCATTTCCGCATCGTTTGGCGGCAAACGATTTTTTCGCTCGGCGTGCAGACCGTGGCCAGCGTCGCGCTGCTCAGCCTTGGCGGCTATCTTGTGATCAACCGCCAACTCACGCTGGGCCAACTCGTTGCCGCGGAACTCATCGTGACACTGGTGGTCGCATCCGTGGCCAAGCTCGGCAAATACGCGGACACTTATTATGACTTGATGGCCGGTGCCGAGAAACTCGGTCTCCTCACCGATTTGGCCCTGGAGCGGGAAGGGGGCGAAGTTCTTCCGCACACGGCACGCGGCATGGCTTTGCGAATCCAGGGCGTCGACCACGTCTCTGAGCGGCCTCTATCCACACCTGCCAACTGGCTCATTACTCCCAACGAGCGTGTCGCCGTTGTTGGCCCGCTGGCCTCCGGGAAAACCACTCTGTTTGAGGCCATCTGCGGCCTGCGCGAACTTGATCACGGCCTGATCGAGGTGGATGGAATCGGACTCCGCAACCTGGCACTCGGAGCGTACCGTGACCAGGTCGCATTTGTGGAAGGGGCAGACACCTTCATTGGCACTGTTCTGGAAAATGTTCGTTCCGGTCGTCCACATGTGCAGGCCGGAGAGATTCGCCAGGCCCTGCAGATTGTCGGATTGCTCGAGATCGTGCAGGCATTGCCACAGGGGCTGGAGACGCCGCTGATCCCCAGCGGCAGCCCACTTTCGGCCAGCCAATCGCTGCGGCTCACAATGGCCCGGGCACTCGTGGGCCGCCCGCGTCTCCTCATCCTCGATGGCGTCCTCGATGGCTTGCGACTGGAGGAATGCCCCGACCTCCTCCCGAGTTTGTTCGATCGCAGCGCACCCTGGACCCTGGTCGTGGCGACCATGAACCCGGCTATCCTGGGCCAGTGCGATCGCGTGCTCGGTTTCTAATTTGCACCTGGAGGATCGACCCATGAATGCTGCTCACCTGCAACAGGCTCCCTTCCAGCCAAAAGGTTCATTTGGAACAATGCTCAAGGTGCGCACCCCCCGCCTCGCACGTGGCTTCGCCGTGTTCTTGATGTTGATGTTCATCGTGCTGCCCGTCGTGCTTCTGTTCGTGCCGTGGCAACAAACGATTCATGGCCGCGGCCAGGTCGTCGCCTTTGCTCCCACCGAACGAAAACAGATCGTCACCGCGCTTGTGGGAGGGCAGATCAGCAAGTGGTACGTCGTTGAAGGATCGCGGGTCAAGATGGGTGATGCTATTGCCGATATTGAGGATAATGACCCCGAACTTGCGACCCGACTCGATGCACAAAAGGAGTTCTTGTTAAGTCGCCGCCTAGCAGCCCAGGACGAAGTCGCGGAGCAACTGCGAGCGGTTGAAGCCCAGGTCAAAGCCCAGGACGCGACAATCCAGGCCGCCCGGGCGAATCGAGAAGCTTCGGGGCTCCAGGTCGACGTGGCGAAACAGGTGCGTAACAACACCCAGTTTGCCCAGACATTCGAGCAAAGCCGCTTCATCATGTACGACAAGCTATTTGAGGACAAGCAATTTGGCGGCCTCGAGTCCAAACTCAGCCGGGACGAGGCGAAGATGCGGGCGGATCGCGCCGCGACGGAAGTGAAACGTGCCGAAGCGGACGTCCTGCGTACGGAGGCGGCCTTGCTCACGAGCGACTCACTCGTTCTGCAGGCGGAGGCCAATGCCCTCTCCACAATTGCGACCACTCGGCGGGACTGGCGCCGCGCCGAACAGAATTTGTTCTCAGTGGAGCGTGACTTACAGGAGATTGACAGCCGCATCGAGCGTTTCAAAGCCCGCTTCGTGAAGGCACCGTGCGACGGCGTGGTCTTCCGCATCTCGGCAAATTCCGGGTCCGGCGGACAACTCGTCAAGGAAGGTGATGAGATTGCCGTGATCGTCCCGGATAGCACGGAGCGCGTGGTCGAGTTGCTTATCGATGGCGTCGATGCTCCCTTGATCGCTGCCTACATGCAGCAGACCGGGAAGGGGCCGCACGTGCGCTTGCAGTTCGAGGGCTGGCCCGCTGTCCAGTTCGCGGGATGGCCCTCGGTGTCCGTGGGAACCTTCGGCGGACGCGTGCGGCAAATGGACCCCACCGATGATGGATATGGACGCTTCCGCATCCTGGTTGAACCAGAGGAAATGTTCGAGGGCGACCGCTGGCCGGAAGGCCTCTTTTTGAGACAAGGAAATGCCGCGATCGGCTGGGTCTTCCTCAACAGGGTCACACTGGGCTTCGAGCTCTGGCGACAGTTAAACGGCTTCCCGCCCGTCGTGGCACCCAAGCCGCCCGAGAAGAGGGATAGCAAGCCACCCAAGGTCAAAATCGGATGATGTTGCGAACCGCGGCGATGGTGTCCGTTTTCGGGCTTGGCTGGGGCTGTTCCTCGCCCCAGGCCGAGCGCCGCACGGGCGACCTCGCCCTGCCGTTGCCAACGTCACTTCTGACGGGTGCGAAACCGGATGTGGCGAAAAAGAGCCCTGTCATTCGCGAGAAGAGCGTCGCAGAACGTGAAGCCGCCATTTCGCAGATCGCGCACCAACAGCCGCCGTCCGAGGAGGTGAAGCCAGGGAGTGAGCCACCGCCCTCGCCGCGCGCTTCCCCGGCGATTCTCGGCGCCGCATCCAGCCAGGGCGGCCCGCTTGCTCTCGATGAGGTGCTTTTCTCAGTCGAACGAAATTATCCCTTGCTGCGGGCCATCGAACAGGAGCGCAACATCGCCGGTGGCAAACTCGTCACCTCCATGGGTGCCTTCGACTTTAACCTCAATGCCGGTGTGGATGGCCAGGGTACCACGTACGACAATTTTCGCAGCGGTGTCGGTTTCAGCCAGGGCCTGCCCGTTGGTGGGCTCGGTGTTTTCGCGGGCTATCGCAACGGCTACGGCGATTTTCCCACATATTACCTCGACCGAAAGACCGCTGATGGCGGCGAGTTCCGCGCCGGCATCTCCATTCCACTCCTGCGCGATCGCACCATCGATCGGCCGCGAGCGAACGTACAACAAGCGCGGCTCGATGTGCAGTTAGCGGAACCAATCATTGAGCGGCAACGACTCGACTTTCAGCGAGCCGCCGCCCGTGTGTACTGGGGCTGGGTGGCTGCGGGGCAACGCCTCGCGATTGCTGAACGTCTGGTGAAACTGGCTGTCGAACGCGACGAACAACTCAAGGCCCGCGTCGAAGCGGGACCGACGGCGAATATCGAACGCATCGATAATCAGCAGAACATCGCCTTGCGGAACGGCGTGCTCGTTCAGGCCCAGCGTGGCTTCCAGCAAGCCACCATCGATCTTTCGCTCTTTTTGCGCGACGATGCGGGACAACCGACTCTTGCGGGGCCCGAGCAATTGCCGAATTTTCCCGCGGTGCAGACCGTCGATCTGGTCAGCTTCGATGTCTCGTTGCAGACCGCCTTAGAGATGCGACCCGAGCCCCGGCGGTTGCGGCTTCAGCGGGACAAGGCCAGCGTGGAACTCCGCCTCGCCACCAATCAGGCACTGCCATCTATGAATGCCGTGGTCGCCGCGTCGCAAGATGCGGGCTTCGGCAAGAGTTCACTCTCCGGGCCGAATGGGCTCAATCGGTCCACTCTGACGGCCGGGGTTGCCTTTCAGTTCCCCATCCAACAACGGGATGCCCGCGGCAAGGTGATGGCGGCGCAGGCGCAACTGGCCCAGTTGAATGAGCAACTTCGGCAAGCCGAGGACGTGATCCGGGCGGAGGTGCAAGACACGCTCTCCGCGCTGCGACTCGCTTTTGAGTTCTACCAGCAGGCGAAGAAACGCGTTGCCCTCGCCCGGCTCGTCGCAACGGCGGAACGCGAACAGTTGCGGCTCGGGCGTAGCGATGTGCTCCGGGTAACGCTTCGTGAACAGGCGGCCTTCGATGCTGAGATTGTCGAGATCGCCGCCCAACAGGACTACTTCCGGGCACTTGTAGAGTTCAAGGCGGCACTGGGCATCGCCGATCCCAGCGTGCAACCGGGCATCGGCCCGTAATCGCATTCCTTGCCAGTCGAGATACGACAGGACTTGACCACGCCATCAAGCTGATTGGGAAGACTTGAATCCGATTATCGGATTGTGATGCAGAACTCATCGGTGACGAGGTGAGGCAATCCTACCACTCTGCGTACGCGCCATCTCAGGCTTCTCGCAAGATCATGGCGAGTGTCGCCATTTGCTCTGGGGGGTGGTGTGAGGACAATTGCGGCGGTTTGCTGGGTCTTCTGCACTCCGCACTGCAGGACCACGTTCCTGCGGAGGAACTCAATAACTTCAGAGAATCTGGTCTCACCCCTCATGGCTCACTTGCCTGGTGGACTCAGTTCGAACAGGTCGAGTGAACGGAAGTAAAGCGTGTTCCCCTCACCTACGGACGTGTTGTCGATGGTGAGGCGGACCGGTACACTCTCGCGACGTTCGAAATGAACCGATTCCGATTTCCACTGTCCGCCTGTATTTTCCAGCCTGCTGGAGCTAACAGATTTGTAGTCCTGGGTCTGGATGGCGAGACCGCCGGTGGCATCGTTCTTGGTCATGTAAGTGATCTGGGCCCGATAAACGGCGCCGGGCTTCAGTGATAGCTTCATACCTTTTTCGAGTTCGAAGACGAACTGTGCCGACGTAAGGTCGGTGAAGTTGGTCAGTCCGAGTGCGGGTGTGCCCTCGACATCACTCCGTCGAAACTCGCCGTTGGCCATGGCTTTCCAGCAGCGTGCGAAAATGCCCGGTGGGAGTTGCTCGGGATCACCCGCTGTCACAGTGCTGCCTTCCTTGGAGACGCGGAACGGAGCGAGCGAAGCGATATCGAGCTGATAGACGGGGTCTCCGACGGCCCAGTGACTGTAGTCCGGGCCGGTCGGCGCGGTCGAGGTCGCTGTGTTTCCAGGCTTGTTGGCGACAGTCGTACCAGCGGGCAATTCCTTGATGGTGAGGTTGCGAATCCGCAGCGGCACATTGTTCTCGAGCATGTGAAATTCGAACAGCCCGCCGGAGGCGAGTTTCAGATCCACAACGAGATTTTCGGTCCGCCAAGTATCGCCAGTGGGGGGCAATGTGGCAACGGTCCAGGCACCTCGCTGGTCGAGCGACTTGAACCGGAGTGTCGATTTCGCGTCGGTCGTCGGAGCGAGGTAGTCAAACTGGATGCGGCACACGGATGTGGGACACTCAAAGCGTGGCGTGAAGAGCATCGCCGAGCTGGGACCGCGGAGATTCTTGATACCGAGTGCAGGCCCGCCTTTGGCGCTATCGGCGAAAAACTCCATCTGTGATTCGATGTTGAAGCAGCGCCCCTGCCAGCCAACCGGTGGCTCGCCCGGTCCTTTTTTCGAAAGAATCTTCGCGACCTTTTGAGGCGGATTCGCTGTGTTCAACTCGAGGCCGGACTGTATCGCGAATGATTTTTGTCCGGAAAGGTCAAGCGTGAACAGCACGGGCTCCGGGCCATCGCGGAAGCCTGAGACTTCGAACACGGCGATGCACAGGTTGTGCGTCGGGTCGACATCGGAGTTGTGAATTTCGAAGAAGCCATGGGTCAGCCCACGAACATCGACGTTAGCCTCGATGGTTCGCCAGGAGCCGTTGGTGCCGCGCAAGGGGAAGAGTTCGAGGAGTCCGGCTCCCGCCTTTCCAGGCTTGTCGGTGGATTTGAACTTCACAATTCCGACGCGATCACCTCCGGCTTCCGTCATGTACTCGAAGCGAATTCGGCATTTGCCACCGGGGATGTTGAGATCCGGTGAGAGGAGCATGGCCGAGTTCTTCTGGAGGTTACGAAGCCCCAGGACCGTTCGGCCAGCACGCGGTTCGACCCAGAACTCCGCATCGCTATCCTGCGCATAAGGCGTTCCCAGCCAGCCCGAGGGGAAATTGCCGGCACCGGTCTTGGATGTCTGCATGAGCGTGACATCGCGGCCAACCTGTGACGGGCTGCGATTGGGTCCACCCCGCACGCGGAACGGCTTTTGATCGGAGAAGTCCAGTCGATGAATCAGCTGCCCCGCGGGGACGGGTGGTGTGTTGTCCTTGGGTGCTGGAGTTGGGTCCGTCGTGCGTGGAACGAGAACATCTTCTCCAGGTTCAGGTGTGTGCGCGGCTGCGATGACATTGGAATCGTCGCTCTTGCCACCAAACGCGATCATGGCACCAACGCCGGCCACGACGAGAAGCACCAGTCCTGCGCAGAAGATGGCGATCTGCCTCCGGGAGTTGCGTTTGGCCTCGGCCTCCCGTGCTGCTTTTCGCTTCTTGGAACGCTTGTCGTTGACGGGAGAGCGTGTCGTCTCGGCCGAGGCAATTTCTCCGGTGTCCCGAGAGATCGCGGTGGGGTCCACTTCGCCCGAATCCTGCTTCCCGAGTTCCACATCACCACTCGAGCGCCGGCCGCCACCCATCCGGGCCGAGCTTTGGCGGGCGAATTCGTTGAGCGTGGCGTGGAGTTCGGCCCCTTGCCCCAGGTTGGTGCGAGACAATCCCGCCAGGATGCGTGAACTGTTGCCAAGCCACGGGGCAAGTCCGGCGATGATCTCGGCGGGTGCCTGGAAACGATCAGCTGGTTTCTTGGCCAGCATCTTGGCGACGACGCCTACGACTCCCTTGGGCAGTGTGGGGTCGAACGTCGAGAGGTTAGGAGCAATTGTCATCTGATGTTGCAGAAGTTTCTGGGCCGTGTTCCCATCGAAGGGGGGCTTGCCGTTGATCAGCGTGTAAAGGGATGCCCCCAGGGAATAGATGTCGGCACGAATATCGATGGGACCCGCGTTCAGGGCCTGTTCCGGTGCAATAAAGTCGGCCGTCCCAACTACGGCCCCGGCATCCAATTTCTCCGTGAGCTTGTCCTGCTCACTTGTGTTGGAGCGAGCCAGGCCCATGTCGAGGATTTTGACTGTGCCGGACTTATCGCGGATTAGGTTTCCGGGCTTGATATCGCGGTGGACAAATCCCTTTTCATGGGCATGTTGCAAGCCGGCTGCGGCCTGGGCAATATAGTCCGCCGCTGTGGTGTAAGGAATCGAACCATCGCGATCGAGAATCTGCTGAAGCGTTTCGCCATCCACGTGTTCCATCACGAGGTACGGTGTTTCACCGTGTCGGCAGACATCGAAGATTCGCACGATATTGGGGTGATCAAGTGCCGCGGCGGCTCGAGCTTCACGAAGGAAGCGTTCGACAGCCAGTTTTTGATCGTCATCCTTGGCAGCGATCAGCACCTTGATGGCGACCTTACGACGAAGTTCGGTGTGCTCGGCGAGGTATACGGCCCCCATGCCGCCGCGACCGAGTTGATCGAGAACCGCATATGCTCCCAGGCGGAAGCCCTTGTGGCGACCCGCTAGTAGCTGCTGAGCCTGGAAGCGTGTAATCAGCCCCTTCTGTATCAGAAACGTGGCGGCCTTCTGCGGCTCAGCCGGAAGCGAGTCGGGGTCAGGAACCGCGGCGGCAAGCCGCTCCGCGGTGACAACGCCGCTCTTGCGGACCAGATCGAGAAATTCCGAGGGAGAAGTCGGTGCTGCAGGCATAGCCGGTCACACTCCGGACGTAGAACGAACCAGGGGCGAGTGAAAATGTGAGTATCTCAGCATAGACCACAAACAACGATTGTGCGGGTCACGCCGATCAAACCAACGTTTTATGCAACCGATGCGCATCAGCTCAGGGAATTATTCAGGGCGAATCCGTTCACGGGTCGCGGCCCCACCGCTCGAGAAGGCGGTTATCGACATTGATCTGATCGCAAACCCGACCTACCACAAAGTCTATCATGTCCTGCACAGACAGTGGTAGTGAATAATATCCCGGCATTGCTGGCAGCACAATGGCCCCGGCTTCCGTTACGGACACCATATTCCGCAAGGCAATCAAGCTCAGCGGCGTTTCACGCGGCACCAGAATCAATTTGCGCCGTTCTTTGAGATGCACATCAGCGGCGCGGTGAATCAAATTCTCGGATTGCCCATGAGAAATCGCCGCCAGTGTTCCCATGCTGCACGGACAGACGATCATCCCACTTGTGAGGAACGAACCACTGGCGATTCCGGCACTGAAGTCGCGGAAGTGGTGATAGTGCAAGTGGGTGGTTTCGCATTCCACGCCAGCACCCAGAAAGGACTCGCCCGTGAATCGCTGCGGATCCAGGTCCAGTTTCCGTCCGAGTTCGCGAGCAAAGACTTCCACTGCGGCGGGGCTAATCGTGAGGTGAACGGTTCGACGAGCACGAAGTAACACTTCGACAAGTCGCACGCCGATGGCCGCGCCACTTGCTCCCGTCAGTGCCACCACGAGATCATCGGCCATCGCACACCGTTGGAATCAGAGTTCGAGAGAGATGGCTCAACCTCGCATCTTTCATTTCGATGCCAGATCGCCCACAATCATTGATAGACCTCGCCTGATGAGGATTGTTGCATGTTTCGTTCGCTTATGTTGCTTGCGCTGGTGGCATGCGTTCCGCTCGTGTTCGCAAAACAACCGGCAAAAACGGACTGGCCTTTCGACGAACTGACGCTGAAGAACGGCTCGAAGTTCCAGGGGCTCATTCTCGAAGAGCGACCGGATGGCTCGATTCGATTTCAATCGGTTCGCCGACCACCCGGTCGACCCACCGTCACCTTGACATCGACATTCTCGAAGCGAGAAATTCAGAGCGTGAGGCGTCTCGGCGAAAAGGACCGCGCGCTCTTGACGGAACGACTGGCCGAACTCGACCCTGGCGGCGAAGGCGAGCGTTCACGCATGGAATCGCTCGAACTGGTGCCCACTCCCTGGCTGGGAAAAGCGGCCGGCGGATTCCGCTACGACTCCGAGTATTTCTCGCTTGAATCCGGTGCCTCCGAGGAGGTGACGCGGCGTGTCGCCGTTAAACTCGAACAGATCTATGCCGCCTTTGCCCGCTTCTTGCCACAGGTCGTGGATGGCCGGCCCACCGTGATCCGCCTGGCCGCCGATTCCTCCGATTATCGCGCCCTGCTGATGCCGCTCGGGCAAGTGGAACTGCTGAACCCCGCTGTCTATGATCCGCGCACCAATCAAATCCTTTGCGGCAACGATCTTCGCCGACTCGGTGAGGACATGCAGAAAGCCCGCTTTCACCACTCACAGCAACTCGCTGGCCTCCACCGCTATGAAGAGCAGGTTCGCAAGCTTTACAAAGGACTGGAACTGGAACGCCACTTAGAGTTCGTTCGCGCTGAACGGAAGAAGGTCTGGGTCGCGGACCGGAGCAATGGCACGAAGTTCGATGAGGCCACCGGCCGGCTCTTCGCTTTGATTTACCATGAGTCGTTCCATGCGTATACCGGCACATTCGTGTACCCGCCTCTGGCACCCGAAAAGGTTCGTGAAGGCCGTGGCACAGGCGAACTGCCACGCTGGCTAAACGAGGGGCTGGCTCAGATCTTCGAAACGGCCGTGATCGATGCCGGTGAACTCCGTGCAGACCATCCCGATCGCAACCGACTGTCGCGCGTCCGCGACTGGATGAGGGGCCAGAACATGGCGGTGGGACTCGTGCCTCTTTCGGAGTTGCTTCTCGTCGGGCCTGCTGCCTTTCTCGCGCACCATGCAGATGAAGCGGCCGCCGCGAACCGTGTGTACCTGACCAGCTGGGCCCTGGCGTATTACCTCACGTTCGAACGCCGGCTCATCGGCTCCGAATCGTTTCGCAAGTTCTTGGTGGAGGTGAACAGTGGCAACGAGCCCCGGAAGGCTTTCTCCGCCCTTGTCGGCCAGGAGCTGGACGCCTTCGAAAAAAGCTGGCACGACTACCTGAAACGACTGCAATTCGATGGCAGCGTCAAATGAAGCGATGTGCGAGAAAGGCCTGCTCGATCATGAATCATCACCGCACGCCGGTCGACAGCCGAACCGGCCTCGTCAGGTGCATTGGTCGTCGCCGCAAGTGAAAGTGCAACATCGAGCGAATAGGCGTCTTACTTGCCGCCTCACGCCATCGGTGCGAGCCAGCCGTGGGTCTCGAACCACTGCAGCATATCGCGGGTCATCTCGCCCGAGTTGTCCATGCGAGGAACCTTGTTCTGGCCGCCGTATTTGCCGCGGGCCTTCATCCATTCTTCGAAGCCACCGCGACGCACAGCACGCACGTCGGGCATCAGCATGGTGAGGTCGCCGATGCGATGGGCGACATAGTCCTCGTTTGCCCGACTTAACTCGGCATCGACCGCCGTGGCGAATGCCTTCAAATCCGGGATACGCTCGGCGAACTGCACCAGATAGAGGTGATGGCCGGGCTTGCGCGGATCGCTCGGAAAAACCGGGCCGACATGGAAATCGAGTGCATCGACGCCCAGTTCGCGGCCCGCGAGTGCCACGGCCTTTTCCACTTCCTCACTGATCAGGTGTTCGCCGAAGGCAGAGAGGAAATACTTGGTGCGGCCCGTGAAGCGAATCAACGGCGGCGTGCGGCTCTCAAATGCAACTGTGTCGCCGACGAGATATGACCACACACCCGCACACGACGTGATGATGACGGCGTACTGCACGCCCAGTTCCACATTCGCAAGCGTGTGCCGCGTGGGGAACTCACGGTCGAGTTGATCGACCGGCACGAACTCAAAAAAGACATCATGATCCGGCACCACGCGGAGCAAGCCGTACCGCGGATCTTCTGTGGCGATGAAGCCTTCGGAACAGGGATAAACTTCGCAGAACTTCACCTCATCGCTGCCGATTTCGCGGCGAAACACCTCGCGGTATGGGTCGAACTTCGTGCCGCCGTGGATAACCAATCGCAGGTCGGGCCAGGCCTCGGCCACCGTCTTTTTGCCGGTCGCCTGCTTGAGTCGATCAAAGAGCACGAGCATCCAGGCGGGGATGCCACTGATGGCGGTGATCGGTTCGTGAGCGGACATCTCCGCAAAGCGGCGAACCTTCTCTTCCCAGTCGGTGATCAGCGTGAGATCGAATGGCGGATAGGTGTAGGCTCGCAGGAACTCGAACAATTCCTTCGCGGCAATGCCGCTGAGGTCGCCGGCCAGGCTGCCATCGGTTTGCTTGCGGAGATCCGTGCTGCCGCCCAGGAAGAAGAACTTGCCTGTGAAGAGTTTCGCGGTGGGGTTGGCGTGGCGAAACAGAGCGATCGTGGTGAAGGCGGTCTTCTTGTTCGAACGGACCATATCCCAGGAGACAGGGATGTACTTGGTCGCACCGCTGGTGGTGCCCGAAGAGAGTGCGTAATACGGGATCTTTCCAGGCCAGGTCACATTATCCAGCTTGGGATACGATTCTTTCCAGTACGTATTCCAGAACCATTCATACTCACGAATCGGCACACGGGCCTGGTAGTCCGCGACGGATGAAATGCGGCTGAAATCGTGGTCGCGGCCAAAGCGTGTGTCGCGGGCAGTGCGAACCAACTTCATCAGCGTGTCGTGCTGGACTTTGCCCGCGTCCATGCGATCGAGCGCCACGGTTCGGTTATGGGAGTAGCGCAGCAGCACGGCATCGGCGACCCGTCGGACCCACTTGTTGCTCGCCACGGGCGTAAGAAACGCGGTACTCGGCATCGGCAAACTCCCGAAACGCAAAAGCCCAGGGACCGCACGTCCCTGGGCCCGTAATCAAAGATGTCAGCACTCAGACGCTCGCCGTCTCGCGATAGCCACGGCAGACGTAGACGCCACCCGGCGGCAGGTTCAGTGGCACGAATCCGAAACGCACGTCGTCGAAATAGCGGCGGTACATCTTGTAGTAGATCAGTGGCATCACGGTGAGCTGGCGGAAGGTGCCGCCGGGTGCCAACACTTTCGCGGAGGTCGAGAGAATCGCCTCCCTCAGCGCAGCCGGGAAGGAAGGCAGGGGCAATCCCGAGCAAACGTGATCCACATGCGGGATGCCGCGTTCGGCCAGGAGTTTTTCAAAATCACAGGCATCGCCCTGCACCACGTCCACCTGCGGGAAGCGTGCCTTCAGGCGAGCACACAGATCGGGATCGAGCTCGATCACGAGCAACTTGGTATGCGGCCGCAGATTCTTGATGAGTTCCGCGGTGATCGGACCGGTGCCTGCACCGAGTTCCACGATGCAGCGGGCATTTTCAAAATCGATGCCGCTGATGATTCGCCGGGCCATGTAGCGGCTGCTGGGAGCGAACGACGCAATCGAGCGGCCCTTCTGCCAGAACTTCTTCATCATCAACCACCAGTCCGAGCCATGCCGACTCCGGGGCGGGGCACTGGGATTGGTCTTCTGGTCAGGGAGCGTGAGTTGCGAGTTCATCTGTCACTCGTGAGGAATGCGGAAAAAGTGGATTAGAACTTCTCAGCAAGTGGCTTGGGTGCGCTCAGAAAGTGTAGGACCAGGCGATTGATCTTCCAGGCTTTCTCGATCTGCGGGGCGTGGCCACACTTCGGAATCTTCACGAACACGCCCTGCGGCAAGTTCTGCGCTGCTTCTTCGGCGGTCTTCGGACAGCAGATGCGATCCTCCGCCGCGGTGATCAGCATTACGGGGCACTTCAGATCTTTCATCTTGTCTCGCACAGTGAGATCAAGCGTGCCACGGACGGTCTTGAGGAAGCCCGTCTTCCACTTGCGGAGTGCGAACTTGGTCTTGTAGTAGCGCAGCAATTGCCGGTCGGCAACGCGAGGTCGGTAGAACACGCTTCGCACCACCGCATGTGGATCACGACCGCGCACACCTTCCATGATGGGGAGCTGTTCCTTGTCGCCCATCCCCGAGGGGCAGATCAGCACGATGCGCGAGACGAGCTCCGGATACTTGTGCGCGAACTCCACCGCAATCTTGCCGCCCAGGCTGCTCGAAACGAGATGATAGGGTGGCGATTGCACGAACTGTGTGAGAAAAGTGTGCAGTTGCTGAACCAGAAAATCGACACTCACCACACCGCCCGATGCGATGTGCTTGTGAATCGCTTCACCTTCGTAGACCAGGTAATTCGGCGCATAGACATCGAAGTAGCGCGCCCAGAAGCGGCGATTGCGATACCACGACTCAGCCTGCTCCGAGAGGCCATTCAGAAGAATTAACGAGGGACGCCGCGCGTACTGCTGCGGTCGCAGTCGCTCGATTATTCCCTTCAAAGGTGAGGACATGGCCCGTGGTCCCGCAAGACGGGCCGCATCACTTCGCAGCCCCGGCAGGTGATTATACGTGTTAGCATAGTGTGAACGGACAGCGAGTGGAGTGTAAAACGCTCACGATGAGTGAATTACTGGCAAAACACATTGCCTCGGCCCGCCGCCCGTGCTGGCCACGCCGAATAACCGGAGTGATTGCTCAACCAATCCCGATCGCTCCGACAAAAACAGTGTGTACCGCTCAAACCCCCATCGCTAAGATGAGTACGGGTTTGTCCCGACATCTGTCTTGAATTGTGCGCGATCACCTCCGGCTGCCGACTCCTCGGGGAATGTTCATGGCGAGTTTCAAAGTCCCGTGCCCCAGTTGCGATGCACAGGTCCTGATCAAGAATCCCAATCTGGTCGGCACGAAGGTCGAGTGCCCGAAATGCAAGTACCGCTTCAAGGTGCCTGAGCCCACCGATGCACCCGCCGAGGATGGCCGCGGCAAGAAGCCGGCCAAGGAAAAGCCCAGCGGGGAGAAGAAGGGAAAGAAGAAGGGACTCAATCCCAAGGTGCTCGTTGGCATCGTGCTCGGTGTCATTGGCGTGGCGCTCCTGGGCTTCGGGGCCATGACCATGTTTGGAGGCGACGGCAAACCCAAGAAGGGCGGCCAGGGATTCGTCCCGCAACCGCAACCCGAACCTCAGCCCGAACCGGAAGAGAAAAAGGACCCCGGCAGGAAGTACGTCCCCTCTATTCCGGAGAGCGACAAAAAGATTACCAACCTGATGCATCGCGATACCGATGCACTCCTGCGTGTGGACATGGATCGCATTCAGCAAAGCGCCTTCGCCACGCAGATCTTCGATCCGCAGATGGTCAAGCTGTTCCGCTCCTCCATGGGCGTCGAACCCTCCGAACTCGCCAGCTACTTCCACTGCGGTGTCGGAGCCAGCCGCCTGCCCTTCGGCATCATCCGCTTGAAGCGTCCCTACGAACGCAAGGAACTCGCTTCGCGCATGCAACTCGGCCGCGCGGAGCAGACGATCAAGGGCTATGATCTGTTCAAAACAAGCACGAACCCGTTCCTCAATGCCATGGCGAACACCTTCACCCTGCGTTCGCTCTTTGCGGAATACCTGCAACCCGCGGCCACTCCGCATTCACCCAACATGGCATTCGGCATCTGCGTCTATGACACCCAGACAATCGTGCTCGGAGAATATGCCCTGATGGAGAAGTACCTGGATGGCCTGAGCGACGAGGGTTATCCCGAATTCCGCTCCGCCGCGGCGAGCAAGGACGACGTCTCGCTCGTGGCAACCTACCAGACTCTCAACGACGATCTTCGCAAGGCCGTTGTCTCGATGGAAAGCATCGAAGGCCGCCCGGTGGCAATGTGGGTGGAGAAGTACAACGCGAACACGTACGACCCAAAGTTGCTGCGTGACGACCTGCAATTCCTCTACAAGGCCGTTGAACCAGTCGCCACACGAACGCGCTATATTGGTGCACGCATCACGGAGTTCGACAAGGACAAACTGCTCGGCACGGTGCGGCTCTTCGTAGCCGAGAACGACGTCGATCTGATCGCACGAACGCTAGCCCCCAAACTTGCGCTGGCCACACCGTTCATCTCGGCCGTTCTCACACCGAACGTGACCGAACCGCCAGTCGTGTTTCGCAATCTCACGGACGGTGCCCCAATCGTCGATCCCAACAATCCAGGTGGCCCGGGTGGACCCGGCCTTCCTCCACCACCCCCGGGGTTCAGCCCGGGCGGTGAAGGCGGCGGCCGGGGCCAACCGTTCAATCCAGGCGGTGAAGGTGGTGGCCGCGGGCAACCGTT
>JBGSZR010000200.1:0-4971 GCA_041750275.1 Gemmataceae bacterium
GACTCATCGCCTACCTCGTCCCACATCAAGGCACCACGCTCGACTCCGCCGCCCTGCGAGCCTTCGCCGCCACACGCCTCCCCGACTACATGCTCCCCAGTGCATTCGTCACACTGCACGCGCTCCCCCTCACCATCAACGGCAAACTCAACCGCACCGCTCTGCCAGAACCGAACCTGAGCGGCTCAGATGACCATGTCGCACCTCGCAATGCCGTCGAGGCAGTGCTTGTCGGAATCTGGGCGGAAGTGCTCGATCGGCCTCAGGTCGGTGTGCTGGATAACTTCTTCGAACTCGGCGGACACTCGCTGCTCGCCGTGCAGATCATTTCACGTGTGCGTGAAGCCTTCGGCGAGGACATCCCGCTGCATACCGTGTTCGAATCGCCCACGATTGCCGGAATCGCGAGTGCGTTGATGCGAAATCCTGTCGAGAGTGAGCGCATCGAACGGACCGCCGAGGTGCTGCTTGAACTCGCCGCGCTGAGCGACGAGGATGCGGAGACGATGTTGCTGCAAAGGTCGCAGGCGGAGTAGGCGAAACGCTTGATTCACAACGGCCGACAGACGCGGAAGCCAACGAAGTTAAAGCGAAAGCGGGCGTCACTGCGGCCGCGGTAGGTCGAGCGGAGATGATTCACGGGCCCGAAGACATCGCCACCTCGGCCCACGCGCACATCACCCTTCTCCGGGCCGGTGGGATCGCTGACCGCTTCCGCGGAATAATCCCCGAGCCAGTCCCGGCACATCTCGCGAACGTTGCCCAGTGTGTCGTGAAGGCCCAGTGGGTTGGCGGCTTTCTTGCCGACGGGGTGCACGGTCTTCTCGGCGTTGCCCGAGAACCATTCGTTCTTGCCGAGATCATCCGGGTTATCGCCGAACCACCAACGACTGGTCGTGCCCCCACGAGTGGCGAATTCCCACTCCGCCTCGGTTGGCAGGCGGTACATCACGCCATCCTTCTCTCCCAGCCACTTCAGGAAAGCCTGGGCATCGGCATGGCTGACGCAGGTCACCGGGTGCTCATCGGTCACGGGATAGCCCGGCTTCTCCCAGGTGGCTCCTTTCAAGCGATCAACATCGGAAAGATCGGCCTTCCACGCGCCGGTGCCATAGCCATCGTTCTCGGCGTCCGTCTTGTAGCCAGTGGCCTTGGTGAACTGGCGGAACTGGCCGATGGTGGTTTCCGTCTTGCCGAGATAGTACGGTCGCGTGATCTTCACCCTGTGGCGAGGCCGCTCGCGCTCAGCGGCTTCCTTGTCTGATGCCGGTGCACCCATTTCGAACTCACCCGCTTTCACCAGCATCAGGTCCAAACCGACGTGTGATTTCGCAATGGGATCCGGATTGGTGGGCGGTTCGCCTTCCGGGCTGAGCGGGCCTTGCTCCTCCACGTTCGCGGAGCAGGAACAACCGCCGATCAGAAGCAAAAAAAAGAGGATTGCGACCGGACGAAAGGCATGCGGCGGTTTCATATCGAATCTCCACTTCCGGTAATTCGTCGCAGGCAGACTGTGCCTCAGCCTATCCGAGCCGGGATAATCAACACAATCGTTAATCCTTGACAGCTTGAGCCGCCGATACGGAAGAAGCGGGATTCTCCGACGCCACCGAAGAGGCTGATACCGTGCCCACTTTACCCAGAAACATCGCGCTGGGGCTGCTGCTCGCGCTCGGTGTTGGGTGTGCGGGCGTGCCGTCACCACGGCCGAACGCGGTGCGGCCGATCGTGGAACCGGCGCCTGAAGCGGTCGCTCCGATTCGGCAGGCCGTGGCGATTGAAAACGAGCACGACGTGGCGGCCCAGGAAGTGCCGATCAGCCTTTCTGTCGTGTTTCTGGTGGCCGAGGAGAAGAACCCAAAACTCGCTGCGGCCCGGGAAGCGATCGAGGCAGCCAACGCCCGGCGCGAACTCGCCGATAAAGCCTGGGTGCCAGAACTCTATGTTGGAACGGCGTACAACCGCCATGAGGGCGGCATTCAGCTTCAGGAAGGTCCGCTCATTTCCTCTTCGACGGGCAATCTCTTCGCGGGCCTGGCCGTCGGTGCTCGTGTCGATCCTGCGGCAATCCTGGCCGGGAAACTCGCAGCCACGCAACAACTTCTCACCAAGAACGCGAGTCTGCGCCGGCAAACGGCCGAGACACTTCTGGAAGCTGCCTCCACGTACATCGACTTGATGGCGGCACATGTGGTGTTGCGTGAAGCGCAACGCCTGGAAGTGGAAACGCGGCAACTCCTCGATCGAGCACGCACGCGGGCAGAACTCGATCGCAAGGCCGGGCTCGATGTGCTGCGGCTGGAAGCGGAACTCATCCAGCAACGGCAGACCGTGGCCTCAACGCGGCAATCGGTTGAAACGGCGGCAGCCCGAGTGGTGTACTTGCTCGGCTTTGAGGCCGAGCAGGCTGCGACGATTCACCTGATGCCGACGGATGCCGAGTTCGTGCCGTTGAAGTGGTTCGATGCGAGTACCGCCACGGAGGCACTGGTTTCTCGGGCTCTGGCTTCCGGGCCGGGCATCGAAGAATTGCGGCAATTGATTGCGGTGGCCCAGCAAGGGCAGGAGACTGCACGTCATACGGCTCTTCTCCCAACCGTGGGCGTGCGGGTGCTGGAAGGGCCATTCGGAGCCGGTGCGAATAGCACGCTGGCCTGGGCGAACCGCTTCGACATTGGCCTCGAAGCCGGCTGGACCTTGCCGCGACCGGGAACGATGGATGCGAGCCGTCGTGCGGCGAACGCTCAGATTCGCGAAGCACAATTCACCCTGCAAGAGCTGCGGAATCAGCTGGCTTTCGCGGTGCGTGAGGCGGCCGAGGCCGTGCGAACAGGTGAGCAGCAACTGGTGACGGCCGAGGAGCAGATTTGCCAGGCCCGGCGAATTCGTGAAGTGTTTCGCGAGCGAGCGGCACTCGCACCGGCGAGCGTGACTGAGAGCGATGCCCTTGCGGTCGTGCGAGCCGAACAGGCCGCTCGGCTCAACTACATTCAGGTGCTGACGGCTTACAACAAGGCCCAGGTTCGATTGATGATCTTTGTCGCCGCAACGGGGATGAAGTGCTCTGGGTAGATCGCATTTCGTGTTCATCCATCATGCGTTCGAATCCCGGCGAGTGAACACGACTTTCGTGAGTCAGCCAAGTCGTCGCGAACGACGGTTTCGATTTGACTCAGGCATTCTTGGAGCGTCGGAGCTCTGAGGCCAGTTCGGGAAGTTGGCTCTTCACGATGGGGTGCTCTTCGAGATTCTCGATAAACGCAGCATTGGCATCATCGAGGATAAAGAAGAACGAGTTTAACTGGAAAATCGTGAAGACGTGATTGGTGTTGGCGACTCGGAGCCCGCCATGCGGGATTGAGACACGACCGTCGACGATCACGCCCGACTTGCCTTTGCGGATGATAAACTTCTGGAATTCCGTGATGCCCGACACGGTTTGAGGTCCGCTGATCCCATCCATCAGGATCTCGCCTGTGTTTCGTCGGGTCCGGGGTAGTTTCTTGAAAAGGGCTGGGTTGCTCTTGTAGAAGGTGTGGAGAAAGAGCTGAACCAGTTGCACATCGGCCTTCCGCTTGTTGTCGGCACGAGCGCCTACTGGTGTATCGACGACATACACAAAAGAAGTCTGGCCATTCGGAGTCACATCACTTGTCGGAATGCGGTGGGCCATGGTGCGACTCCTCGGGGGATGTCTAACCCAGACGTGGTGGAGATGAGTTGCAATACAGTATCGAACTGACGCCACATTACGTTGAGGTTGAAGTGGGAGCAATACATTCTTCGTGCGATTTGTTCGGCCGTCTTGATTGAGGCGGGGCGAGCCTGAAGAGCGACGTGAGCATCCTTGCAATGGAGGCCAGCCAGACGAACCCCAGTTCGTTGGGGGCCTTCATGTCTGAGCGGTTGGCGATCCGGGCTCAGATACACTTCCGGCACCCACGGTCGTAGCGCTGCCAAGGGCGGTTCGATTTGCCGTAGCAGGTCGGCCCACGTGATACCGGTCCTGGCGAGGTAGCCTCTGGCGTTGATGAAGAGCCAAGTATCGTTCCCGACCCCGCCGTGCCCTCCGGACAACAGGTGCCGGATGCGGTTCCAGTGCTCGTCACTGAGGTCGTGGTGGCTGAGGATGACAAGCTCTGGGGCAACGCGTTCGCCGCTCCGCTATCGCAACCCACCCAATTTCAGTCCATTCGAGCGACTGATCTGCGGTCCCACCAACAAGCAGCATCGAAAACTGGCCATTGAACGACCAAGGTATTCTGCACTCGGACCGGGAACTTCCTGAACATGAAGCATGAGGTTTATGCCTTTCGTAGTCTAGAACATGAGGCAAACGAAGGTGCCGCCACGCGTTAGGATCGCCTCGGTCCAGAGGAGTCGCTGATCCCGCCAATATCCACTTTTCACGACTGGCGGCACACCGACGGCTCTCACCTGATCACCGCTGGTCAAAGCAGCACGGCCGTTCCGCGGCGCTATTGATGCCGAGAGACGAGGTGAAGCTTGCAGCGGAGGCTGAAGTGATCTTGCGGTGAACTGGAACGTCCAGCGGGGATACAAGAGATGCGATTGGCCGAAAACCAAATTCAGAAATACCGGAAACCTTACGGTTCCGGCCTTCCTGTTCAGTGCGCGTTACTGGACTTGAACCAGTGACCCCCACAATGTCACTGTCGCTCTGCCCTTCCGCTGCTGTTCGCTGCTGTTCGAAACACAAGGCTTTCCAGTCGCTGCGTAGCAACTTCGTACGTAGCTGTCCGCCAATATCCGTGGCATTGGGCGTACTTAGTACTACAACGCTATCTGATCTGTCCTCAATCCGCCATCCCGGTTAGTTTGTGTCCTCGCCCCCGAGGGAGGACGGCATGGACGCCGGGACAATCCGTTCGATGGAGCCCCTTCTGCGAGACTACCTTCGCCGGTTCGACGACTGCTTTAGCCGCAGCGAGCCGCGGGGGCACTTGGGCG
>JBGSZR010000201.1:0-17491 GCA_041750275.1 Gemmataceae bacterium
GATTCTCGATGCGAAAGCCAAGGTCGGCGCGGGCGGCCTCGGCTGCGAACCGGCCAGTGCCGCCAGCGTCGCGGGTTTGCGCAAGCTCGTGGGCGAGGGTGTGATCGCACCCAGCGACCGCGTGGTCTGCGTGCTCACCGGCCACGTGCTCAAGGATCCGGACGCCACCGTGGCTTACCACAGCTCCGATCCCAAGCTCTTTGAGGAGAAGCTCGGCAAGCGCGGCGTGAAACGCGCGTCCTACGCCAACCGCGCCGTGCAAGTCCCCAACGAATTGAGCGAGATCATCAAGGCCATCGAACTCTATGCGTGAGGAACGCCATGGCAACACTCACAATCGATGTCAAGGATTTGCCGGCACGCCTGGCCGAGGCACTCGAGTCCGCACGAGCGGGTACTGAGGTGATTGTGGCGGACGCGGATGGACCCTTCGTCAAGTTCGTCCCAACCGAGATGACGCGTCGAGTATTCGTGTTCGATATGCACCCGGGAGCACTCGTGCCAAGTTCGGATTTCGATGATCCATTGCCAGAAGAGTTCTGGTTGGGAGGCCAGCCGTGAAGGTTCTGCTGGACACCCATACCTTCCTCTGGCTGGACGGCTACTCCTCACGACTCTCACCCAAAGCGATCGACATCCTGACAGATCCATCTCACGAGCTATTTCTGAGCATCGCCAGTGTTTGGGAATTAACAATCAAGGTGGCACTGGGAAAGCTCGTGCTCCGCGACGATCTCGCAGTCGTTGTGCAGGATCAAACGACACGAAATCCGATCCAGTTGCTGCCGATCAGTCTCGAAGATGTGATGGCAGTTCGCACCTTGCCGCTCTTGCACAAAGATCCCTTTGACCGGATGCTGGTTGCCCAGGCGCGGATTCTCAACGCCACACTTCTCACCATGGATCCGCTTATCAGGCAATACCCCGTCCGCACCGACTGGTGAGTCACTCGGTCGGCTTCTCGCCTGGGCGTGTGCGGCGCAGCTTTGATTTCGGCAACTGGCCAAAGATCGACTTCACTGTGTTCGGCGGCGGCGCGGCGGGTGTGAACTCCTCGGCAGTGGGGAGGTCGGCATCCGCGTCCGCACAGGGCAATTCCACGGCGAAGGCTTCACCGAGCAGCGGTTGCACAGGCACCTGCGGCTGGAACGTGCGAACTGCAGGAGCCCCGCTGAAGAGTGCCGAAGGGAGCACGTTTCGCCGGAGTTTCCGCTTCGCGTCGTACGACTGCACGGTCGCCTTCAACTTGCCCACGGCCTTGAACAATTCCTGATGCTGGTGCTGTTCCTCGGCCGGCATGGAATCGCACTGCTCGACCAGGCTTCGCATCTCGGCAATGGAGTCCTCGGAGGGTTCCGGTTCTGCCGCGGCCTCGGCGGGTGTCGCGGCTGCGGCCACCGGTGCCGCGAGCACGGCGGCCTGCCGGGCCAGCAGTTCCGCCATCGCCTGGTACATCGCCTGGAACGACTGATCGCGGCGGGCCATCTCCTCCCGCAGCAGACGGACATCGTCGCGCGTCTCGCGGGCCAGGTCGCGCGTCTCCTCGATCATCTCCAGTGCGCTTTCGAGCAGCGATTCCAGGCGTTCGCCCTGTTGTGCCAGCGCGAGGTGCAATCCCTGGAAACCGGCCTCCTGCGTTTCGGAGAGCTTGCTGAATTCGTGGAACTGTAACTCGGCTGCGAGTTCCGGATCGGCCTGCACTTCCTTGCGAAAGAAGTACTGCACGGCCACCACGAGCAAGGGCTGACCGGTGGGCGGGGCGAGCGACACCAGCTGGCTGAGATTCGAATAGCCCTGGTTTCGCAGTTCATCCGCCGCGAGTGCGACCGCTTGTAACTCGGCCTGCAGGAGCGCTCGCGTGTCCTCGAAGCGCGAGAGGGCGTGCGCCTTGGCGTCGAGTTCCTCGGGGCGGGGGATGGTGTCGCCGGGCAGCAAGCCGGCCTTGCGCGCGGCCTTCAACTCCACCATGCAGCGGCGGCGAAACTCGGGGCTGGCAGCCGGGATCTGGTCGAAGGTGGCAGTATCGAGAAACGCCTGCACCTGGCCGCGGAAGGCGTATTGCTCGCCAGATGAGACGGCGAGTTTGCAGCGCTCCCACCACGAAGTGCCGGCCAGGGCAATTTCGATCGCCTTCCAGGCCTTGGCATGCGAGAGCTTCAGGGTGTTCAGAAGCTTGGCGCTGCGGTCCGTGAAGCGGCTACCGAGCGCGAGCAAGCCCGCATCCGCACCGGGTCCGAAGACCTGGCGCAGGGCGATCGCCGAGAATTGAAACAGCACACGCATCGCACATCTCCGGAGGCGTTAGCGCACTGGCTGGCGGATGCGCTGCCCCTCGATTTCCAGTTCGAACCATTCGGAGGCGGCAGGGAGGCGAAATGTCACCTTCGCCGGCATGCCATCCGCGAACTCGCGTGCCAGGTTGCCGCGGGCATCGTATAACCGGGCGACGGGCACCACGATCTGGTTCTCGTCCACCACTTCCGCAAAGATATCGACCAGCCCCCGCATTTCCCGTGCGATCTTGTGATCCCAGATATCCACATCCGTGCCGGTGTCGAGATCATCGAGTTCTTCCATCTGCCCTTCATCGATTTGATCGCCCACCCCGATGAGCACGCACTTCACAGGATGGCGCTTGCCCTCGGCGATGAGCGTTGCCAGTTGGCGGGTGCGTTCTTTCACGGCGTCCAGGTCGTCCAGGCGGCCATCGGTGACGAAGAGGTACATGCCGCGGGCTGCATGCTCGAAGCGGTTGAGGAAGTAGTCGAGAGCGGGGAGCAGGTGGGTCGAGGCTCCGAACTTTGCTTTCGTCGGGCCGTTGAGTGTGAGGGTCGCGCACTGTTCGGCGGTGAAGTCGCCGATGGGATCGAGGCCGCGGCCATCGTCGCAGGCCCAGTAGATGACCGTGGTGCCGCCGTCGGCATCGAGGTTGCCTGCGAGATAGGAGATGAATTCGCGGGCCCGCGGTTCGACCACGTTCTCGCTGTTGCTCACGAAGCCGCGCTGGGTCGCATCCTGCATGCCAGCGGGTTTGAGCTTGGGCACGCTGCGGCCGTCCTCGAACCGATCACTGAGCCAGCCCTTGCGGCGGTATTCCTCGAGCACGGCAGCCGGGATGGAACTTCCCTTGAGCAAGCGGCCATAGGCGCTCCGCATGGAACCGCTGGCATCCAGGGCCACGCCGGTTTGCCAGCCCTCGGCATCAAGGCCCTGCGGTTCCATCGCCACCGTGAACGTCACTTCCTGGTCCGCCCCGTGGATGCGCACATTTACCTCGCCGAATTCCGGGACGACGATCGAACTCGGGAGTTGGCGGCTTTCGCTCACGGCAGTACCTGTGGAGAGGAATCAGGCTTCCACCGCTTCGGTGATCACCTGGGTGATTTTCTGGCCGGGGAATTCGAGAGTGAAAGCGATTGAGCCGCGCGGCAGGGTGAAA
This sequence comes from Gemmataceae bacterium, assembly GCA_041750275.1. Lineage (GTDB taxonomy): Bacteria > Planctomycetota > Planctomycetia > Gemmatales > Gemmataceae > JBGSZR01. The sequence continues at coordinate 3,440 of JBGSZR010000201.1, forward strand.
CGCAGCCGGGCCGGCAGGCCATCGCCAAACGTGTGGGCGATTCGTCCGCGTGAATCGAAGACCTTGCCCCACTCGGCAACGACGAGCTGATCCGAGACCACCTCGGCGAATATCTCATGGAGCGAACGCATCTCGCTGGCGAGCTTGTGGTCCCACAGGTCGATGGCGTTGCCGCGCGGATCCGTGATGCCGGAGTCCTCGAACATGTCATCGAGTTCTTCCATCTGCCCTTCATCCACCTCTTCACCCACACCCAGCAGCACGAGTTTCACGAAGCGGCGTTCGCCGCGGGCAATCTGGGCGGCGAAGTCCCGGCAGAAGGCTTTCACTTCTTCCAGATCCTCGATGACACCATCGGTAACGAAGACGGCCACGGCCCAGTTCGCACCCGGAAACACTTGCTCGATGAAGTAGCGGACCGGTGGCAGCAGCTTGGTTTGCCTGCCCCATTGCCGCGGGCCGCGCAGTTGCAGATTCTGGGCCTCCGCCTCAGTGAACGCTCCGATGGGCTCGATCTTCGAGCCATCCGGGCTGCACGCCCAGTACACGAGGTGGGCCTTGCCGTCGGAGGCGAAGCGGGCCAGGTACTCGGCCATCATGCGGCCCACGGGCTCCACGACATTGGTCAGGCCAGCCGCCTTGCGAAACAGCGGGCTCACGGGGGCGTTCGCGCCATACATTTTCTGCATGGAGGCCGAGCCATCGAGTGCGAGCCCGGCCCGCGCACCCTCGATGTCGGGTTCCATCAGAATGGTGGCCACGATCTTCAGCGAACCATCCGCCTGCGGGTAGACGTTCACCTCCCCGAACGGTTCAACCGGGCACGCGAGTTGGGCCATCGACAGCACTCCGGTACGAAAGACGGTTACTATCCTGACGGAAACCGACCGCTCGCACAAGTGTCCAGCGATCGGTGCGGCGTCAGCGGAAGTGAAATGGGGCGACAGATTCGCACTAACAGGGTGGATTTATGAAAACACATATCGCGATTAATGGAGCGTGCGGGCGGATGGGGCAGCGGCTCGTGGCACTGGCGCATGAGGATGCCGAACTGGCCGTCGTCGCTGCGATTGATTCGGCGAAGAATCCCCTCTGCGGCAAGGATGCGGGCGAAGTGGCGGGTATTGGCACCATCGGCGTGCCCATCCTCGGCGAACTGCCGCTTCACTTGCGGCCCGAGTGTGTCATCGATTTCTCCGCTCCTGCCGGCACCATGGCGATTCTGCCCGTGTGCGTGGACCGCAAGATTCCGCTCGTCGTGGCGACCACGGGACACACGGACGCCCAGAAAGCGGAGATCGAAGCGGCGGCCCATGAAACCGCCATTCTCTTCGCACCGAATATGAGCCTCGTGGTGAACCTGCTCTTCAAACTCGTGAAGCTCACCGCGGAATCGCTCCAGGGCAAGGGCTTCGATGCCGAGATCATCGAGCGTCACCACCGCTTCAAAAAGGATTCGCCCAGCGGTACGGCCATGCATTTCGCCGAGATTATTCGCGAGGTGCAGGGTGGTAGATTCGTCCATGGCCGCGAGGGAATCGTGGGCGAGCGCACAGCGGACGAGATTGGCGTGCACGCCGTTCGCGGCGGCGACAACGTCGGCGAGCACACGATTGTTTTCACCACCCTCGGCGAGACGCTCGAACTCGTCCACAAGGGCCACAGCCGTGATTCATACACGCGTGGAGCCTTGCTGGCGGCGAAGTTCCTGGGCACCAAGACCGCAGGCCGCTACACCATGGCGGATGTCCTGGGATTGTAAGGCGAGGACAGCGGACACGAGGCCGCCAGGAGATGTGCGATGGGCAGTGTAGAAGACCAGGCAACGGCGGTTCCGAATCGCTATATCAGCAGCATGTCACGCAAACTTTCTGTTCTCATTACGGGTGCATCCGGCGAAATGGGGCACGGCCTCATCGATCGCCTGGCCGCCCTCGACCCGGATCGACCGGTCATCACGCTCGATCTGAACCCGCTCGCGGCCGAACTCGCCGCGAAGGTTCGCACGCAGTTCAACGGCTCCATTCTCGATCGCGAATTGCTCGAGCGGATCAACGCCGAGTTCGAGGTGGACCAGGTCTATCATCTCGCGGCACTGCTGAGCACGCGGAGTGAATTCAGCCCGGCCCTGGCCCACAAGGTGAATGTCGAGGGGGCCTTGAACCTCTTCGAATTCGCCCAGCGCGAGGGCGAGAGCCACGGCCGGCCCGTGGTCTTCTTCTACCCGTCGAGCATTGCGGCTTACGGCTTGCCTGACCTCGCCACGAAGGCCGACGCGGGGAAGGTGAAAGAGGATGAGTTCAATTTCCCCACGACCATGTACGGTGCGAACAAGCTCTATTGCGAACACCTCGGCCGGTACTACGGCAAGCACTACAAGCAACTCGCCGCCGATCCGCAGAGCGGCAAGATCGATTTCCGCTGCATTCGCTTCCCGGGCCTGATCTCGGCCATCACCGTGCCAAGCGGCGGCACCTCCGATTATGCTCCGGAGATGATTCACGCCGCGGCCAGCGGCCAGCACTACGATTGCTTCGTGCGGCCCGACACACGCATTCCCTTCATGGCCATGCCGGACGCCATCGACGCCATCATTCGCCTCGTGCACGCGCCACGCGAGAAGCTCACGCGGACGGTGTACAACATCGGGGCCTTTGCGCCATCCAGCACGGAAGTCGAGCAGATTGTGCGCGAGGCCTTCCCGGGTGCCGCGATTGCCACGAAGGTGGACGAGAAGCGGCAACGCATTGTGGACAGCTGGCCAGCCGATGTGGACGATAACGCGGCTCGCGAGGACTGGGGCCACGCACCGACCTATGATTTAAGCTCGGCCTTCGGCGAGTATCTGATTCCGACAATTCGTCGTCGCTATGCGTGAACGCGTGCGATCGAGCAATGCAGTTGCACGCATCACGCGCCATGTGGATGCGTAATCGATTTCACGTGAACAGTGCCCTGACGGGCACCGCTCGCCTCAGTTCGTTCATCCTTTCCCCGGGTTGGAGGCGCACCATGTGTCGCTGGTTGATCCTTTCGCTCGCCGCCATTGCGTGGGTGTCGCCTGCGATCGCGGCCGATGCTTCGAAGAAGCCGAATGTGCTGTTCTGCATTGCCGATGATGCGTCGCCGCACTTCGGTGCCTACGGCTTCAAGTGGGTGAAGACGCCGAACATCGACAAGCTGGCGGCCGCGGGCCTGGTGTTCGACAATGCCTATGTGCCCACCGCGAAGTGTGCCCCCTGCCGGGCCGCACTGCTCACCGGCCGCTATCCCTGGCAACTCGAAGAAGCGGCCAATCACCAGGCCTTCTTCCCGGCGAAGTACAAGTCGTTCTCGGAAGCGCTGCACGACGCCGGCATCCACTGCGGATCGGCCGGCAAGGTGTGGGGCCCGGGTTCGGCGAAGGATGCAGAAGGCAAGAACCGCAACTGGGGCATGACGCCATCGGGTGCCGGCAAGAAGGCGGACTTCCCCGCTGCCGGCTTCCGCACCTTCCTGGCTGCGAAGCCCAAGGACAAGCCGTTTTTTTTCTGGTTCGGCAGTCAGAACCCGCACCGCCCTTAGAAGGCTGATGCGGGCGTTGACGCCGGCAAAAAGCCCGCGGACATCGAGCACGTCCCCGCGTACTGGCCCGATAATGACATCGTTCGCCGCGATATGCTCGACTACGCCATCGAGGTCGAGACATTCGATTCCGAGGTGGGTTCGCTCCTCAAGGTGCTCGCCGAGAGCGGGGAAGCCGAGAACACGATTGTCATCGTGACGGGCGATCACGGCCTGCCGTTCCCACGGGCCAAGGGACACAACTACGACGTCTCGAACCGCGTGCCGCTCATCATCAACGGGCCCGGCATCGCCAATCCGGGCCGTCACGTGAGCGACTTCGTGAACTTCATCGATCTTGCCCCCACCTTCCTCGATCTGTTCGGCGTTGATGGCCCGAAGGCCGGCATGTCGCCGATCACGGGTGTCAGCTTCACGGACCTGCTCCGCGGCAAGGCCACCCACGAACGCTCCTTCGTCATCACCGGCCGCGAACGCAACGATGCCTACGCGCGGCCGGGCAGCGAGGCCGGGCTCGGCTATCCCGTGCGGGCGATCCGCGAGGGGGACTTCCTGTATATCCACAACTTTGCCCCGGACCGCTGGCCCTGCGGCAACCCGGAACTCGGCCTGAAGGACACGGACGCCAGCCCCACCATGAAGTTCATCGTGGAGAGCGGCGAGAAAGACAAGTTCTGGCAATTCTGCTTCGGCAAACGACCGGCCGAGGAACTCTTCGACCTGTCAAAGGATCCGGACTGCGTTAACAATCTCGCCGTGCAGGAAGCACAGGCGAGCCGGGTGAAAGCGATGCGCGAGAAACTGTTCGCCGAACTGAAGAAGCAGAACGACCCGCGCATCCTCGGCAAGGGCGACACGTTCGATAACTATCCCACCACGGCTGTCAAGAAGTGAAGCGAAGATGCGAATCGCTTCTCATTGATTCCGGACGACATGCACACCCACCTTCCGAGAAGAATGTCATGTGTCCGGAAGAATGAGTATCCGATCGATTCCTGGGGTCCAGATATTACGCAAAGTCCCTGCAGAAAAGGGTCTGTGCTCCACCTGCGATTGATCGACGGTGAGTGTGTTGCGTGCTCCTAATCATGAACTGTTATTTGGCCCAGTCCTCCAACTTCAGTCCGGCGATCTTTCGCAGTCTTTCGTGTTGCGTGAGACGAGCGTGGCATCATGAGCCAGGGCGATTGCGGCAATCAGGAGATCCTTGCGTCCTGTCTTCTTGTGCTTCTTTTCATTCAGTAAGGCCTGGAATCGATCTGCCACTGCAGGAGTGATTGGCAAAATCTCGATCGAGCTCAGCTTTTGCTCGTCATGATTGAGCCGTGCTACCGCGATGAGCAGTGCTTGACGATCGGCTGCCTTGATGATCGATGCGAATCGACCCTCCAGTATTTCGCTACGAGAAATGGTAGAGCTAACCACCGATCGATCATCCGGGACTGCATTGAGCCGGGCGACGATCTTCTCGTGCGCTTGGAAAAGATCGGAAAGCGTGTTGGTATCGAGGAGAAACATGAGGAGCTAGCGGCCTCCCACGGAATCGGCTTTTCGCCGTTGCTCGATCTCCTCCATCATGGCATCAACACTCAAGTCATCTTTCCACATCCCGGCCAGGGCCAGCATGCGTTGCTTGCTCGATTGCGGGTTAAGTTGTGCTGCGGGCTGATTTCCTGCGCGCAACCATTCCAACAGCCCGAGTACAAGAAAACGCCGCTGGTTCCCGATCTTCTGTCCGGGCAGGTTCCCAGTCTCGGCCTCTTGGATAACATCCTTCACGTCGACTTGCAGATACTTCGCGGCATCTTCAGCCGTGATGACTGGCAGTTCGAACGGGCACTCCTTCGCCACGGATTGCGATTGGAAGCCTGTGACCAAACCCAGCACATCTGAACTCATCACTCAATCCCCCTGGGGCTGGACCGGTGCGCTTGCGGGTGGGTTCAGCAAGCTGCGGGTGAGCACTTCCTTGGCCACATCGAATTCGGGCTGCCAGAGTATTTCGGGTGCACCGTTGCGCATGCAATCCCGAATTTTTTCCAGTGTGTTCAAGGCCATGTGCGGGCAGTTATTGCAGGCACAGGTGATGCCGGGCACGCCGAGATAAGTGTGCTGCGGATGTTTCTGCTGCAGCTGCCACATCATGTTCGGCTCCGTCGCCACCAGGAAGGTTGTGGGTTCCTGGAACCCGCCGACGTGCTTGATCATGGCCTCGGTGCCGCCCACGTAATCCGCGTGGTCGAGGATGTTCTTGGGGCATTCGGGGTGCGCGATGGTGCGTGCTGCGGGATGTGTCTTCTTCATCTTCAGCAAGTCTGTGATGCTGAAGATTTCATGCACCATGCACGAACCATCCCACAGGATCATATCGCGGCCCGTGATCTCTTGCATGTAGCGGCCCAGGTGCTTGTCCGGCACGAAGAGGATTTCGTAGCCCGCGGGGACCTTGTTGCGGACTACGTCCTCGGCGTTGCCGGAGGTCACGACCCAGTCCGAGAGGGCCTTCACCTTGGCGGAACTGTTGATGTAGCAGACGGTCTGGAACTTGCGGCCATTGATGCGGAGCATCTCCTGGTAGCGTTCGAGTTTGTCCGCAGGGCAGGCATCGACGAGGCTGCAACCCGCTTGCAGGTCAGGCAGGAGCACCTTCTTGGACGGGTTGAGCATCTTGGCCGTCTCGGCCATGAAGAGGACGCCGCAGAAGACGATTACGGGTGAATCGACCAGCGTGGCCTCGCGGGCGAGCTTCAGGCTGTCCCCGGTGATGTCCGCGAGAGCCTGCACCTCGCCTTCCTGATAGTAGTGCGCCAGGATGGTGGCACCGATTTGCTTCTTGAGTTCCAGGATTTCCGTGGAGACATCATCGAGGATGGCCGGCATGTGCGGCTCCTTGTTTTTCACGTGGCGGAGGGCCAACCCACGAACGCAGGGTGTTCTCTGTTAATATACGCAACCGCACGGGCGAAATGACCTGCCCCGGGTTAAGATTACGCTGATGGCTCGGCTCGGCTCTAGGAGCACGATTGATGGTGACCACCGCAACGCGACTCATGACCACGGACGAACGGTTGGCTCTGCCGAACGATGGCCGGCGGCGCTGGCTCATCAAGAGGGAATTGCGGAAGGACGGCATCACAATTCGCAATCGCTTTCATTCCCTAGCGATGGCCAACGTGACAGGTGAGCTTCACATCTGGCGGAACTCACTCGCGACGTCACGCGGGAAGGTGGTCTGCGGCGCGGCAGGTGTGCGATTGCCGGGTGAGCCGCAAACGACGGTTGGCGTCGACGCTGTGTCTGTTCCAGCCGATGTCGTGGTGCGACAAACCGATACCACAACACGGATCGAAGGCGTGTCCACACGGATTGTCGAAATACTCTCGCCCTGCGACAAAATGGAAGAACTGGACGAGATGATTGCCGCGTATCACGAGTCGGGTGTACCACGGGTCTGGCTCATCGATCCCCATGATTGCACCGCGACGATCTACCGCCCCCGGTGATGAACCCACGCTCGTCAACGGTCGCCAGGAACACGCCGGCGGCGACGTGCTCCCGGGTTTCCGCCTTCCCGTGGCCCGACTGTTCGAGTGAACCAACTCCCCAGCTGCCGCCTGGGAGCTCGCCAGGTCTGCCTTTCACCGAATGATGCAGGAGTTACCTGATGCCGGATTCGCTCGCCTTCGATCTTGTCGTTATTGGAGCTGGGCCCGCTGGCGTTTCGGCGGCCGAGACGGCAGCGCTGCTGGGCAAACGGGCCGCCATCATCGAGCGGGCCCCGATGTGCGGCGGCGCGGCCGTGAACACCGGCACCATCCCCAGCAAGACCCTCCGCGAAACCGCCCTCGCCCTCTCCGGCGTTCGCGCCCGCTCACTCTACGGCATCGATCTTTCGCTTCGAAGGGGCGCGACCGTCCACGAACTGCTCAAGCACGAACGCGAGGTGAAGTCCACCGAAGCGGATCAGATGCGCAAACGGCTCGATCAGTTCGGCGTCACCGTGATTCAGGGCACCGGCAGCTTCCTCGAACCCCACACCGTGCAAGTGATCCACCCCGTGCCGCCCGGCGGTACCTCCCTGGTGCGAGGCGAGCATATCCTCGTGGCCATCGGTTCCAGCCCCACGCGGCCCGCCGAGTTCTGCTTCGAACACGATCGTGTTCACGATTCCGATGAACTGCTTTATCTCCCCGCAGTGCCGCGTTCACTCGCCGTGATCGGGGCCGGCGTCATCGGCAGCGAATACGCCTGCATGTTTGCCGCCCTGGGCACGCGTGTGCACCTCATCGATGGCCGCGATTCACTGCTCCCCTTCCTGGATGCAGACCTCTCTGCCGCCCTGCAACGTGCCATGGAGAAGGCCGGGATTCGCTTCTGGTGGAAGGAGCGAGTCGAATCCTGCGAGGCACCCCGCATCGGCGAAATCTCGGTGAAGTTCCAGTCCGGCGGTGAGGTGCAGGCCGAACAGGTGCTCGTGTGTGCGGGGCGGGCCAGCCGCACGGAGCAGTTGAACCCCGCCGCTGCCGGCTTTGGCCTCACCAGTCGCGGGCTCATCCCCGTGGATGAGCACTTTCGCACCACGGTGCCGCATATTTATGCCGCCGGTGATGTCATTGGCTTCCCCGCGCTGGCGAGTGCCAGCGCCGAGCAGGGCCGCGTCGCCGCGTGCCACATGTTCGGCTCCGATACGAAGCAGGCACTGGCCTCGTTCCTGCCGGCCGGCATCTACACCATCCCCGAAGCCAGTGCCGCCGGGCTCACCGAAGCCCAGGCACGGGAGAAAGGGATCGACATCGTCGTTGGCCGTGCCGACTATGCCCAAAACGCCCGCGGCAAAATCATTGGCGATAAAACCGGCTTCCTCAAACTCGTCTTCAAGAAGGACGACATGAGCTTGCTCGGCGTGCACATCATCGGCGAACAGGCCACCGAAGTGATCCACATTGGCCTGCTGGCACTCATGACCGGTGGCGGCGCGAAACTCTTCCTCGACACCTGCTTCAACTACCCCACACTCGGCGATCTCTACAAACTCGCCACCCATAACGCACTCGTGAAGCGACACAAGGACCCTGGCGGATCGCCCACGAAGGACGTGGCCAGTTAGGTTGATCAGCACCCGAACGGTTGTGAAGTTTCTCAAGGCCATGCGGCATCCCGTTTCACCCCGAGCCTCGCATGAGCAACGATAGCACCGGTACCCAGCACGTGGAGCACTCAGGTCCCACGGCCTCGCACCCGCCGGTCGATCCGGGCACACAGACTGCGCAGAGCAGCCAGGATCTGCTCAATCATCCCACCTCCTTTTCTCAGGCATTGCCCGCGATTCCGGGTTATTCGATCGAGTCCGAAATTGCCCGCGGCGGCATGGGCGTGGTGTATCGGGCTCGCCACCTGCACCTGAACCGACCCGCCGCCATCAAGATGATTCTCGATGGCAAGTATCACGATCCGCTGATTCGCGTTCGCTTTCTGATGGAAGCCGAGGCCATTGCCCAGCTGGACCACCCGAACATCGTGCATGTTCATGAATTCGGCACGCACGACGACTTGCCCTTTTTCGCCCTGGAGTTTGTGGGTGGCGGCACGCTTGCTCAGTCGCTGCGTCGTGAAGGCATTCCTCCGCCGCGATCGGCCTCGGAACTGCTGATGAAGCTGGCCGAGGCCATGGCGGCTGCCCATGCTCGCGGTATTGTGCACCGCGATTTGAAGCCGGCCAACATCCTGCTCACCGAGGCGGGCGCACCCAAGATCGCTGACTTCGGCCTGGCGAAAATCGGCCAGTCCGACGTCACCGCAACCGGAGCAATCATGGGCACTCCCTGCTACATGAGCCCGGAACAGGCCGCGGGCCGCACACGCGAGATCGGCACCGCCACGGATATCTACTCCCTCGGTGCGATCCTGTTCGAGATGCTCGCCGGCCGGGCTCCGTTCCTGGGCGATACCGCCATGGCCACGATCCAGCAGGTGCTCACGCAGGAACCTGTGAGACCCCGCATGCTGAATGCCAGCATTCCGCGCGATCTTGAAACCATTTGTTTGAAATGCCTGGAGAAGGAACCGTCGCGACGATACCCCACCGCGGATGCGATGGCCCAGGATTTGAGGGCGTTTCTCGAGGGGCGACCCATCACGGCACGCCCGGTCACGCCGACGGAGAAAGTCTGGAAGTGGGTGAAGCGTCACCCCGGGCGTACCGCCGCCCTGGCGACGACATGCTTCATGCTTCTGGGCGGCGTGATCGCCGCCTTCCAGTTCCAGCGGGCCCTCGATCGCGCGGAACTCGACGCCGAGATCAAGCGTCAGGACGGACTGCGTGCCGCGGAGGAAACCGCCCGCCAGGAGCAGCGCGAAGCCAAGGCCCAGTCGCTCGTGCAGGCGCTTTCGGTAGCCGAACCCCGTGCCGTGCCCGTGCTCCTGAAGGAACTCGCCGACTACCGTGTGCAAGCCCGGCCGCACCTCCTGAAACTGACAGAGCGACCGATCACCGAACGTGCAGGCCTTTTCGCCCGGCTGGCGCTTCTTGAAGACAGCGAGTCGATGGATGCAGAACAACGCCAGAAGCTTTCCATCGCCGTGAAGGTAAATGCATATTATTGTCGCCTCGATGAACTGTCTTTATGCCAGGCTCATCTGCGAGATCTGCCTCTATATGAACAACAAGGTGTTTCGGTTTGGGATACGCTCGCTAACGATTCGGATGCCGGAGAGTCTCGGCCGGTCCGCGTCGCTGCCGTGCTTGCAAGTGTCGATGCATCCTCCGAGCGCTGGCACCACCACGTTCCTGCCGTGGTTGCGGATCTGCTCCGCCTCAATCCGCTGGAAGTCGATGCGTATGTCGAGGCTTTAGGTCCGGTTCGTGGTTTTCTCATCCCCGAACTCGTGAATCAGTATCGGCGGCTGCGAGTGCGCATCGAGTCCGGCAAACTCCCGGTCACGCAACTCGTTGCCGATGCTTCGGCCTATGACATCGCGGCGAATCTCCTGGCCCGCTTCGCGCGTGATCGCCCCGAAGTGCTGGCCGAACTTGCCATCATCGTCGATGGCCGCCACTATCCGCTCTTCGCCCGGGCCATCTTTGAGCATCGTGTTGCCATCGCACCGATCCTGAAAGCAGAGATCGGAAAGCGCGCTCTTCCCGCCTGGGTGAACTCGGAAAGTCAGGTGCCCGCACTCGCCGCGACACTTGGCCTCGTTCCGATCGCTCATTTCGTGAACGTGGACCTGGAACAGGACACGCTTGCCCGCCGGCAGGCCCACGCCATCGCCGCCTTGATTCCTAATGATCCCAACGACACCCCGCACGACGCCTGGTCGTTTTTCGTCTTGCCAAGGAACACCGATCCCAGCCTCCGCGGCTACCTGATCGCACGACTCGCTGCGATCGACAGCGACCCGTTCGGCGGGCAATACCACCGACTCGAAAAACGCTATTTCGTGGAACAGGATGTGACTGCCAAGCGTGCCCTGCTCCTCGCGCTCGGCGAGTTCGATCCGCTCCAGTATATCGCTCCTGAAGGGTTGCTCGAACTGTATCGAACCCATCCAGATCCCGGCTTCCATGCGGCGGCGGACTGGGTGTTGCGATGCCGACGGGGGCACGGGCGGGAAGTCGCCCAGATCGATGCCGAATTCGCCGCGGCCAGTCGGGCCGCCACGAAGCGAGGCGAAGACCCGGCACGAGCAGATCGCAACTGGTTCGTGAATGGCGAAGGCCAGACCTTCACCATCATCCGCGGCCCGGTCGAGTTCTCGATGGGTTCGCCCGTCACCGAGATGAACCGCAAGCCCGTCAATGAACCCGGCCACCGCAAGCGTATCAGCCGCAGTTTCGCCATTGCCAGCAAGGAAGTGACCAACCGGCAATTCCTGCGGTTCAACCCGATGCATGAATCGAACCCTCGCTACAGCCCCGAACCCGACGGCCCGGCCGTGACAGTGCGTTGGTACGATGCAGCCGCGTACTGCAACTGGCTGAGCGAGCAGGAAGGCATCCCGGAAGAGGAATGGTGTTATGAACCCAACATTGATGGAGAATACGATGAGGGAATGAGTGTGAAGGCGTGGCACCTCAAACTCAAAGGCTACCGGATGCCCACTGAAGCGGAATGGGAGTACGCGTGCCGGGCGGGCACCACCACATCGCACTATTACGGCCGAGGTGAAGAGTTGCTCCCACGCTATGCCTGGTTTCTCAAGAACGGCGATGACCATGCCTGGCCCGTCGGCAGTCTGCTCCCCAACGAATGGGGCCTCTTCGATATGCTGGGCAATGCCAATGAATGGGTGGACAATCCCGGCTGGGTATATGACACCAATCATCTGGAAGACAACCGCCAGAAAGTCTCGCTGATCATTGATGAACAGGTGTCGTATGTGCTGCGGGGTGGTTCGTTCGTGGATCCGCCCGTCTATCTGCGTTCCGCCAGTCGCTTCAGCAACCGGCCCGGCAGTCGGAACTACACCGCTGGCCTGCGACCCGTGCGAACGATTGTCGATTGATGATTTCCGATTGGCGATTCCGGATTGCAGGATGTGCTATTAAAAACCTAATATCTTCGGTTGTGATCGCATCGTTTCGTGCGAAGGGCACGAGCGGCACTCACTGGAGCGTGTGAGGTCTTCGGCAAATCCTCAATCTCGAATCATCTCGATTCGATCTTTCTTCGTCATGATCTCACTCTTTACATTTCAATCGCCGCCGGGGTCGTGTGGGTACTTGCCCGCACAGACGTGGTCGCTGGAATATGAGGTGGTGGGTCAGCTCTCGGTGGCCGAGTATGCGGAGCGGTTGGAGCAGGGCTGGCGGCGGTTCGGCTACTCGCTTTTTCGGCCCGCTTGCCCCACGTGCCGGGCTTGCCGGCCAATTCGCGTGCCCGTCGAATCGTTCAAACCCAATCGGAGTCAGCGGCGCGCCTGGAAGGCCAACCATGCGGATGTTCGCATCACCATCGGCGAGCCGGGTGCCTCGCGCGAGAAGCTCGACCTCTACGACAAGTTTCACCGGGCCCAGGCCGAGCGTGTCGGCTGGCCCGGGCACGATTTCGAGGAGACCCGCGAATACGTCGAATCGTTCGTGGAGAACCCGTTCCCGAGCCAGGAGTGGACCTATCGCATGGGCGATCGCCTCGTGGGCGTCGGGTACGTGGACCGCCTGCCGGCTGCCCTCTCCGCGATTTACTTTTATCACGACCCGGATGAACGCAACCGCTCGCTGGGAACCTTTAATGTGCTCGCCATTCTGGAAGCAGCCCGACTCTGGCAGCTTCCCCATGTCTATCTTGGCTTCTACGTCGCCGGTTGCCGTTCGCTCGAATACAAGGGGCTCTTCCAGCCCAACGAAGCCCGCGACGGCGACGGCGACTGGCGACCATTTCTGGTATGACGAATTCAGACGATGGTGCAGCCAATCGCAACCGAAGAGCTGGCGAGCCAGCACCGTGAGGTGCCGGAGTCCGCGTTGCGGGGGCAGTTGGTGCCCCGCTGGCCAGTTCCTACGATATCTCCACTCGCGATCGGCGAACCGAACCGATCCGGGGATCGTATCCCTTATTGTTCCCTGTTTGTTTGGACCGCCGCTCCCGAATCGCGGGGAGCCCGGAGGCCGCAATGTCCCAGGATCTCGTCGTTGAAACCCGCAACCTCACCAAGGTCTATCGCGACTTCTGGGGCCGCAAGAAGAAGACCGCCCTCAACGCGCTCGATCTGAAGATTCACAAGGGTGAAATCTTCGGTCTGCTCGGGCCCAACGGCTCGGGCAAGACCACCACGATCAAGCTGCTGCTCGGTCTCCTCTTCCCCACCAGCGGCGATGCCTTCGTGTTCGGCGAGCCCGCGGCCAAGGTCGAGAAGAATGAACGCATTGGGTACTTGCCGGAGGAATCGTACCTGTACCGCTTTCTGAATGCGGAAGAGACGCTCGATTTCTACGGTCGATTGTTCGACATCCCCGCCGAGACCCGCCGCACCCGTGCCGCCGAACTGATCGAGACGGTTGGCCTCGGGGCGGACAAGAAGCGCATTTTGAAGGAATACTCGAAAGGCATGCGGCAACGCATCGGCCTGGCCCAGGCGCTCATCAACGACCCTGAACTCGTCATTCTCGATGAGCCCACCAGCGGCCTCGACCCGCTCGGCACACGCTGGATGAAGGACCTGATTCTCGACCTTCGCAAGAAGGGCAAGACGGTGCTGATGTGCTCGCACCGGCTCGACGATGTGCAGGATGTCTGCGATCGTATTGCCATTCTGTACAACGGCGACCTTCAGACGCTCGGCAAGGTTTCCACACTCGTCGAGGACGCTGCGCGTGTGGAGGTGACCGCCCGCAAGGTGAAGGAATCGCCCGAATTGCGAGCCGATCTCGAAGCGGTGTTTCGCAAGCACGGCGGCGAACTCGAAACCGTCGGCCACCCTGCGAGCACGCTCGAGGAACTGTTCCTGCGTGTGGTGGAGGAATCGAAGGCTCGCCCCGGCCGGCGTTAC
>JBGSZR010000202.1:0-23396 GCA_041750275.1 Gemmataceae bacterium
CGGTGCGAGCCGGGCGGTGCTTCGCCACGAGCGGTCCGTTGCTGCGGCTGCACGTGGACGACACGGGCCGCATCGAGGCCACCGCGACTTCCGCCAGGCCATTCGATTCACTGGAGATCGTTGCCGATGGCCAGGTCATCCAGGCGGGGGCACCCGTTCACGACTCCACGTGCTTCACCGCTCGCATCGAGATGACGGCAAGCCCGCCCGGCACATCGTGGCTGGCAGCGCGGGTGATCGGCTCACAGGGCACATTCGCTCACACATCACCACACGCGTTAAGTGGCCGGGTGAAGCACGACACCACACTCCTGAAGCAGATCGATGCCACACGCGACTGGATCGCTCACGAGGGCCGCTTTGAACAGCTAAAATCGAAGGCGCACCTCGAAGATCTGTGCCATGCCGCACGGGCTCGTCTTGGGGAACCCGTGTGAAAGGACGCTGGCGGCTCCGATTTCGCTTGCGAAGCGTGGCCCGGAGTATTCGGGTCTGGTTCCGCACGCATATCCCCAACCGGCTCTGGGGCACGTTCCTCTTTGCAAGCCTGTTGCTCGGCACCGGCACAGTGGGCTATCGCTGGATCGAAGGGGAACACTGGTCGTACTTCGATGGCTTCTACATGACCGCGGTCACCCTGACGACGATCGGTTATGGCGAAACGCACGAACTCTCGAATCGCGGCCGGGCCTTCACCGTGGTCCTGGCGTATAGCGGCATCTTCACGCTCGCCTATCTCGCCTCGGAACTGGTGCGTTCCGTCGTGACCGGCGAAATCCGCGACGTCCTGGGGAGGCAATGGGTGGACGAGGAACTCCGCAAGCTCACCGGGCACACGATCGTGTGCGGTTATGGGCGCATGGGCAAGATCATCTGCGTGGAACTGGAACGCCAGCGCAAACGTTTCGTGGTGATCGACCGGTCGCCGGAGTTGTTGACCGAGTTGCCCTATCGCTATGGGTTGCCGTTGCATGGCGATGCCAGCGTGGACGACGTGCTGCGCAAGGCCGGTGCGGAACGAGCCCGTTCCCTCATCACGGCTGTCTCGTCCGATGCCGATAATTTGTACATCTGTTTAACAGCCCGGCTGCTCAACAAGTCGTTGATGATCGTGGCGCGTGCGGAGGAAGAAGAAGCCGAGGTGAAGCTCATGAAGGTGGGCGCGAACAAGGTGATCTCACCCTATCTCAGTGGTGGACACCGCGCCGTGCAGGCGGTGGTGCGGCCCACGGCACTGAACTTCATGGAACTGGCGACGCGACCCGAATTCGCAGACATTCAGATCGAGGAGATATCGGTCTTCGAAGGGAGCCGACTGGCCGGACACTCGCTGCGGCATCACCGCATTCACCAGGATCTCGGCATTGTCATCTTCGGCATCCTGCGACCCGGCGGGGAATTGCTCTACAAACCCCCGGCAGACACCATCATGGAACCCGGTGCCACGCTCGTGGCCCTCGGCCAGCGGAAGCAACTCGATCGACTGGAAATCCTCGCCGGATCTGAGGAACACTCACACCCCGAGCCCCCGGAGTGAAATCACACCGTCTTCCGATCCGCCTTCAACCCCTCGGGGGTGAACGTGTCCGGCGGAAAGCTGGGATTCAACTCAATGTTGCGGAAGTAGTATTCGGCGATGAGTCGCGGCGGCTGAATACTGGTCCGCCTCACGATGGTGCCGACCTGCAACCAGCGCACCACGTCAATCAGGATCGTCACTTCATTGAAGCCATCTCGCTCGACGACGCGTGGATCGGCATCGGCCTTGCCACCGACCTCAAAGGGGTCCAGTTCCAGTTGCGTGCTGGTTCGCCGCACCACCAGGCACTGGATTGGTTTGCCAGCGGGATCGGTGCCGAGTTTCGCGAGTCGGGCCCGCAGTTCGTCGTCGTAATCCTCTGGCTCCAGACAACACGCCTGAAGTTGACCTGCTTCGTGAAGTGATTTCCAGGCATCGTAGGTGCGGAGCATGCCACGGTAGATTCCCGCATCGCGCAGGCAGTAGCGTGAGGCCCGACGGGCCTGCTCGGACGCCACTCCGATGGAGAAGAGTTTCTTCAGTGCCCGCGGACGCCAGGTCAGAATGTCGTATTCGAGTTCGCCCTCCGCATTGCGAGTTTCCTGGAGCAATGCACCGTGGATTTCGAATCCAAGTCCAGGATCTTTGCGGAAGCCGCTCTCCCAGTCCATGCGGACCTGCGGCCGCCTGGCGAATTCATCCCGTGCGGCGATGTGCACCACCTCGGTGGGGTGCGCTTTGCCCTCAACCCACTCCGTCTTTTCGAGAGTCGACTGAAAGCCGCCCGGCACTTCACGCTGATAGCGGATCAGACACTTCCAGAGCATCTCGACCGGATCCGTGTGTGCGAGATGCACAAATTCATCGACAGGCGGCAACGGCTTGTGGTCATCGACCACGGTTGGTGCTTGCGCAAGCGGTGGCTCATCCGGCGTCTGGTAATACCAGTAGACACCAAGGGCAACTGCACCGAGCAATGTGAAGAAGCATGTCGCTGCCCCGATGCGGCTTTGCATTCGCCGACCTCCCGTGCCGGCAGGGACCGGCCCCGTTATTCTATCAGTCTTCGCGCGTCCGGTGAGCGATCGGGCCAGTGACGCAAGCTGGGTAAGCCTGAAGATCATTGCTCACCCCTTGGCAAATTCGGCGACATGAACTTTTCTTCGTGTTCGACCACTTCCCGCACATAACTGCAGTTGAAGTTCCTGACAACCGATATTATGGCCGAGTTGGCTAACTCCCCGAAGGACACGGGGCTCTGGAGAACATGAGTCGGCAACTCTTCCTGATCGCCGTGGTGTTGACGTTGGCGGGGCTCTCGTCGGTGGGTTCGGTCAATGGCCGACCGCCCTGGCGCTCGGCACCAGCCCCGATGGCACCGGCCTTGATGCCGATTCCCGTTCGGCACGCCCATGCCACCCAGTGCTACTACAACGCTCCGCGTGCTCGCGGCACGGCTCCAGAGGAGCAGCGGCCACTGGTCTGGGTGGTCGATGGGGCTGGCGACCTGAAGGGCTGCTCGAACGCACTTTCGCTGGCCAATGTGCTGGCCGACAACCCGGTTGAACTGGCCGCGTTCCCCTGGTCGCATGGCCATCGCCAGTTGCTCCGCGATCAGACAGACATGGAGCACGCCCGCGAGCAAGGGACACGCCTGGCGGCCGTGATTCGCACACAGCAAGCCCGCGAGCCCGGCCGTCGTGTCGTGATCGTGGCCCATAGTGCCGGTTGCGCCGTGGCCCTCTGTGCCGCAGAGCAACTTCCGCCCGACTCGATCGACCGGCTCATCTTGTTGGCACCGTCGGTCTCCACGGGCTATGACATTCGCCCTGCTCTGCGTTCGGCACGTGAGGGTGTGGATGTCTATTGCAGCAAGAAGGACTGGATTGCACTCGGCTTCGTGACGCGAGTGGTGGGCACCACGGATAAGTACTGGGCCCGTGCGGCCGGGCGGCATGGCTTCCAGCCTGGTGAAGCGTTAAACGAGACCGAAACGGCCCGCCTTCGCCAGCATTTCTGGAGCCCGGATGTGACCTGGACCGGCCACACGGGCGGCCACCACGGCATGCACACTCCGGCTTTTCTCCATGCCTACGTCTTCCCGCTGATCGGCGTGAGTGTGAAGTGAAGTTTGCCGTTCCCAGGCGAGAGTCGCCGCGTCAACCGCCGGCCAATTTCTGCAACTCCTTTACCGCAGCGGTTGGCCCGGCCTTGGCTCCGAAGATCGCGGTGCCCGCCACGAACACATTCGCTCCCGCCCCGGCTGCCGCCGCTATCGTTCGCTCGTCAATGCCGCCGTCCACTTCGAGTTCGCATTCCGGGTTCTGCTTCTCAATCAGGCGACGCAACTCGCGAATGCGACGTGTGCTCTCGGGGATATACGCCTGGCCGCCAAATCCCGGGAACACGGTCATGCATAATGCCACATCGATATCGACCAGAAAGGGTTCGATCCGGCTGACAGGCATGTCCGGGTTGAAGGCGAGCCCGACACGTTTGCCCAGGCCATTGCGGATTTGCATGATGATGTGCCGCGGGTCCGGGTGAACTTCGAGGTGCACGATGAGCGTGTCCGCACCGGCCTCTACAAAGCCATCGAGGAAGCGGGCCGGGTCGCTGACCATCAGGTGCACTTCGAGCGGCAACTTTGTGACGGGACGCAAGCCCTTCACCACGACAGAGCCCATGCTCAGGTTCGGCACGAAGTGGCCGTCCATCACGTCGACATGGATGCGATCGGCACCGGCTGCTTCGACTTCATGAACAAGCTCTCCAAGGCGGGCGAAATCGGCAGACAATATCGAAGGTGCAATTTTCATGATGACAAGCATCTCGGATCGGATGGGAATTCGCCACGGGAGATGAGATTAGAAATACAGCGCGGAGTTCAGAGTGCGAAGTGCGGAGCGGAAATCCTGTCAACAGGCGAGAGGTTTCCATGCCGCGTCGTGGCCGAGCAGACTTCAATCGTCATTCGGTGCGGCGGCCCTGGTTGTCACTCAGCCATTGCCGCAGTTCGGGTTCGCACTTCATCAAACCGGAACGGGTCAGCCACCACGTCGCGGCCAGAAGCATGTCGAACCCCGCGACCCAACTGGCCGTGAGCCCGGTCTTGAGGGGTAAATAGCAGGCAGCCGTGGGCACGAAGGCCGCAAGCGTGTTGAAGCCCGCGCGCAGCAGAACGAAGAGCAACAACGGCATCCCCAGCGTGAGCAGCAAGGCGATGCCGCTGGCCTGCCGACCACTACAGAAAGCGCGGAATCCGACCGCGAACGAGAAGGCCCAGAGTGCGACACCGCCGAAGGCCGCGGCAAGTGAATCGTACCAGGCCACCCGGCCCGCAATCGCCAGCGCCAGCCAGAGGACGCTGGCGATGATCAGGTAGCCCCGGCCACGCTTCCAGGCAGCCGCGAGAGAGGCTTGCCAGTAGTCCTTGCCTTCGAGGTCGGTGAGAAGCAGCAATTCCAGTCGCTTGCAGCGGTCGGATGGCGACGGATCCCAGAGGCCGAACTGGAATGCAGCGGGCACCGCGGCCATCACGCACATGGCCGTGGCCACCATTGGCGCACCGCCCCAGCCATCGAAGATCTGGAAGACAACGCGACCCATCCAGGGCGGCCAGTTGTCGCCAGCGACGATGTACACCGCATAGACGATGGAATAGCCGCCGGCGAGCCAGACGTTCACGCGGCCGCTGTATTCCATGACGCGGCGAACCGCCCACCACGATAGCGGGCGGTCGCCAATAAGGGCACTCTGATCCTCGCGGCCTGACCAGATGGGGCGGTAGTGGCGGTCGTGGAAGTGCCCCTTGAGTCGACCGGCGGCGCGGATGCCGAAGCCAAAGATGAGCACGCCGGCGATGACCTCGAGTTCCAGGAACTGACGCCAGACGAGTGCGGTGAGCCCGGCCGCGTCGAACCAGTTTCGCACGACGCCAAAAGGGTTGCTGTGATGGATGGTGAGCACGACGCGGAAGATGAAGTCGGCCCATTCTGGCGGCAACTTCGCGAGCCAGAGTTTCAGATTCTCCCCGGCCAACACACCGATGACGAGGTAAATGAGTACGCCGAATAGGCCGACGAACTCACCCAGCTTGCGGACGCGGGCCGGTTCATAAGCGAAGGCAGTGAGCCCAAGCCCAGCGACGATGCCCCAGGTGAAGGGCATGAACGCGAGCACCCACAGATCCGCGGGCTCAACGGTCCCGCTCAGCACAAGCCCGAGCAAGATGGGAAGCCCGGAGAGGCTCACCAGTGCGAAGCGCAGAATGCCGACAACGGCTTCCGCGAGGAACACCCGGCGTGGCTGCAACGAGGAGACGAGCAGAAATTCAAGTGCCTGACTTTTGGGGAGTTGCGTGAGTCGCCAGCCGATGAGGGCCCCGCCCTCCACGAAGCCAAGGATGAGCGTGAAGTGGGCGATGGCCGTTATCGTGGCGAGCGATTGCGCGAGCGAAGCGGCCCAGGCTAATGCCGTCAGAATCAGGACGTGAAGCGCGACGGTGCGGCGAAAGGTGAGGTGCCGACCGGGGGCCTGCATCGCCGCAGTAAAGAAGGGCTGCAACATGCCCGAAGTGTAGAACGCAGATGGGCGTGATGCGGATCGGCACTCAGCGTGTCAGCAACTTTCGCTCGGTGACACCGCTGGATTTGACGGTGCCCGAACCGGTACCGGTACTGGGAACCTGGAGGCCGTGAGCACCCATCAAGGCTCGCATGAGGTCGCCGGAGGTCGGGAAGCGTGCTTGCGGCACGGTGGAGAGAGCACGGGAGAGCGCAACCTGCTCGGCCGGCAGCAAGCCCTGCAGATCCGGTGGTGGGCGGAAGTACGAGCGTGCCAGTTCGGCGGGCGGCGGTGGATAGGGGAACGCACCGGTTCGCAGCACGTAATACGAAACGGCCAGGCTGAACTGATCGGAGAAGTCTGTGAGATAGCCCTGGAACACCTCGGGCGCGGCGTATTCCTTTGTGCCCGCACGTGGGCATGGCGTTGTCGGACCGTTTGTGGGTGTGGCCAGGCCGTGGTCGGTCAGTTTCGCCACATCGCCAAAGAGCAGCACATTGTTCGGCTTCACATCACCGTGCTGAAATCCAACCTTGCGACCCTCGCGCTTGTGTGTGCGGCCATTGAGCAGGTCCAGTGCCTGACTCACCTGCCAGAGGTACATGCACAACAGCTTCGGCTCGAGCAACTGACCGAGGTCGTTGTGATAAAGCATCATCAGGTCGAGCAGCGTGGCCTCGGCCAGCTCCATCGCCGTCACGATGTAGCCCGGGACAGTCCACACGTCGAGCGTACGAACGATGTGCGGGTGATCGAGCACCTGAAAAGACTGAATCGCTCGAATCTCCTTGGCCGTGCTGCCGGCGTTGGAGCTGAGCATGAATTTGAGGGCAATGGGCGGTCCGGCTGGTGTGGTCGCTTCCCACACCTCCGCGAAGCCGCCGCGGCCACGCAACCGCGTGAGCCGATACCCGGGAGAGGGTTCCGCACCGTACGCGGGCTGAAAAGCCCCGGGTGTCATCGAGCGGATTCGCGGGGTATAAAGCAACGCCGGCTCCCCATTCTCATTCGCAATCCAGGGCGAGAGTTATTGCGCT
The DNA here is from genome assembly GCA_041750275.1 of Gemmataceae bacterium. Taxonomy (GTDB): domain Bacteria; phylum Planctomycetota; class Planctomycetia; order Gemmatales; family Gemmataceae; genus JBGSZR01. The sequence continues at coordinate 7,123 of JBGSZR010000202.1, forward strand.
GGGTGCGGTTCAGCCACACATTCGGGGAATGCGATCCAACTGTAGCACACAAGACGCGCAATAAGTGGCCCACAGGGGAATCTTTTGCCGGACCTGAATTCATTCACCCTTCCGGTTATCGCAACTGTACGACCATCCCAGCGGTTTCCCACCCGAATACGGCATGACGCCATGAAAGCTCGGGTGCTCGCGATCAAAGACCAGCGGCAGAAAAAACCGGTCGCCCTCCCAGAGCGGAAGTGACTCGACGCATTCGATTTCGACCCATTCCAGCGTTCCTTCGGCGTTGCTGGCATGAGGTGTTCCGGTGAATTCGTTGATGCGAAAGAGGAAACCGAACCAGTCCTCGCCCTGCCGACCAAACCCGGGCCAGGAGATGGTGCCCGCGAGCTGGAGCTGGGTGCACTCGATGCCGGCTTCCTCGCGAATTTCGCGGCGCATCCCCGCGACCACATCCTCATTGGACTCCAGTTTGCCGCCGAGCCCGTTGTACTTGCCCAGGTGGGCATCGCCGGGGCGGGCATTGCGGTGGATCATGAGCACACGCTTGCCGTCGGGCGAAAAAACATAACCCAGCGTGGCCAAAATGGGGGAGTATGGCATGGCAGATTGTGAATGTGTCGGATAGAGCAGCCGGATTCCTTCACACGGAGAGAACAACCGGATTGCTTCACGTGTAAAGAGCAACCGGCGTAACTCGCTCGGAGAGAACAGCCGGCTTACGCCGGCCGCTCGCCGGGGATGGCGCTTGCGAGAATCTTTCTGACGCCGGCCAGATCCTCTTCAGAGACGCCTTCGCGTCTGCAGTAGCGGCGTTCCAGTGCGTCGAGTAAGGTTTCCCACATCTCGCGGGTCACCGTCACGCTGCGGTCCCAGTTGGTGCGGCGTTTGAAACGCACCTTGAAACTCCAGGCTCGCGCGAACTTCTCCGCGCACACGTAGCGGCGTTCGCCCGTTTCGGGATCGTTATCGGTCCACTCGATGGACATGGGTTCTGGTTCTCGTGTGGCCTCGGTAGAATCAGTTTATTGGAAGAATCGACTGATCGTGTATGTGGTAAGTGGCGAAAGGTTTGCGAAATGCTGTTGTATGCGGATCACAAGACCGTTGTGTATGCACTCGCTTTCTCTCCGGATGGCAACACGCTGGCGAGTGGCGCACAGGACGGATCGCTGATCCTGCGTGCGGAGGATGGCCGCCCTTCCTCCCTCTACAGTGAGCCGGGCCCGAAGTCGCCTGCCGTGCATGCTGTGGCCATCCTCGAAGACGGCACCGTGGTGATCGGCCATGCCCACGGCTGGCACATCTTCCGCCGCGAAGCGGACATCTGGAAAATGCAGGGCCCCTCGAATATCCCCACCACCGCCCTCGCCGCACTGAGTGGCACACGGCTCGTCGTCGGCACGGGCGACCGCGGCCTGCGAACCAGTGGCAACCTCGAACTCTGGGACCTCGCCGCCGGACGACGCCTCGAGCCGCACTTCCAGGAGCCCAATGGCGTCCGTGCCATTGCGGCCTGCCCCGAGAAGAACCTCGTCGCCTGGGCCACCGGGCACAACAAGGTGAACCTCTGGGACATTCGCCAGCAAACCCCCGTGGCCTTCCCTCAGCCCAAGGACAGCCCCGCCCTGGCGCTCGCTGCGGATGGCACCACACTTGCCGTGGCTGTGGATTACAACGTGAGGATCTACGATGTGGAGAAGAGACGTGAACGAGCCATCCTGAAGGGGCACAAGGGGCGGGTGGAGGCCGTGGCGATCAGCCCGGACGGCGCGACCATCGCCACGGGCAGCTGGGATCAGACCGTGCGGATCTGGGACGCCGCCACGGGCCGCGAACAGGCCATCTTCAAGTGGCCGCTCGGCCGCGTCTACTCTCTCGTGTACGCACCCGATGGCCTCCGCCTCGCCGCCGGTGGCGATCAGGGCAACATCGTGATCTGGGATGTGGAATAGTTGGCTCACATCGCCGCGAAGTTTCGCAGCATCGTCAGACCCACGGCCTGGCTTTTCTCGGGGTGGAATTGCGTGGCGAAGACGTTGTCCTTCCAGATGGCGGCGCAAAAGGGTTCGGGGTAGTCCGCCTCCGCAGCGATTAATGTGCGGTCCGCGGGCTCGGCATAGAAGGAGTGCACGAAATACGCGGCGGGTTCCGATGGCAGGCCGGCGAAGAGTGGGCAGTCCGTTTGTGCGAACTTCAGCGTGTTCCAGCCCATGTGCGGCACTTTGAGGCCCGGCACGGTCGGGAACCGCACGACATCGCCGGCGAAGAGATCGAGCCCCGCGAAGACGCCGTCCTCGTGGCTGCGACTGAACAGCATTTGCAGGCCGAGGCAAATGCCAAGAAAAGGTCGGCCGTGGCGGATGTGCTCGGCAATGGTGTCCGCAAGGCCGGAATCGCGAACGCAGGCGATGGCATCCTGGAAGGCTCCGACACCCGGCAACACCACTTTGCCCGCCGCGGCGATCTGCTTCGGGTCGGCCGTGATCGCGGCATCTGCCCCCACCTGTTCGAATGCCTTCTGCACACTTCGCAGGTTGGCCATGCCGTAATCGATGATTGCAATCGTCGCGGCCATCGGCACTCCCGATTATTTCAGGGCGGGCTCGGGTTCGCCGCGCCTCAGCAGCAAGCCCGCGGCCAGCATGCCGACGCTCAACACCGCGACGAGCAAACCCATCGCTTCGAGGTCATAGAGCGGGAACTGCAAGCGCGGCCCAAGCCAGGGCCAGGCCAACCAGGTCACGAGCACGCCAACTGCAAGGCCGGGGCCGAAGGGGAGTTCGCGCTCGACGGATCCCTTCTTCACGAGGGCAATCAGGAAGCCGGGCAGTTTGAATACGAGCAGTGCCGCGAATGCGCCAACGAAGAGCGACATCACGGCGATCTGCCAGCCGAGGAACGCACCCGCCATCATGAGCAAGTCCGCGTCGCCGAGGCCGAGCGCTTCCTTGCCAAAGCCGACTTCGAAGAGCCACTTGATCCAGCGAACCACGAGCGAGCCAACGAGGGCACCGACGAGCGATGTCGTCAGGCCGAGCTTCCAGCTTCCCGCGGGGGCAAAGGCTGGGGGCACCCAGAAGGGCCAGGGCTGCGCACCCACCGGTATCTCACCCGGTCTCAAGATCCAGGGTGTGCCGGCGGGGATCGTCAGGGCGGCGGCGTCATGGGTCCAGGGCCAGGGCATCAAGGCACCGCCAATGATGCCGATGATCGCACCGGTGTACGGGATCAAGGGTGGGATGATGCGGTGCTCGGCATCGATCACCGCAGCTGCGATCAGCAGGCTTAACAGGCACGCATGGTAAACGAAGAGCCCGAGAGCGGCGTTCGAGGGATACGCGGTCAGGCCATCCGCCACGAAACGGACACCGGGCAAGCCCGCGGGGTTCACCATGATTTCGATTACGAACAGGGCCAGGAAGCCGACGCCGGTGCCGACTTCGACCCAGAGATAACGACTCGAAAAGCGGGCACCGCACGACCGGCACTTGCCGCGAAGCCGCAGGTAGCCAAGGATTGGCAGATTATCGAGGAAGCCGATGCGTTGATAGCAGGTGAAGCAGCGTGAGCCGGGCCAGATGATGCTCTTCTCGAAGGGCAGCCGGGCGACGAGCACGTTCAGGAACGAGCCGACCATCAGGCCGAAGACGAAGGCCCAGGCACAACAGACGCCAGCCGGCACGTAGTACCACCATTCCATGCGGTGAAGATAGCATCCGCGATGGCCTCTGGCGACTGCCCCTCAGTGCGGATTTCCAGGTTGGCCGTTTTGCGATAGAGCGGTTCGCGGGCAGCGAGCAAGGAGCGAACCTCTTCCAGTCCACCCAGGGCCGTCAGGTTGGGTCGCCGTGCCGCGGTGGTGGGATCGGACTGCAGACGCTCCCAGATTGCTTCGGGAGAAGCCGACAGCCAGGCGACGAAGCCGGCGTTCCGAAGCAATTCGCGATTGGCCGCTCGCAGGATCACGCCGCCGCCCGTGGCAATTACCTGCTGCGAGCGTGAGGCGAGCTCCGAGAGCGTGGCCGATTCACGGTCGCGGAAGCCCACTTCCCCTTCAGTCGCGAAAATATCAGCAATGGAGCGGCCTGCAACGGTTTCCGTGTGCACATCCGCATCCACGAAGTGCCAGCAAAGTCGAGCGGCGAGCAATGGGCCGATGGTGCTTTTCCCGGTGCCGCGATATCCGATGAGGAAGATGGACTTCAACAACGTCACCTTGCCCGCCGTTCACGGCAGGTCCGCAAAAGGCCCACCGTGAACGGCGGGCTCCAGGATCGATTCGATCGCACGGCTTCAGACAGGTTCGTTGTCTGGATCGGCGGTGTCTTCCGCGGCGGCGTCTTCCGCGGCAGCATCATCCGTCTCCTCGAAGGCACGCGTCAAAGGCGAAAGCGCCTTGCGGATGATCTCGCGCATCGCTTCGACGGGCGGTTCCTGTCCTGTGAACATCTCGAACTGTTTGGCGGCCTGGCGCACAAACATGTCCACACCCGTGATCGTCTCGCAGCCGCGGGCCCGGGCCTCTCGTATCAGCAGTGTGGTCTCGGGTGAATAAACGGTGTCGAAGACGGTGACGCCGGGCTTCAGAATGCTGAAGTGGATTGGTGCTTCATCCACATTCGGATGCATGCCGATGGGCGTGCAGTTAATGAGGATATCGAAGAAGATGCTGTGGCGGGCGTGCCAGTCGAGCGTCTTGCAATTCACTTCCTCGGCCAGCTGATGGGAGCGCTCCGGCGTGCGGCTGGTAATGGTGAGCTGCGAACCCTCGCGATGCAACGCGTGTGCGATGGCACGAGCCGCACCACCTGCACCGAGGATCAGAATCGCACACTGGTTCAGTCGCGTGGCAGGGCCACCGTTGGCCCGTTCGACGAGGTGATTCTTGAGTGAATCGACCGCGGCCGAGTAATCGGTGTTCGCCGCGTCAAACTGGCCATCGTCGCGCCGCACCAGCGTGTTCGCCGCCGAGGTGATCTCGACGTTCGCTTCCTTCTCGATGGCAATGCTGGCCGCGGCTTCCTTGTGTGGAATGGTGACGCTATACCCTGAAACGGGGATCGTGTCGTACGCCTTCACAGCTTCCGGCAGCGCTCCACGCGGCACCCGGAAGGGCAGGTAAATCGCATTCACCTTCAGGCGCTGATAGAGATGGTTGTGCAATAACGGGCTGAAGCTGTGCCCGACGGGATCGCCGAGCAAGCCAAAAACCTTCGTCTCCGCGTTAATCGAGCGCACGGGATACGTGGTCTTGAATTCCGCAATGCTCGGCAAGCCCGGCGCGATGCCACGCTCCGTGTTGAAGGCCGCGTAGATCCAGGGTGCCCCGTACTTCAGGGCGAGAAAGCGGCTTGGCTGGCCGATGTCGCCCATGCAAAACGCGACCGTTGGCTTTGGCGCGGCCTGCTGCAACTTCAGCACACGCACCACGTCCTGAGGCGTCTGTGCTGCCACGGCCAGTTTGTACACGTCGCCGTCCTGCGTCAGCATCTTCGCGTAGATGCCTTCGAGATCGTCTGGCGTTTCCGTGAGGTTGTGGTAGCTGATGATGCGCTTGACGGGGCCGAAACGCGGAATGCTTGAGGCGATATCCGTCTCAAGATCGATCCACTCGAAGGCACCTGAGACGATGGCCTGACGAATGATGATTTGCCGTTCCTGTTCCGTGCCCGGAAAGCGGCCACCATCCTCGGGCCGACGAATGGTGGCGACCCAGGGTGTCTGCTTGTACGGCATGAGCCGCTTGAAATCGACTGCCTTGGCCAGAAAGTCCAGCCGCAGCTCAATGAACTTCGCACCGCGTTTCACGGCTTCCTGAAGTTCGATCACCACCATCTTGTGGCGCGTGCGACCGATCACCACCAGCACGCGGTCCGAAGACATGCCCGGCTCCCTGCATTCACGCCGCAAAAAGATATGGCGAGCAGTGCCCGTGAGGGCACGGTTGATTCCCGGATACGTGGCGAGCGGTGCCCGTGAGGGCACACTTCGGCCACCCTTACACCTTGCTTGCTTCCTTGTACATCACGTGCTTGCGCACGATGGGGTCAAATTTCCGCAACGAGATGCGTTCCTTGCTGTTGTTGCGGTTCTTCTGCGTGAAATAGCAGTGATCGCTCGCCTCGCTCTTGAGCTTGATCGTCGAGCGTGCTTCCTTCGATTTGGCCATGATCGGCTCCACATGGTTGCGACGCCGGGGTCCGGAACCCAACGGCAGACTAAATAATCTATTCGGTTCTGGTCGAAAAGAGGAGGGGGAATTCTTGCGAAGCTCGGCGGAGGCCTCATGATCAGTGTTGTGGTGTGCCTGGCGTTTCTCATCCCCGCCACCGCGGCTTGCCTGGCTTGCGCCATTCCGACTATCGCCGCCCTGTTTCGACGGGCAAAAAGCACCCAGTTCCCTCACCCGACGCTTTCAATCGCAATTCTGATCCCGGCCCATAACGAAGCGAAGACATTGCCACGAGCACTGCGTTCGATCGCCCGGCAGGCGAAAGTCTTCGTCGTGGCCGATAATTGCACCGATCGAACCGCCGAGGTTGCCCGAGACTTTGGCGCGACGTGCCTCGAACGCTTCGACTCCGTGAAGACGGGCAAGGGGCACGCACTCGCCTTCGGGCTGGAACACGTGCTGGCCAAACGCCCGGATATCGTGCTTATCTTGGACGCCGACTGCGAACTGAACCGGGACGCTTTTCGCCACCTGCAAGCAGCCTTCGCCAGCGGTGCCGAGGCGGTTCAAGCCACGGTTTATTCCCGCAACGCCGATGTGAGTGCCTCGGGGTACGCCGCCGCTGTGGGCTCGGCATTTGATGCCCGGATCGCGGCGGGTCGCGATCGCCTTGGCCTCACGGTGCCCCTGCGAGGCACGGGCATGGCTTTTCGCCGTGAACTGCTGGAACGACTTCCGTGGCACGCTTTCGGGCCCGTCGAAGATGCGGAATACGCCAGGACACTTCGGCGAGCGGGAGTGCGCGTGCGACACTGTGCGGGCGCGGTCGTCTCGTGCGATGCACCCGGTAGCACAGCGGCGCTGTGCCAGCAACGGCGACGCTGGCGTGCCGCCACCCGATTGCTTGCCAGCAAACCGCTCGTGTTGTTGCATCTTGCGCTCACCGTGGCCGTGTGTGCCGCGTTCGGTGTCTGGCTCTGGCCGCTCGGGTTGGTGCTGCTGACAGCTAGCCTGTACTTGCTGGCAATCCGCAAAGTCGGCCTGACCCGCCACCGCTTTGGCCTGCTCCTCGGCTCCACCACTGTCATTGCCCGCCTCGGCTGGCTCACCCTTGCGGGCCTGGTGCGAAAGAAACCCAGCACCTGGGAACGCTCGTGACACGCTTCGCCGCACGCCCCACTTGGTTCAAGCGACTGGCCCTCCGCCCGTTCATCCAGACGCACACAGACCGCTCGCGAATTCTATTGACCTTCGACGATGGGCCGCATCCCACGCACACCTCGGCCGTGCTGGAACGCCTCCGTGCTTTCAACCTCACGGCCGCGTTCTTTCTGGTCGGCAACCGGTTGGCCCAGGCCCCGCATCTGGCACACGCGATCACGCAGACCGGCCACATCGTCGGCAACCACACCTTCTCGCATCGCTATTTCCGCTGGAGTGACACCGCGTTGTCACGCGAAGATGTGAACCAGTGCCAGGCGTTGCTTCCTGTCGCGACGCACTTCCGGCCGCCATTCGGCCGCCTCACACCAGGCCTCTGGCACGCGGCGAGGCGACTCGGCCTCACGTGCATGAATTGGTCGCTGGACAGTGGCGACTGGAAGTGTCGAAGTGCGGCAGATGCGGAGGAGTGTGCAAGGCAAGTATTGCAGCGCGTGCGGCCCGGCGACATCGTGTTATTTCACGACAATCACCAATGGATTGGACCGATCCTCGATCTGGTGTTGCCGGGGTTAGCCAATCAAAACGCATCAATCATGTGTTCACCGCCGTGATCGGGGTTGCCGATCAACTTCTGTCCCACCGTATCGACGACCCAATCGAGACCTTCGAGGGGAATCTGACCGATCAGAACGGGAAGGTCGTCCGGGATCTCGTATACGTCCACATTGCAATCCCGTCCCTGGATCGTCAGTCGAACGGCCTGGTATACCGAGATCGAAACGACACCACCAACGGTCTTCGCATTTCGGGTTCTGTACGGTCGGAGGCCAAGCGGGTCGATGAGCCGCTTCGGCATCATCAGCCCAGTCTCGCCTGTGTCCACCAGAGCATCAGTCACGCTCACGGATCGGACTTGATCCGGGGTCAATCGCCCTTCTTCAACGCCGAACAGATCTGCAAGGTTTTCGACTTTCGCACTGACGACAACCTTTCCCATCGTTGCAGTCCCCATGGCGTTCTCCGGTTGTTTGGATGCCAGGATTATACCATTCACCATCACGCTTTGCCCAACACCTGATCGACGACCCAGCAGCCGCGCACATGGGGCCCCGGCCCGCGGCAATGGTCGAGGATGTCGGCGTTCTCGCAGCCAGCGTCTTGGAGCGCGTCGGCCAGGATCGGCATCGCGGCGAAGTCCCGCGACTCGTACATGCCGCGACTGATGGCGACTGCATCGGACGTGCGCCAATCGGGGTCGAAAGCGACGGGGCGGAAGGGGTTGCCAAAGATGTCGCGGATAACATCACATAATTGAGATTCCTGTAGCCCACTCAGTCTATAGATGAGGTGAACAGCACCGCTTAGATTTGCATGTGAAGCGTCGTGCAGCGTAGCACGATTCAGCATTATGAATCCGAGCGAACCTCTCCCAAGTTTTTCGCGACATCGAGCAAGAGTATTGACCTCTTGTAGCTTTTTACGATTCGTCTTCTCATCTGCAAAGCGATCAGCCGTATCGATCCATTGCAAGACGTCAGTTGCGTTTCTTGGAAGTAACAATCGCGAATACGCACAGATACACAGCCTACGCTTTCTGGCATGTCTAATCTCGTCGGAGAGATTCTCGACGAGCAATTGTGGAACAGTAGAGGTATTCCACTCCGCTTCCGTCATTCCTCGCCCTCCACGTCGCCAACAGGGGGCTGACGCCCCCCGCTCGCCTGTTTCCGCTTTCGCAGGTCCTCCAGCCGTTCCTTGATCTTCGCCTCGAAGCCGCGGTCGGTGGGGTGGTAGTACTCCACGTCGGCGGGGATGTATTCCTGATCGACCCAGCCGTCGCCGAAGTTGTGGGCGTACTTGTATTCCGTGCCGTGGCCGAATTGCTTCGCACCCTGATAGTGCGAGTCCTTCAGGTGCTTCGGCACCGGCAGCGTGCGGCCCTCCTTCACGTCCTTCGAGGCCGCGCCGATCGCCAGCGTGCAGGCGTTCGACTTCGGGGCCGTCGCCAGATAGCAGACCGCCTGCGACAGGTTCAACTGGCACTCGGGCAAACCCACACGCTCGACCGCGTCCCAGGCCGCGTTCGCCACGAGGATGCCCTGCGGGTCGGCGTTGCCGACGTCTTCGGAGGCGAAGATCACCAGCCGGCGGGCGACAAAGCGCGGGTCTTCGCCGCTCTCGAGCATCCGGGCCAGCCAGTAGATCGCCGCATCGGGATCGGAGCCACGCAGGCTCTTGATGAAGGCAGAGGCGAGGTCGTAGTGCGAATCGCCGGTGGGGTCGAAGTCCATGACCTTGCGCTGGATGGAATCCTGGGCGAGAGCGAGGTCGAACAGAATCGGCGAGCCGGGTGATGATGACTTCACGCCGATCTCCACAGCCGTCAAGGCTCGCCGTGCATCGCCGTCGCAGACTTCGCACAGGAATGCCAGCGCGTCGTCCGTCATGGTCACGTTCAACGTGCCGAGGCCGCGTTCCTTGTCGGCGAGTGCCCGTTGAATCACGGTCTTCGTGTGTTCGCGCGTGAGTGGCTCGAAGGTGAAGATCTGGCTACGGCTCAGCAACGGCGTGTTGATGGCGAAGAAGGGATTCTGCGTCGTTGCGCCGATCAGGATGATGACGCCGTCTTCCACGTCGGGGAGCAGCACGTCTTGTTGCGAGCGGTTGAAGCGGTGGATTTCGTCGAGGAACAGAATGGTGCGAACGCCATCGTCTTCGAGCTTCGCTCGCGCGTCCGTGAGCAGTTCGCGCACGTCCTTGATGCCGGCGGAGGTCGCGTTCAGCGGCTTGAACCGGCTCCTGGTGTGGTTCGCAATCACATGAGCGAGGGCGGTCTTGCCGCAGCCGGGCGGGCCGTAAAAGATCAGCGAGTTCAATCGATCAGCAAGCAGCATGCGCCGCAGCAACTTGCCCGACCCGAGGAAATGCTCCTGGCCCACGAACTCATCGAGCGAGCGCGGCCGCATTCGCGCGGCCAGCGGCCGGGCCGAGAGCCGGTGCTGTTGCCGCATATCGTCGAAGAGATCCACGGTGGCCTCACAGGGGCATTCGGGTGAGTCGGCTGGTCCTTCATTCTGGCGGAAGCACGCCCCGAATAAAAGGAGCCGGGTGATAACACCCGGCTCTCTTCACACCTGATGTCCCGACGGTTTAGCTGCAGCCGCTGGTGGCACCGCAGGTGTCGCACTTGGCACAGGCTCCGCTGCGGACGAGCGTGAGTTGGCCGCACTCGGAGCAGGGGTCGCCCTCGTACCCTTTCTGGCGAGCCTGGCGTATCTTCTCTTCGCGTGTCGGTGTCGGCGCAAAAGTGATGCGCGGTTGCGCGATTTCGACAGTCGCCTCCGCTTTCACGGCCGTCGCTGATGGTGCGGCAGTGCCATTGCCCGGCTTCAGGTGCACCGAACGCGGCGGGGCGAGCGAAGGCTTCGGCTGGTTCGAATCGCGGGCACTCACCGTCCGCTCGCTGATCGTCTCCTCGTCGTCGAAGTCCGGGTCATCTTCCTCATCGTGCAGCGAATCGTGCCGCAGGTCTTCGGGCAGCACGTGAGCGAGATCGTGCCGGCCCAGGTAAGTGATGGCGAGTTCCCGGAAAATATAGTCGATGATCGATGTGCTCATCTTGATGTGCGGGTTGCCCTGCACGATGCCGTTCGGCTCGAAGCGGGTGAACAGGAAGGCATCGAGGTACTCTTCCAGCGGCACGCCGTGTTGTAAGCCGAGGCTCACGGCAATAGCGAAGCAGTTGGTCATGCTGCGGAAGGCGGCTCCTTCCTTGTGCATGTCGATGAAGATTTCACCGAGCGTGCCATCCTCGTATTCGCCGGTGCGAATGTACATCTTGTGCGAGCCGATGCGCGATTTCTGCGTGTAGCCCGCGCGACGATCGGGCAAGCGGCGGCGGCGAGCGATGTAGCGATAGATCACCTTCTCCGTGATCCGCTCGGCCGCCTGCACCGCAGCGGGCCTGGGCTCCTCGCTGCTCGGTGCAACTGATGCCAGGAGCGCCGCCTCGGCCGAGTCGACCACCGAGTTGAGCGGTTGGCTCAGCTTCGAGCCATCGCGATAGAGCGCATTGGCCTTGGTCATCAACTGCCACGACAACCAGTACGCCTTTTTGACATCCTCAATGGTGGCGTCGTTCGGCATGTTGATCGTCTTCGAGATCGCCCCACTGATGAACGGCTGGGCCGCCGCCATCATCCGGATGTGCGACTCCCAGGCGAGGAATCGCTTGCCGAGTTTGCCGCACTTGTTGGCACAATCGAAAATCGCATAGTGCTCGGCCTTCAGGTGCGGGGCCCCCTCGATGGTCATGGTGCCGCAGACGAACGTGCTCGCTTCTTCCACCTGTTTGCGCGTGAAGCCCAGGTGCGCGAAGAGGTCGAACGTGGGCGAATGCAGCGTCTCCTGGGGGATGCCCAGCACGTTGGTGAGGAAGTCGTCGCCGAGCGTCCAGCGGTTGAAAACGAAGGGCAACTCGAAGGCACCCGGCAGTGCTTCTTCCACCTTCGCCAGCACCTCGTCCGTGAAACCCTTGGCCTTGAGCGATGCGGGGTTGATGTGCGGGCAACCGGCGAGCGTGGCGGCACCGCGGCTGTAGCGGATGATGTCGTCGATCTGCCAGGGCGCGTAACCGAGCTTGGCGAGCGCGGGGGGCACCGACTGATTGATGATCTTGAAGTAGCCGCCGCCGGCGAGCTTCTTGAACTTCACGAGTGCGAAGTCCGGCTCGATACCGGTGGTATCGCAATCCATGATCAGGCCGATGGTGCCGGTCGGCGCGATGACCGTGACCTGGGCATTGCGGAAACCGTGGCGTTCGCCAAGTTCGAGCATGCGATCGGATTCGGCACGGGCCACGTGCAGCAGTTCCGGCGGGCAATAGCGGGCATCGATGCCGACCGGCGTGACGCTCAGACCCTCGTACTCGGTGGGTGCGGCGTTGTACGCCGCTCGACGATGGTTGCGAACGACACGCAGCATGGCGTCGCGGTTGGCATCATAGCGAGCGAATGGGCCCACTTCCGCGGCAATCTCGGCGGACGCGGCATACGAGCCCGCATGCATAATCGCCGTGAGGGCACCGCACTGAGCCCGGCCTTCGGGCGAGTCGTACGGGATACCTTGCACCATGAGCAGTGCACCAAGGTTGGCATAACCGAGGCCGAGCGTGCGGAAGTCGAATGACTTCTGGGCCACGGACTGGCTCGGGAACTGCGCCATGTAGACGCTGAATTCGAGGATCAGCGTCCAGATGCGAATGGCATGGCGATACGCTTCAATGTCAAAGGTGTTGGCCTTCGCATCGAAGTACGTGAGCAAGTTCAAGGACGCCAGGTTGCAGGCGGTGTCATCGAGGAAGGCGTATTCCGAGCAGGGATTTGTCGCGTTGATGCGGCCATCGGCGGGGCAGGTGTGCCAGTCGTTGAAGGTGCTATCGAACTGCACGCCGGGGTCGGCGCAGCTCCAGGCGGCCAGTGCGATCTGGTCCCACAGTTCGCGGGCCTTGAGTGTCTTCTTGGCCTTGGGGGCCCGGCCCTCGCGACGGGCCTTCTCCAGTTCCGTGCGCCAGTACAGGTGCCACGGACCGTCCTGTTCCACGGCCTTCATGAAGTCGTTGGTGATGCGCACCGAGTTGTTGCTGTTCTGGCCGCTGACGGTGTAATACGCCTTCGAATTCCAGTCGGTGTCGTATTCCTCGATGTCGATGTGCGTGACGCCTTGCTTTGCCAGCTGCAGCATGCGAGCGATGGCGTTCTCGGGGATCAGTGCAGTGCGTGCGGCAAGAATGGCCGAACGCAGACTGGCGTTCTGAACGGGGTCGAGTTTCTCGCTGGCGTTGGTGTGGGTGTGGATGGCCTTCAGGATGGCGTTTAAGTGTGTGTTCATCAGCCGTGAGCCGATGACGAGGTCCGCGACCTTTTGTTCCTCGGTCACCTTCCAGTTGATGAATTCCTCGATATCCGGGTGATCGAGATCGAGCACGACCATCTTGGCGGCCCGGCGGGTGGTGCCCCCGCTCTTGATGGCCCCGGCCGCGCGGTCGCCGATCTTGAGGAAACTCATCAGGCCCGACGATTTGCCGCCGCCGGAGAGCGGTTCGCCTTCGCCTCGGAGTGCGGAGAAGTTCGAACCGGTGCCCGAGCCATATTTGAAGATGCGGGCCTCGCGGACCCACAGGTCCATGATGCCGCCTTCGTTCACGAGATCATCCGATACGTTCTGGATGAAGCACGCATGCGGCGCTGGGCGCTCGTATGCGGAGGTGGACCGGCGCAGTTCGTTCGAACTGGGATCAACGTAGTAGTGGCCCTGCGACGGCCCTTCGATGCCATAGGCCCAGTGTAAGCCGGTGTTGAACCACTGCGGGCTGTTGGGAGCCGCCATCTGGGCGGCGAGCATGTAACACGTTTCGTCGTAGAAGGTGCGAGCATCCGCTTCGCTGCTAAAGTAGCCGCCTTTCCAGCCCCAGAAGGCCCAGCAGCCGGCGAGGCGATTGAAGACCTGTCGGGCATCGGTCTCACCGATCCGGGGCGTGTCAGTCGAAGCCGGCACGGCACGCTGCAGCCACGCGGGCACGTTCTCCTCGGCGACGCGTGTCGTCTCGGTGGGGACGCCCGCCCGCCGGAAATACTTCTGCGCCAGGATGTCGACCGCGACTTGACTCCAGCCCGCAGGCACCATCACCTCCTTCATCTCGAACACCACCGAACCATTCGGATTCACGATCCGCGAGGTCCGGGGGACGAAGGTGATTCCCGCGAAGGGATCCTGACCCACATGCGTGAAGCGGCGACTGATCTGCATGGGTTGACTGGCTCCGAATTGGTGTAACAGTGTACAGTATAGCAGCTGATCTGTCGCCAGGAAGTGCCATTGCAAAAAGAGGCTTTGCGGGCCTCCATGCCCTGACCGAATCCAGCGAGTGGTGCGGTAGGAATAGATAGCAAAAGGAGGCCGGCCTTGGGAAGACTCGCTCAGGTGAGAGCAGCAACTTTCTCGAATTCAAGTGAATTTATGGAAAAGATTGCACTTGCCGTTGTCGCGGTTCGCACGAGAGTTACGCGCGAAACCAATGGAGCTGACGTTGAACAATTCCATCAGCTGCTTCGGCCTTCCCTGGCGAACCCGCCTCAATCAGGGGCCCGGCACGAACGGCAAGGTCAGCCCGCCCTGATCCTGGTACTTGCCCTTCTTGTCCGCGTAGCTGGTGTGGCACGGTTCGACGGCTTTCAGGAAGAGAATCTGGGCAATCCCTTCGCCGGCGTAGATGCGGGCGGGTAGCGGTGTTGTGTTGCTGATTTCGATGGTGATGCGGCCGCGCCACTCGGGTTCCAGAGGTGTCACGTTCACGATGATGCCACAGCGCGCGTATGTGCTCTTACCGACGCAGACGCAGAGAATGTCCCGCGGAATTTCCAGGTACTCGACCGTCTCCGCGAGTGCGAAGCTGTTCGGCGGGATGATGCAGTAATCGGCTTCGACATCCACGAACGACTTCGGATCGAAGTGCTTCGGGTCGACCGTGCTGCCCCAGACATTCGTGAAGACCTTGAAGCGGCGGTCGACACGGACATCATAGCCATAGCTCGTTACGCCGTAGGAGATGACGCCGGGCCGGTGCTGTTGTGCGGCAAACGGCTCGATCTTCACATCCCGTTCGATCATCCAGTCCGGCAACACGCCCATGATTTCTCCCGTGGCTTTCAGTCGAGCCGCACCTGTGGCGGTGCGATTGGACTCGCAAGCCGCAGCCTCGCAGAAGCAGCTCGCCAAAATGCATTGCGAACTTGGATGTTGTATCGCTGGCGGATGGGGTAAAAGGGGATTTCTTGTCCTGAAGTGCCGGTCGAAGTGGAGAAGACGAGATGACGCCAGGATTGTCGCTCGTGGTGGTGGCGTTCGCGGCCCCAATCACTTCCGGGCCCACGGGTTTCTGGCAGGTGGCCCCGGAGCACGCGGCCCCGCCCTGGCTCCTCACACACCGGGATCGCGCGGTCGTGCTCGTTCACGGTCTGCGCATCCACCCGCTGCGACCCAAGATGGCCGCCCGACCCGAACGCCACGAATGGCAGTTCCCGAAAAGCGCTCTGGTGCGGGCGCTGGCAAAAGATGCCGATGTCTTCGCCTTCAGCTACGCCCAGACGGCACCGGTTGATGCGATTGCCCACAGCGCCGGGTTGCGGCAAGCGATCGCGGAACTGCGGACCACGGGTTACAAGGAAATCGTGCTCGTGGGGCACTCGGCCGGAGGTGTCGTGGCCCGACTCTTCATCGAGAGCTACCCGGATGCCGGCGTCACCAAGTTGGTGCAGGTCGCCTCGCCCAACACTGGCTCGGATCTGGCAGCCTTTGTGAAGACGGGTTATCCACGCTTCCAGGCTCCATTCATCCAGTCGCTCGCACCCGCGGCGCGTTTCGAATCCTTCCGCAAGGCAAAAGTGCTGTTCAGCCCGAAGGTCGAGATGGTGTGCGTGGTGTGCAAGGTGAAGCGACTGGAAAGTGATTTCATGGTGCCGATCCCGAGCCAGTGGCCAGATGAACTGCAACAGCAAGGCATCCCCGCGGTGCTCGTGTCCGAGAATCACTTCGAGATCATGAATAGCGCGGAGGGCGTGAAGCAGATCGCCAGCCTGGCATGCGAGAAGTTGACGCGCTGGTCGCCCGAGCAGACCGAGCAAGCCCGCCGTGTGCTGTTCCGCGACGAGTTTCCTGCGAAATGAAGAGCGACGTGGCCCCGGTTTCACGTGGTGACAGACAAGATGCAGTCACCGGAGCCACGCCAAGCTATTATACCCAGCCCTCTCAACATTGACTGCTTTTCCGTAACATCCTGGTGTGTAAAGCAGATACTTGGTTCTTGTCTCGGAGGGATCACGGATGATCCTGCCACCCAAGCGCTCACTGTCCCTCAAACCGAAGCCCTTGAACCGTC
>JBGSZR010000203.1:0-5511 GCA_041750275.1 Gemmataceae bacterium
CGGCCGACGCCCCGGCCGTGTGCATCCTGGACGGCGGGGTGGTCATCAACCCGCTCCTCCGGCCGGCACTCGACCTGGCCGATTGTCACCGCTTCGACCCGTCCTGGCCGGTCGCAGACATCCCCTCACGCTTAGCGGACACACACGGGACGGAAATGGCGGGTGTCGCCCTCTACGGTGACAGCCTGGCCGAAATCCTGGCCGGCAGCGCTCCCGTGGTCCATCGACATCGCCTGGAGTCGGTCCGGATCATGCCGCCGAAGCCGCTCCCGAACAACGATCCACGCCTTTACGGGTACATCACCAGCCAGGCCGCCAGTCAGGTCGAGATCACCGCCCCGCAACGCCCCCGGGCGTTCTGCCTCCCGATTACGACGGACGGTCGCGACAGGGGCAAGCCGTCCTCGTGGTCGGGAGTGATCGACCAGCTCTGTGCCGGCATCGCCGACGAGAACCCCCGCCTTTTCTTCATCTCGGCCGGCAACACCGATGCCGGCAATCGGCACCTGTACCCGAATTCCAACGACACCGACCCGGTGCAGGACCCGGCTCAGGCCTGGAACGCCGTTGCCGTGGGGGCGTGCACCGAGCTGGTGACATTCGACGCGACGTATCCGAAGTTCGCCGGGTGTGTTCCCGTCGCCCAGGCCGGCGACCTGAGCCCGTCGAGCACGACCTCCCTCACCTGGCACCGGGAGTGGCCGCTCAAGCCCGACATCGTGCTTGAGGGAGGGAACCACGTCCTGAAACCGGGCACGACCAGCGTCCACGACCCGGAGGAGATGGCCCTGCTGACGACCGCCCACGACACGGCCGGGGCGCTGATGGTGGAGTTCCGGGACACCAGTGCCGCGGTCGCTCAGGCCGCCCGCATGGGGGCCGTCCTTCAAGCGGCGTACCCCGGTCTCTGGCCGGAGACGGTTCGTGCCCTGCTGATCCACTCGGCCGAGTGGACGAAGCCGATGCGACTGGCGTTCGGCACCAGGAAGGCGGACAGCGTGTCGCGGCTCCGCCGGTACGGGTACGGCCGTCCGAACCTGGCCCGGGCTCTAAACTCGGCGAGGAACTCGCTCACCCTGATCGCCCAGCAAACGCTCCAGCCTTATGTGAAGGACGGGAGCGAGGTCAAGACGAAGGACATGGGCCTGCACGACCTGCCCTGGCCGAAGGAGCAGTTGCTGGCGTTGGGCGAGAAGACGGTCACGATGCGGGTGACCCTGTCGTACTTCGTCGAGCCGAAACCTGGCCGCCGGGACGGGTTCGTGAAGACCCGACACCGGTATCAGTCGCACGGGCTGCGTTTTGAGGTCCGCCGGCCCCAAGAGGAATTGGACCAGTTCCGGCAGCGGATTACCATGGCCGCCCGCGACGATGAGGACGAGTACGAGGCGGTGGGCGACGCGTCCGGGTGGGAACTCGGCCCTCAGATTCGGACGCGCGGTTCCCTCCACTCTGATTGGTGGACGGGTACGGCGGCGGACCTGGCCAACTCCGGCCACATTGCCGTCTACCCGGTCAGCGGGTGGTGGCGGGAGGCGAGGGGGAACCACTGGTCCAAAGAAGCCCGGTACTCGCTCGTCGTCACGATCCGCACCGAAGAGACGGGCGTCGACATCTACACCCCGGTCAAGGCGATGATCGAGGTGCCGGTCGAAGTGGAAACCCAAGTCGAGATCGAATAAGTGGCGGCTGCCCACCGGGAGGTTCCGTTGTCGGCCCGACCCGATGTGTTCCCGGAGGCAGAGTGGCTGGCAAGATATCAGCGGATTCGCATGGCAGACTCCCGCCATCCGCTTTTGACAAATGCCAATGGCCGGCGCGCCTTCCTGTGGGTCGATGGCGATCAGAAGAACCCCGAATTCCGCTACCTCGTGAGCTTCCCGAACGGGACATTCGCAGAGGACGCTGAGAAGTCGCTTGAGGCGTGCGAGGCCGTGGCGGCGCGTATCCTGAAGCAGCAATAACCGGGAGATCGTTCCGTGTCGTTCATGTACAACACACGCTCCGACGCGAACAAGATTCTTCAGCGGCTCGATCCGCGCTTTGCCCCGAGGGTTTACTTCGTCGTATTCCGCCGCGTGCTGGAAGCCGGGAAGCCGTCACACGGCGCACACGGCGTTGGTCCCGAAGGCACACCTTTCAAACTAGCGGAGTTCAACAACGTCCGGGTGCGGGCGGCGGAACTGGAGAAACAGGATCCGGAGTTCGGCTCGTACTGGGCACCCGACCCGGTTGCTGGTTGGACCGAAGGCCGGGAGCGGTTGCAGAAGAGCAAAGAACGCGGGATCCACTGCCGCGCGCTTCAAAAGGCGGTTGCCGAAGCGGTCAACGCATCGCCAGCCAACAAAGGATTCGTGGCGTACTGCGGGTGGCCTCTTGACTATGAGGAAAACGATTTGGTGCTCATTCTACAGGTCCAGAAGGACGTTCACGACGAATACCATCATCTGACGCGCGGTAGGTATATCGACCAGGGCGGTTCCCACGAGTTTCACCGCAATCGCTCTCTCATTGACGCGGTGATCTACCAGTTTCTCGGTGAGATGAACCGCGAACTCACTACGGAACGCCCTGGCAGCTGGATATCGAACATAAACGACGAGGACTACCTCTTCCTCGAAGCGGCGAAGGCACTGATGTGGACGCCGGGCCGTGCAGGTGGAAATGAGTGGGAAGTGGGAGGACTTTTCGATTCGTGCAACAACCTCTCGACGATGAAGTACGAGGGGAAGGAGGGCGTCGGCACGCTCGTCTTCGCACGTCCTCAGCACCCACAGGTGCTTGTGGACTTCTCGCTCGCGAAACCAGTGCCTCTCCGTTCTCCCGGCGCGGTGCGCAAACTCCTCCAGATGGCCTCGGGACAGATCTCGCTCCTCTGCGACGGCTATCAGGTTTACGCCCTCGGCAGGGTTCTTCCGAGTTACGACCTCGCCGCCGAAGACGTGTTCTCCGTCCGTTTCAGCAAGCAGTTCGTCTGGGCTCTGCTGCACGGCGGCAACCCACTCATGCACGTTCGGTACGGCGTCCCGAGTATCAACCTGCCCGAGTTCCCCAAGGCGCGGTTCCGCCGGGATCTTCCCCGCATCTTCCCTGCAATCAAACCGGACGCGACTGACCATCTCTGTGAACTCGCCACGAGCGCCGCTGAGCAGTCCCACGGTTGCATGCTGGTGATCTCCGGCGATGCCGCAACCGAGGCCGAGCGTCTCGCCGCCCAAGGGACGCGTGTCGAACCGTTCCGCATGACGAAGGAACTGATACCCCGTGTCACGGCAATCGACGGCTCAGTGCTCGTTGACACCGAGGGAATGTGTCACGCGATCGGCGTGATCCTCGACGGACTGGCATCCCCTCGGTGTTCGCCGGAGCGGGGAGCACGTTACAACTCGGCGATACGGTACGTCTACAACCGAAAGGATGCGATGGTGGTCGTGAAGTCCGAGGACGGCATGATCAGTCTCTTCCCTGAGCTGAAGCCGCAGATCCGACGTTGCGACATCCTGGACACGTTGCAGGCGCTCCGCGAGGTGTCCGATGCAACAAACCCCGACAAGAAAACACTGTGGGATCTGATGACCTGGCTCCACGACCATGAGTTCTACCTGACTGAGGCCGAATGCACCGATGCCGAGCGGTTGCACGCCTTGGCCCGTGCGAAACTCCCGCCAGGCGAGCTGTACGCCGAGTATTCGCTTCCGCTGACCGTCCATCCGGAGATGAACCCGACGTACTACCTACCGGAGTGATAGTGTGAACGCGACCTCGGGGAGAAGTGCCACGATAGAAAGGCTTTAAGCAACTGGGGTGTCGATTGAGGCGGAAGCTGTTTCCTGAAGCGGGCGATCCCGACCTCGAGCAGTATGGCGAGGTGGAGTTCGATGGGATACTCGCCGATGTCAACCCGAGATCGCGTGCAGAGAGTCCTACAATTAGCTTTTAGAGGCATTCCGCTGCCCGCAGCAATCAGCAGTTGGAGGTCTTCTCTCGTGCCCCCGCAACCGGACGATAGTCAGCCGAAACAGTCAGACGTGCTCGTCCCCAATGACGTGGCGGCCGATCTGCCGCGGTTTCAGGCGTCGTACCAGGAGAAGACGGGCACCCGGTTCGAGCACTACTTCTGCCCCTTCCTGCACAAGGACGAGCCCGCAGAGATGTGCATGGGCCACGTCGTGCCGCAGTCGTACGCGAACTGCTGCCGGACGGCCATCGCCCTGCGAAAGGACGTAGACGGCTTCTACGGGCGGGTGGTTGAGGGGCACTTCGGAGTCCTGCTCGTGGCCCGTCAGAGTGAGTTCGTTGATCTGTTCCGGGACAAGAAGCTGCAGCGAGAGATGCGGCCGCAGTTCTTGCTCGGGGGCCAGCCCGTCGACTACTACCCCGACCGCGGCGACAAGAACCCGAACCACACGCGAGTGTCGCTGGAATGCCAACCGGGCGGCGGAACGGTCAACGTGGTGTTCAAGAAGAGCCCGGACGAGATGATGTCGTCGCTGGGGAAGGACTGGGGCTATGCCGTTGTGCGTGACTGCCGATTGTCGGCGCTCGTGACGCTGATCAGGTCGGCGTACCTGACCCTCTTCCACCAGCACGGGTACAACTGGGCACTGTCGCACGCTGGGATCGAGGTCGGGTACTCGATGCTCGGCCGCTTCTACCGGGAGAATCACTCGAAGTCCACGGCCGAAGCGCGTGAGGCGATGAAGGACTTTTTCGTCCCCTTCAAGAACATGGTCCGGCCCATCGAGCGATTCGCCGGCGGCTTCGTCCCGCGTGGCACGCTGGAGGATAACTTCTCCGGCATCTGCTACGGGAGTAGCGGCCACCCGTTCGCTCAGGTGGTCTACGTTCGGATCGGCGATCAGTGCCACGCCGTCTTGATGCCGGGGGCCGAGAACCCGGAATCCGCCGTGACGTACCTCGACTTCCTGAAGAACGACAACGACAAGCTCAAGGTGTGTCACACGCGGTTCAATCACGAAAAGCTGCAGTGGGAGGTCGAGCCCGAACCGGTCACGGCGCACTGGCCGAAGAACCACTTTACGTTCGAGTTCGATTGACCCGACGTGCTCAGTGCTTCGCGTACGCCACGTTCTTCACTCTCGCCTTCCAGCACGCCCGGCACCCGCTGCCGATTACCATCAGCCCGCCGCACAACGAACACACCATCACCGCGGCACGCACCGCCGAGGGCCTGGCACCCGTGAGCAATGCATAGGCGATCATCACGACAGCCACGGACCATGCCGCCTGGCTTCGACGCAGCCCAGCCGCTTTGAGCACGAGCCAGACGAATCTGGCTGCCCTGCGCACTCATCGCCGAGGAGCCGCCCGCGTGTAGCTACGCACGTACGTTCCATCGGAGCGAGTGTAACTGTCAGGGGGCGCTCAAAACCAGCCAGCGATGGGCGCTTGAAAACCAGCCACTTTGAGGAGTGGCAGATTGTGTCGTTAATCTCGTGGGTACCGCCCGTACCCCAGGAGATTGTCGATGCCGAATCTGCTCAAAGTGGC
>JBGSZR010000204.1:0-1922 GCA_041750275.1 Gemmataceae bacterium
CATCATTCGGCAGACACTCTCCTGCTCGACGTGCATCAGGAGCCACGTGTGGAGAGAGTGGGACACGCCGACCGCTGGATTGGGAACAGTCGGCTCCGGCCGCCCGTCGGCGGTCAGAAACACGTCGGCCAACCCCGCGGCGTCGCGGGACTTCCCCGCGCTCGGCAAGCGACCGTTGGCCGCCTCGTGGCCGTGGACAGCCAGACCGAGCTGTTTCAAATTATTCTGGCACCGGGTCCGGTTGGCGGCCTCCCGCACTTTCTGGACGGCTGGTAGGAGAAGGCCGATGAGAACCGCCAGTATCGCGATGACAACGATCAGTTCGACGAGGGTGAACCCCCGATTTCGTTGAGATGAACAAATCAACCGCGACACTCCTCCTCGGAACGCGACTATGTGGCCGGTCAAAGCGATTGGCACTGGACGGGCCGAGAACCGATGAACGGGCGGCTCGGTGAGCTAGCTCACAGAATGCTTAGCCACGTTCGACTATCTTGGCAAGAATAAGGGGTTCCGGAAAGGCCGGGACTCGGGCTGCATCAGATCGGTGAGTTGACTCGTCGCTCCGGCCGGGTTTCGCCCGGCCTGCTGGAGCTCGTACAATCTCCCTGCTTCCTCTTCGCGGGGATCCGGGTCCAAGGGCGACAACTGATGGGCGGGGGCGTCTGGTACCTGAAGCAGTGCGATCTGTTCGAACGGCTGTCGGAGGCCGAAGCCGGGCAGCTCAACCGCCGCGCCCTCACCCGTACGTTTAAGCGCGGTTCCACCATCTACACGCCGAACCAGCTTGGCGAAACCGTGCTGGTACTCGCCGCGGGGCGAGTCAAAATTAAGGACATTACGCTGGACGGCCGCGAGACGATTCTGGCGTTCATCGAAGAGGGCGAGTTGTTCGGGGAGTTGGCCATACTCGACGGCCAGTCGCGCCGCGAGTACGCCGAGGCGGTCGATGCGTGTCAGGTTCTTCTCATCCCGCGCGGCGACATCGTCGCCCTGATGGAAACCCGCTCCGACATCGCCCTGTCGGTCACCAAACTGATCGGCCTCCGTCGGCTGCGGATCGAGACCCGGCTCCGCAACCTTCTGTTCCTGTCGAGCCGGGATCGGATGCTCCACATCCTCCTGGAACTGGCCGAAAGCCACGGGGACCGGAGCGGGAACCGCGTCGAACTGCGAATCCCGCTTTCCCACCAGGACGTGGCCAGTCTGATCGGGGTGACGAGGGAAACGGCGACGCTCACGCTCGGGCAACTCCAAGCGGCGGGGTTGGTCGAGGTCTCCCGCCGTCGGATCGTGATCAGCGACGTCCGCCGACTCAGTGCCGAGGCTGGGGGGGTGTCAGAACTGCCCGCAAAATCCCGCCCGCTCCCGATTCCTCCGAATTCCCCGCGGTAGTGTGAGGTGGCATACGGTGGAACTGCCCCGTGCGTGCGATAATAGTCATTGAGTACACTGACCTGGGCCGCAACATGAGAACGGTGATGTCCGCCAACCAACAACCCGAAGCTCCTCGACCCGACGAGTGGTCTCCGCTCCCGGAAGGGGAAGTCGCGCGACTCGGCAAGAAACTCCGCGGGCGCAAGTCTCGCCGGGTCTTCCTCCGTGCCACTGTTGCGACCGCCGCGTCGGTCGTCGCAACGGGGGGGACGGCTTGGTTACTACTCGGCCGGCGTGGCGATGGCCAATATGACTACGGTGGCATTGCTTGTTCCGAGGTCGTCCGCCAGGGCAAGGACTACATGGAGGGGAAGGTTCCTGAACCGACCAAATCCCAAATTGCGGAACACGTGGCCCACTGCCCGCGGTGTGGCCCACTGTTCGAACAGATGCGCGAGCAGATGGGTCGGATGTGAGTGCCGAATGGACCTGACCGCCAGGTTAGTTTTCGCCAGTCTTTTCCCAATTCCCCATCTCGGTCCCGG
>JBGSZR010000205.1:0-20111 GCA_041750275.1 Gemmataceae bacterium
CGGCGGTTGCTCGCGGAAGCCCTCAGCCTCCACCTTGACGCGCTTTACCGACCGCACGGGCGGTTCGGCCAGTTCCGCGACGACACGTGGCCGCGAACGCTCGCTCTCGCGTTCACGAGGACGTTCACGCTCACGCTGACGTTCGACGGGCCGTGCCACCGGCTTCGCCGTCGGGCGAGCAGCGGGTTCGTTCTCTTGCTGTTGAGAAGCGTCCGCATTCTTCTTGCGAAGCCGGTCGATCTCGGCGAGGAAGCGGTCCATGTCGCGATCGGCCTGGCGCGGAGCACCAGGCCGACGCTGCGCCGGCACATTCGCCTCATTCAGCTTGTTGAGGAACTGTGCGATTGCCCCGACCACCGCCGAGATGATGACGATGGCGATCACCAGCGCAATCAGCGGACCCATGTTCTTCCCCAGTGGTGATTCGCGAGTCGCTTCAATGCGGAGGCCGTTCCCCACATTGCGTCCCTGAACATTATCGGCCCGACTGGCCTTCGCTGCCGCCGGTCATGGAGGCGATGTTGTTACGCATGGTGGTGTCGGACTGGATGTTCTTCATGTTGTAGAAGTCCATCACTCCGAGCCTGCCACTGCGGAACGCTTCGGAGATGGCGAGCGGCACCTCGGCTTCGGCGGCAACCACCTTGGCGCGGTTCTCTTCGACCATTGCACGCATTTCCTGCTCCAGCGCACGCGCCATGGCGGCTCGCTTCTCAGCTTCAGCCTGGGCGACACGCAAGTCCGCGGCGGCCTGATCGCCGGCAAGTTTCGCTCCGATGTTTTCGCCGGGTTCCAGGTTGGCGATATCGATGGAGACGATCTCGAACGCCGTCTGGGCGTCGAGGCCGGAGTGCAGCACCGTTTGCGAAATCATGCCTGGGTTGGCAAGCACTTCCTTGTGATCGTGTGCGGAGCCAATGGCCTTCACGATGCCTTCGCCGACACGGGCGATGATCGTTTCTTCAGTCGCACCGCCGACGAGCCGTTCGAGTTTTGTTCGCACGGTGACGCGGGCCTTGGCGAGCAACTGAATACCGTTCTTACACACGGCATCCAGGAACTGCTTGCCCTTCGCGGGATCCGGGCAGTCGATGACCTTCGGATTCACCGAGGTCCGCACGGCCTCGAGCACATCACGACCAGCCAGGTCGATGGCGGCCGCCGTTTTCCACGGGAGATCGAGACCGGCCTTGTGGGCCGCGATCACGGCCGTGGAGGTCTTGGGGACGTTGCCGCGGGCGAGGAAGTGCGATTCGAGATCCTCGGTGCTGATCCGCACGCCGGCCTGCACCAGAGCAATCTTCTGCTGCACGATCATCGTGTAGTTCACATTCCGCAACTTCATTCCGATGAGGTTGAAGATGCTGATATCCGCCCGCGTGAGCAGTGCCTGAATCCAGAGGCGAATGAAGCTGAAGAAGATAAACAGGAAGACGAGGAAGAGCAGCGCGGCAATCAACCCGACAACAATCAGGATCCACTGGGTGCTCGTCGGGTTGTTGTTGTTCGCACCGGCCTGTTTGTTGGTCTCGGCAGCGAGCAGGGCAAGATTCATGGACCACGTCACGGGGATTTATCCTTTCGGTGTATTTGTCAGGGGGAAGCACACGGCCGGACGGCCGCAAGCTAGCACTTCGCGCTAGCGATCGAGTCCAAGGTCAAGGTCATCGAGTTTATCGCGTTCAGCCGGGGTTTCATCCAGATTAATATCCGTGATATCGGCTGGCGTGTCGAGTTGTCGCACGATCACGGTGCTGCCTTTCACCTCCATGCAGCGAACCCAGGTGCCGCTATCGATCATCATGCCTTCGGTCATGGCGTCGACACGCTTGCCATCGAATTCGACGCTTCCGCTGGGCCGCATGGGGGTGAGCGTCTTGCCGACGCGGCCTTTGAGGCTGGCGAGTCCGGCGATCTGGGGCATGGCGGTCGCGCTGCCATCGGCCGAGTCGAGGGCATTGCCGATGGAGAGCCGTCGCCAGGCCATGACCGCCACAAAGCCGCTGGCCGGAAGGCCAACCGCGAGACCACCCATGGCCACAACCGCCTCGGCGGCCGTGCCGTAGTAGAGGATGGTACCCACACCCGAGGCGAAGAACAACAACGCACCCACCACGAATATCCCGCCTGTGGGCAGGACGATTTCGCCGAGCAGGAACACAACCCCGATCAGGAACAGCACCAGGGCAATAACTTGGTAATCCATGCTGATAATTCGGAGTTCGGAATGCGGGCTTCGGGATGATGCACGGTGAGTGTAGCAGCCTCTGGAGTGATTTTATTCGTTTATCTGCATTCTTCATTCCGGATTCCGAACTACTCGCCGCTTAAACTTCCTTCACGACGATGCGGGTGCCC
The DNA here is from genome assembly GCA_041750275.1 of Gemmataceae bacterium. Classification (GTDB taxonomy): domain Bacteria; phylum Planctomycetota; class Planctomycetia; order Gemmatales; family Gemmataceae; genus JBGSZR01. The sequence continues at coordinate 2,359 of JBGSZR010000205.1, forward strand.
TCGACGGAGACGACCTGCACGCGTGATCCCGCGGGCACGAAGCCGCCATCCGAGACGACATCGACAAACTTATCCGCGAAGCGGACCACACCGGCGGGCCTGAGGGGTGTGTTGGTGGTGCCCACGGCTCCGAGCAAGCCTGCCGCTTCCGAGGCACCGGGCAGGGCCGACTCGCCATCGTCGCCACCCTCGGTGGGCGGGGCCAGCATCATGCGGTTGGCATACGGCACGCGTGGCAAGAAGCGGGCGATCGCGAAGGCAAAGATAAACGAAGCGATCCCCGCAAGCATGTACTGCGAGACTTTCACCCCCAGCATGCCCCATTCCGCACCCGTTTCCGGGACGCGCTCAAGCGTGACAAGGGCGAGGCCGCCAAACATGAGCAGGATGCCCATGATGCCGGGAGCACCGAAGCCAGGCAGTACGAAGATCTCCAGGCCGATGAGTGCCAGGCCGAGAATGAAGAGCAGAAGGGCGAGCATGAACACCTCACCGCTGAAGCGTGAGTGTGCCCAGAAGACGAGGATGAAGCAGAGTGCTGCGATGATGCCGGGCACCGTGAGGCCGGGCACCTTCATCTCGAGGATCAGCCCCGTGAAGGCGAGCACGACGAGCAGCACCGTGACCACCGGGAGCTGGATGAACTCGGCAAAGCGGTCGAGCCAGCCGGGCGTAGCTTCACGCACCTTCTCCGATTCAACGCCATAGAGCGCGAACACAGCATTTGGATCGCGGTTGTCGACGGTGAAGCGGGCCACGCCGAGATCCGCAGCCTGGGTCGCGTTCAACTTGAGGTACTGACCCTTCGCCTTTACGGACTTGTCGAACGCCCAGCGAATCTTGCGATCCGGGTTACCGACCTTCACCGCTTCCTCGTAATCCTTGTTGGCCTGTTCGAATTCGTCGCGCGTCATCAGTTTGCGTCGGGTCCGTTCCGCCTCGCCGACCGCACGAATGATCTCCATCTCCTTGTCGAACATGCCATCCACGAGAATACCGGGATAGCCACGTTGCTCCACCAACTCCTTCAGGCTCTTGCGATACGCCTCGGCTTCACCGGGCTGGCCGCCCTTGATGAGCATGTCGACGAAGTCGCCAATCTCGGCCTGGTCTTGCTGATCGTCGGTCCAGGCATCTTTTCGCTTGCTCATGACGATGTCGGAGCAACCAAAAGCGATGACGGTGCCTGTGTCCGGCGTCTTCTCGGCAACAAAGCCAACGACGAGCACCGGGTCATCGCCTTGCTGCGCTTCAATAAGGTCATCCGCAATGGAGCGGGCCGTGCCGAGATCGCCGCCGGAACAGTCGATGTTCAGGAACAGCAGGTTGCCCTTCTTGCGTTTCACCTCCTTGAGAACACGCCCGAGTGCCGCTCGCATCGACGGCTCGACATCACCCTTCAGTGTGTAGCGATAGGCTTCCGGCGTGCGGCCGCCCAGGATATCATCGCGAACGGAAGCAGGTGAAAGCCCGTATAAATCCGCAACGTTTCGTCGCATCACCATCAGGTCGGGGTTCGATTCGACCGTCGCCTTGCTCAATCCGAGCCGGGCACACTGCTCGGCGGTGAAGAGCCCCGGTTGGCCATCCTGAGCGAAGGGCACCACCGCGGGTTTCCCCTGGATGCCGGCCTTCTTCAACTCGGCAAGCTTTTCTGGCCGCATATCGACATACCAGTCGATGAGGTTGCCGTTCTCGTTCTTCACACCACGACCCAGCACCACGTCCTTGTCGTACATCTTCTGCACAATGGCGAAGTGTGAAGGTCGCTCAAATCGCAATTCGTAGGCAAGCACATCATCGCGGGTCAGCGACTCGACACCCTCCGAAGCGATCTCGCCCAGGCTCGCATCCTGGCTCATCACCAGTTCCTTGCAGGCCAGCACTGGGAGCACCGTGTGGCCCGAAACCTTGCCATGCACGAATGCAATCGTTTGCGCACCGGGCAAGTTGCGTATGAACTTTGCCAGGGCATTGCATGCATCCGGCTTGGTCGTGATGGCGGGTTTGCCGTCAGGATTAAAGTCGAAGACGACATAGCGTACGCCGCGGCCCTCGGTGTTTCGCCGGGCCGTGACAAGGTTGGTGATGCGATCGACACCGGAAGACGTCAGCGGATTGGGCACGCTGATGAAGAGCGCATCTTCATTGCTCTGAGCCCACACGGAACTGGCCGAGAGTAACACCAGTGTCAGCGTGAGAACCCATCGGACTCGAACGTGCATCGTGTGGAGTTCCTTCGAGCATGAGCCGTGCACGCTAGCGTGCCACAGCCAGAGTCGCAGCTTCTACGTGTAAAATTATAACGGTCCGGCAAAGTAGAGCAAAAGAACCTTTCGAATTGCGAACCAGACGTGAATTTCTTGGTTCAATCTGCGTGCGCTGTGTCCCCGAGGTCAGCACTCTTCGAATGATACTGTCTGAGCTCATGGAGCGCGTTCCGGGTTGAAAGTAGGGAAGAATGTCCGGTTATTCCGAGTTTTCCGGCTACGGTCGCGTTTGGCTTGGCGATTGCGTGTCATCCTGGGGGCTGGGGGGATTGAAGGATACTGTCACGGGAGCTAAATTTGAAGAGGATAGTGAAACTGGGGTATTGAGGCTAACGGTCGGACGGGATTTCGCCGACCTTCTGCGAGTCGCCTGAGAAGCACCAATGACAGGAGTCCGCGGTGCGGCGACCGGCGCGACGTGCTCGCTCCATTCAGGATGATAGCCGGGGCGGCCGACTGGGGTTGCGTCATGCGCAGGGTAGTAATCACTGGTGTTGGCATCGTTGCACCGAACGGCATTGGCCGTGAGGCGTTCTGGAACGCCTGCGTCGATGGCCACAGCGGCATCGGACCAATCCGTTCATTCGACGCGTCGAACCACCCGATCCGCGTGGCGGGAGAGGTGCACGATTTCGATCCGTCGCCCTATATTCCGGACAAGTTCCGCAAGTCCGTGAAGGTGATGGGGCGGGCGGCCAAGTTCGGCATTGGTGCCGCCGGCCTGGCGGTGCTCGATAGTGGCCTCGATATCAGCACGGAGAACCCCGAGCGCATGGGCGTGGTGATGGGCACCGGTCTCGTGCCGATGGACCTAGGCGAGCTCGCTCCGATGCTCGCGCGTGCCTGCAAAGAGGATGGCACTTTCGACGAGACCAAACTCCCGGAACCGCGTGGCGACGCGCAACTGTTCCCGCTCTGGCTGCTCAAGTATCTGCCGAACATGGCCGCGGCTCACATCTCCATGGCTTTTAACTGCCAGGGACCGAATAACACGGTGGTGACCGCATGCGTGGCCGGGACGCAAGCGGTCGGTGAAGCCTTTCGCCTTGTGAGCCGAGGTGACGCCGATGTCATGTTGTGCGGTGGAGCGGATAGCCGTATCGATCCCTTGATGCTCCTTGCCTACACCTCGCTTGGAACACTCAGCAAATGCGATGGCCGACCGCCGGAAGAACGCTCACGCCCATTCGACCGCCTCCGCGATGGCTTCGTGATCAGCGAAGGAGCTGCGGTTCTGGTGCTGGAAGAGTATGAGCGTGCCAAGAAGCGCAACGCCACCATCCTCGCTGAGGTCGTGGGCTGGGGCAGCAGTTTCGATGCCTACTCCGTCACAAAGCCGGACCCCGACGGTCGAGGCGGTGCCCGGGCCATTCAATCCGCACTCACGGAAGCGGAAGTCGACTTCCGAGATGTGAAGTACATCAATGCTCATGGCACCAGCACGAAGCTGAACGATCTCATGGAGACGGCAGCCGTGAAGCGGGTCTTTGGCGATATGGCTCGCGAGGTGCAACTCTCCTCGATCAAGTCGATGATTGGACACTCCATCGGGGCCAGCGGTGCCATCGAAGCTGCCGCGCTGGCGCTCAGCCTGCACACGCAAGTCTACCCGCCGACGATTAACCTGAAGAACCCGGACCCGCAGTGCGACCTGGACTACATCCCGAACACGGCCCGCGAAGCTCGAGTCCGCTATGGCCTCTCGACCAGTTTCGGCTTCGGTGGCCAGAACGGCGCACTCGTCATGGCAGCCGTGTGAGCGAGACCGCAGCGTGAGCAAGGATCGGCTTTGCACAGCGTCCCTGATTGCTGCGCTGCGGGCTTCTTTCAAGTCGGCGTAAACCACTCGGTCAATTTGGTCTCCAAGTCTTTCACGAATTGACTGCGTGGCAGCACCCGCTCGATGCCCGCCTCGCGTGCGGCCTTCAATCGTTCGACATCCACATGTGAACCGAAGGCGATCGTTCGCGGCATCACGGCACAAACCGCTTGCAATTCCGCAAGTAGCTTCGGCACGTCGAGTCCTTCGGTGTGCAGGTCAATGAGCACACCACCAGGGGGCGACGCAGTGGCCAGCGCGATGGCACTGGCCATGGCGCGGGCCTGTCGCACACTCAATCCCGCGGCAACGGCCGTGGCGGAAATGCGGCTGAAGAAGATCAAATCATCGCACAACACGAGTCCAGTCACGGTGTAATCCTCCGTTTCGCATTCTACAATGGCCGGACCGAACGCGGACCGCGAGGACTCTCCGATGCCCGAACCATTGCGTCTCGTGCCGCCGAATTCCATTGTCGTGGGCTGGGATTTCAGCACCGGAGCCGTGAAGGCCCTGGCCTTCGACCTGAGCGGCCGTGTGCTCGCCGAGAGCCGCTTCCCCACGGACCTCTGGATCGAAGGCGGCGTCTCGGAACTCAGCCTGCTCGAACTCGAAGGCCAGGCCCGTGCCACCACCCGCGAGATCGCCAGCAAACTCCGCGACTTGAACCGCCTGCAAGATTGGCTCCTCGGCGGCATCTCGGCAACGCATCACACAGCCAGCCGCGTCGACGCTCGCCACAATCCCATTCGCCGGGCCATCTGCTGGAACGACCAGACACTCGCCACTTATCATGCAGCAGCTCTTGACCGCCTCGGCGGCGCAGAACGGCCGCGCGAGATCACCGGTGGCCCCTGGGCCGTCCGCTACTCCCTCAGCCATCTGGTGAAGGATGAGGTCACGCTTTCCGAAGCGGACTGGCAGCGCACGCGTTGGATCATGGGGCACGGCCCGCTCGCCGCGGGTTATCTCACAGGCTGCTTCGGTGTTACCAGCGTCTCCGCTGCAGCTTCTACGGGCATCATGGACCTTCGCACGAACCAGTGGCGGCGCGAGATGCTCGATGCCATTTCCCGCGCGGACTACCGCGAACTCGCCTGGCACAATCTGCCCCGAATCGTGGATGCGAATGAACCCATCGGCCAACTTGCCGAGCACGTTGCCCTGGATGCGGGCGTCGGTGCGTTGCGTCGCCCGCACATCTTCCCGAACCTGGATGATCAGGCCGCGGGGCTCGTCGGCGGCGGAGCCACGAATGCTGGGCACGTTGCGGTGATTCTCGGCAACTCCGCCGTGGTGAATTCTTCGTCGAATCACTTGCCCAGGAATGGCAACCTCGATGCGATGAAGCTGAACTGGGGCCCCTATCTCTGGATGCGTTGCTATTCGAACGGAGCCCAGTTCCTGGACCGCATTGTGGGTGCGAACCCGGACTGGCCCGCACTTGAAGCCGCGGCCCGAGCCGTGCCACCGCTGTGCAACGGAACAGCGATTCTCCCCTTCGTGTTGAGCGAGCCATCCATCGGCGTGCACCAACCGCGGATGCAGTGGTTCCCCACCGAGGCAAACGAACCGGGCGTGCGGTTGCGGGCTTCATTCGAGGCCATCGCCTACCTCATCGCACTCGGCGTGCGCGAGAACGAGGCCGCCGGGCAGGCCATCACCCGCGTTACGATCTCGGGTGGGATCGCGAAGTCGGACTTGATGAGCGAAATTCTGGCCAGTGTTCTGAACCGCCCTCTCGAACGGCTCGTCTCATCAGAAGGGCCTGCACTTGGTGCCGCAGTGGCGGCACTGGCGGGCATGGAGACGATGCTCCGTTCCGAAAAGAATATGGCCGAGTCGTTCGGTGTGGCCGACGCCGTGGCGGCAATGGTCAAGTACCGAGCATCAGCCGCTCCGCGGGCCGAGTGGGTCGCAACTTATCAGCGTGGCCTGGCCGAATTCGAATCCCGGTTGCGATGAACACACGAGGATCTTGATGGAATCGGACTCGCCGGGCGTTGAACCGCCTCTTGTGATACCGGTGACCGCGGTGAGGTTGCCTCGGCCCGGATTTGCAGAGGCGTCGCTGCTCACGTTCCTGTTCTGGATCGTGCTCATCGGCACGGTCATCGGCATCGTGGGTATTGCGGTGGTGTGGTTGTTGGCCCAGGGTGGAGCGAATGCCCTCAACCCACCCGAAGGGGCCGACCCGAACAGCGTCGCCTCGATTCCCCCGAGCTTGATCGGCCCACTCGCCTGGGGCTTTCCTCTGGGCTACGCCGCGGGGCTCGTGTTCACGCTCCTTGCGTTCCGGATCGTTGCGGGAAAGCACTGGGTGCGAGAAGCCGGTCTGAAACGCCTTCCGCTCGCACCGTTCGCACTGGCGCTCATCGCCTTGCCCGGGTTTATTGTCGTGAGCGATGTGTTTGGCAGCCTGCTTTATCAGGCGTTCGACATGGAAGCCAGTGCCGTGGAACAAGAACGTGCCTTGCACGACCTGTTCGCCTCGTTTCACTGGACATTCCTGGTCCTCGCCGTCGGCATCGGGCCGGGTTTTGTGGAAGAACTCTGGTGTCGCGGCTTCCTGGGCCGGGGCCTGGTTGGGCGCTATGGCTGGGTTCGCGGCGTGGCTCTGGCCTCGCTCTTTTTTGGATTGCTGCACGCTTTTCCGCCACCGTACATCATCGTGACGGCGCTCATGGGGGCGGGCCTGCATTTCGTCTATGCGATGTCGCGGTCCTTGTGGGTGCCCATCGCGGTCCACCTGTTGAACAATAGTTTCGCCGTGCTACTCTCCGTTGGTCTGATCCCGGGTGAGCAAATCACGGCGGCGTTCGAACATCGCTCGCTCGCACTGGCCGGCATCGCGGTGCCGCTCTTGATCGCTTCCGGATTCGCGCTCTGGTCGGCCCGCGGTATGGTCACGTGCCCGGTGCCACATGCGGGTATCATGGTGCCGAATGCCGGCACGGTGACGCATGCACGCCCAAGCTTGCGCTGGTCGTTATTGGCGGTGAGCTTGTGTGTGGCACTCCTGCTCGTTGTATTCATGTGAAATGGAGAAAAGGCGAAGCACGATTCGCAACTGATGTCCAGTGATCCCAGTGCATTCCTCGTTGTCCGCCGAGATGACGGGTTTGGCGATGTTCATCCGCTGCAGGACGGTGCGCGGTACACGATGGGTCGCGCCCCCACCTGTCGCATCGTGCTGCGCGACGATCTGTGTAGCCGGGAGCATGCCGAGGTCTTCCCGGCCGAAGGCGGCTGGTTCGTGCGCGATCTCAGCAGCCTGAATGGCACTCACGTCAATAACGAACAACTTCGCAAGGAGCGGCGACTCAGCCCGCTCGATGAACTCCGTGTCGGCCGGGTGCAACTTGTCTTCATTCACGATTTAACCCAGCTCCCCGACCCGCCTCCGGTGAAGTCCACTCGCTCGGGTGAGAAGGGCGATGGCATCGAGATTCGCAAGCGTCTCGGCAACACGCGGTATCTGCCCTCCACGGCACCAACTTCGACGGTCGCGACATCGGACACCGTGCGCCAGGATATGCGCGTTTCCCCCGCGCAGGCGGTGCCAATGCTGTATCGTCTGGCACTGGACATGGCTGAGGCTTCCACAGCCGCGGAGCTGGGTGAGATGGCCGTCGATGCCATGTTCCGCGCCACGCCCGCCGAAGTATGTGCCGTGCTCACATTGAAGGATGCTCGCGACCTCGAGCCACTGGTTTATCGCTCGCGCAACCCAGCCCACGACACCTACCACAAGGTGTCGAACTTCGTAAGCCACGAGGTGCTCTCCACCAAGCAAGCCGTGCTCGCGGAGAATGTGGCGGCAGACCGGCAACTCAAGAACCGCGACAGCATCACCGAGTTGAATGTCGCCAGCCTCATCTGTGCACCGGTGATGCACGAGGATCAGGTGCTCGGTTTACTGCACCTCTATCGCACAGCCCTTATCACACCACTGAACCCGGACGATCTCGAATTCACACTCGCTGTGGCCCGGCAACTGGGCACCGCCTGGCATCACCTCCGCCGGCAGGGCACGCTCGCCGTCGAGGTGAAGAGCCTCAAGGCCCAGCTTCGCCTCGAAAGCGAACTGGTGGGCGCGAGCCCGGCCCTCACGCTCATCGAATCGCAAATTGGCCGCGTCGCCGAGACCAAGGCCACCGTGCTCATCCGCGGCGAAAGCGGCGTCGGCAAGGAACTGGTCGCACGGGCGATTCACAACTCCAGCCCGCGCCGCGAAGCTCCGTTCGTGACAATGAACTGTGCCGCACTCACGGAAAGCTTGCTCGAAAGCGAACTCTTCGGCCACGAGAAAGGCTCGTTCACGGGAGCCACCGAACGCATGATCGGCAAGTTCGAAGCCGCGGACACCGGCACCATCTTCCTCCATGAAATCGGTGAAATGGCCCTGAGCACCCAGGCGAAATTCCTGCGCGTGCTCGAAGGACATCCGTTCGAACGCGTCGGCGGGCACACCCCCATCAAGGCCGATGTCCGCGTGGTCGCTGCGACGAACCGCGCGCTCGAAGAATCGGTGCGCGACGGGACGTTTCGCCGCGACCTCTTCTTCCGCTTACAGGTGGTGCAGCTCGATGTGCCGCCGTTGCGAGATCGCGCCGACGATGTGCCGATGCTTGCGGATCACTTCCTGAGGAGATTCGTTCGCGAGACGGGCCGAAAGATTCGCGGCTTCACGGATGGCGCGCTCACCAAATTGACGGGCTACCGCTGGCCGGGGAATGTCCGCGAATTACGAAATGTCGTGGAGCGAGCTGTGGCGCTGGGTTCAGGCCCACTGCTCGATTCAGCCGATATCTGGCTATCCGAACTGGATGTGTCAGCACCGGCAACGGGCTCACCAGCGCATTCCTTCAAACCCGAGTCACTCGAAGCGATCGAGAAGCGGCACATCCTGGAAACACTCAGACACACCGACTGGAACAAGTCCCAGGCCGCCACGATTCTCGGCATTGAACGCTCGACACTCGATCGCAAAATCAAGTCGTATGGCCTGACGAAGTGAGTCGACCAATCAAGTTGCCTTCAGCTTCTGCACAAATCGCACGAGATCGGTCGGTAGTGGCATGTCCCAGTGAAGCGGCGCACCCGAGACCGGATGCTCGAATCCCAGTTCCGTTGCGTGCAGTGCGAGGCGGGGTGCACCGCTCGTATCGTTGAAGAGTTCGCCACTTACCTTCTTGACGTAGACCTTGTCGCCGCAGACGGGATGACCCGCTTCGGAAAGGTGAATGCGAATCTGGTGCGTCCGGCCCGTTTGCAGTCGGCACGACAGGATGGTGTAGGCGGGCAAGCGCTCCTCGATGGTGATATGCGTGATGGCAAACTTGCCCGCATCGAGCAACGGCGTGCTGCCGCGCCGGCCATCGCCTCGATCCGGTACGAGATTGGATTTGATCGTTTGCGGCGGCAAGAAACCTGGCACCACGGCCAGGTAGCGGCGCACCACGGTGTGCTTGCGAAACTGCACGCCGAGATGCTTCTCGGCCAGATGGGTGCGCGCGAAGACGAGCAACCCACTTGTTTCCTTGTCCAGGCGATGCACAATGCGGAGTTTGTGCAACTCCTTCGGCAGGCAGTTCAGTTTGTGGGCCACGGCCCAGTGAGCCAGGTCTTCGAGAGTCGGATCAAGCTGGCGGCGCTGGTCGGACCATTCCAGTTCAAGCGGATGGCGGATGGTATTAACACCGGATGGCTTTTCGACCACCACGACGTGATCATCCAGATGGCGGATCACAAGCCGTTCGGGATGCGCGACCCGCGGCAAGGGTTTGGGGTGTTCGAGCAGCACCACCACTTCGCCTTCCTTGAGCCGCCGGGCTTCGTCGGAACAAATGGCATCATCGATCTGAACCCGGCGGGCCGCAACCAACTTGCGAACCTCACCCCACGATGGCCCGCCCAGGCGCGAACGGAGCACCTTGGCCAGTGTGAAGCCGGTCTCTTGCGGGATAACGGTGAAGGGAGCAAGTGAAAGCACGTGGTTACTTCCGGGCCAGGAACATCAGGAGGTTTAGCGTGAGGTTCGCAACAATCGATGCGGCCCTCGATCGCAAGGTTAGATGGCATCGATTCGATCAAGGCGTCTCGTCTTTTGCAGACGTACCAGTTTCGTCTTCATCTTCGCTGCCGAAGTCGACATCATCCCACTTCTCATCCGGGTCGGGGATGTCCATGTACGAGAGGCAGTGCGGGCAATCCTGGGTGGTGCCGAGATAGACCCCGGGCCAGTCGGATGATTTACCGCACTCCTCGCACTCGGCCGTGATCGAAGCCGTCATGGTGGCGCGCTTGGCCTCGCGTTCGCGCAGGGCTTGCACACCGGCTCGTTGCTCGTCGATCAGTTCCTTTGCCTCCACGAGGTGTTCGGGATTCTTGACCCACACCTGGAATTCACCGGGCACGGACATTGAGGCGTGCGTGAGCGGATCACTCGTGGTGGTCGGCGGCACCGAAACGACCTCGGCCGGGAACTTTTTCTCGGTGAGCCAGGCCGCAAGCAACTCGGCCGTTTGCGCCTCGGCCACGGCCAGCACAAAGTTCGGGCTTCGTTCTGTCATCATCGCCTCCGCTGCGTTGCAACCTGTTGAGCACTTCCGCATGCAGTGACACATTGCCGCAGAGTCATCATTGTACTTCTGATGTCGCAACCTCGTCCAATCGGGTGCTCCAGCAATTCCGATGCTTGCCCCACCCGCTGCGTGTGTTCATCCCTGATCAAGTCCGAGGCGGGTGAATACGTTAATCGCACACACCGGATCGCTGCACTGCCGACTTCTCATTCTCCACTCACCCCGAGGCTCCATGTTCAAGCACTCTTTCATCGCACTCGGCACAGTTCTTCTCTCCTGCAGCCTATCGATTGCACAGCCCGTGCGGAACTACGACGACCCGGGAGCACCGCCCTTCAAAGTGCTGAAGGAAGGCGAGAATCCCCCGCTCGACGCATACGACAACTTCGTGGTCGGGCCGAAGTACGCGACGGCACCCGAACGCAAGAAAGCCGAGGGCGTTCCCGAGGGGAAGGTGCAGCAGTTCGTCATCGATTCCAAGGAAACCAAGCTCTTCAACCCCGGCATCGCCCGCAAGGTGTTCGGCAAGGTCGATCCGAACAACCCCAAGACGCTCATCGTCGAGACGCACCCCATCGACTACAAACGCGCGATCACCGTCTACATCCCCGCACAGTACAAGCCCGGCGTCGAAGCACCCTTCATGGTGGTTCACGATGGCCCCGGCCTCAGCAAAACACCATCATCCGGCTTGCGCACCATCCTCGATAACCTGATCGCCCAGAAGCGCATTCCACCCATCATCGTGATTCACATCCAGAACGGCGGCGGCGACGCTCAGGGGCACGAACGCGGCAAGGAATACGACAACATGAACGGGGACTATGCCGAATACATCGAAACGGAGGTGTTGCCGCGGGTGGAGAAGAACTTCAACGTCAAGCTTACCAGGGATCCCGATGGCCGGGCCGCCATGGGCAACAGTTCTGGCGGTTCCTGCGCACTCATCATGGCCTGGTTCCGCAACGATCTCTATCACCGCGTGCTCACCACCTCGGGCACCTTTGTGAACCAGGCCTGGCCCTTCGACCCCAAGTTCCCCGATGGGGCCTGGGGCTTCCACGAAACGCTCATCCCGAAGGAACCCAAGAAGCCGATTCGCATTTTCATCTCGGTGGGCGACAAGGATTTGCTCAACCCCAACGTGATGCGCGACGACATGCACGACTGGGTGAAAGCGAACAACCAGATGGCCAAGGTGCTCAAGGAAAAGGGCTACGAATACCAGTACCTGTTTTGCCGCGGTGCCGGCCACAGCGTCGGCAACGCCCAGCAACAGTTCCTCCCCCACGCCATCGAATGGGTCTGGAAGGGCTACGGGGAAAAGAAGGTGAAGTAGAAACGGGACCACCACGGGCCCGGCGAAAGTAATGCCGGGCCCGAGTTCTCGGGCTCGAAAAACGTCATCAGGGTACGCTGCAGTTTGCGATCGCTCAGCTTTTTCGCCATCGCCAAGAGCTTCTTCGTGAACGGGTCGATGCCGTTAATACATGAATGTGGCGATGCCCAGGGGGACACCGCCGACGTTCCTGCCGAACTCCTCCATCAATTCTTCTGCTGGAACAGCCGTGGGGCGAAATCGTAGAACGCGAACCGCCACGTCTGCCATTCGTGCGCTAGCCCCTTGGCGTCCTTTAAAACCGTATTCTTGACGCCGGACTTTTGGAGCGCGTCGTACAGCGCCACGGTGTTTTTGTGAATGCCTTCGTCGAGGCCGATAGTGCCCGAGTGGAGGTACAGAAGTGCGACCTGCTTGTCGAACGCGTCGGCATCAGCAAACACCCCACCAAACGACGTTTTCAAGTCCACTTTGCCGACCCCGCTGAATGCGCCCACGGTTGAAAACATGTCCAGGTTCGACAACCCGATTCGCAACGCCTGACCGGCGCCCATCGAAAGACCCGCGATGGCCCGATTTTCACGCCCTGTCTTGGTGCGGTAGCTCGCGTCGATCATCGGGATCAGGTCCTTCAAAATCACGTCTTCAAAGACCCCAGGGTCGCCCTTGCCTGGTCCCTTCGGTTGGGGCACTCCGGCGGCGCGGGTCGCGTAGCCCTTTTCCATGACCACGATCATCGGCACCGCCTTCTTGTCTGCGATCAGGTTGTCCAGAATGAAGTTCACGCGCCCCTGCTTCACCCACCCGGTTTCGTCCTCGCCGCCCCCGTGCTGCAGGTACAGCACGGGATAGCGCGTCTCGCCGTCCGCATCGTAACTTGGAGGTGTGTACACCATAATGTGCCGCATCTGGCCCGTCACCTTCGATGTGTACCAGCGGGAACGGACCTCGCCATGAGGCACGTCCTTGGGGTGATAGAAGTCGACGTCCTTCGCGGGGATTTCGATCCCGCTCGTCGGTCGACCAGTGCCGAAGAACGTGTCGCTGTTCGGGTCGTTCACCCGCACACCGTCCACGATGAGCGCATAGTAATGGAAGCCGGGAACGACCGGAGGCGAGGTCAGCATCCAGACCCCGTCCTCGCCGCGGGTCATGTCCCAGGGGCCGCCCGAACCCAGCCCGTAGTTGGTGAAAAGCTGGACCTTCTTTGCGTCCGGGGCCTTCAGCTGGAATGTGACCCGCGAGTCGGAGTGAACGCGCGGGTATGTGGCATTGCCGATGTTGGTGGATGCGGGCTTGCCCTCGTCGGCCTTGTCCGGTGCCTTTTTCTCGGGCGATTTATTCTCTTGTCCCGGCTCGCGAAACACCAGCCGGGCAAAGTGGTATAGATCGCTCTTCCAGACTTTGAAATCGTGCTGACCGCCGGGAATGACACGGTACGCGTGCGGCACATTTTTCTCGTCGAGCATTTTGTGAACCCCTTCGCTGATCCGAAACAGCCCGTCCTTGTCGCCGCAGGCCACGTACAGCAGCTTGAGCCTCTTGGCCGCTTCAGCATGGTCTTTGATAAGATCGGCGGGGCGCTTGGTGTTCGGGGCGGAGGAGAACCCGCCGACCCAGGCGAACGTGTCGAGATTCCCCAGCCCGAAGTTGAGGGCCTGCCCGCCGCCCATCGAGAGACCGGCGATCGCGCGGAACTCGCGGTCGGCCTTCACCGGGTATGTCTTCTCGATGAACGGAATCAGGTCGGTCAGCAGGTCTTGCTCGAACGCGGCGAACGCCGGCGACTGTTTGGGGATCGGATCGCGTGCGGTCAAGTCCTTCGACGCCCGGCCGTTGGGCATCACGACGATCATTGGCACTGCGTTCTTGTCGGCGTACAGATTGTCGAGGATCACATCGGGAGTGCCGCCGCGTGTCCACTCGTTCTCGTCACCGCCGATGCCGTGGAGCAGGTACAGGACCGGATACTTCGTCTCCGGATTGAACCCGGGCGGTGTGTAGACGCGGGCCTTGCGTTTGATGCCAACTGTCGACGAGTGGTACTCGACCGTCTTCAGGTTGCCGTGGTCGATGCCGTTCCGCTTCTTGTCGAAGTCGTTCGGCGGATTGGGGAACTTCTCCACGTTGCCGTCTATCTTTCCCCCGACCGGTTGGGCAAAGGCGGGGGCAATCCGGCACGCAATCAGGGCGAACGCCGCGATGGCCAGGATGCGGATTCTCATGAATAGTCCTTAAGATGGTGAGCCGGGCTGGGCTTGAAGCGTGGCTGCGTCTCTTCCAAAAACTCGCGGTCTCGCCTTGAAAGCGGACCGTTTGTGCAGTTCCCCGGGCACGTGGTGGCGTCGTGGATGGAACACGATGCGACGGTGCGTGTGAAACACTCCACCTAGACAACCGAGGATCATTTTAACCGAGCCACACGCGGCGCAGAAGTGGCACAAAAAACCGGCGCAGCAACTTCCGGCAGGAACTCGCAGAGAGGCACATGAACGGTCAGAAAATGCTCACGGAGAAGCCTTTTCTGCTTCTCCGTGCGATTCAGAGAGTCCTGTGCAAGCGTATAACGGAGGGACAGGGATTCGAACCCTGGAATGCCTTGCGGCATTGCCGGTTTTCAAGACCGGTGCAATCGACCACTCTGCCATCCCTCCAGGCGTTTCGCCGGCTCTTCCAATCCTATGGGGCGAACGGCGCTCCTCAAGATGAATTATTGCGTCCACACGTCGAGACGTCTTACTCAGTCTGCAATTTCGTGCGATTTCGAGTGATACGGCGATTCACAGGCCTCGACGGTGTCGCGGGTGGCCACAAGCGACGGCATCAGCATGCCTGCGAGAATGGCATAGACTCCCATGCCGAAGACCGTCAGCAGAATTTTGCCTATCGATTTATCCATGCCTCCCGTTTCCACGAGGGACACTGAGAGAGCGAGCATCGCCACGGCCAGCACTCCGGGGCCGAAGGTGCCAATGCCCGCGGCGCGGGTGCAGCGGTCACTGAGTTCGAGGTCGCCAGCGGCCCGGGCCTGGCATGCGACCAGCATCATGATCAGCAGGAGGCGCACGAGTTCGGCGACACCCGTGAGCAGACTCAGGGCCAGGGCGCCGCGGGGGAGGAACTTCTCATCCGGATAGAGCAACGTGGCGAGATAGAACGAGAGGCTATCGAGTTTTGTCGGCAGTTGATAAGCGATGATGATGTTTCGACCGACGTCGTCGCCGAACTGATCGAGCCCTGCGGTGCTGCGTGAGATGATGGCGAGGAGCAGGATGCCATGCACGATCACGGCGGTGGCGGCACCGATGCCAAAACCATAATGGCCAGGTGAGGGCCGGCCGGAAATGCACAATCCAACACCCACAGCGGCGAGCAACCAGTTGAAACCACCGAGCAAGCCCGCGACCAGGATGAGTTCGGTCAGCGGGTCAGAGACGACAGCGACGACCTGATAAAAAAGAAGCAGCATCAGGGAACCGGCGTAGAGCCCGAAGGAGATGTTCAGGAGGCGGCAACCCCAGGTGGAGCGTTCGAACTGGGCTCGGTGTTCGGCCCGCTCTGCAGCGGTGAGGCCGCTCTCATCATCACGCTGTCGTTTGCGAAGTCGGCGATCGCGTTGCGCCTGTTCACGCTCTTCCCGAAGTTCTCGGCGTGTCTTGCGGCGTGGCCGTTCGACAGCCTCTCGCGGAGCGCGTACTGCAGGCTTGGTGGCCGCAGGGGCTGGTCGGGGCCGGGACGCAACCGGTGGAGGTGGAGACGCGGGTGCAACGGGATCGGTCGCGGAGAAGACGGTGCGACACGTGGGGCAGCGTACCGCAGCGGTGGTCCCGTCCGGCACTTGCAGGCTGCTGCGGCACGTGGGGCAAGTCAGTTGCATCAGCGGACTCCGGGCATTATCGGGCACGACGCCCGGCCGCGGAGAGCGTCTGCAGGGCCGCGAATGCTGGCATCACCATCATGCCACTGAAGAGCATGTAGATGAAGACCTGGTTGGCCGCCATCGCACTCTTCTCCATGCGGCGTGCGGAGCGGGCCTTGTCGCTGGCTTCCTTCATGCGTTTGGTGGCCGATTCGAAATCCTGGGCCGCACCACCGGAGGTGAGGCTTTCGTATGCCTTCTTCTGGTCCGACTGAGCGCTGTCGGCCACGACGCCACAGAGCACGGTGAGGAGTAAAGCGAGCCCCGCGGCGATGCAGACGCCGAGCAGACCAATCTTGGCTTTGCCCACGGCATCTTCATCTTTCATGGCTCGAGCGATCGAACCGATGAGCAACACCGTGAGGATGAGCAGCGCCACTTCCGTGGCACCCGAGAGGAACGAGAGAATGTAGTCGCTGAAGGCCTTGTTGTGGTACGAAATCACATCGAGGAACTGCGCGAAGAACGGCAGTTGTGTGCTGAGGTCCGCCCAGCGCATCGCGGATGGTGCCTTCTCGTCACTGAGCCGATCGAAGGCCTTGGAATCCTCGGAAGACTTCGAACCTTTGATCTCGAGTTTGGCGAGGTAATAGCCGATTTCGAACAACTCTTCTTTGTTATCTTTGCGAAACTCGTCCGCTTCCTTGGCAGCTTCTTGCAGTGCCTTCGTTTTCGATTCGCTGGGGTTCTTTGACGCGTCCTCGGCCAGGCGTTCCATGCGCTCGAACTTGCCCGTCAAGCCGATGGCCTGGATGCGAATGGCCGAAGAGAACATGCCTGAATCGGTGTTATTCGCGATGACAAATGCCAGGATGAGGTGAACAGCGGCTACCGATGCCGCGGCAATGGCGAGGCCGCGCGATCGGGCCGGGCCGGCAATGCTGAAGCCGAAACCGACCGCACCGGTGACCCAGTTGGCAATGCCGAGCAAGCCGGGCACGATCATCAGACCGCTGGGCAGGTAGACCCCGATCCAGGCCAGCAGCGCGTAGAAGGTGAGCAGCAGGAAGGTGCCGAGGTACAAACCGAGTGAGATGACGAGCATGAGCATGCCGATTTTGGCCGGGCCGGCCCCGCTCACACGCTTCTTGCCAGATTCGGCCCAATCTTCTTCTTCGCGGCTGCGGCCGTACTTCCGCTTCTTGCTGCGCGGCCGATCGTCGTCATCGTCCTCGTCGCGGCTGCGACGGCGGCTGCGTGGCCGATCCTCCTCATCGTCATCATCGCGGCGACGCTTCCGACGTGGGCGTGTTTCCTCCTCTTCCTCATCTTCAAAGTCGAAGTCGTCGGCATCATCCTGACGGGCCGCGGCACGCTGGGGCTTTGATTTGGACGTTCCACCACCCACGGCCGCATCGAAGTTGAAGGCGTTGCCGGTGGCCTTGGCCGGTGGCGGAGGTGCTGGAGGGGTGGGAGCAACGGGTTTGGCCGGTGTGGGCTCGTCGACCACCTCGAAGGCGGGTGCAGATCGCGGTGGGCTAAACGCCGTCTTGCACTTCGGGCAGCGAACCGTGGCGGTGGAATTATCTGCAATGCGCAGCTTCGTGGCGCAACTGGGGCAAGCAATGACGGCCACGGACCATCCTCCGGGAAAGAGCGAGCCTGCACAAGAACGCGGCGAGTGAATCGCGTTCGCATGAACCCGTATTTTTAACGCGGGGACGCATCGCTCTGCAACCCCATACGCATCAAGTTAACTCGAAGTCCAGCAATTTCACGTTGTTGAGCAATTCGACTGTGCCGGGTTTTGTGCGGCGATTCCGCCGACACGTTGCGCCGACCACCCGGATCAAATCCACGAGCACACCTTCCAACGCCG
>JBGSZR010000206.1:0-3433 GCA_041750275.1 Gemmataceae bacterium
GCATTCCCCTGCCGATCAATAACAGCAGCCACACCGCCCGGTCGCACGTCGCAGATCAACGCTGAGGCCGGCTTCATCCACTACTCGCGGAGCGAGACATGCGCGTTCGCCACAAGACGCCCACCCTGGTCAGCATGTGGATGCTGGACGTCTTTTGCTGCGCACTCGGTTGCGTCACGTTGCTGTGGCTCCTGAACACCCGCCAGGCCAGCGATCAGGCCGTCGCGGCGAAGTCCGTCTCCGAGCGACTCGAGATGACCCGCCTCGATCTCACGGACACGCTCACACGAGTGAAAGCGCTCAACTCGGACGTCGAGACGCTCGCGGGCCGGCTGCGAATCGCACTGGACGATCAGGCTCAACTCACAGGCCAGCTGGGCTTCGCTCACGCGGAAGCCCATGCGTTATCCGGGCAACTCGATGACGCGAACCGGGCGCTGGGCACCATGCGAAGCGATGTGGAGAAGACCAAGACCGCCCTCGCCGCCGCGGAAGCCCAGGCGGACATGCGGGCCACGGACCTGGCCGCAGCGCGCGATCTGGCTGCGGCCAAGGCGAAAGACCTGGCCACAGCCGAGAGCCGAGCCAGTGCGGTCGAACGCGAATTAGTCCTGAAAAAGCAGCAACTCGATGACCTGATGCTGAAGGCCAACACCGCGACCGCGGCCGTCGATGGACTGGCGAAACTGGTGGAAGACCGCTCCGCGGAGCGGCTGGAACTCGATGCCCGCGTCCTGGCCCTGCGCCGCGAACTCAGCGATCTCGAAGGGAAGTACGCCGCGGCCGAGAAGAGCAAGGACAGCACGAGCACCGCAGCGAAGGCTGCCGCGGACAAAGCCAAGACCGATCTCGATGCCGCCAAGATCGAGGCCACGAAGGCGACGCAGGAACTGGCCTCGGCCCGCAAAACCATTGCCGAACTCGAAGGCAAGCTCAACGGGGCCGGCACGGACAAGGCCACCATCATCGACTTGCAAGGGCAGAACGCCAAGCTCGCCGACAAGCTGGACAAGATTCACCGCGACACGGAGAACCGCTTTGCGGGCGTCGCCACCACAGGCCGGCGTGTCGTCTTCATGGTCGATATGTCCGGCAGCATGATGAAGAGCGATGACCGCACGCTGAACTCGGCAAAGTGGCCACTCGTTTGCGAGACGCTCACCAAGGTGATGCGAAGCATTCCGACGCTGGAAAAATTCCAGGTGGTGGTCTTCTCGCGCTCGGCCCGCTTCGTGATGGCCCCGGCCGGGGAGTGGCGAACGTACGAAGGCGAGAAGACCGTCGAGGCAGTGAAGGTCGAACTGCTCAAGATCGTGCCCGATGGCGACACCAACCTCCACACCGGCTTCGATCTCGCCTTCAGCCTCAAACCCCAGGGGCTGGACACCATTTATCTGTTCTCGGATGGCTTACCCACCAGTGGCCCCGGTCTTTCCGTGGCCCAGGAGAACGCCGGCTATGATGAGGCGAAACGCTCAGAAATCCTCGGCGAATACCTGCTCCAGCAGCTCCGCACACGCTGGAACCCCACCACCGTCGGCGTCACCCGGGTTCGCATCAACGCCATCGGCTTCTTCTACCAGAGTCCGAACGTCGGTGCCTTCCTCTGGAGTCTCTCGCGTGACAACGACGGCAGCTTTGTTGGCATGAGCCGGCCGTGAGTGCCGCTTGCAACCAATTCGTTCTGTGACCACTGCCGCCGACGGAAGTTGATTAGATTCCGCACCCCGCATTGAGAAACAGCTGGCTCAGGAGAAATCAGGTACCGCACCTAAATGGGCGGCACCGATTCTTGCCGACGTGTTGTGGCACTCAATACTCGGGGATCACCCGGCCGTCGTTGCGGGTGCCGAGCAGTTCAAAGACATACGGATCAATCGATTCGGGAATGCGGGACACGCGGCCATCGGCGAAGCAGAACATCACCGATTGCGTGTGCCGGCCACCGAACTTCCAGCCAGTGTCCTGCGGGTAAGTCGTCGGTGGTGCGTATCGACTCGCAGGGCGGCCCGAACACTGGATGTAGTCGCCGTTGTACAGCGAACAATCCCACCAGCCCTGGCCATCCTTGTCCTGCGGCACGTGCTTTTCACCCACGAGCAACGTGTTGCTGAGCCCATCCGAAATCTCGGCGAAGCGGCAGCCGATGCCAGCCTGGAATGGCCCGTGCAGGCTCGGATAAACCTCGTTCGGAATGTCGCGACCCGAGCGATCAAGGACCACGGCATAGTCGCCAACGGCCCCGGGCATCTGCGCGGACGAGGTGCCATCGCTTTGCACATCACCCGCGATGCTCAGCGAAGCAGAACCGGAGGGCGAACGGCGGGAGGGGCAGAAGTACAACTTGAGCGGAGTCTGTCGGGCGATCTGCGATTGCGCGTAGTAGGGCGAACCGATGGCCCACTGCCGGTAAAGGTTATCCTGCTCAAGGTACGGCATGATGAGCACGGCCCAGGTTGCCCGGGCCCCTGTGAGTCGGCTTGGAGGCAATCGCTCGACGACGCTCTCGTGATTGTGCATGGCCAGGCCAATTTGCTTGAGATTGTTGGCACAACTGAGCCGAGCCGCCGCCTCGCGCACCTTCTGAACGGCCGGCAACAACATCCCGATCAGCGTCGAGATGATCGCAATAACCACGAGCAATTCGATCAGTGTGAATGCCCGGCGACGGGAGCGCAACATGGGAAGTGTCCTTTGAGTTGAGTGGATTCGAGAGAACAGACCATCCGATGCGTGTCGTGCTTCAGCGGGATTTGGGGTAGTGGAGAAACGCTTCGGACAGACGGAAGCGAATCGGTTCGGTGAGGCCGAGTGCATTTCCAGGCAGTGTCAGGCGAAGGGCGTCGGATTTGCGAGGCTGTTCGAAAGCGAACAGCAGATCAGACGAACGACCGGGGAAGAGTCCAGACAGCAGTTTCGATTGTGAAGTGAGCGACCACCCCGGCTCGAGTTGTTTCGGTGCAATCGCGTTCCCGGCCGGGTCTGTGAGTGAGAGAGTTCCTTCGCCGCGGGCCCAGCCGGAGAGTTCCAGCTTGCGCGCCACACCATCATTGGCGACACGCACTTGCAGTTGCAAGTATCGCTCCTTCGTACGTCGCACGGTTCCATCGGGGCTCGTAATTTCCAGAGGGGCGAACGAAGCGGAGCGAATGGAGACGCGCACATCGCCCTGGATCCATGAAGCGGATGCGGCATCGACCCACTCGGCCGCCGTGGTGTCGCCACTGCCGTGGCTGACGGCGCGGGGTCCCTGCTCGCCACCGGGTGGGGCGGGGTGCCGCCAGGGTTCGAGCCCATACGCATCAAGTTAACTCGAAGTCCAGCAATTTCACGTTGTTGAGCAATTCGACTGTGCCGGGTTTTGTGCGGCGATTCCGCCGACACGTTGCGCCGACCACCCGGATCAAATCCACGAGCACACCTTCCAACGCCG
>JBGSZR010000207.1:0-2322 GCA_041750275.1 Gemmataceae bacterium
CTTGGCAGCGGCGAGATACCGCCGGGCCGCGTGACAGAGGAACGTGCCTGAACCGCACGCCGGATCGAGCACCCGCTCGTTCAGGGGGTCGCGGACGGCGGTGTCGACGACCCGCTCGGCGAGCCAATCCGGCGTGTAGTACTCGCCGAGCCGCTTGCGGGTCGCGGCAGTGATGACCGACTCGTACAGCACCTTGAGGACGTCGCCGCCGACCTTCTCCCAGCGGAACCGAGCGACCCGGCGGGCGAGAGAGCGGACGAACGGGATGCCGCCTTCGATGTGCACGACCCAGTCGAAGAAGTCAGCCTCGACCACGCCGCCGATGCCGCTTTCCTCGAACTTGGTGCCGCTCAAGAGCGACGCGGGAGCGACCGCGGTGGGGTCGAACCCGACCAGCGCGTGGGCAATGATCTCGGCCGTGTTCACCAGGTATGTGTGTTCGACGAACAGCTCGTCGTTGTCCTGGAACTGGGTGCCGAGGGCGCTGGTCAGCAACCGCGCCCACAGCCGCCGCTTCATCCGCACGGCGGGATGGTCGCGGTTCTGGGTGAAGAGGTCGAACAAACTGGCTCGGTCCAAGGCGTGGGCCGAGCTACCCGCCCCGAGCCGCCGCCCGATCTCTTTCGGCGTCGCCGGGATGTCCTGGGCAGTGGCCAGCACGCCCTCCAGCCAGATCAGGAACGACTCGGCGTCCGGATTCGTCGAGGAAATGGCGTGAGACGATACTTCTTGCGGCATTCCGCCGTCGGCCTTGACGGGGAGTCTATAGCAGCGCCAGCCGGCCCCGTCGGTGAGAATGCCGACGTATCGGCACCCGGTTTCCGCCTGCCGTGCCGCAAGGTAATCGGTCAATTGCTCGATCGCTTCGGCGAGGACGTTACCGGCCGTGAGATCGCGTTTGACCTCGATCAAGCAGCTTCCGGTTTCGATGTCGATTCGACGACGCACTCCGACGGGGGTTTCCAGGTCCGCATTTCGAACTTGATCGTCCGAAAGCGAGAGCGGAGCCGTCAGCACCAGTTGCCGGATGTCTGCCTGAAGAGTCGCTTCGGACCGGGTTTTGTCACGACAGGCGATCTGTGCGAGGAGTTCAGCGACTGTCATTGAGGTGTCACCGTGACTGCGAACGGATGTTCAGTAGAGCGATATTATCCACGGTCCGTTCGAGACGCAATCACAAGGCCGTGTCGCTCTCTCAGGGCTCGACTGACGACGATAGGTTATTCATCGTAGCCCGCCAGGGGTTCCGCTCGCAAAGCCTTGCTCCACGCCAGCCTCTTCGGGCGTGAAGATGCTTACGACGCACCTCTACGAGAAGCCGGCAGCAGCCTGACAGGCTCATCCCGCCGCCTTACCCCGTGCCTTGGCGAACGCATCGGCGAACGCCTTCCACAGGTTCGCCGCACCCGCAGCCGCGTGAATCTGGGCGGGCAAGCCGTAGCGGTTTCCCGCCACGATGGCGCTGCTGGCGTCCGCCCGCAGGTAACGCTTCTCGCTCACCGCCTTGTCGTCCCGGTCGACCGTCACCTGGAACCCGCCGAACAGAATTGCATCGGCCCACTTGTGCGTCAGGCTCCAGAGCTTGTCGATGCACTCGGGACGCCACTGGTCCCAGTCCTTGCCCGCCGGGTCCGCGAAGGTTTTGACCCGGCCGTGGTGCAAGACGATCACGGCCATCTGCCTGGCCAGACGAAGTTCATCGAGCAGGGCCAGGAACCGGGCCCACTCCTTGGCCGCTCGTTCGTTACCGCGGCCGTAGGCGAAGTAATCCGCCCAGGTGCCACCGAACTGGTCTTCGCACACGGCGGCCGCGCAGAGGGCCTCGGCTCCGTTGCCCGTGTCGATGACCAGGGTGCGGAAATCGTGCGGGGTGTCGCGGAGTTCGCGGACGGCGGCGAGCAGCGTGGCCCAGGTCTGGAAGTCGTCGGGCACGTGGTCGACCGGCGGGACGCGGCCGCACTCGATGAGGGGCAGGAGTCCCGTCTCACCCTGGGTCATGAGGAAGATGGGCTTCCAGGCGTGTGCGGCCCAGGATGTCTTGCCGAACTTCTCGGCGGCGTAGAGGACGATGCGGGGCGGCAGCGGCCTGGTCTGGCGTGTGACGCGGGCCAGGATCGAGCCGCGTGACGGCGGAACAATCGCGGGGGTCATGTGTGAAGACTCCGTGTGGGTGTATGGGATGGGAATCGGAGTGGGCATTCGATACTCACTCGGCGTTAGCGTTGCGGCCCTTGGTCTTGGCGGGCTTGGCCTCCGTCGGTGCAGCCTGAGGGGCCGCGAACCGGCCGGGGGCGGCCTTGCGGAACCGGGATGCGGTGCCCT
>JBGSZR010000208.1:0-15586 GCA_041750275.1 Gemmataceae bacterium
GGCGATGATGTCGCGGTTGGCCGTGAGAGTGATGACGCCGCCCAGAGTCGTCAATCGCGTGTTGCTGTTGTCGTTGAGCAGGATGATGTCGCGGCCGGCAATCACGGTGTTCGTGCCTGCGCTGTACACGTCCACGAACGACGATTGCCGCAGCACGAAGTCGCGGCCGGCCGTGATCAGGATGCTGCCGTTGCTGTAAATGTCGCCGTAATCGTCGACGGTCGCCGTTCCCACGTTCACGTCGCGGCCGGCGCTGATCGCCACGAGCGACGTGGCTCCCGTGCCGTTCACCGACCCGGCCCCGAAGCCGCCCGCGGTGCCGGTGTTCACGTCGCTGGTTGCCCCGATGGCCGAGATGGTGATGTTCCCCGGGCCGAACACGTGCTCGTTGAAGAGTGAGACATTGATTGTCCCCGTGGCTGTGAGGCTGATGTCGCCGCTGGCTCCGGTGACGTCCATGCCGGAGAGGGCCCCGCTCACATTGCCGATCGAGAGCGATCCGGTGTTGGCGATGAAGATGCCGCCGGTTGCCGTTTGTGCTTCGAGGTTGGACACGGCCGTTTCGAGCGTTGTGCCCACAGCGATGCCGGTGCCCGCGATCAGCGCCAGGTTCAGAGCGCTGACGTTGTTCGTTGCCCCGTTGCCGTCGGTAATCGCGCCAGTGCCTGCGTCCAGTGTCACGGTGCTGGCGACTCCCGCGGTCAGCAGTGCGTTCGAGGCGATGTTCTGCGAACTGAGCGAGACATCGCCGGCCACGGTGAAGGCACCTGCCACGGTGATCGAGTCTGTGCCCACTCCCGTGCTGACCGCGAAGTTGGTGATGCCGTGAGCGCCCACGCCACTGCCGAGTGTGACGGAATCGTTGCCATCGCCGCCGCCGGTGATGGTGTTCACGCTGGCCGAGGTGACATTGCGAAGGGCGACGACCGATCCAACTCCACTGACGTTGAGCGAGGCGACCGGTGCGGAGGAATAGCCGGCGGGCAATGTACCGCCGTTGGTGACCGTCAACCCATCAGCGATGCCGATGGTGTCGTTGAGTGTGCCACTCTGAATAGTGGCTGCGGTCAGGTTGGTCAGATCGATGTTGGCTGTGCCGGTGTAGTTGATACTGCCGAAGCCCGTGATGCTGACGGCGCCGGTGCCAGCCGCGGCCAGCGGTGCCACAACGACGCTGTCGCTGGCGACTCCGGTTGTCTTCTCGACGCGGAGAATCTCACCGCTGTAGAAGACATTTCCGGTCGGGATGGGATCGCCGTTGGACGTGTCGACGATCATGAGGTCGGTGCCGCCGGCCCCGTTAAAGTTGAAGGTGACGGTGTTCGGCACGGTGATGAAGGGGGTGCCATTGAGGCTGAACTGGTTGTTGGCGGCATCGAGTTGGCGGAGGACGAGCGTGTCGTTGCCGGCTCCGCCGTTCACGACGGGCTGCGAGTAGAGCACGACATCGTTGCCATCGCCACCCTGATACGAGATGTAAACGGTGCCGCCCGCGTACACGATCGGTGCGCCTTCAGACAGCCCGGTGAAGGTGCCCGTGACTGAGTCGGATCCATCATTATTAATGATGACGAACGACTGGAGCACGGCCGGGTTCACCGTGAAGATGCCAAACTGCAAGACATTCAACGTGGCATTGCCGAGTGCAACGGTGCCGGTGACGTTTTGCTGATCGTATTGCGTGCCCGCTGTAGTGCCACCGATCTCGACATCAAAGAACGAACCGCTGGTGAGCGTGAGTGAACCCGAGGACAGAATGGCCGGGCTCATCCCTGGCGAAAGACGCCCACCCGCGTTGACATTCACACTGCCCGTGATGGTTCCATCACCACCGAGAACGCCCGAGTTGTTGACGTCCACGGTGCTTGGGGTGTTCGTGAGTGAACCCGTGACGAGCAGTGTGCCCTGGTTGACTGCGGTGTTACCGGTGTAAGGATCGATTCCGGAGAGCGTGAGTGTGCCAGCACCGGTCTTGATGAGTCCGTTGCCGTAGTAAACGCGACTGGTGTTGTAGAGAGCCTGAATCTGTGCACCGGAGAAGGCACTGCCGAAGAGAGCGACGTCGTCGAGGCGACCAGGGAAGTCGCGGTGGAGTGTTGGAGCCCTGCCGATCGTGAGTGGACTGGTGTCGGTGAGAATAGTTCCTGCAATCGTCATGGAACCACTGTTTTGACCGTTGATATACAGGGTGATGGTGTTGCCCTGTTTTGTGGCAGCGACGTGGTACCACTGTCCTGGGAGCACGTTCGTGGTGCTCAGGAGGTTATAGGCCCCTGACGTCGTGTAAGTTTGGAACATGATGCGCTGGCCGCCACCGGCTTCTTCGAAGATTCCGAAGGTACGATTGGGATCGGCACCCTTCCCGAAAAGCCGCTGCCAGTCGGCGGATTCGCCGTTCTTATACATCCAGAACTGGGCGGTATAGTCGCCGGTGGAGAGTTGGGCATTCAACGCGGCATCGCTGGGGACAGAGACATAGCGATTTTGATCCGCGAAGCCGGGGTCGGTGTTGAACAGCACGGAGTTGTCAGGGTTATTTGCGAATGCTCCGGGCTGGCCGAGGTTGCCGACGGGGACATTGACGAACGTGCCATGTCGACCTGCTGTCCCGCTATCGGTTGCAGTGGGAAGGGCAGCATCGTTGAGGCGATAGTAGTCGAGCGGGGCGAGTGACGTGATGTAGTTGCCAATGCTTGGATTGCCAACCTGGCCGGAAAGCACGGTGTCACCAGCGCCCGAGACCTGAAGGTTGCCGGGTTGGGCACCCATCACAACGTTCCCGCTGACAGTGAGCGTACCGGCATCGGAACGGATGCGGGCCGTTGCGTTCGGATTGAGTGCACCGAGATTTTCAAGTGTCACGGCGTTAATGATGGGATTGCGGTCAGGAAAGGGCGTGGTGGCGGTGGCTCCATTGAGCACGACATTGAGCGTGTCATCCAGTGCCGTGAACGTGTATGTCACGACTCCGGCGTTGGTGGCGAGGTTGGTTGGTGCGGTGGAGTAGTTGGCAACGATGCGAGTGCCTTCGACGTAGATATCGAAGCCGCGGTTTGCATAACCGTTGCTTTCATCGATGAGGAGTTGGAGTTTGTACTGATTGCCGACGACGAGGTTGCCAAGGTTGAGGTTAACGGTTGTGGGGTTCGCTGCCCAGCGGATCGATTGTGTGATGGCGGCGAGGTTGACATCATTTGCGCTGATACCGAAGTTTGGAGCGAACCAGGCTGGGATGACGTTCGGTGCTGTGAATGTGAAGCCCGGGGTGCCAGCACCCTCACTGCTGGTGAAGATGACCCCGTTGACAGGGCCGGAGGGAAGGCCACCCATGTTGATGGCGTACGGGAAGGTGCCGGTGAGGTCGAGGCCTTCGCCGGGGTCGCCACCGGTGAAGAGGCCAGTTGAGGTAACGGAATCCGGAGCGGCCCAGGTTACGGTGCCTGTCCAGAGGTTGCTGCCAGCGAGGTTGACGAAGTGATCATTTCCGGCTGTGCTTTGCGAGTAGATGGTGAGCGACTCGCCGCTGACGGTGATGTTGCCACTGAGTGCGAGCGTGGCTCCATCCAGAACGGTCGTCCCCTGTGCGGTGGTGCCGAGTGCGGTGTTGTTGGCGGCGACAAGCGTACCGGCATTGATGGTGGTGGTGCCGGTGTAGGTGTTGGCCCCGGCGAAGGTAGTGGTGCCGGTGCCGTTCTTGATGACGCTATTGTTCTGGACCGCCGTGGCCGTGCTGCGGATGTACACCTCGGTGTACGGGATGGCGTGTGCTTCTCCTCCACTCTGCCAGAGGAACGAGGTGGCGTTGTTGACACCGCTTGCGATGCTGCCGCCGTAGGAGAAGCCTTGCTGGTTCGCATGGCCAGAGAATGCCCAAGTGAACACGCGAGTGCCATCGTTGCCGCTGGTTGGGAAAGTGTCGCGTGTGTTGGTGGCAGCAGGTCCGAAGGCGGCGTTGAGTGAAGAACTGAGGACCTGATAGGTAGCGGGGATGCCGCTGCCGCCTGCGACGAGGTCGAAGTTGAATGCAGGGCTGGCGAAGTTGCGGAAGAAGGCTTGCTGGAAGGGCGATGTTCCCGTTTGATCGGTGGCTCGTCGGAGTCGCATTTCGAGGTTGGTGTTGTTGAATCCAGCCTGTGTGAGAATGCTGTTGACGAGGTTATTGCTGAAAGCGGCGGGTGCGAAGGCCGCGGGTGTGCCGAGGTTTTGAGCGACGGCGGCGGAAGTGAGTTGGCCATCGGTATCGAACTGCCAGCCCTGTCGACCGCGACCGATGAGGAGCCAGCCATTGCCATCGTTATCGACGTAGGCGGTGAAGGATTCTCCGTTGGCGGAGAGTGTGTAGTATCCCGTTGGGAGGCTGTTGAGGTTGGCCAGGCTGGGTGAGCCGCCGCCGATGGTGCTGCTGATCGCACCGTTGAACACCGTGTTCCCGGCACCGTCCAGCACGAGTCGTGAATACTGCAGGTTCAGTGGTGCGTCGATGGTGAGCGTGCCAGCGGTAGATCCGATGCCAACCTGACCGGCACTGGATGCGTAAGCAAGCAAGCTGGAGCCGGCGTCAATGGTGTTGTTGCCGCTGAGGTTGGCGAGTGCCCCTGGTTGGCCGGCAGTGCCGAGTCCGTTGAGTTCGATGGTCTCGCCGGAGATGGTGATTCCACCTGTGAGTGCGAGCGTCGCCCCAGCCAACACGAGCGTGTCACCGGCTGCGCTGCCGAGGGCGCTTGAGTGAGCCGCCACGAGCACACCTTCGGTAACCACTGTGGAACCAGCATAGTTGTTGTTCACGCCCGAGTTCGTGAGCGTGCCTGTGCCAGCCTTGATCAGTTTGGTCGAGCCTGATGTTTGGCTGATGCCGCTGGTGGCAGTCAGATTGGTGTTGCCAGCACCAAGCACTGTCAAAGTTCCATTGGGAGCGGCGTTCGAGATGACTCCGTTGACTGTCAGTGTGCCGGAGTCGGTTCCGATGGTCAGATTGGAAGTATCGAACGGGGCCGTGCTCACGTTCCATTCGATAATCACGTAGTTGCCGTTGGCCGGACGCCCGGGGCCATTTGAGGGCAAGCTGGGGTCCTTGATTGTTTCGATGCGGACACCCGTGATATTCGCCAGGCTGGTGGTGGCCTTGATCGTGAAGGTGTCCGTTTCGGGATTGGTGCCCGATGCGAGAATCGAGTTGTCCGGGTTGATGGTGAGGGTGGTGCCGTTGACACTTGCTACGGAGGAAGGAACGAGTTCAACCCAGCTGGCACCGATCTGTCCGCCGTTGATCACGCCGTCGGCGAAGTTGGCGCGGCTATCGGTGGTGACATAGAGCTTGAACCGGCCGATGGTGTGTGTGCTGTAGCCACCACTAAAGATCGAGAACGTCAGTTCGGTTGGGGTGCCCGCTGGATTCAGATCGGTGGTGGTCTCAAAGACGGCATTGCTTCCAGCTGGGTTGCCGGAGTTAGCCCAACCATTGCCTGCAGTCACCGCGAGATTACCATCGATCATGTGTGCAGGGCTAAATCCACCCTGCGAGAAGCTGGATGTGGCATTTTGCAAGCTCACGCCAACGGGAGCGATCGAGCTTCCCGAGATCGGCATAGTGATGGCGCCACTGATCGTGTTCGTGCCGGAAAGGCTGCGAATGGCACCGAGTCCGCCAACGCCTGCACCGGTTGCGGTGATCGCTTCCGTTCCGAGATCGATGCTCCCCGTGAGGGCAAGAGTGGCTCCGCTGGAAACAGTCGTCCCCTGTGCGGTGGTGCCGAGTGCGCTGTTGTTGGCAGCGACGAGGGTGCCGGCGTTGATGGTGGTGGTGCCGGTGTAGGTGTTGGCTCCGGCGAAGGTGGTGGTGCCGGTGCCGTTCTTGATGACGCTATTATCCTGGACCGCCGTGGCAGTGCTGCGGATGTATACCTCGGTGTACGGGATGGCGTGGTTCTCTCCTCCGCTCTGCCAGAGGAACGAGGTGGCGTTGTTGAGACCGCCACCGATGGTGCCGCCGTACGAGAAGCCTTGCTGGAACGCGTGGCCATCCCATGCCCAGGTGAAGACGCGCGTGCCGTTGTTGGGGCTGGCTGGGTTGGTATCGCGTGTGTTGGAGGCAGCAGGTCCGAAGGCGGCGTTGAGTGATGAACTGAGGACCTGATAGGTGGCAGGGATGCCAGCGCCGGCGTCGAGATCGAAGTTGAAGGTGGGGCTGGCGAAGTTGCGGAAGAATGCTTGCTGGAAGGGCGATGCTCCCGATTGATCGGTGGCTCGGAGTAGTCTCATTTCGAGGTTGGTGTTGTTGAAACCAGCCTGTGTGAGGATGCTGTTGACGAGGTTATTGCTGAAGGCGGCGGGTGCGAAGGCCGCGGGTGTGCCGATGTTCTGTGCGACGGCGTCGGAAGTCAGTTGTCCATCGGTATCGAACTGCCAGCCCTGTCGTCCGCGACCGATGAGGAGCCAGCCGTTGCCGTCGTTATCGACGTAGGCGGTGAAGGATTCTCCGTTGGCGGAGAGTGTGTAGTAGCCCGTTGGGAGGCTGTTGAGGTTGGCCAGGCTGGGTGAGCCGCCGCCGATGGTGCTGCTGATCACACCGTTGAACACCATGTCTCCAGCGCCACTGAGCGTGAGTCGCGAGAACTGCAGGTTCACTGGTGCGTCGATGGTGAGCGTGCCAGTGGCGGATCCAACACCAACCTGACCATTGCTTGCGGCATATGCGGTAAGGCTTGCGGAGGCGGCGATGGTGTTGTTGCCGCTGAGGTTGGCGAGTGCCCCTGGTTGGCCGGCGGCGCCGAGTCCGTTGAGTTCGATGGCCTCGCCGGAGATGGTGACTCCACCCGTGAGTCCGAGTGTGGCACCTGTGCTCACGGAGGTGCCGCCCGCAGTCGTGCCCAGTGCCAGGTTGTTGGCGACACTGAGGGTGCCAGCCGTGACAAGCGTGGCACCTGTGTATGTGTTGGCGGAGCTGAGTGTGAGAAGCCCCACGCCGTTCTTTGCGAGGTCGCGTGAGCCGCCCGACTCGCCGATCGAACCTGTGATGTTCAGTGAGCCCGAGTTCACGAAGACGAGGCTATCGCCGACCATCGTGATCGGTCCGGCATAGGTGTTGGCTCCTGTCCAGCTGGCGAGCGCGCCTCGGTTGCCGCTGACGCCATTGCCCGTGATCGAGAGGGCTTCGCCTGCGGGGATGGTGACGTTGCTTTCGAGCTGCAGCGTGGCACCGTTGAGCACGGTTGTGCCCGTAACGGTTGAACCCAGGGCGTTGTTATTGCGTGCGACGAGGTAACCGGCAGCGACGGTGGTGAGGCCGTTATAGTTGTTGGAGCCATTGATGAAGAGCACGCCTCCGCCCACCTTGGACAGGCTCGCCGCGCCACCCGAGATGATGCCGGTCACGGTTCCGGCCTCGCCGCCATTCTGTCCAATCGACGTGTTCGAGATCAGGTTGATCGGGCCAGACCAGGTGGAATTGCTCATTCGGAGCGCACCCAAGTTCAGACCGCCACCTTCGACCCATCCCAGGCTGTTCAAATTCAGGGTGTTGGGAAGTGTGATGGCTCCGATGGTGATGAGCTGGCCGCCGGCATTCACATTGACCGTGGCGGTGCCCAGTTGCGTGGGGCTGGTGATCAAGACTCGAGAACTGCCGATGTTCATCGTTCCCGAGAACAACGAATTATTTCCCTGGAGTGTGTAGCGTCCAACCAGGGTGCCACCGGGGCTGGTGAAGTTCCAGTTGCCTGAGCCACTGACGGTATGCCCGATGTTGAATTCCGCCAAGCTGTCGTTGCGGATGTAGGCCAGGGTGCCGCTGGCCCCGATCGTGACAGCCGTGCTGCTCGAGAGCGCACCCGTTGCTCCGCCATTGCCGATCTGGAGTGTGCCGGTGTTGATCAGTGTGGCACCGCCATAGGTGTTGGCATTGGCGAGGACCAGAGTTCCGGTGCCGTTCTTGGTCAGCGTGGAAGTGAGGCCAGAGATCACCCCGGAGAGTGTGCTGCTCGTGCCGGTGTTGCTCACAGTCAGGCTTCCTGAATCAATGTTGCCAGGGCCAGTGATGTTCGTGGCTGTGAGGCTCACGGCTCCCGAGAAGATTGTGGTGCCGTTGACGAGAATCTGATCGCCCGCTTCGTTGCCCGTATTCAAGGTCAGTGATGTATTACTTCCCACGCTTGCGGAATTGATGGTGATGGTGTCGGTGCCGACGACGCTGGTGGTGTCGATGCTGATCGATGAGGTGGTGACGCGAACATTTTCGAACGGCACACCACCGGACGAGCCCGAAATCATCACGGCTGGAGTGATGCCATCGATGAGCGTGCTATCGGTGAGTTGCACGAGGTCGTTGGCGCCTGGCAAGTTCAAGTTCAGGCTGCCGCCGACGAAATCGACCGGTTCGAGCCCGGTGAATGTGATCGTGGATCCGCCGATTGCGATTGTACCGTCGCCATAGGTTGTGGCACTGGGCGTGTAGGTCGCAGCCTGGCCATTGGCGACGATCCGGAGAGCATCGCCGATACCCGGTGCCTGGTTGCCGCCATGGAACGTGACACCACCCGTGGGGAGCGGGTTGCCGTTCGTGTAGTCCACGACAAAGGTGTCGCTGCCATCGACGCCGTAAATCGTGAGCGGGTTAGTTGGGGAAAACGCGACTGGCGCTCCGCCATTGAGTGAATATGTGGGAACCCCACCTTGAACGCTGAGCAGGAATGTGTCATTTCCTGCCGTGCCGACATGGTCGAGGAATGAGAATGTGCCAGCGGCATAGCGGTTGGCCGGGCCACCATCGCCGCTTGTCGGGAATGAACCTAACAAGCCATAGCGGCCGCCATTCACGAAGGAGAGGGCCCCATTGCTGGAGTTCGTGGTCCAGGAGGGAGTTCCCGAGTTGCCGTTGAGATCGATTGCGGTAAAGCCCTCACCGACGATGGTTCCCTGGAATCCTGCTGGGAGGTAAAGCGGTGTGGACAGGGCGAGGAAGCGATTGCCGCCGACCAGTGTGCCTGTAGCACCCGCCGCGAAGCTCAAACTGGCCACGGGCGTCTGGGTGGCGCGATTGTAGAGCACGGCATTCTTTGGTGCAGCCAGCCCGTCTGATCCACTATCGAATATTCCCAGCGACGTGACCAGCACGTTGCGATTGACGTTGAAGTCCAGTCCCAAAGAACCACCGTAGTTCTGGTTGCCGACAGTCGCGGCCGGCACTTTATAGGCGATGGTGCCCGCCTCTGAAAATTCGAAGGTGCCCGTGGCATAGCGGTTGGCCGGGCCGCCATCAGCTGTAGCCGGGTATGCGCCGAACGCTCCAAAGCGACCACTGCCCACAAACGAGATGGCTCCGCTGCCGGAGTCGGTTCCCCAGATGGGCGTGGCACCGCCAGCATTGCCATTGGGTTCGGCCGCGCCATAGCCCTCGCCGACAATGGCTCCCTGGAACCCGGCTGGGAGGTAAAGAGGAGTGGAAAGGCTGAGGAATCGGCTGCCCCCAACCAGGCTGCCTGTTGCGCCAGTCGCGAAGCTCAAACTGGCCACGGGTGCCTGGGTGACGCGGTTGTACAGCACGGCGTTGAGCGGCAAGGCGAGCCCATCCGAGCCGCTATCGAACACCCCGAGCCGTGACACGATGATGTCGCGATTGACGTTGAAGTCCATCCCGAGCGACCCACCAAAATCCTGATTCCCCACGACGCCGGTGGGAACCGCATAGGCCACGGCTGGCACGACGCGGTCCTCCAGCAACTCAATCTGGCGTCCGAAGACGCTCGCCGGCTTGCGAATGGTCTTCGTCTTGCCAGTGCGGAACGCGGAGGTCAGCAGGTCGCGGATCGATTTCTTCGCAGACATGGGGCGGCCTCGGAGAGGAAGGATGCGAATCGGTATGTTAAAACGGAGTACCTTCCAGCTGCACACGCAGCTTGGAGGAAGCGATCCATTCGAATACGGCGTTCAGTGCGTTAGCATCCGGCCAGCCCTGGCCGGATGGGTGGGTGCGGGCGGCGCTCCCCAGTCTCTCATATCAAGAAGCGGACATTCTTAATCACACGCGAATCAGAAGCGGTAAACAGGGTACATTAGAGCGAATAGTGCGGCACGATAACAATCGAAAAGTCAGAAAATGCGTCAGATCCTGCGCCGACACACCAAATTACCATCCGATTGAGAGGACGATGCAGGCTGTGCCGATTGTGCCGAATTTGTAGCGGATGAATGTGCATTGGGCCGTGAGGGAGTCGAACCCACTTCCAATCCGTTATGAGCGGACTGCTCGACCGTTGAGCTTCCGGCCCCGCGAACCATCATGCTACGAGGCAACGCCCTTCGCGCCAACGCAACCCGGTCCCTCACTCCGGTTCGCTCAGGCGGGCGTCGATCAGTCGGTAGAGGAACGACTCGGGGTTAGTGCGGTTGATCACGAACGTGCCGGTGAGTTTCACCAGGCCGCGGCGCAGTTCCACGTCGCCCCCGGGCTTCAAATCGACACTGACGAGCCCGGTGGGTTCGGGTGTCTCGCAGAACCAGCAGCCCACGGGGAATTCCAGGAGCAGGAACGATCGCGCGCGCGTCTCCCGGCCAATCGGTTGCATGTAGCCCAGTAGCACAACAGGTTGGCCGTCGAGTTTCTCCAGGTACTTTGGGAAGAGGGTTTTTGCGCCGAGCACGGTCGCACCCAGCACGGGCCAGCCGAGCGGTGTGGGGCCGTCGTCGTTGATGGCGGGTAGAGTGCTTTCATCGAGCGTCTTGATGAGCGGACGAACCGAGCGGAACTTCAGAGTGCCGCGGTGCCGTTCGTGGTCCGGCTTCTTCGCCTGGTCTTCCGCGGCGGCACGATAAAGCAGCCGCCGTTCGCGCACTTCCGTTTGTGGCAAGGTGAACTCGGTGACGCAGCCATCGAGAATGGCCGCGGCGGTGCGGACATCGCCGAAAGCGTTCGCGAGTTCGCCCGCCTGCCAGAGGAGCCGGCCATCCGCGGGGAGCCACAATGCGAGTTGCTGGACGAGTGCCGTCACATTCTCGGGCAACTTCTTGAACTCACTGGCCGCAAGCGCGTTGGCCTCGGGTTTGCCGGATTCACCCACGAAGCGCACGCCGAAGAGATCATCGACATTCGTGGGCTTCGCCTTGCGCCCTTCCTTCTGTCGCAATCGCACCAACTTGAGGTGGAGTTTCTCCGCCTCGCGCCAGCGCTCGGGTGCAAGGCGCACCGCTTCCTCCAGTTGCACCGCGGCCTGTTCGAGATCACCGGCGAGCTGCCAGGCGGTGCCCAGGTTGGCCGCGATGCGGAAGTGATCGGGGAACTGCCGGGCCGCGGGGCGAAGCACCTCAATCGCCTTCTCCGGTTGGCCCAGCCGCACGCACAACGCTCCAACATCGGCTGCTTCCTCCGCGGTGAGCGCTCGCATGGCAGCGAGCACTTCGAGCTTCTTCGCGGCCCGGCGATACTCATCGCGAAGTGGGGAAGGCGGCAGGTTGCCGGGCTTCTCCACGCTGGCGAGGCGAAGCTGGCGGTGATCGATGAGGAAACCACGCCACTGGCTGGGGAGTTCCGCCACACGCTCACCGGAGTAGTGCAGCCCGGCCTGCGCGGAAGCGGCGGTTGCGAGGACCGCGATCAGTGAAGTGAGTCGAAGCATAGTGAAATCTCACATCCTCCTGGCGAGCAGCCCCCGTACGGGGGCTGTTCCTGGAGTTCACATGAAGCAACCAGCGTTTCGCGAATTACAATTGAACAGCACACTCACGTGGGCCGCTCGCCTTCTCGATCATGAACAGTCCACTCACGTGGGTCGCTCGCCAATCATGGCTCGCCTCGCTGCACATTCGCCTCGTCGGCGGTGATCGGGTCGCCCACGAGCATGTGGCCATCGCTTTCGAGATACCATTCCGCCTCGTTGCGTTCGCGCAATCGCAAGTAACTGCGTTCGCCCACTTGCATGGTGTCGCCGGGCAGGAAGGCTTTGCCGCTTTCTCGCAAGTAGGCCAGCATGTTGGCGAAGGCGTGGAACGCGAAGGTGCCATGCTGATGCCCCTCGGTTCGCAAGGCCAGATCGGGCAAGCCGAGCACATGCCCTCCGTAGGTGCGCATCCAGACTCCGGGCTCGTCCTCGATTTCCAGCTTCACGAAGCCCATGAACAGGAACGGGAATGGCAAGCTGCGGAGTGCCGTCATCATGGGCGTCTCGTCTTCTTCATGCGGCAACAGCACCACGGCGGGGACAGACGTGCGACCCGTCTCGTTGAGCACGGCCACGCCACCGAAGCGGGCCAGGCAGCCGGCGATCGCGGCGAGCGCAACCATTTGTTCGACTGGGTCGGGTTCATACCCTGCGTAATACAACAGCACATGCGAGGCGTGGCTGAAGGCGAGTTGCTTGATTTCGGCTTCGTAATGGGCGGCCTGCACGCACGGTTCGAGCACCTCGGCAGGCATCGACGTGTTGAAACCGATCAGCTTCACCACGTGCCGTCCCCAGCCGAACAGCCCCATCAGCGCGGGTGGCGGCTCCTCTTCACCTGGTTCGGGCTGACGCGTCGAGGGGAACAACTCGGCACTCGCGGTCGCGAGTTCGGAATCGTACTCGCGCAGGGCCAGCGTTAACGCGTCGGCGTCAAGGTCCAACTGTCCATCAATAAGCACCTGCAATGAGGGCGGATTCTCCAGCCGCGGGTTCGCTACGGGCAGCCCACCCGGCACCGGCGTGCCGCGGCCAAGAAATCGAGCCAGTGCATCCATCGGAATTCTCTTTCGCCCAGGTTAGGGATGCTGTGTATGATACACACCGCACTGTTCCCCTCACCCTTGCCGCATTATTCGATTCGAAGGAGACACAACATGTCGCGTCGCGGAAATCTCTCCCGCCGAGGGTTCATGCGGAACTCGCTGGCTGGCTTGACCGCCGCTGGCCTGCCCGCGTGGTATGCCGATCAGGTCTTTGGTTCACAGGAAGCCACGGCTGCGTCTGCCGCCAAGACGGTGGCCCAGAATGGCAAGCTGAACATGGGCGTCGTCGGTGTTGGCCCCAGCCCGCGCCGCTCCAACGCACTCTACGGTGCCGCCAAGAAGTTCAAGCACGTGAACTTCACTGGTGTCTGCGATGTGGATGCCCGGCACCTCAATCACGCGGTGAACCAGTACAAGAAGGACGGCTACGACGCCAAGCCGTACAAGGATTTCCGCCAGTTGATCGACTCCAAGGACGTGGACGCGGTGATTATCGCCGTTCCTGATCAGTGGCATGCCCTCATTGCCATCGAAGCGCTACGGAAGGGCAAGGACGTGTACTGCGAGAAGCCGCTGACACTCACCGTGCAGGAAGCACTCGCACTCAAGAAGGCTGTGAAAGAAACCGGCAAGGTCCTTCAGACCGGCAGCCAGCAGCGCGACGAAATGGGCGGCATGTTCCGCCTCGCCGCGGAGATTGTTCGCACCGGCCGGCTCGGCAAGATCAAGAGCATCGAGTGCCGCATCGGCTCGAACCCCGTCAGCGGCCCGATCAAGGAAGCCCCGGTGCCCGAAGGCCTGGACTGGGAAATGTGGCTCGGGCCAGCGCCCAAAGTGCCGTTCCGCCTCGAAGGCAACAAGACCAACTGCCACTACGAATTCCGTTGGTGGTACGAATACAGCGGCGGCAAGATGACCGACTGGGGTGCTCACCACCTCGATATCGCCCAGTGGTGCCTCGGCATGGACGGCAGCGGCCCCGTCGCCGTGGAACGCGTCTCCGCCGTCGAACCCCTCAAGACCGGCGATGGCTACAACTGCCATCCGTCCTTCAAGGTGAAGTACACCTATGCCAACGGCACCGAAGTCTTCGCCATGAGCGGCGGCGGCACCGCGGTGAAGGGCCTGGTCAACGCCAAGGGCGAACCTCGCAACTCCAAGAACGGCAAGGGCGATGGCACCGTCGGCGGCGATGAGAACGGCCTGCTCATCCAGGGCGAGACCGGCACCCTCTTCGTGAGCCGCGGCTTCATCGTGGCCAGCGATGCCAAGATCCTGTCCGAGCCGATCAAGGACGACCCCAAGCTCTATCCGACCCGCCCCAGCGACCACATGGGCAACTTCCTCGACTGCGTTAAGTCGCGGGAAACCCCGATCTGCGGCGTCGAGGTGGGTGCCGGCTCCGTGATCGTCTGCCACATCGGCACGATCGCCCTGCGGACCGGTCTCGCCCTCAAGTGGGACCCAAAGGCATACACCTTCGACAACCCCGAAGCCAACAAGCTCCTCAGCCGCGAAATGCGGGCCCCGTGGAAACTGGAAGTGTAAGCGACCCGCTGCATCCGTGAAGCACGACAGGGCTCATCGCAAGATGAGCCCTGTTTCGTTGACTGGCCCATTCTCATTGATTCCGACTCGATCCCACACCCCCCTCGATCGGAACGTCCGGAATCATGCCCAATTTCCGGTACGATGCTGAAGGGATAAGGACTTGCGTTGATCCGCATGATGCATCACCACCATTGGGCACAAGCACAACACAGGCTAAATTCGGGTTGGGCATGAGCGGCGAGGGGCTGAATGGCATTCCACTTGAAATGAGGCGAACGCAAATGGTGATATCCAAGATCACACTATTTCTCGGGCTCGATGAGCATCATGGCCCGAAGCTCCTTGGGGCCCAGGTCATTCATGCTGCGGATGATTCCGTTCGCTAAAGAATAATTGGGTGTTCTATGGCGGCTGGAAGCACTCACTGACGTGGGATCGTCCTTGGTGAAACTCATGGTGTCGAACGACAGATCCTGTGGCTCCATCCAGTGGATGTCTAACCCCTTTGCTTCGACTACCAGAACCGTTTCCCCGGTGGGCCGCTTGAAATCACTGAAACTGATTCGCCTGG
Source organism: Gemmataceae bacterium (assembly GCA_041750275.1). Lineage (GTDB taxonomy): Bacteria > Planctomycetota > Planctomycetia > Gemmatales > Gemmataceae > JBGSZR01. Next base: position 14,817 of record JBGSZR010000208.1, read on the forward strand.
GCCGTGTGAGAAACATGCGCAAAGGCCCTCCGGGCTCGAGTGGGCCGAGGTCGAGCCTGTACTCGGGGTCAGCCGGCTTGGCCGGTGGGAACGGGGTGCCGGGGCCGACGACCACGAAATAGTTCGTCCGGCCTGCAGCCCTGCCCCGCGAGTCGGCCGGGCAAGCGTAGACATTGGGCGTGGGGATGCTCATGAGTTGTCGATTGTTCGGGCCGTCCCATGGCTCATCGAAACGATACTGCTTGTAGAGTTCCCGCTGCTCAATATGCGGCAGGAGGAGAACCCGCCAGCTATGCCAGGGCTTGCCATCCGGCCCGTTCAAACATGCCGGAGGCAAGCAGCGATGAAGTTCATGGTAATTATGCATGCCCATCGCAATGCCTTTCAATCTACTGGAGCACGAGGCTTGATAGGTAGCACTCCATGCTCGTTGCAAAACAATAACAATTGCCGCGATACATATTCCTAGACAGAGGACAATAATTCCAAACAGCCTAAACTTCTGTTTACGAGTCATCCTCGTGACCTCATCGAAATGACTATAGCCGAATTCGCCAGAATTCGGGGCCTTCAAAATGCTCCATGGTAGCCGACTTCGGCTACGCAACCAAGCTTGTCGTGAAGATGGGGTGTGCCTCTCGATTTCGGCGAGCGGCGCGACGTCAGTCCGCCGTGTGCGACAACCACGGCGGACTGACCCAGTGGTTCCCGGTGCGCGATGTCGCCAACGATTCCACGCTTCAGCGGGTGCGTCGTTTCCCGCCCCTCCC
>JBGSZR010000209.1:0-14977 GCA_041750275.1 Gemmataceae bacterium
GCTCCGAGGACTCCACATCGCCGCGAACCGGCACGGTCTTCAGCACGGGCACATCACTCACAGCCACCACACCCGACGAGGACACCTGGGCCCTCCACGGCGTGGACGTGGGCTAAAACACCACCCAAAGTGCCGCCGCCCTATGGGCGGCACGTGCATTCTCTTCATCAAATCAACACATGCGGTTTCTATCACAAACCTCATCTCGTGGTGAATACCACATGTGAGGTCTGTGGATGGACGACGTGAAGCGCGGGAGCAATTCCGACATCATCGGGCGATTAGGCTTTTCGCTGCCGTTGTGGTGTGTGGTAGCGGCATTCGGCACCTATTTCTGCATGTATGCCTTTCGCAAGCCATTCACAGCTGGGCTCTACAGTGAACTTTCGCTTTGGGGAATCGGCTTCAAAACCGTTCTCGTGACCGCGCAGGTGCTGGGCTACACACTGTCGAAGTTCCTCGGGATCAAAGTGGTGGCCGAGGTGAAGCCCAACCAGCGTGTGGTTCGGCTGCTTGTACTCATCCTCGGCGCGGAACTAGCACTTCTATTGTTCGGCTTAACACCGCCGCCCTTCAACTTTGTCTGGCTGTTCGTGAATGGCTTGCTGCTAGGAATGGTTTTTGGGCTGGTCCTTGGCTTCTTGGAGGGCCGACGGCACACGGAGGCTCTGGCGGCGGGTCTTTGCACCAGCTTCATCGTGGCGGATGGTGTGACCAAGTCCGTGGGGGCGTTCTTGCTTCGCGGCGGGATCGCGGAATCGTGGATGCCATTCCTCGCGGGACTGCTTTTTGTGCCGCCTCTGCTGTTATTTGCCTGGATGCTGTCGCGAATACCGGCTCCTTCGGCTGCGGACGTGGTGGCGAGAAGTGAGCGTTCGCCGATGACGCGCGCGGAGCGCTGGGCGTTTTTCCGACGTTACGCTCCCGGCCTTGTGCTGTTGGTTGCCGTGTACGTGCTCATCACCATTCTTCGCAGCGTCCGTGCCGATTTTGCTCCGGAAATCTGGACGGGTTTGCAAGGAACGGTGCCGCCCGAAGTGTTTGGATGGTCGGAGAGTGCGGTCGCCCTTGGCGTACTTCTGTTTAATGGGTCGGTGGTTTTCATCCGCGGCAATCGCTCAGCTTTCTTTGCGGGGCTCACGCTGGCATTGAGTGGCGTGTGCCTCATTGCCGTGGCCTTGCTCGGACTGCAGGCAGGAGTGCTGGCACCATTCCCGTTCATGGTCTGCATTGGGCTCGGTCTGTATCTCCCGTATATCGCTGTGCACACGACAATTTTCGAACGCTTGATCGCAATGACGCGGGACCGTGGCAACATTGGCTACCTGATGTACCTGGCGGACTCCTTCGGCTACCTCGGCTATGTGGCGGTGCTGTTTGCTCGTAACTGGCTCGGTAGCACGCAGAACTTCCTGGCGTTCTTTATTTCGCTAAGCTGGGTGACAGCCGGGGCGTGTGTGTTGCTTTTGATTCCCTGCTGGCGTTACTTTGCCCGGCATGAAGCGACGCGCTCGGTGCCGGAACGCGAACTTGCAGAGGTCGTGTAATGCCGCGTGTTGTTCTCTTTCACGGTGCGGGTAAGGCTTTCGAGACCGCGAATGTGGACTTGCCCGAGCCGGTGGGTGCGGAGGTGTTGGTTCACGTGGTGTGCTGCACGCTGTGTCGGAGTGATCTGCATACGCATGCAGGCCGGCGAGTGGAAGCGACTCCCGCCATCCTGGGCCATGAGATTGTGGGGTCTATCGCAGCTTTCGGGCCGGATGCCGCGCGTGTGGATGGTGCGGGCGAGCCTGTTGGCGAAGGCGATCGCGTTACCTGGGCGGTGGCGGTCGGCTGTGGTTCGTGCTTCTTCTGCGCGAACGATTTGCCACAGAAGTGCGAACGCCTTTTCAAATATGGCCATCACCGTGCTTCGCAAGAGCGACTACTGGGTGGCGGGCTCGCTGCGTTCAGTGTGCTCGTGCCGGGAGCGTACTGGTTGCGTGTACCGGACATTATCTCGGATCGCGTGGCTGCACTGGCGAACTGTGCGACGGCGACGGTCGCAGCACTGTTTCGTGCGGCGGGTGCGATCGAGGGAAGAAGTGTGCTCGTCCTCGGTGCGGGTGCGCTGGGTTTGACAGCGTGTGCGATGGCTCGCGCGAATGGTGCAAAGGTGGTGCTGGCCAGTGATCCCGCAGCCGAGTGCCGCGAACGGGCGCTGGCGTTCGGGGCAACGCACGCTTGCCCGAGTGATCCGGCAGCACTGGCCGCGCACGTACACGCGGTCACGGACGGTCGCGGTGCGGATGTGGTGCTCGAGTTGGCCGGTGTCGCCGCTTCCGTGCAAGTTGCGTTCGAACGAGTCCGCACAGGTGGAACTGTCGTGTTGGCCGGGACGGTGGCACCCGTGGGAACGATTCCGTTCGATCCCGAACAGGTGATTCGCCGAATGCTCACGATCCGGGGTGTTCACAATTATCATCCGCGCGATTTGAAAGCGGCCCTGGATTTTCTGGCTGGGCCCGGAGCCACTTACCCGTTCGATTCACTGGTGGCTGCCGAGTACCCACTGGATCAGGTCGAAGAAGCGTTCCACTTCGCCCATAGCCATCCGGGTCTTCGCGTTGCCGTGAAGCCTGTCTGTGTTGCCGAGGGGAACGATGCCGGAGAAGTATGACGTGGGCGTGGTGGGTGCGGGCATTCTCGGCCTGGCCCATGCCTATGCACTGGCGAAGCGCGGGCTGCGTGTGATCGTCTTTGAGCGACACGACCGAGCCAGCGGTGCGTCCGTTCGCAACTTCGGCATGATCTGGCCAATCGGCCAGCCGTTGGGCCCGCTGCACACGCTGGCCATACGAAGCCGCGAACTGTGGCTCGACGTGTTGCAGGCCAGCGGCCTCTGGCACGCCCCGCACGGCTCTTTGCACGTGGCTTATCGCGAGGATGAAGCCCAGGTGCTGCGCGAGTTCATGGCTGAATCGCCGCCACAAACACGACCCTGCGAGATGCTCACGCCTGCTCAAGTGACCAGCCGCTACCCGGCAATTCGGGCCGAGAGCTTGCAGGCGGGCTTGTGGAGCCCGACGGAAGTGGGCGTCGATCCACGGCAAGTGATCGCCGAGCTTCCGCAGTGGCTGAGCCGACAGTTCGGCGTGACGTTTCAGTTCGGAACGACCGTGACAGGATTCGAAACTCCGTGCGTGCGCACCACCAACGGCGAATGGCGTGTGCCGCGTCTTGTCGTTTGCACGGGGGTCGACTTCCGCGAATTGGCCCCCGCGGCCTTTGCCGAGTGCGGGCTCGTGCCGTGCAAGTTACAGATGATGCGATCAGAGGCTTACGGTGGCAAACTCCGGCTCGGCACGCTCCTCGCTGGTGGACTCACGCTTCGCCACTATCGATCATTTGCGAACTGCCCCACGCTGCCGTCACTCGCTGCGCGACTCGATGCGGAGTTCGCCGAGCATCACCGTTTCGGCATTCACGTGATGGCGGCCCAGAATGCCGTGGGCGAAATCATCATTGGTGATTCGCACGAATATGGCGACGCGATCGAGCCATTCGACAAGCCACGCATCGATGAACTGATTCTCGAATATCTGCAAACGTTCGTGAACCTGCCGGAACTGACCATCACCGCCCGCTGGCACGGCATCTATGCGAAGCACCCCACGGACGCATTCGTGAAAGCTGAACCCGTGCCCGGCATGCTGGCCGTGACGGGCGTGGGCGGGGCAGGCATGACACTCTCGTTTGGTCTGGCCGAGCAGATGATTTCCCAATGGCTTAAGGAGTGAGTGATGCTGGAACTGGTCGTGTTCGATATAGCGGGCACCACGGTTTTCGATGGCGAAGCGGTGAACGAATCGTTTCGCGCCGCCCTCGCTGGAGCGGGTGTGCAGGCGGAGCCCGCCGTGGTGAACACGGTCATGGGTCTGCACAAGCCAGAAGCAATTCGCCTGTTGCTCGAGCTTGACGGCACGACGGCGGAGGCGGCCAAGGTCGATTCCATCCACGCAGACTTCGTGAAACGGATGAAGCATTTCTACGCGTCGGACCCGGGAGTACGCGAGGTGCCGGGAGCGGCCGAAGCATTCGCGACGCTGCGGCGTGCCGGGATCAAGGTGGCGCTCAACACGGGCTTCAGCCGGGATATCGTCGATGTGATCCTCACGCGGCTCGGCTGGCACGCACCCAAGGTGATCGATGCCAGCGTGGCCAGCGACGAAGTCGCTCGCGGCAGGCCCTTTCCGGACATGATTCAGAAGCTCATGAAGCAACTCAACATCACCGATGCAAAGAAAGTCGCCAAGGTCGGCGACACACAAGTCGATCTTGAAGAAGGCGCGAACACCGGCTGCGGTCTGGTTTTTGGCGTCACGACAGGTGCCTACACACGAGAACAACTGCAAGCGTTTCCCCACACGAAACTCCTCGACTCGGTGGCCGAGGTCCCGGCACTCGTGCTCGAAACTCCCGAATAATCATTCCGATCGATGGGCGGCTGCGTCTCTAACGACGCCGGTTAGCGACGGAAGCGGGTTCATTGTGGAACCCCCTGAGTCGCTGATTCTGTGTGAGTCGCCACACGCATCGGCGAATTTCGCAGAACCACACTCACTGAGATGCGGCCTGCGGTTAAGATTGGCGGGATTCGTGCGAGCCAGCATCACGTGGTCAGTCGATCACCTCAACAAGCTCCGAGTTGAACTATGAACAGATCCTCTCCGCTGCCCAGTTGTTATGCGACCCTGTTGACGATACTTGCCCTGGCATGTGGCTCGTGGATCGCACCACTTCATGCGGTGGATCCGGTGAAGCCCAACATCGTCTATATCCTCGCGGACGACCTGGGATATGGCGACCTGGGCTGCTACAACGCGCAATCGAAGATACCCACACCGCACCTCGATCGGCTCGCAAAAGAGGGAATACGCTTCACAGATGCCCACTCGCCCTCCGCTGTCTGCACACCCACACGCTACGCTCTCCTGACAGGCCGCTACGCCTGGCGCTCGCGCTTGCAGCGAAATGTCATCGGCCCATTCTCGCAACCGCTCATTTCCGAAAAGCAACTCACGGTGGGAAAATTGCTTCACGATCAGGGCTATGCCACGGCCTGCATCGGCAAATGGCATCTGGGCTGGGGTTGGCCCAAGCCCGATGCCGCGGGTCAACGTGATTTCAGTCAGCCGATCCCCGATGGACCCACCACGCGTGGATTCGATTTGTACTTCGGTACGGATGTGCCGAACTACCCGCCGTACTGCTTTCTGGCGAATGACCGAACCGTCGGTATCCCGTCGGACAGTGCACCCGTGGGCCGCGATGCGTTCAACATCGCGGGACCCATGCTGCCGGGCTGGAAACTCGTCGATGTCTTGCCCGCCCTGGAGCGGCGAGCCGTGGAATACATTGAGACTGCCGCAAAAGGTAAGAAGCCCTTCTTTCTCTATTTACCTTTGACCTCACCACATTATCCCGTGGTCCCGGCAGCGGAGTTCAAGGGGAAGAGCCAGGCCGGGGACTTCGGCGATTTCGTGGTGCAAACCGATCACGTCGTGGGTCAGGTGCTGGATGCCCTCTCTCGAAGCGGAGTCGCGGAAAAAACACTGGTGATATTCACCAGCGACAATGGTCCCGAGATTTCCGGCGAGGTGAAAAATGGTGCCTACGATCGGCTCAAGGATTTCGAGCACGCCAGCATGGGCACGTTGCGTGGTGCCAAGCGCGATGCCTGGGAAGGGGGGCACCGGGTGCCGTTCCTCGCTCGCTGGCCAGGGAAAATCCCGGCCGGGAGCACCAGCGGCGAGACCATCTGCCATGTCGATCTCATGGCCACGCTGTCTGCACTGCTCGAAGTGAAATTGCCCGCCGACGCCGGTGTGGACAGCGTGAATATTCTCCCAGCACTGCTGGATGAGAAGCCCACCAAGCCACTGCGCGAGGCCACGGTGCATCACAGCGGCCAGGGCAAGTTTGCCATCCGCCGCGGTGACTGGGTCCTGATCTTTGCCGCCAGCGGCGACGACAATGGCAAGAAGGGAGAACCAACGTGGTTCCGAAAAGATCGCGGCTATGAATCACACTTCGAACGCGGAGAACTCTACAACCTCGCCACCGACCCCGGGCAGAAGCGCAATCTCTATGCAACCGAAACCGCGAAGGTGCAGGAACTCACATCACTGATGGAACGCTACGTCACAGAAGGCCGCAGCACACCCGGGCCAAAACAAGCAAACGACGTGGACATCAACTGGGACAAACGCCCGGGGAAATAGCACCACACGGCGGAGTTCGGAGTGCGACGTCCATCAACCACAGCTTTCAGGGCGATCCTCGCACTCCCGATGAGGACAGCATCGCTCACTTCGCGGTCGGTTCATAGACAAAGGCGTGTTCGTCGGCGGGGATGACCCACACGTTGCGGAACTTCACCGGGTTGTTGTGGTCCTGGAGGAAGACGGGGCCGACCATGGTCTTCTTCTGTTGATCGCGAATCTTCTCGAGGTACGGGGTGGTGCCGAATCGGAACGGGTGGAAGGACGACTTCGGTTCGCCAAACGATGCGGCCTCCTGCACTTTCTTGCCGTTGAACCAAACCGTGGCGGTGCCATTCTCGACGATCTTGCCCGCGGCGTCGCGGCGTGGTGCGCGATAGCGGATGTCGAAGACCTGCCATTCGCCCGGTTTGCGACACGCGTTCACGAGCGGCTTCGCAAAGCCATACACCGCTCCGGCGTCGTCCTGAGTCGGATTCTCCTTTCCAAACGAATTGAGAATCTGCACCTCGTAGTTTCCGTGGATATAGACGCCGCTGTTGCCAGGGCCCTTCTCGGGCAGCATGAATTCGACGTGAATATCGGCATCGCGGAAGTGGAGCTTCGAGACGATGTGATTCTGGTTGCCGCGGGGCGTGGAGGTGAGCACGCCATCCTCCATCGGCCAGTTGATTTTTTCACCCGCCATGCTCAGAAACGAGTGGTTGCCCTTCGCGTCGAGAAGCACGATTGCGTCCTTCGGCGGCGGTGCAGGCAGCTTGCTCTGATCCGGTGCGAACTCGCCCTCGGCCGCGAAAATAACCAGTGGAAATAACAGACAGGTTGACATCGAATTGCCCCTCTCAAATGGAGTATCGTGATTGACTGAAAATACACACATCACCGTTCGTTTGCCGTGAGCCCGCGCAGAACAGCCTTGGCTAACGGCCTCACTTCACAGCGGGGATTTCATTGAGTGTGTAGTAGGCCTGGCGGTGCAGCAATTCATCCTTCTCGCGTGAGCGGAGTGCTCCCAGATCGAACTCATAGACATGACCGGGGATCAGCTTGCTCAGCGTGAGTGTGGCCGAGAGGCCGTCGGCGGCGAGTGAAACGCCTGTGACCTCGGGGGTGGTCTTCTCGATTTCGGGGCCGCCATAGCCGCCGTGATAGGGATGCGTGAATGCCCCGAGGCGGTAAGCGTGCGGATCGCACCCCGTGGCTGCGTCCACTGGCTTGGTGAAGGCAACCTTGAAGCCGTTCGGTTCGATGGTGATGCGCTGGATTTCGAACGGCATTTTGCCGCTCCAGTCGATGCGTTCCAGGGCGAAGGGCTTGATGCCGCGGACAGGCCAGCCGCGGTTCGTGCCGCCACAGAGCAGCTTGCCCTCGGCTGTAAAGGCGACATTGAGGATGCCGGTGGAAAGCCCTTCGCGGAAGGGGTAGCACGCACCCTGCCAGACGCCGTTCACCTTCTCAGTCGTGGCACGCATGATCAGCGATTGCGTGTAGTCGCCCAGAAAGATCTGGTTCTCGAACGGTCCGAACTTGCCCTTGGTGTCGTCCACGACGAATCCAGTGATCGAACGGCCCATGCGGGTGTACGGGAAGATGACCGCGTACGGTGTCAGTTGCTTCACGCGCTCCTTCTCACTGACGATCCGTGTTCCCGATTTGGGCATGGTGGGCACCGGTCCCATTTCTGGGGCGAACTCGTACCAGTTGAAGCTGGCGGGATGACCCATGAAGCTCCCGGGCGTGATCGCTTTCAGGCTGCACGAACAGTTCCAGGGTCCCTGACTTTCTATGTAGAACAGAGCGCCGTGTTCGTTGGCACCGATGCCGCCGGGGCTGCGCAGGCCGCTGGCGAGTGCTTTCGTTCTGCCATCGGGTGTGATCTGCAGGGCGAAGCCCCGGAAGAGGGCGTACGAGTTGTACGAGTTGGAAAGCCCGAGTGCGACGTGCAGGTTGCCGTCCTTGTCGAATTTTGAACCAAAGGCGTATTCGTGGTAGTTCGCGTAGCCCCAGGCGTCCGAGATGGTCTCGAAGCGATTCGCCTTGCCGTCGTGTTTCGTATCGGTGACGCGGGTCAGTTCGCAGCTTTGGGTGACGTAGAAAGCACCATCCTTGTAGGCCAGACCGAAAATCTCATCGAGGCCGGTGGCGTATAGCTCGTATTCAGGAACGGGCCGTTTCGCGTCGATGCCGCTGACGAGATAGATTTCGCCGTGACGCGTGCCGACGGCAATGCGGCCATCCGGAAGCAGGCAGTACGCACCCGATTCGATCACCAGACCCTTCGGAATGGGGATGCTCACGATGGGATAGTATTCACGCTCGCGCTCCTCGGTGCCCCAGCGCTCACCGACATCTTCGGCATGGAGTGAAGGCGATCCGAAGGCGAAGCCCGCGAGGATGAGCGAGAGCCGGCGAGCGATGTTATGGAAGGATTTCATAAGTGAGAATCTGTGTGGATGGGCCCTTGGGGATCTCGAACTTGAGTAGCAATTCCGATGACCTGGGATCGGCGGCCATCGGGCGAAGGAGTGTGGCCACAGCAGGGATCGTCAACCGCAGTTCGGTGGTTTTGAACTGCATCTTCGATTCCGCTTGAACTTTGCCTGTGAGTGCGCGGAACCACAGCGTCCGGGCCGTGGGTGATGTAAACGTGAGCGTTCGCACCAGCTGCGGCACGTTGTCCACCATCTTGATAGCCGAGCGGTCCTCGATGGCGACATCGCCACTGAGGTACATGAACGTCGGAATGGAGTCGTCGTCCGTGTGATAGCCCTTGAACTGGTAGCCGCGGTTTTTGGGATAGAGTGGGTCCGGGTTCACCGGTGCTTCCTTGGTCATCACCGGGCGGAGCGGCCAGGGGCTCTTGTCATCCGGCAAACCGTAGAACGAAACATCCTGCGCTAATGCAAGGTGCCGTGCGGCCGGGTTGAAGTTGCCCGATCCCTGCCCGCTGCGATTCACGCGGATGAAGTCGCCCTTCCAGAGTGCAGTGAGTGTGCCCGTCTCGGCGTTAAAGGCGTAGTTGAGTTTCTCCGGAAAGCCGACCGCGATGCCACGGTATCCCGCAACACTGCTGCGGCCGCGGTAAGTGCGTGCGGTGTCGGTGACGCTGAGTAGCGTCTCGGTGGCACGCATGCCGGATGGCTCAGGTGCGGATGTTCCCAGGGCGAGATAGAACCAGATCGCTTCAATCTGGCGATCCGTGTCGCCGTTGAGAATCGACTTCTGGACTGCCAGCCCGTCGGGCCACGAGGTTGGCATGATGGTGCGAGGGCGGAAAGCGTTGGGAGCCCGCAGAAAGTGATAGAGCCAGGCAGGCTGGATGCGCTCGGTGGTGGTGAGCAGATCGATGCCGACCCGGCCCGAGGTCTTGCCGTTGAAGCTGTGGCAGGCGATGCAGTTCAATCCCTGATCGCCCACCAACTCACGCCCAGCCGCTCGTAATTCCTTGGCCCGGTCGCGATCTTTCTGGGTTCCACCCTCCGCTTTTGGCAGTGCGAATTCGATCGCCTTCACGGAGTCCAGGTGAGCAAGGAGTTCCGGGACGTGGCGCAGATTCGGTTCGCCGAACTGCGGCATCCGCGTGCTCATGTAGGACCGCACGCCGTCGCCATCGAAGAGTACTTTCTTGAGTGCCACCTTTTGTAGTTTGGCCCCCACATGCGTGAGCGGCGGTGGAATCCGGCCGTCATCTCCCAGTTCCTTCTCGGTGGTCTGGAAGTATTCATTCACCTCTTCCAAGACGCCTCCGTAGTCGTCGCGCTTGTGGCAGCCGATACAGTTGAAGGCGACGAACGTGGTGGCGAGGAGTTCCTTGTCTGAAGGCGGCCCGAGCTTCTGGGCAAGCGCAGCGCGAATGGCTTTCGTCTGAATCGGGCTGAGATCGAATAGCGGTGCCTTGGCCGGCATCGGGGCCAGGCACCCGGCAGTGGCATCTGCGGCTTCCAGGGTGCCGAGGGGTCTGTGAGCCGCGATGTCGCTCACATTGTGACAGGCTGCACAGTTGAGACGCTGGAAGTGCTGCTTTCCCTCGGCGACAAGTTTCTCCTGTGGCTGGAGCGCAGTCGCGTTCGCATCAACAGTCCCAGTAAGGTAGCTGGCGATCACGCGAGCTTCGGTCGGCGTGAGTTTCATGTCCGGCATCCGCCCCGCTGGGAGGACCCGCAAGGGCTGGAAGAGGAACTCACTCAGGGACACAACACTGTACTTTGCAGGCAGATGTGCGAGTGCGACCGCACCTTCGCGCGGAATTTCTTGGCCCACGTCGTCACGCGGTGCATGGCACGTCACGCAGCCGATCGAGTGAAACAGCACCTTGCCCGCTGCCGCGTCCGCCTCCTTGATGGGCTGGCGTTCGAACTTGCTCTTCGATTGTGCGACCAGGAAGTGCGTGAGAGCCTCGGCGATCTTTTCACGCTGCTCGGCTGGTTCCGCTGCGAGCAAGTTGGGCATCGTGCTGCCCGCGTGCGCAGTCATTGGCGAGGTGATGAACTTTCGCAAGTAGTCCGGTGCCACGCGACTGCCCACGTCGGCCAGTTCCGGTGCGCTGCGTTTGAGCGGCACGGGATCCTTCGGGGCGTGGCAGGCATTGCAGCGCAGCTCGTCGATTAGCAATCGGCCAATCTGCGGCTCAGTTAGTGGATGCGTGTTGACTAACCCCGGGATCACCGGGCCGGCAAACACTCCAGGTGTGGACAATGCAACCAACAGAATGGCGAGCCCAAACCGTTTCACACGAAGTCCTCACAGCGAGCGTTGCGGCCGTTCCAAAGAATCTCATTCGAGGCTCAGCAGCAGAGAGCATCCACCGCGGGTTGCCCAGGAAATAAATAGACCGTTCCTGAACAGAGTAACCATAGCTTGTTTCAGGAGCACGTCCTATTCTCGGATCCACTCTATCGCCTTCTTGGCTTTCGCCAGAACAAGTGCGTACTTGAAGACGCCGCGAGCATCAGACTCACACTCCACTCACGGCACGCACGCTTAGACGCAACTGTTGACCCTCTCAACCGCCCACGTGGTTGCCCTTGCAGCCATATTCGCCAACCACTCGACGCAATTGGTTTCAGCCGAACGGTACGACAATGGGCGCAACATTCGCTGTCGGGCACTGAACGGAGCGGTGAGTGAGTTGATCCAACCGCACCGGAATCGAACCGGAAGCCGGAGGAAGTCCAAGCTCATCGACCGACTTGTGAGGCTGAATTTTTGTACTGTGTCACCTCAGAATGGGCCACCTGCTGGACCGCTACCTGAGGTGGATCAAGCTCGAGGCAGGAACCCCCGGCTAAGAACGAGTCAGAGTCTCTTCCGCTTTCCTTTTGGTCTTCAGAGGTTGTCGGTTGTCGGCAGAGGCGTTAGCATCAAGCGCATCACTCGCCAACCCGGCGGATTCCCTACCCAGATAACCCCCATTCATTTCGTGAGCATTCGCACGTTTCAATCCGGTGACGAACTTTCCCAGGCAGCCGTTTTTAATGTCGCGGCGTTCTCGTTACCGGGCTTCAAGCCAGCACAGGCGGACGAGGTCCGCAAACGCACCCGGGCCCGCGGCTTCGACCCCACATCACGTTTTTATGCCGTGGAAAATGGACAGGTGGTGGGTTACTGTGTGCTCGAACCCGAGCAGAATCGCATCAGTTATCCCTGGTGCAAGCGTGGCTGCGAGACGGTGGCACCGGCACTCTTCGACGCGGCTCTGCAATCGGCACGCGAACGCAGCCTCACGAAGCTCTTCGGGGCTTACCGCCGGGACTGGGAACCCGTCCAGCGGTTCTTCGCGGATAACGGCTTTGCAGTGGCTCGTGAGATGATTAACTTCTGGGCCGATCCGATGGATTTGCCCACCATTGCCAATCGCAGTGCCTTGCCGCTCTCGCGCTTGCAGCGTGAGGATATCCCGGCACTCGCCGAGATTGGCAAAGGGTTGATCCGCTTGCCTCAGGATAAACTGGAGAATTATTACTTCGCGAATCCGTACTTCCCGGTCGAGGCGATGCTGGTGATGCGAAATCGCATGGGCGGCGAACCGGTGGCAGCGGCGATGGGGCTCGAAGTCTCGACCTGGGCCGATGTGAAGAAGGTCGACCCACTCGCACCATGTTTCCGGATGGGTGCGTTCGGCACGGAAGGGCTCAACGCCAAGCGCGTTAATGGGTTGTTTAGCCTGGTGGCAAAGCCGGAGCACGCAATCTCGGCCGGGCTGGGTTTGCTTGCCGAGGCCACGCTGGAAATGACCGAAGGCACCGTCTCCGCACTGGCTGCGCAATGCGCTTCCGATGTTCCACATTTGCTCCAGTTCTACTCGCGGTATTTCAAGGAGCAGGGCCGCTTTCCCATTCGCGAACGCACTCTTTAGGTGGTTGTGCCGCACACCACGGCCCACGGACGGCCCAGTGATCTCACGAGCATCACCGTGCGATGCTCGGATCCATCGAGCTTGAACTTTCGCATCACTTCGTTCACATCCAGGTCAACGGCCCGCTTCAGGAGCGTGACGCGGCCAACGTGGTGTGCACGCAAATAATCTCGCAGCTTGCCGAGGTGGAACGGGGCCGCGTGCTCGATGGCGTGGCACTGCGCAAACGGCGACTTGGCTGCTTTCGAGCCCGTGAGTACCGCAATCCCGTGATCGACGGGAACGGCATCGAGCTGTTGGCCGAGCAACGGAACCAGGTTCGCGCGAACGACCGCAGGATCGGGATCGAAGAGAAACGCCTGCGGTTCACTCGGTGTTGCTTCATATAAATCGCTGTCGGCGAGCAGCGTGTGCGGCCCTGGTAGCACCGTGGCCACACTCGTGGCCGTTCGAAGCGGGCCGAACCAGAGTACGCATTCTTTTAAGTCTCGCTCCACGGAAATAAACTCGCTGCTCGCATCCCACTTTGAGAGGTCAGCCCGCGACACACCGGGTGCGATCTTGACGCCAATCGGAAAGCCAGCGGGCAGGCGGGCCAGCACTTCGCTCAGTGGCGGTCGATAGGTATCAGGGTCCAGGAAACGGCGCTCACCAGCACGCCGTCCGGGATCGAGGAACGCGGCTCGTTCCCCGTTCACACTCACATCGCACACGTCCCCGAGTCGAAAAGTGACGCGACTTTCTTCCCCGCTTACCGCCAGATTGGCCTTCGCCATCTCGAGGCGTAATTCGTCTGAATCGATGGCCGTGACCTGGCAGCCCGCCTCGGCGAGAGCAAGCGTGTCGGCCCCGATGCCGCAACAGAGATCGAACACGGATTCATAGGGCGAGAAGCGATTGGATCGATATTCCGCCACAAGTCGGGCCGACGCCTGTTCGAGCGATTCGCGCGTAAAATACATTTCATCTGCTTGCGGGAACTTGGCGCGAGCTTTCACACGCAGAAGCACCGTTTCAAGTGCGGCTTTCGCGAGTGGAGCCGGGTAGCGTTTCCGCAACTTCTCGAAAGCACCGAGGAACACCGCTTCCGAGGGTGCAAGCTTGTCTGCGGTCGCAAGTGCGGCCTGACCAACCGGTGTGAGCAATTCTGCAAAGGTGTCCCGATCCATGTCCGTGCCTGACTCTCGACGTTCTTCGTTTCGCCCCTACTTTAGAGAGAACCAGGTAACACCACCACACGGCGAGGGCAATATGGGCAATCCGGCCATGGTCAAGCGTAAGGCAACGGAGAAGCGGCGTGCAAAGTACGAGGCCCGTTTGGGGCCCGGTGCTTACTTGCCCAAAGCCGAGCGTGAAGAAGTGAATGCAGCGGTGGCCAAGGTCGAGGCCGCGGAAAAGGCTGCGAAGGCCGCTCGCGACGCCGAGAAGAAGAAGGCCAAGCTGGCCAAGGAAGCGGCCAAGGCAAAACAGTAAGCCTGGCACAAGGCGAATTTAAACCGAATGCGGTTCCGCATCCAGGTCGGCGGGTGCAAACTCGCCGATCTTCCATTTCTCGACCGCCAGCGCTGCCATCGCGGCGTTATCGGTGCACAGGACCAACGGCGGAATGAACAGTTCCGCCCCTTCCTTCTCGCACATCGCCTCGAGCGCCTTTCGTAACGGCTTATTCGCCGTGACGCCGCCGCCCACTGCGAGTCGCGTCATGCCCGTCTTGCGGAGTGCCTGTTTGCACTTCATGACCAGCACATCGATCACAGCGGCCTGAAAACTCGCCGCGAGATCGGCGCGTTTTGTGCCCGGTCCCGGCGGTGTTGCCTTCGCCACATCCTGCCCATGGCAAGCATAAAGGACGGCTGTCTTCAGACCGCTGAAGCTGAACTCCAGGCGGCCATCGCCGATGAAGGCACGGGGAAAAGCGTGGGCCTTCGGATCGCCCAGCGCCGCCTCGCGTTCGAGGGCAGGGCCGCCGGGGAAGCCGAGGCCGAGGATTTTTGCGACCTTGTCGAATGCTTCACCCGCGGCGTCGTCAATCGTGGTCGCCAGCCGCCGGTAGCTGCCGACGCCGTGCACGCCGAGCAACTGGCAATGCCCGCCCGATACCAGCAGCAGCAGATAGGGGAATCGCAGCGTCGGATCGCACAGTCGCGGCGACAGCGCATGGCCTTCGAGATGGTTGATCGCCAGCAGCGGCTTGCCGCCGGCAAACGCCAGTGCCTTGGCAGTGACCAGCCCCACCATCACCCCGCCGATCAGGCCCGGCCCCGCGGTCGCGGCAATCGCATCGACGTCGGCGAGCGCGATATCGGCGTCGCGCAGCACTTCGGCGATCATTGGTGTCAGCCGCTCGACATGCGCGCGC
>JBGSZR010000210.1:0-85662 GCA_041750275.1 Gemmataceae bacterium
ATTGTTGGTCTTCGTAATGCGTCTGCAGGCATACAGATCGAATTCGTATTACCAGATGATTCAGGCATGTAAGCGTTTTGCCGGAATCATTCTTCGTCTGCCGGAATCAGCGTGCCGGAATCAACCGATTCCGGCAAAGCCATTGAGGGGTGTGCGGATGTGATCCGGAATCAATGCGAAGCGCACGAACTCAGACTGGTCGCAGCTCGAGCATGCGCACGCTGGCGAGCGGGACCTCGGCATCGTCTCCCACGAGCAGAAGCTTGCGACCCACGCACTGGAGAGGGCTGTCGGGTGAGCCGATGAAATCGGTATCCAGACCGCAGGCAAAGGCACCCTCCGCGCGGAAGGAGTCAGGGTAGATGAGGGGCAGGTGTGCTTCAAAGGCGGTGCCATCGGCGAGCCTCACCGTGGCGGGGCGGAACTGGCGGTCGCGAATCGTGCGGGCGGGTTCGAGCCGCACACTGCGCAGTGCTTCCCACGGCAGCCAGGCGTAGCGACTGCCAATGCAGAGTTCGAGCACCGAGGCGAACCGATCGTCGGCATCGCGAAGGCGATCGAACTCCTGGCCATCGAGAAAGCCACGCACTTCGGGCGTCCGTTCGTCGGCAAAATCGATGAGTTGCACGGCTTCGAGTGGGGCGCTTTCGCGAAGCCGCTTCCAGGCGGTCCAGCGTCGTTTCAAATGGCTTGGAATCGATTCGAGTGGCACCGCAGGGCGTCGGCCGCTGACGCGGCGTTCCTCCGCGCGAGCCAGGCGCACGATGGAGCGAGCGAGTCCAGGCCAGCCCGGTTCGTCACTCTCGATGAGGGCCAGCTGTGTGCGGGCCTCCTCCAGCCGGCCTGCGATGAGCAGGAGCTGCACCAGCAGTAAGCGCTCGGCCGCATCACCGTTGCCTGCGCACACTTCCTGAAGCGCCAGGGCCTCGGTGAGTCGGCCTTCGTCGAATGCATCGCTCGCGGTCATGCCGTCAATGTATCAGGCGGCTCGTGCGAGGACGGGCTCCGCCGTTTCCGTGGCGATGCTGTGAACGGGCAAGGCATGGCCGACGATGCGGCTCAGTCGCTCCACCGCCTTGAAGGGGCTCAGCGCTTCCAGCAAGCGCACCTCGGCTGCCAGTGCCGGGAAACGCCGCTCGACTTCCCAGGATTGCCGGAAGGCGGGTTCGCCCAACAGAAGCACGCGCTCGCCGTCGAGGCGCGGGATGCGTGCCAGCGGTTGTGTGCCCCACAGCCAGTGCTGGCAACCGCGGAATCCCGTGGGAAGCTGGCCATCGGCCTGCAATGCAGCAGGGTGAAAGAACTGGAACGGCGATTCCGCGACCATTGGCACACCGGCGGGGATCACGGGGTTCCGCTCGGCACACGCGACACGAAAGCGCGAGGGCAGCGGCGAGAAGAGCGGGTCGCAGTCCGCCAGCGCATTCAGAAGGAGCACGTGAAGCTGAGCGATGTCGGCGATGCCACGCAGGAAGAGACGATAACCGCTGCGCGCCTGCGGGTGCAGCACCAACATGGTTTCGTCATCGGCGACGGCGAGCACTTCAGCGAGTTCATGCCCGGCGGGATGCGACTGAGCCGCTGCGAGCAACTCCGGGACCGCACGGGCCACGCGCCGCAGTTCCACGGATGCGAGCAATCCCGGCAACTCGGCTGCGATTCGGGATCGCAACGCATCGGGCTCGGATGCTGCCTTCGCTCGCGCGGCTTCAAGTTCGCATTGCCTCTTCGGATCGAAGAAGAAGACGGCCGGTTCTTTCCAGCGAGATGACCGCTTCGCCGGAAGACTCGCCTGCAATTCGGCCGCCAGACGGCGATAGCGTAACGTCGCATCGTAAGCGGGGTCTGGTGTGCGCGTGGAGCGTTCGGCACGCACAACAACTGCACGCCGAGTTGGGAGAAGATCGGCAAACACGCGGCGTCCTCCATGACGGGCCGCCTATTTAACGCGGAAAGCCTGGTTGTGTGCAAGGGGAAGTGCTCTCTCACGCTTTCGCCAGTTCCTCGGCGAGCAGACGCCGCACTAACTCGTTGGGTGCGCCCTTGTTGGCCTTCATCACGGCTCCCACAAGCGAGTTCGCGGCGGCGGTCTTGCCGGACTTGAAGTCCGCGACCACCTTTGGGTTGCCCGCTATGACGGTACACACGGCAGCACGCAGCGCCGTTTCATCAAAGGCAGCAGGGTCGGCGATCTTCAAGGCACTGCGGGCGGCGGCCAAGTCCACACCGTGTTCGAGCATGTGGTTGAACAGATCGCGGCGATCCTTCGAACTGAGGCTGGCCGTGCTTTTGAGGAAGGCGCTGAAGGCCTCCGCATTAAGCGGGAATTCGTCGATCTCCTCGTGGCGGTCGGCGAGGGCCGTGTAGAGCAGGTCGCTCATGCGATTGCTGGCGGCCTTGCCGTCGCCGAGTGCGGCCGCGACTGCCTCGAAATAGGCGACGATCTTTCGCCCCTTCGCAGTGAGCACCTCGGCATCGTATTCTGTGAGGCCGTACTGCGATTGCAGGCGGCTGAGTTGCTGTTGCGGGAGTTCGCCCATCGCGGCTTTCACCGCGACGATTTGCTCCGCGGAGACCACCACCGGCACGAGGTCTGGATCCGGGAAATAGCGATAATCCGCCGCTTCTTCCTTGTGGCGTTGCACCTCTGTGCGGCCCCTGGCTTCGTCCCAGCCGGCTGTGGTCTTGAGAACCTTTTCGATCCGATAGTTCGCGGGGTCCTTTTGAAACTCGCGGTATTGGCGGTCTGCTTCATACTTGATGGCCCGGCCCACGGCACGAAAGCTGTTCAAGTTCTTGATTTCGACGAGCGGCGTCGCGGCACTGCTCTCATCGTCCTGCGGCACATGCACATTCACGTTGGCATCGCAGCGCAAAGAGCCTTCCTGCATCTCGCAATCGGAGACGCCGAGTTCGCGCATCATCAAGCGCACGTCTTCGAGGTAGGCGACGGCTTCCTCGGGGCTGTTCAGGTGCGGATGCGACACGATTTCCAGAAGCGGCGTGCCCGTGCGATTCAGATCGACCTTGCTATCACCGCCACGGCCCGATTCGTCGTGTGAGTTCTTGCCTGCATCCTCTTCGAGGTGAGCCCGGATGATGCCGATGCGTTTGGGGCTCGCACCTGGCACGGTGATATCCAGCCAGCCATCGTGGCTGAAGGGCAGGTCGTACTGACTGATCTGATAGTTCTTGGGAAGGTCCGGGTAGTAGTAGTTCTTGCGGTCCCACTTGGTGAAGCCTGGTTGCTGGCCGGGGTGCGAGGCGATGCTGCAGTTCAGGGCGAGGGCGGCACGCAAGGCGAGTGTGAAGGCCTGACGGTTCATCACCGGGAGCGAACCCGGCAAGCCCAGGCACACCGGGCACGTCGCCGAGTTCGGTGGCAAGCCGAACTGGTTCCGGCAACCGCAGAAGAGCTTCGTCTTCGTCAGCAACTGCACGTGCACTTCCAGCCCAATCACGATCTTGTATGGCTCGGCCATGGGGGCTCACTTCTCCGGTCGTTGTCACTTGCTGGATATCTCGGTCCACAGTTGATCGGCGTGCCGGCGTGCGTCTGTCCAGGCCTCCCACTGCTCCGATGTGGGTTCCTCGGCATCGAGCATGTTCAACAGCAAATCGTACGATTCGATCCGCGCCAGGGCGAAGGCCTTGGCACGCAGGCGGTGCTGATCGACAGCCTGGAACCCGGTGGGCGTGCTGACGATTTTCGCATCCGCTTGCACGGCCAGGGCGCGAAGCTGTTCCACCAGTTTCCGGATGGCCCGCTTGTCTTCTGTCCTGTTCTTGCCGGGGCGAATGAGAAGAACAGCGGCTTGCGTTTCCACCCTGCCTGCGGTCTCTGGTGCCAGCTGGTTCAACAGCGGCACGACATCTTGATCGAACTGGTCGGCGGCAGCGCGGGCAGCAGCAACGCGGGCTTCGGCGTCATGGGAAGTGCGGATCGGTCGGTTTACGACGCCCACTTGGTTCTCAATCTCGTGCCAGGCTCGCAACTGGCCCCAGCCATGTCGGCCGGAGTCGATCGCCAGGATCAAGCCACCTACGCAGAGGAGTGGAACGAGCACGAGGCCGATGCTGGCGGCCCGTGTTTGCCGGCGATCGCCGAAGCGTGCGGCATTGAGCAGCACGGCAGCGATAAAGCCACCGACCGCACCGCCGAGATGCCCCTGCCAGCTCACATTCGGAAAGAGGCTGATGCCCGCGGTGAGCAAGAGCGCCGTGGAAAGCCTGCGAAAGAGATCGGCAGCAACGGGTGCGGGCAGGAAATCGCGGTAGAGCATCAGCCAGGTGAGCAGGGCAACGAGCACGCCGCAAATCGCTCCGGATGCCCCGGCGAGCATGACGACGGTGCCGTTCTCGAGGTCGGTGGGGTGCAAGGCCATTGCGAGACAGCTACCGGCCAACCCCGCGATGAGATAGATGACAAGTAAGCGGCTGCGGCCCCAGAGGAGTTCGGCGAGCGGCCCCATCATGCCGAGTGCCAGCATGTTCACAAGCAGGTGCACCGCTCCGAAGTGAACGAAGCAAGACGTGCCGAGCCGCCACCACTCGCCATTCAGAAGATCGAACGGGCCCACGGCCCCGGTGCGATGCATCACGCCGGTATCGCCCTTCGAGAGAAATGAACCCAGCGGTGTGCCTTGAGCAATGGCGAAGCCGACACCCACCAGAAACCAGATCACATTGGCCGCAATGAGTGCCGGTGTGACCACGGGCGGGCGCACTTCGATCCCTGCGGTGGTCGGTGGTGCGGCTTCAGGTTCGGATAACGCCAGGGGAGGCGTTTCAATCGGAGTTGCGGTTGATTGAAGTCGCAAGGGGAGGCTCGGATCGGCCAGTGCGGCTTCGCCATCTTCGGTCAGTGCGTAGCCCTGGCCTTTTCCGCGGATCCAGGTTGCAACGTGGACTAGGCCGGCCAGGCGCAGTTCGTTCAGCGGTTCGTCGAGTGCGTCACGCGATATGGCTTGCTGTGTGGCAGTGGCAGAGGGAAACCACGGCTCGGGGGCCGTTGCAGCGATCCACTGCAGCAGCACCATCGGCGTGTGTGTGGTGCTGGGATGTGCGCTTCCGCTTGCTCCGTGTTCCGACGTCGTTGTCGGCGGAAGCTCGGCCGCGTGCTTCAGATGCTCGTGCCCAAAATTCATTTCAGGCATTATGAAAGTGATCACACGTCTTGTCGATAAGAACACGAGCCATTTTCACAGAGCCAGTACTCCCAATCTTCAGACACACGATCAAGGAATCGAGATCACCATGCCGTCGTGTCGTGAAATGAGAGCACGAATCGTGGCATCCGGAATAGAGTTCTTCAAGAACATCACGGAGCCATCCGCCAGCAGAATCGTCGCACCATCTTCGAACACGCCACCGAGCCGGGGTGTTGGCTGCTGCCCGTGGTATTGGAAGGCGATCTCATCGGGCTTCGTCCAGATGGTCGGCTCTTCCACCTCGGCAACCAGGATGGTGTTTGAAGTGCCGTCCTGGGCATCGGCGAATCGAGTTCCACGGGCAGGCAAGCCTGGCTGGGGTTGGTTCGGTGGATTGAAACTCAACATGCCGTCACCGCTGAAACCGCGCAGATGCGTGTAGCCCCTGGGATCGCTCATCGATTTGAGAGCGAAGTGCTTCGGCATGCGGCGAATCAGTTTCTTGTTGTGCTCCGAGTCCCAGGGTTCATCGAGCTTGAACTCCTTGTAGAGCTCACCTTCCTCGATGAACGGCAGAATCTGGACACGCCAGCTCAAGCCCAGTTTCTTGCCGGAGGAGTCCAGGAATCCCACGGGGAAATAACCATTGATGTCTTCGAAGGCATGGAGGCCAATGCCGAGTTGCCGCAGATCATTCCTGGCTTCGGCTCGAGCAGCGGCGAGTTCCGCGGGGCTCCAGACCGATGATTCGATTCGGCCGGGTGTGGGTGGCGCGGGTATGTCGTTGGACGAGGTGCCGGCACCGCCGGAGGAATCTGCTGATTCCTCCTCTTTCTTGCCACAACCAAGAGCAAGTGCGAACAGCAAGGCGAAGACGATTCGCATGCAGCACCAGGGTTCGAGTTATCAGGGGATGTTCACGACCTCGCCGCCGCTGACGGAGATGAAAGCTTTGAGTTCGCTTTCGGCGAGCGCGTTTGTCGTGAGGAAGCGGACGGAGCCATCGCAGAAGGCAACGTTATAACCTTGTCCGAACAGACCACCGACTTTGGGAGCGGGGCCATTCGCGGAGTAGACGAGTTCGTCGGGCTTGGTCCAGATGACGGGGGCATAGGCCTCCGCAATGGCAAAGGTATTTGAAGTCCCATCCGTGATGCCGGTGATCCGCAGACCGCGAGCTAGTTGCTTCGGCTGGCCACCTGTGCTGGGCGGCATGATGGTGCCAGGGCCGCTAAAGGCACGGTAAAACGTGTAGCCATTGCCATTCCCCGCTGTGCCATCGAACACCTTCGGCATCTGGAGGATGAGTTTCTTGTTGTGCTCGGAATCCCAGGGTTCATCGAGGTGGAACAGCTTGTAAAGGTTCTCATGTTCCAGGTATGGAAGAATGGCAACGCGCCAGCTGAGACCGACTTTGCCCGAGCTATCGATGATGCCTGCCGGGAAGTAACCATTCACATCGTGGTAATTATGCATGGCCAGCATCATTTGCTTGAGATTTTGCTGGCTAGCCTGGCGGGCAGCGGCACCGCGGGGGCTGGTCGCGGCAAAGACCGGGGGTTTGGGTGCGGCAGCGTCGATCTTCTCGGATGTGCTCCCGCCACCGGTACCGTTGCCGAGGTCGCCTATCCAGGATGGACCCTGCACAGTTCCGCCGTTTCCGGATGGCCCGGGAGGTGCGGGATTGGGTGTGCTCGGGGAATCGCTCTTGGGCGGCTCCTTCTTCTTGCAGGCCGGGATCACGGCAAGACCGCTGGCCAGAAGAACCAGTGCCAGCGACGCGGGTCGGAAGTTCACGAATGCCATATGTGAAACTCGCAAATTGGGTTGATGCTCACCTTAACCCTGATGGCGAGCGTTCTCAAGTGTTCGTTCGTCACCCTCACTTCTTGCCGAAGAGCGACCAGGCGCGTTTGCCTCCCGCTTCGGATTCGCGGAACAGGACGCTCTCGCGCTGAAATTGCCGGATGGCGGCCCAGAGTGCAATTGCGATGCAACCCGCCATCGAGAGCACGACCGCGGGCAGGTGTTCGAACGGAAAGGGATCGGTTCGCACTGCCATCAGCCGCTGTTGTAAGAGCAGGGCATTGGTGACGGGTATCCAGCTCATCTTCGCATCGAGTTCCATGCCAGGCGTCATACTCCAGTAGCCGAGCGGCAGGACCACGAAGAAGACCGGCACCATGTAGTAGTTCCCTTCCTTCGTGCTGCGGGCGAAGACGCCGAAGGTGATGCAGCAAGCTGCGAACATCATGGCCAGCGGCAGTGCGGTCAGCACACTGGCGATCAAGCCGCCGAGCGAGAGGAGCGAGTAGGGGAAGAAGAGTTGCACCACACTCACGGCCACGGCCATCAGCGTGACGTTCCAGATAGCGGTGCCGAAACCAAGGAAGGTGACCGCAAGGAACTTGCCGACCACGATTTCCGAACGCTCCGCCGGGCTGATAAGCAGCGTCTCCATGGTGCCGCGTTCCTTCTCCCCGGCGGTCATGTCGATGGCGGGGTAGATGGAGCCGGTGAGCATCCACATCACGAGCATGAACGGGATCACCTTCACGAGCATGTCGCGGAGTTCATCGAAGGCCTTTTTCTCGGCGGTCTTGTCGGAATGTGGATCCTTGATGTCGATGGGGTAGTCGAAATCGGCAGGCAGGCCGGCACGGGCGAAGCGGGCCATCTTGATCTCCGCGGCCCAGTTGCGCAGCACGGCCGTGACGCGGCGCACGGCCAGCTTCGAGTTTTCTTCGCCCTCACGACCCAGGACGCGCACCTGCGGCCGCTCACCGCGATTGAGTTTCGCTGCGAAGTCCGGCTCGAAGATGATGAGTGCATCGATTTCGCGCGAGGCGAGCAACGATTCATCGGCGGTGGCGAGCGGCACGATGTCGAGAATGCCACCGCTTTCGCTGTCATCCTTGGGCAGGTACTTCTCGGGGAACTCGCCCTTCACGATGGGCGGTGGGAATGCACGAGAAGCGAACACCGCCCCGAGCGCACCACCCGTCGCGGGCGTGATGTCCACGGCGTGCACCGGCAGTGATTCCGCTCCGACCACGCCGATCGCCATGTGCTTGTCCTTCATGGCGTACACGAAGAGCAGGCCCACGCCGACGAACAGCGGGTACATCAGTACGGGGAGCCCGAGTATGAGAAACAGCGTGCGGCGATCGCGAATCTGGTCGCGAATTTCACGGAACGCAATGAGGCGAACGACGGACCCACGCATGAAGTTGGACTCGATGTGGAGGGGAATCGGCTCGAAGGGTCATGAACAGCCCCTTTACGGGAGCCGCTCGCCTGGGGTTCACTCGTCGGGTTCGCCATCGCCGCTGTCGGGGTGATACTTCTTGATCATCTTGCGGAGCGTGGCACGGGCCAGGCCGAGCCAGCGCGCAGCGACGAGGCGGTTGCCATCGAGCTGGCGAAGCACCTCGTCGACCAGTGCGGGTTCCACTTCATCGAGCAGCGATTGATAGAGTTCACCCGGTTCTTGCCCGGGCGTCACGCGTTCGCGCACCCACTCGGCAATCAACGAGCGAAGGCGGTCCGCGCTGGTTCCGCCCGTCATGGATGCGATTGGTTCCGGGAAATGCTCGGGTCGTAGAACGCCGTTGCGTGCTTCAATGGCGGCGTGTTCCAGTGCGTTTCGCAGTTCGCGGATGTTGCCGGGCCAGGGGCGGCCTTGCAGAAATGCGAGCGTGTCCGCGGCGAGCCCCGCCGGCGCTGCCGTACGACCAAATCGGCGGAGGAAGTGCGAGGCGAGTGCCGGGATATCCTCGATGCGGTCGCGTAGTGGGGGCAAATGAATCGGGTAGACATTCAGGCGAAAGAAGAGGTCGTGGCGGAAGTTCCCGTCGCGCACGGCGGCCGCCAGATTCGCGTGCGTGGCAGAGACAATTCGCACGTTCACACCGTGGCTCTGGCTGCCGCCGACCGGGGTGACTTCTTGCCGCTCCAGCACACGCAACAGCTTCGCCTGCACGGGCAGTGGGATATCCGCCAGTTCATCGAGAAACACCGTGCCACCGTCGGCCAGATCGAGCAACCCAGGACGTGCCTTCTCGGCACCGGTGAACGCACCTTTCACGTGGCCAAAGAGTTCGCTCTCCACCAGGCTGGGGTTCAGTGCGGCCACATGAACGGGCAGAAACGGCTTCTCATGCCGAGAAGAATGCGCATGCACTGCCCGTGCCACCAGTTCCTTGCCCGTGCCACTCTCGCCGGTGATGAGCACGCATGCTTCGGTCGGGGCGACGAGTGCGATACGTTTGAACACCCCTTGCATCGCGGGTCCCGTACCAACAATCGCGTCTGGCGACGCATCCGCTTCGTCGTGCGGCCCCGTCGGTGAGTGGCTCGGTTTCTCTTCCAGGCGGGTGAGCGCTCGGTGGGCGACATCAAGTGCCTGGGCCAGATCAAAGGGTTTGGCGAGATAATCAAACGCACCACCGGCCACGGCTCGCACAGCCGTGTCGAGGTTGCCGTGGGCCGTGATGACCACGATGGCCGCTGTCGGCGCGGCAGATTTCAGCTGCGCCAGCGCGGCCAGCCCATCCATGCCCGGCAAGCGCACATCCAGGAACATCACATCTGGCGGCTCGGAGCGGGCTTTTTTCAAACCCTCCTCCGCCGAAGCCGCGACCGTGACGCGAAACCGCTCCCGCTCGAAGGCACGCCGAAGTGCCCAGGCAATCGCTTCCTCGTCATCAATAATTAACACATGCGCCATGTGCGAATTCTACTTTGCCAGTGCGAAACGCGGAGTGCGAAGTGCGGAATGTAGCGGAATTGCTTCCGAAGCAACGTGCCGAGAACCGTTTCGCAAGTTCACTCCGTCAGTCACTCGACTTCTTCCCACACACTGGCGTATGCGCCGATCGATTCGAAGTACGTACTCATGCGCTGGTAGAATTCGTGGTTTGAGAGTGTGGCGCTATCGCCGATGACGAGCAACTTGCCACGGGCACGGGTGAGTGCGACGTTGGTGCGACGCACGTCGGCGAGAAAGCCGATCTCCCCTTCCGGGTTCGAGCGCACGAGCGTCAAGACAATCGCTTCCTTCTCGCGGCCCTGGAAACCATCCACGCTATCAATTTCGAGCCCCGGTGCATCCGTGAGCAACTCGCGCAGCAGCCGCACCTGCGCGCGATAGGGTGCGATCACCGCGATCTGTTCCGGCCGCAATCCGGCCTCAAGAAGGCCGCGGACCTTCCGGACCGCGAGGTGGGCTTCCTGGCGATTGAAACGGCTCTCGGTATCGACTTCCTGTTCCTCGTCGTAGCTGGCCCCGGCCGTGTCGATGAACTGCACGGGCAACTCGGTCAGCGGCTCGGCTCGCACTCCCGGCAAGTCACACAATCGGTGGCCGATGACCGCATCATCCGCGAGGAGTTCGCCCGCGTAGAACTCGGCATTCGAGAAGCCCATAATGCCAGCGTGCATGCGGTATTGAATGCACAGCAAGCGTGTGATCGTCTCTCCGTGTAGGGCCACAAGGCGTTCCATGAGGCTGATGGCCAGGCCACGTTCGGCGGCTTCCGGCGACACGACGGTGGCGGGCAATTGGCAGTGGTCGCCCGCGAGCACCAACCGATCCGCACGCAGCAGCGGCAACCAACTGGCGGGCTCCGTTGACTGGCATGCCTCATCAATCACTGCCAGGTCGAATCGGCGCTGGCCAAGCACCTCGCTGTTGATGCCGGTGAGTGTGCAACAAATGATGCAGGCCTCATCGATGATGCGTTCAGCGGCAAGCGATTGCAGCTTGCGAACCTCGCCGAGGAGCGATCGCGCTTCGCGACGCAGGGCGGCTTTCTCGCCGGGGTCGGGCTTCGCACGTGTCCACTTGTCCGCCTGGCGAAAGAGGGCAAACGCTTCCTTTGCGACCTTTCGGGCTTGCCGGGCGTCGGCGTGTTTCTCGATCAGAATATCGAGGGCACGCTCGCGGAGTTCGGGCATGACACGGGCGGGGTGACCCAAACGCACGGGCCGTTCGCCCGCCGCGAGCAACTTCTCGAGCAGGTTATCGACGGCATGATTGCTTGGCGCACACGCCAGCACCTTCTCGCCGCGGGCGACCGCCTGGCGAATGAGTTCCACAACTGTGGTGGTCTTCCCTGTGCCCGGCGGCCCATGAATGATGGCCACATCGCGTGCTGCCAGTGCGAAGGCGATCGCTTCACGCTGCGAATCATTGAGCGTTGAACCGTGTTCAACTGGCGGCAATTTCTCCGCCCACTGAGGTTCGCCCTCACCCAGCAACACACCACGCAGTTCCGCCAGGCGATCGCCGGTCGCGGCGGCCACCCGTCGCAGTGCGTCCTGCTGGCGCAGGCGTGACACTTCGTCCGGGGTGAGGTCGAGCCGCCAGGTGGCATCCTCGGGCAGGTCATCGTCCGGTGGTTCGATGGCAATGCCGATGGTTGTCCACGAGCGCTCGTGCACCACGCCGCGATACGTCGCACCACGGTTCACACCCGTGCGCGACAATACCACTGGCGAACCAGGCCCCAGCCTGTTCGGCGGCAGTGATTCGTTGCGTGACTTTCGACTGAGGTTCAGCAGCAAGCGGCCACCCAGGCCGAACTCGGCATCGCGAAGCACAAGTCCGAGAAGCGTGGTGCCGTCCCCGGCATCCGTGCCCAGTGCTGCACGCTTTCGCGCTTCCGCCTGCTCCGCGGAGGCTTCCAGATCAAGGAGCTTCGCGAGATGGCCGAAGTGATCGGCGTCTGTGAAGTCCGCCTTCCCGGCGAAACGCACGCGGACGGGCTTGTCCTGGAATGTCGCGCCATCGAGGGCGTTGACAACGGCCGCGGCCTTTGCATCGGGTACCTCGACCGTGACGCCACGCCCGACGAAAGCAATCTTGCCCACGTGTTTGCCATCAAGCTTCGTGCGATCACAAACGAAGGCGAGCACAGCACCGGGCGAGCCCCTCGGCGGCATCGGTTCAATGTGAATCACGGCCATGAATACAACTCGGCGAA
The DNA here is from genome assembly GCA_041750275.1 of Gemmataceae bacterium. Taxonomy (GTDB): domain Bacteria; phylum Planctomycetota; class Planctomycetia; order Gemmatales; family Gemmataceae; genus JBGSZR01. The sequence continues at coordinate 12,137 of JBGSZR010000210.1, forward strand.
AAAAGGACACTTCACCGGAATCAAGATAGCGGATCGCCTATTTGGGAGCGGCAGGTCGGTGATTAAAGCGACATGTGAAGCGTGGCATCACTGATGACTCACGCTTCCTTCGCATATAGTGAATGGATTCGAACGATGAGGAGCCGTGGGTATCGGCTCAGAATGCGGAGAGTGTCGATGCCCGAGTGGTTGAATGCAACCGTTCCTGCCGCCAGTGAACTCCCATCCAGTACGCTGTTTGGTCAAATCCTTCAAAGTGCCTGGCTTGGCGTGGCTGTGGCGATCATCTACTTTCTCACGCAGCGTAAAGCTCGCTCGGAAGCTGTGCCGTTCGTGGCCACGCTCGTGCTGCTCACGGTGCTGATCTGCATGGTCACACGTGTGATCGGCGATAACGTGGCGCGGGCCTTCAGCCTGGCCGGAGCGCTCGCCATCATTCGTTTTCGCACCGTGGTCGACGACACCCGGGATACCGCCTTTGTGATCGCTGCCGTGGTCACGGGTATGGCAGTTGGGGCGGGGATGCTGCCGGTGGCACTGGCCGGCCTGCCGGTGCTGGCGCTTTCCGCTGGCTTGCTCACTTTCTGGGGTGGTGGATACACGCCTCGTGCAACCACGGGCACACTGGTGGTGCGACTTGCAGTGGGCGTCGATCCCGTCGTGCTGCTCGCCGTGCCGCACGCCAAATATGTCAAGCGGTCTCGAATCACCTCGATCAACACAGCCAAGCAGGGAGCGGCAGTCGAATTCACTTACAATGCGACGCTACTTCCCGGTGCAACTGGTGTGGCCCTGACGGCGGAACTCCAGCGAACCGAAGGCGTCCAGGGTGTCGAGTGGAAAGAGAACAATGGCACCAAATAATCCAACTCAGGCGGAGCGAACCATGCGGCATATTCTCGGCGCGTTTGCATTGAGCTGTGCAGGTATTCTCGGTGTCGCCTTGCCGGAGCCAACGCAGGCGGCTGACAAGAAGTCGCAGGACGAACGCGATGCTTTCTTCAAGGAAGGGAAGATTCCGCACCTCACACTCGAACTGGACAAGAAGGATGCGGACTCCCTGAGGCGGGAGCCACGCAAATATGTGAAGTGCACGCTCAAGGAAGGGGGCCAGGAGTACCGCGACGTGGGCCTTCACCTGCGTGGAGCAGTCGGCAGTTTCCGCCCCTTCGACGACAAACCCGGCCTCACCATCAACATGGACAAGTTCGCCGATGGGCAGCTCTGGCACGGCATGGATAAGTTCCACCTCGCCAACTCCGTTCAAGACCCCAGCTACCTGTCCGAGCTCCTGTGTGGGGAATTATTCGCCGCCGCCGGTGTCCCTGCAGCCCGCATCGGCCATGCCGTGGTGACCCTCAACGGCAAGAACCGCGGCTTCTACTACCTCAAGGAAGGCTACGACAAGGCGTTCCTGCAGCGACATTTCAAGAACAGCAATGGCAACCTCTACGACGGCGGCTTCCTGAAGGACATCGACCAACCTCTCGAACTCCTCTCGACCAAGGGCGATGTGGCTGATCGTGCCGATCTCAAAGCGCTTCACGCCGCCGCCAATGAGAAGGACAAGGCCAAGCGGTTCGAGCAACTCGAGAAGTTGCTCGATCTCGATGAGTTCATCAGCTACCTCGTGATGGATTCCCTCATCTGGGACTGGGATGGCTATCCCATGAACCGCAACAACTATCGCATCTACCACGATCCGGTACGGAACAAGATTGTGTTCATCCCATCCGGGATGGACCAGATGTTCGCCGATGTGAATGCCCCGGTGCTGCCAGGGTTTCAGGGATTGGTGGCCCGTCAACTTCTGGACACGCCTGAAGGCCGCAAGCGTTACATCGCCCGGGCCGATGAGTTGCTTAAGACGGTCTTCAAGTCCGATGTCTGGATCAAGAAACTGGATGAGTGGGAAAAGCGGGTGCAACCAGAACTGGCCAAGGTGGACGCCGGAGCAGGACGCGATCACAAGAACCATGTGAACCGGCTGCGCGAAGCGATGAAGAATCGACCGAAGGTGGTGGAGCAGCAGTTGAAGCAGTTGATGAAGTGATCGTCGCGCCAGCATCGGCTGCAGGTGATAAAACGACAATCTTGTAACCCTCTCCACAGATCAGGGGCAGCCATGCAGTTTGGCAAAGTGCGTGTCGGTGAGCGCGATTCGGTTGTGGCCTTCATCGAGAATGAGCAAGTCTTCTTGCTCGATCTGGGTCGCCAATCCGGCCTTGCGAACCTGGCAGACTTGCTGGCGACACCGGACCCCGTGAAGACGGCGCGCGGCTTGATTGATCCCGCTGCGTCACCCGGCCGGCTCGCCGATCAGACATTCCATGCTCCCGTGGATCGCCAGGAAATCTGGGCCGCCGGTGTGACGTACAAGCGAAGCAAGGTCGCGCGTGAGGAAGAGTCCGCCGGGGCTGCCCAGTTCTACGACAAGGTGTACACCGCGGATCGCCCGGAACTGTTCATGAAAGCCACGCCCGAGCGCGTGGTCGCACCGGACCGACCGATACGCGTGCGGGCCGATAGCAAGTGGAGCGTTCCTGAGCCGGAACTGGCCCTGGTCGTTTCGCCAGCGATGAAGATCGTTGGCTACACCATTGGCAATGATGTCAGTTCACGCGACATTGAGGGCGAGAACCCGCTTTATCTGCCACAAGCCAAGATTTACAAGCAATCGTGTTCCATCGGGCCACTCATCACGCCTCTCGCTGCGATGCCAGCACTTCCGGAGGTCGAAATCAAACTCGTGATTCGCCGTGGAGGAAGTGTCGCCTTCGAAGGAACCACGACACTCGACCAGATGGCCCGCACGCCGGAGTCGCTCGTCGAGTGGCTGGGTCGGGAGAATGAATTTCCTAATGGGGTGATTTTGCTGACAGGAACAGGGATCGTGCCACCCGACTCGTTCAATCTTTCCAGCGGTGACGAGGTGGCCATCACGATTGGCGGTATCGGGACTTTGGCAAATCCGGTGGAGTGACGTAGGATTTCGCATCAGCCCGTGTTGATGCCCTGGAGAACTCCTCATCATGCCGCGCTTGCGCCTCGAACATCTCGAAGCCCGTGAAGTCCCCGCTGCCAACTTCTACGCGCTCGGCTCGGGAGCCGGAGCCGCACCCACGGCCTCGCTCATCGACTCCGACACCGGAGTCGTTCGCTTCATCGTGACACCCTTCGGCAGCGACTTTGCCGGCGGCGTGCACGTTGCGGTGGGTGACGTCACGGGCGACACCGTTCCTGATCTCATCGCGTCACCAGGCGGTGGCGGCGGTGGCATTGTCAAGGTCTTTGATGGCGTGACCGGAGCCGAGTCCCATTCCTTCGCGGTGTTCGATCCGAATTTCCGTGGCGGGGCCTATGTGGCTGCGGGCGATGTCAACCTCGATGGCATTGCCGATGTCGTTGTAGGTGCCGGTGCGGGTGGCGGTTCGCAGATCACGGTGATCGATGGAAAGACGGGCGGCACACTTGCGAACTTCTTCGCCTTCGGCGAGGACTTCCGCGGCGGAGTTCGCGTGGCCACGGGTGATGTCGATGGCGATGGCCGGGCCGATGTGGTTGCTTCAGCTGGCCCGGGTGGCGGCCCGCATGTGAAAGCATTCGGCATCGTCGCTGGCAAGGAACCCACGGTCCTGTTCAGTGCCTTTGCCTACGGATCGGATTTCACAGGTGGAGTCTATGTCGCAGTGGGCGATGTCAATAACGATGGATTTGCCGATGTGATCACGGGGGCGGATCAGGGCGGTGGACCGCACGTGAAGGTCTTCAGTGGAGCCTCGGGCGAGTTGCTCGGCTCATTCTTCGCCGATGCCGCCAGCTCGCGTAACGGCGTTCGCGTCGGCATGCGTTACGACGGCACCAATGCCGACGGCATTATTTGCACCGCGAGCGGGAACACGGGCAAGGAATTCAGCGGCCCCTTGTTCACCGAGAGCCCTGTTTCCGGCTCTGGTGATCCGCTCCGAGTCGGCGCGAGTGTGGTGGGGCTCAATACCGCCCAGACATGGGCCAACATCACCACGACCAGCCTCTGGAGCCAGGCGACTGCACCCACCCGTGCGGCCCGCGTGCTTGGTATGGTGGGGGGTGCGATGTTCGATGCCGTGAACTCCATCACGGGTGACTACCAGGCTTACCGTTCGTCGATCAGCGCCGCTGCTGGCTCCTCGCTCGAAGCGGCTGCGGCCCAGGCAGCACATGATGTGCTGGTCTCGCTCTTCCCCAGCCTGCAGGCCGGCTTCGATAAGGCTCTGGAGGGCAGCCTGGCCCTGATTACCGATGCCGATGCGAAAGCGGGTGGGATTGCGGTGGGTGCAGCCGTGGCTGCGGACATGATCGCCTGGCGCGCAACCGATGGTTCCTCGGATGTGGTGGCGTACACGCCGGGATCTGCGCCAGGCGACTACCAGTTGACGCCACCCGGCTTCGGTTCCGTTCTCGATCCGAACTGGCCTTACGTCACGCCGTTCGCCATGACAGCCGGGGACCAGTTCCGACCCATCGCTCCGCCTGCGTTGGATAGTGCCGAGTACGCCGCGGACTTCAATGAGGTGAAGGACATCGGTGGTACGGTGAGCTCCATTCGCACCGCGGACCAGGTTGAGATTGGTCACTTCTGGGCCGATGTGCCTGGCAACAGCCCCTCTCCGCCCGGCCACTGGTTCGAGATCGCGAATCGACTCACTCAGCGTGAAAATCTTTCGCTATCAGAATCGGTTCGCACCTTTGCGTTGGTTGGCATCGCAGTGGCCGATGCGGGGATTGTGAGCTGGGATGCGAAATACTTTTACGACTTCTGGCGACCGGTGACGGCCATCCAGGTCGCGGATACGGATGGCAATCCGGACACGGACGCGGATCCCACCTGGACTCCCTTGTGGGTTTCTCCACCGTTCCCGACCTATACCTCCGGCCACAGTACTTTCAGCGGAGCCGCGGCAACGGTTCTGGAAGAGGTCTTCGGCTCCAACTACGCCTTCCACACCGGAACAGACGACATGCCGGGTGTTGTCCGCTCGTTCGCGTCACTCCAAGAGGCCTCCAGTGAGGCGGGTAAGAGTCGCGTGTATGGCGGCATCCACTTCGAGTTCGATAACGCGGCCGGCCTCTCGTCGGGTCGCGAACTTGGGCAGTACATCGTCGGTAACTTCCTCGTGCCGATCTAAGGGCACCTCGTGTCCCGCACACATGCAACGACCCCGGGCAGCACGCTGTCCGGGGTCGCTCGTTTGGCTGCTTCACATCACTTGCTTGCACAGCATGACTTCACCGCGGCCGTGGGAGCGCCACAGCAGGCTGAGCCAGGTTCACAGCACGGTCCATCCGGGCAGCAACTTGCTGTGGAAGCGGCCGCGAGACAACACGGTGCGTCCGGCCCACAGCATGGACCATCTGGGCAGCAACTTGCTGGGGAAGCGGCCGCGAGACAACACGGTGCATCCGGCCCACAGCATGGACCATCCGGGCAACAACTACCCGAGCAGCATGCTTCCAGAGTTTGATCGCCCGAAGTGGGGCGATCGAACGCTCCGAAAGCCCAACTGGAACCGGTGATCGCAACGAATGCAGCCGCCGTGAGAACCAAGAATCTCGTACGCATGATCATCTCCATGTCTGGTGTTGAGAAGTTGGGATAACACGCTTTAACAGCGAGATTCCGAGACAGATTGCCTCGGATCACGCAGCGCGAATGTTAACACAACCAGACGCAGAGACGGACGTGTAAGGGAGGCCCCGTAGCCGGGCAAGAACGTCGCGTTGCAGGAACGATACAGCCCACAACACAACGGGGCACCGTCAGAAACACCGATGCGAGCACCGGTGGTGTATCGCCACGATCTGGAACATCCGGGCTGGTCATGTCGCGATTGCAACAAGACCGATCACAATCAGGCGAAGGACGGGGTGAGGGATTGGGCTCAGTAACAGGCTCAGGAGGATTTAGGTGCGTTGTTGTGTGACAGCGTGGGCAGCCTTCCTGCTTCTTTTCTGGCACTGATGTGGGAACTGATGAGCCGGAGCGTGGCTGTTGAACCGGACCGCCCGTAAATCGAAAAGTCGTCGTGCAACACCACCCCGGTGGCATTACGAGGATGCAGGAGAGTGCCGAAAGCAGATATCGCACGACGCAAGATCTCATAACAGGAATATTAGCATGTTCAGAGAACCGATCAAGTGCGATTGCACGTACCCTCGGTGCTGATATCAGATCCGTTCAATACGCGTGCTTCTGCTTCTGGAAGAGCATCCGCCAGATGGTGAGGAACATGATGCGGATGTCGAAGAGCGGGTTCCAGTGCGAGATGTAATAGAGATCGAACTGCACGCGCTTGCGAAGTGAGGAGTTGCCGCGCCATCCGTTAACCTGGGCCCAGCCGGTCATGCCCGCCTTGACAGCGTGGCGGACCATGTAATTCGGGATCGTCTTCTTGAACTGCGTTACGAACACGGGCCGTTCCGGCCTTGGGCCAACCAGACTCATATCGCCCTTGAGAACATTGAAGATCTGCGGCAGTTCGTCGAGGTTTGTCGCGCGGAGGAAGCTGCCAAGGCGCGTCTTGCGGGGATCGTTGGCGGCGGTCATCTGCGGACCGGCCGATTCCGCATTCACGTGCATTGTGCGGAACTTTAGCATCGAGAATGAGCCGCCATTCAGGCCGCAGCGCTCCTGGCGGTAGAACACGGGGCCGGGGCTCGTCAGCTTGATCAGCACCGCAATCGCGGCCATGACAGGGGCCAGCATCACCAGGGCTATTGCCGCGAGGAACATGTCCATCACGCGCTTCACCACGACGTTCAGCCCATGGTGCGGGCTCTCACGCAGGCCGATCACGGTCATGCCGTGCAGCGTGGTGGTGGTGAGCGCCAGGCCGGAGAGTGCCGGAACATCGGCGATCAGGCGGACATCGACCACCGATTGCGACAGGCCATCGAAGACGCGGCGAGCATCAGCGTAGCGATTCAGCGGAAGGGCAATAAATACGTGTTCGATGTGGTGGCGTTCCACGAGATCCGTGAGGCGATCGATGGTGCCGAGCACCGGCAGATCCGTGGGCCACTTGCCGGGATCGTCCTCGACATAACCAACCGTTTGAATTCCCGTCCACGAAACCTGACTCAAAGAACGTGCGGTGCGGCGTGCCAGCCGACCCGTGCCCACGATCAGGGCGTGGCTCTGGTTGATGCCGTGGCTTCGCAAGCGACGCACGGCGGACCAGGTGAGCCGCCGTGCCAAGATCACCGCCACGATGGTGCCAAGAGCGAAGAGAACCATCACGGCCCGCGATTCGTACTGGGCATGGCGGGCAAAGCTGGTGGCCATTACCGCCAGTGACATGAGCCCGATGCCCTTCGCGGCCGCGGAGAGTTCCTCGCGGAAGCGGCGCATGCGGTGGACTTCGTACATCCCGGCGAAGCGATAGGCGAAGAGCGCGAGAATGACCACCAATGGCAAATTGGCGACGTATTGCGAGAAGGGCGGAACATCGCGAATGATGGGGATGAGGCCAGAATCGAAGCGGAGCCAGTACGCGGCCAGCCAGCCAGCCGCGGTGAGGCCGAGGTCCACAATCAGGAACCAGGCCATGAGCGGTTGTAGCGTGCTGCGGTTGACCATAACCTCACCCGGTCGACACCCCGGCGTTCGCGGGGGCGGAACCTACCATTGCCCGTGGGAATGTGTCAAGGTGGACGCGGTACCCCCTGTTGCACGTAGAATCATCGGCAGAATCGTTACCGGGACATGATGGAGAATTGCCGTGCCGAATGCGGATCAGTTGCTCGCTCGTCTATACGCCCTGCGAAAGGACTACGCGGACGAGCCCGAAGATGAGACTTACCTCGCCTTGCACCATGCCTTCCTCTTCATCTCGTACCGCCATAACGAGTTCAAGCAATACGTGAAAGAGGCGTCCGAACAGGCGGAGAAAACCGAATAACGCGGTTACGCGGCGCTATGCACACACCATTGCTTTACCTCGCAGAGGCCCTCACGTGATTCGCCGATTCTTCACACGCTCTCCGCGTCGGTTGCCCCTCACTCGCACGAAACTGGGTGTCGAGTTTCTCGAATCGCGCGAAACACCCACCGTTAATGTGCTGGGCATCGGTGCCCAGGAGATGGCCAGCGATCGCTCGTTCTTCCTGCCCATTGCCGTGACAAATAGCCCCAACGGAAACGTCACGCACGCGGTGAACACGAACAGTACGGCCGTGAGCGCGACGCTTCTGACAGGCCGCACCGTGCAGTTCCACGTTTCCAACGGGCTCGGAGTCGAAGGCAATATCACTATCCAGCTGTTCGACGACATCGCACCACAGGCCACGCAGCGAATCGTGGATTTGATCAACTCCGGCTTCTACACCCAGCCGGGCAAGCAATTTTTCCGCATCGACGATCTCTTCTCGAACTCACCCGAAACGAACTTCATCATCCAGGGCGGTGGTGCGAACAACACGGATAATTCCACACTGCCCAGCCTCGAAGAGGAAATCAACCGCGACTACACCTTCGCCAGCAATGGCCTCGTCGCACTGGCCAAGACCAGTTTCCCCGTCAGCAGTAACTCGCAGTTCTTCTTCACGGACCTCGATCGCCCGCTGAACGAGCGCATCGAATTCCTGAATTATCGCTACACGATTTTCGGCATCATCACCGGTGGATTCGATGTCTACACGGCGATGAAGAATGCTCCGCGAACCGGAACGCAACCGAGCCCGGCCATTACGATCACCTCGGCCAGTGTGCTCAGCAATAGCCCGAACGGCGTGATCCGGTTCACACCCGCCGCGGGTGGTTTTCTCGGCAATACATCGGTAACTATTCAATCCACGGACAGCGACGGCACCACGAACACCAACTTCACGCTCACGGGCGTGGCCGACACGGTGGCCGACAACCCGCCGTTCCTGGAGCCAGTGCCGAACACCATCACGGGCACATCGGGCCAGACCACCTCGCTCACGCTCACCTCGTTCGACCGTGAAGGCGATGCGGTGACGTATGTGGTGCGCGATACCGCTTTTAGTGGTGCACCGGCGAACCTTGGCTTCAGCATCAATCAGGCCACGGGTGTCGTGAGCCTCACGCCACTCAGCACATTCACGGGCACGATCCAGTTCACGGTCGGCGTGCGACAGGCGGACGCCACGGACGCGCCCGGGAACTACGCCGCTCAGCTGGTGACGATGACCGTGACCGCTCCGACCACACCGCCCGCCTCGACCACATTTACGGCCTCGGGCTCGGCCGCGGGCACGGAGCCGCGAGTGGTTGCCACCAATTCGGATGGCTCGCCGCGCTTCAGCGTGCTCGCGTTCGAACTCGGCTTCACGGGTGGTGTGCGAACCACGGTCGCCGATGTGATGGGAGACAGCACGCCCGAAGTGATCGTGGTGCCCGCGTTCGGCGGTGCATCCGTGGTCAAGGTGCTCGATGGCACCGATGGCCGATTGCTCTATTCACGTATCGTCTTTGAAGAGAGTTTCCGCGGCGGCCTTTATGTCGACAGCGGCGATGCGCTCGGGCTCGGCTATGGACAGGTGCTCGTCGGAGCCGGCGAGAGCGGTGGGCCGCGCGTCACGTTGCTCGATGTGCGCCGCGATCTCGTGCTGCTGAATTACTTCGCGGCGGATTCCACCACCCGCGGCGGCATCTCGGTCGATATCGGCGAAATCGTCCCCGGTCGCGGGCCGTTCATCGTCACGGGTGGTGGACCTGGCAATGGCCCGGTCGTGAACGTGTACGCACCTGCAACCGGCCTGCGAATTGGCACCTTCCTCGCCGGCGAGACCGACGATCGCCGCGGCATCCGCGTCCGGGTGAGCGACAGCATCGACACAGCAACCAACGCACGCCCGGTAATTGTGGCACCCTTTGCCAGCACCTCGTTCCTGGACGAAACCGAATTTAACGCGGTGCCGTTCTTGACGCTGACGTAAGCCTGAAGCCACCGGCACCTTCACGCTGAGGCGTGAGCGTGCCGAGTCGGTCGTGGTCGATCTTGCCCATCAGTTCATCGTAGACGTGCTTCACGTTGTCCTTGTTCATGGGCGTCGCCACCACGCTCACGCCGGTCCACTCCTTGTACCAGGGGAAGTCGAGCCCCGCCGTGATCTCTTCGACGGACTTCTTCGCCGCAATGCCTTTCTTCACCTCCGCCCGCAACTCCGTGAAGTATCGTTTCTCCTTCGCAATCAATTCCTTGCCCGTCACCTTGCCGTGGCCGGGGCAGATGAGGTCGATCTCCAGCTTCTCCATCCCTTCCAGGCACTGGATCCAGCTGGCCGAGTTCGACTGACCCATGAAGTTGAAGGCACCGTTCACGCAGGCATCGCCCGTGCAAAGCACCTTCAGCTTGGGCAAGTACGCAACGGCATCACCAATAGTGTGGCTGTGGCCGAAGTGCAGGAACTCGACGCGCTGCGTGCCATCATCGAGCACAAATTTGTCGTCGAAGGTGATATCGGCCTGCTTCAGTTCGTTATTCTTGAGGTCATCGCGATCCTTGGCGGCGTCGGCCCATTGCTTGGGTCCATTCGTGGAAAGCAGGCGGGCGGCTTGTTTGTACGCCACGATCTTTGCGCCTTCCTTGGCCCAGACGCAGTTGCCGTAGGCATGGTCGCCGTGGTGGTGCGTATCCAGCACATAGCGGATCGGTTTATCCGTGGTCTTCTTGATGGCCGCGATCACGTCGCCCGCTTCCTTGGGGAAGTTGGCGTCGATCACCACGACATACTCCTTGAAGACGATCCAGACGTTGTTGCAGCCACCGAAAGGGATGCTGGGATCGTTGGCCGCAATGGAGGCATAGCGGAAGAAAACGCCGGGCGCGACCTCGACCACATCGTTGAACTTCATCTCCGGGATCTTCGGCTTGTCCTCGGCAGCCGGTGTGCCCCGATCCGGCACGGCGAACACGGCCAGCGTGAACACGCCGGCAACCACGGCAAGCAAGGCAATTCGCTTCAACATCAGCAAGCTCCGAGGCGTGGCAAACAGAGATAAACTGGCCCGTTTTTTCTTTTCGGGCGGAGTTCGCCGATGCTACCAGCCCGAAGCGCCGCAGTCGACGAAAAGCGGATTTTCTTCACCCGGGCGGCACGATGCGTGCGTAATGTCCTGGCGATGGGAACGGAACGTCCGCCGAGGAGTTGCGGTTCCTGTCCTTAACCGAGGAGCCAGACATGACCCCGAACGAACGCGACATCGCTGGCAAGAGCACGGAATTGCCGCTGGATAATGTGTTTCGCTTGCTGGGTGTCGTCTTTGATGTGAGCCCGGAAGACGCGGATGACTGGTGGCTGGACATGGGCTACGTGGACATCCCCGGGGAGCTGGCCGTGTAAGCCTTGCAACCCCGGAGTGAAAAGTGCAGTCGTTCTTACTTCGCGGCTGTGAGCGCAACGCCGACAGCGGCATTCACAGCCGTGTTCTCGCTCGCTGGAGTTTCGCATCCCGCCGCTTGAACTGGGGCCGCCTTCGCCTGGCAGCAAGGATAAACGCCCGTGCTGATCGGGCTGGTAACGGGGAATGCGGCAACGGGACCAGCGACAGCCAAAGAAGCTGATGAGGCAGCATCCGTTGTAGTGCTCACATCGGGGCCGCCGCAACAACGGCTCATGGCGACGGGGCAACTGCCCGCATCATGGCAGCTATCGCAGAGCATGCCCGTTGAGAAGAGTCCGTAGGTAGCCGCACCCGCGACTACGAGCCCTGCACACGCCATTGCAATGATCTTGCCCATCGTCATCTCCGCAGTTCAGATTGTGAGAACGAATCGCGACCAGTGATACCGTGCTGCGTTCCAACTCCAACAGCCATTCAAAAAAACCGATTAAAATTTGTTCGAGCGAAAAGGGTGAATGTGTAGATCTTCCCAATAGGTCCTTCGCCTTCACCAATCTCTTCACCTTCTTGCAAGCATCATAGCCGGGGCGATGGTCGCTGTGCAAGCGAGTCCAGAATTTGGTGGTGTCTCAGTTTGCGTAGTCGGTCAGCCTCTCGAGGCTGACATTCCGCAGAAAAAAGCAGAAAAGCGTCAGCCCGGAAAGGCGGACCTTCGCAAGCTGAGACACTACCCAGAATTTCGCCCCGGTCCGAATTACGTTCTACACTTCGACATGAATTTCCGCAATCTTCTTCCTGCTGCGGGGCTGGCGCTGGCTGGCATCCTGCTCGTGGGGCAAGTCCGGCAGTTGCTGGCCGATCCCGCGATCTGGCCGCCGGATGATTTCGTGGAGTATTGGGCCGCCGCCCGGCTCACGATCGAGGGGAAGAATCCTTACGATGGCGAGCAGCTTCTGCCGCTGCAGCGTGAGGCAGGGCGGGACACCGACGAACCCATCATGATGTGGAACCCACCCTGGACGCTGGCGGTGGTGATGCCACTGGGGGCCATCGAGCCCCGCCTGGCGCAGCTGCTCTGGTTGGGGCTAAACCTTGCTGCCATCGTTTTCTGCGGCGATCGCCTCTGGCTGCTGCTGGGTGGTTTGCGTGAGCGTCGCTGGATCGGCTGGGCGGCTGCACTCGGCTTCATGCCTTCACTCTTCGCCCTCCAATCAGGGCAAATCCCGCCCCTGGTGTTGCTGGGTGCGGTGCTCTATCTGGAATGCCGGCAGCGTGGCTGGCCCATGCTCGCCGGAGCCGCCACGCTCTTGCTCGCGATCAAACCGCACCTGGCGTACCTCGTCTGGCTCGCAATTGCCTGCGAAGCCCTGGCCACAAGACATTTTCGCACCATGCTCGGCGGTGCGCTCGCAGGCTCCGTTGGCATTCTGGTCCCACTCGTCTTTGATCCACAGGTGCTAGCACAGTACGCTGATGCGATGGCCAACCGGCCGCCGTCCCAGTGGATGACGCTCACACTCGGCACGCTGCTGCGCATGGTCTTCGGCCACGAGCTTTTCCGTCTGCAATTTCTGCCGATGCTGCTTGGCCTGGCCTGGTTCGCCTGGCTCTGGCGGAAGCACGGCGCGGACTGGAACTGGAGCGAACAGTTGCCGTTGTTGCTGCTCGTCTCGTTTGTCACGACGCCTTATGGTGCCTGGCCTTTCGACATGGTGTTGCTGCTGCCCGCCATTGTGGTGCTGCTGGTGAAGTGGCAGGACCAGCGGTTGCCACACGCTGCGACAATCCTCGTGGGTTTGTTCGCAGTGAACGTCGCTTGTCTGGTCTTGAATTTGACGCAGACCGGTTCGTTCGCATTTATCTGGGTACCGCCCGCCGTGCTGGCCCTGTTCGTGCTCGGCCAGCGCTCGCCTTCCCTTGAGGGTTCGCCCGTTACGGCGATGGCCGCATGACACGCCCACGCTGGCTTGGCCCGGGCGCGATCGCCTTCCTGGTGCTCTGGCTCTTACTCCTCGTCGCCGGGCGGTCGTCGTTCTTCCGCGACCCCGGCACCTTCTGGCACACCACCACGGGCGAACGCATCCTCGCGGATGGCTTTATTCGCACCGATCCGTACACGTTCACCTTTGCCGGTACCTGGTGGGTGCCTTACCAGTGGCTTGGCGAAGTAGCGATGGCCCTGGCACATCGTGCGGGCGGTTTTGACACGCAATTGCTCGGTGCGGTCACCCTCCTGGCTGGCGTCTTCGGGTGGTTCGCTTCGAGGTTCTGGCGAACCGGACTGCATCCCATCGCGATTGCGGGCATCATTTTGCTTGGGCTTGCCGCGGCTGCCTCGCACTTTCACGTGCGACCGCATCTGTTCACAATCCTGGCCATGACAATGACGGTCATAATGCTCGCGGATGCGGACCTTGGCCGCATTCCGCTGCGTCGACTCGTCTGGCTATTGCCGATGTTTATTATCTGGACAAATGTTCACGGTGGCGTGCTCGGTGGCATTGCCACGGTCGGGCTCGTCGCTATCGGCTGGGTCGTCTTCTGGCAGCTTGGCTGCCCATCTCCACTTCGCACCTGGCGCGACGCAGGTTTAATCCTCGCCATTGCCCTTGGCTGCGGCAGCGCCACGCTGGTGAATCCGTACGGACTCGACCTGCTCCGCACCTGGTCCGTGATTATGGGCGAACCTGCGCTGAAACAAATCATCCAGGAGCACCGCCCGCTCGAAGTTGCCGACCCGAGTTCGTGGTCGCTGCTCGCCTTCGCGGTGTTGTACCTCATCGTGCTGCTGAGTGTGCCGTTCGCACGAATGCGAGTGACCTGGCTGTTGCCCCTGGTGTGGATGCTGCTGGCATTCGACCGTGTTCGCCACTTCACGCTCTCTGTCGTCGTCGGCCTGGCAGCCCTGGCTGCACTTTGGCCACATTCGCGTCTGGCTCAGCGGCTGGCACGCACGCGGCCCGACTATCAGCTCCTGCTTCCTTCCGATGGCAGCGATGCACGCCCGCGCACACCGGTATGGGCCAACCTGCTGCTGCCCACGTTCGTGGTGTTGTTAGCGTTCGTGCTGCAGGTGGCGAACCTACCCGTGCCCATTGTCGGCAGCGGCTGGGCCCGGCACACCTCGCCGCAGTGGCCGATGGAATTGCTCGATGTGATGAAGCAGCACGAGCCACGGCCCGGTGAACCGAATCACATCTTCAATGACTACGTCGATGGCGGCTTCATCATCTACCACACCCCCGGCTACAAGGTCTTCGTGGATGACCGCTGCGAGGTGTTCGGCGGCGACTGGCTCACAGCCTTCGTGAGGGCATCCCACACCGACACCGCCGCGGCCATCACAAACTGGGAGAAGGAATACGGCCCCTTCGACTTCGCACTCACGCGGACCGGATCGGGGTTCGACGACTACTTTCGCACGTCACCGCAGTGGCACTGCCAGCAACGATCAGAGTCAGCCGCGTTCTACCGACGCAAGTGACGCGATTCGCGTCTGCGCAGAAGATTCCCCTGGGACATGCTTGCGTCTCATGAATATCGGCACTCGGTAGCGCAGTGAGGGGAATCGTCGTGCCCTGTTTGATCCTCTTCATCGGCTAAATGGTCCATTTCTTCACCAAATCACACATCGGCACGGCGCTTGCATTAGTTGTTTCTCACTCCGCGGCGGTTCACCGCGGCACCCCGGAACCATGTGGCTCCGGTGGTTGATTCTTTCAACAAGGAGTAACCAAATGCGACAATACTTGTCGGCCTTCACTCTGGCCGTTTTTGCCATGGCCCCAATTGCCTGCAAGCAAAGCTCCGAAGGTGGCAACCCCGGCACACCGAGCAGCTTCAAATTCCAACGCGATGGCACGCAGGCCATTGATCCAACCTTGAAGCCCGGTGAGACGCAGACGGTGGAAGTGAAATTGAACCGTGGCAGCGACTTCAACCGCGGCGTGAAATTCGATGTGAAAGGGACGGATCAGGTCACGGCTGAGATCACGCCGGATGCGGCCAAGAGCAACGAAAGCCCGGTGCTGATGGTCAAGGTGACGGCCAAGCCCGAGGCACCCAATGGTGAGCACAATATTACTCTGACCGGTACCCCGGAGGGTGGTGGTGCAGCCACGAGTGAGACCATCAAGGTGACCGTCAAGAAGTAATGATCTCAGGCTGTGTGGTGAGATGTTCCATCTCACCACATTTTCTCACCAGATTTCTCATCACATTTGAAACGAGGGGGCTTCCATGCTTCGCGCCGCTCTGGCCTTTCTGATAGTGGCCATCATCGCTGCCGTGTTCGGTTTCTCGGGCATCGCCAATGTTTCCACCGATATCGCGTGGATCCTCTTTGTGGTCTTCCTGATTCTGGCGATCCTCACATTCGTGTTTAACGGTTTCCGCGGGAAGAGTGTTGACCCAATCTGACGTGTTCCAGAACAGGAGCACTGCCCTCACGGGCACCACTCATCATCAAACAGCGCCTGTAAGGGCGCTGTTTGTCATTTTCAGGACACGTGGGCACAACTCGACTCTTCTCCAGGAACAGTGCCCTCTCAGGCACCACTCGCCGAATCCAAGTTCAAAAACAGATTTCTCGCCCGCGTTCGGTTAATGAAAATTTTCGATTGCGGTTTCACACCGTGACGGAGACATTGTAACACAGTGATACAAACTGGGCTGGCTCGAGCGAGACAGGCGGAATGCGGTCGAAAGTATTCCGATTTTTTTGCTGTTGTCGCCGCGAGCTTGCCCCATAGACTCTGTCTGCACTTAATCCCCGGACTCGCTCCCGGAACACGAGGCGCTGATGGATCCCACGCCGCCCGCCAGTGACTCGCCGCGAACCTTTCCAGCGCCGACACGCGGTTTCGCCGTGGCCTCGGTGAGCCTCGGCTACTTCAGCATGATTGTCTTTTTCTGGAAGCCCTTCGGGATGATTCTCGCCAGCGTGGGGTTCACTCTTGGCGTGATAGCCTTGCTGATGGGCAACCGCGGCAGCCTGCGTGGCGAAGGGAATATGGCCTGGATCGGCACGCTGATCTGCGTCTTTAGCCTGAGCATCACCACGGCTGTAAATAAATCGCTCGGGTTGGTGCAATGGGACACGCAGTCGTTGTGGATGCTGAACTTTTAAGCCGGTGAGCCTGGTTGCTTGAGCCCACCCGGAGCGTGTGCGTGACACACCCCGGCCATGGAGTCCGCGATGCCGCAGATCTTCCCGAAGGCCGCGAATCCGATTGCCAAGTTGCTCATCCTCGCGCTGCCAATGGGCTTCGGTGCGACGGGTGTTGGCCTGGCTGCATTTTATCGCTCGAGCTACGCCACGGGTCGCGACGAAGTTGTTCCCCAACCCGTGGCCTTCAGTCATGCTCACCACGTCGGCCAGCTAGGAATCGATTGCCGCTATTGCCATACATCGGTTGAGGAATCGGGTTTTGCGGGCATTCCGCCCACCAAGACATGCATGAATTGCCACCAGCAGATGTGGACGGGCTCGGATCTGCTCGCGCCGGTGCGTGAGAGCTACGCGAACGACACGCCCATCGCCTGGAATCGCGTTCACAACGTGCCGGACTACGCTTATTTCAACCACTCGATCCACGTGGCCAAAGGTGTTGGCTGCCAGTCCTGCCACGGCAACATCGATCAGATGAATCTCACCTTCCAGAGCAAGACATTGCTCATGGAGTGGTGTATCAACTGTCACCGCAATCCCGAGCAGAACCTTCGGCCGAGGTCTAAAGCGTTCAGCATGACCTGGGCTCCGGACAGTGGTGGGAAATGGACGCATGCCGACTTCCCGCACGGCGGCATGGTGAAGGACGATCATGGCCACATGACGCCGAATCCATTGATCGGTCAGGACCGGCCGACTTCGCAGGCGGAGCTCGGCAAGGTGCTGAAGAAGGAATACGCCGTGCGCGACCCCGTAACGCTCACGAACTGTTCGATTTGCCATCGGTAAATGATTTGGTGGCACAGGCGTTCCTCGTCTGTGTCTCCCGACTAACGAGTAACACAGGCGAGGATGCCTGTGCCACCAAAGCAAGATGAAAACCGCCCTGGGTTGACACAGGCGACCGAGGAATCCGATGCCCCCAGACGCCAGCAAAACGCCGCATGCCGACCCGCCGGAACTCTGGACGGGCCTCGATGAGTACATGAACTCGCCCGAGTTCCATGCCGCCATGGCGGACGAGTTCCCCGAGCAGGCTTCGGAGTGGACTGACCCGGTCACGCGCCGCAATTTCCTGACAATCATGGGTGCTTCGCTGGCCATGGCCGGCGCTGTCGGTTGTTCGCCCCGCCCCGCACCCATGCGGAAGATCATGCCGTACACACGGCAGCCCGAGCAGATCACCCCCGGCGTCCCGTTGCTCTTCGCATCTGTTCACACGCTCGCAGGCTTCGGCACAGGCGTTCTTGTTCGCAGCAGCGAAGGCCGCCCCACGAAAGTTGAAGGCAACCCGGATCATCCCGCCAGCAAGGGTGGTACGGACGTTTTCGCACAGGCCAGTATTCTCGGGATGTACGACCCGGACCGCTCGAAGCAGGTGACCAAGAACGGCTTCCCGGCGACATATGAAGAGGCCATCGGCACGATTCGCGAGAAACTCGCTGCCACCGGTGACGGCGCAAAGTTCCGCCTTTTGACGGGCACGATCACCTCGCCAACGCTCACGGAACAGATTGAGACGCTGTTCAAGTTGTACCCCAAGGCGAAGTGGGCTGTCCATGAGCCTTCTGCCCAGGACAATGCACACGAAGGTGCCAGAAAGGCGCTCGGCAAGCCCGCCAGCGTGACGTACGACTTCACCAAGGCCGACGTCGTGCTCTCGCTCGACGCAGACTTCCTCGGTGCAGGTCCCGGCACGTCGCGCTACTGCCGCGATTTCGCCAGTCGCCGCAAGGTGCGCAGCGAGCACTTCTTCGAACATCGCAAGAAGGCCCAGGAAGAAGCCAAAAAGCATGGCCATGAACACGGGCCGGATGATTCCCACGACTACGTAAAAGTTGGCGAGATCAACCGCCTCTACGCGGTCGAATCGATGCCGACGAGCACGGGTTCGGTGGCTGATCATCGCCTGGCGATTCCAAGCAGCCAGGTGGAGGCTTTCGGTCGGGCCGTGGCGGCCACTCTAAACGTTGCCGGCGTTCCGGCGGCGGGCAAACTCTCGGATCTCGCCCAGAAGTGGGTCGGTCCCGTTGCCGAGGATCTGAAGGCCCACGCGGGTAAGTGCCTCGTGGTCGCCGGGGATTGCCAGCCAGCTTCTGTGCATGCTCTGGCCCTGGCGATGAACGCCGCCCTGGAGAATCTCGGCAAGACGGTTCACGTCTCGGCTCCAGTCGAATCGCACCTGTCGGATGCGTTCAAGGACCGCGTCGTGAGCTACGCCGATCTCGTCAAGGAGATGGCAGCGGGCGGCGTCGATACGCTGCTCATTCTCGGCACGAATCCCGTCGCCACCACGCCTGTCGATCTCGATATTGTCTCCGCCCTGAGCAAGGTCGGCTTCAAGGCTCACCAGGGACTGTATCAGGATGAGACTTCGCTCCATTGCGATGTCCATATTAACGAAGCCTTCTTCCTCGAAGCCTGGGGCGACGCCCGCTCCTTTGATGGCACGGCCGCGATCCAGCAACCGCTGATTGCCCCGCTCTATCACGGCAAGTCGGCGCTCGAAGTCGTTGCCGCTCTGACGTTCAACCCGATCAACCTGAATGCCACGGCCGACGGCAAGGCCAACCCCACACCCATGGGCGACGACCTCGACCTGGTACGGGCCTTTTGGTCCAAGACGGATGCCGTCAAGAAGGTGTTCCCGAAGTTTGCCCGCAGCGGGGAATTCGAGCCCTTTTGGCAAGAAGTCGTTCGGCAGGGTGTGATCGCGGGCACCACCTCCGAGCACGACTCTGCTGCGAAGATCGCGGGCAACTGGGCTGAGGGTGCCGCACCTTCGCCCGCAGGCCCGGCCCAGGGCGAGTTTGAACTGAACTTCCGACTCGATCCGACGCTGTTCGATGGCCGCTTCGCGAACAATGGCTGGCTCCAGGAATTGCCGAAGCCCGTCACCAAGTTGACGTGGGACAATGCCGCCTTCGTCAGCCCCGAGACGGCCAAGGGACTGAAGATCGAGAAGGAGTTCCGCTGGACCGCCGGTGAGCGTGGCCGGGCGGAAGTGAGCGTTGTGGAGCTGGAATTCAAGGGTCGCAAGGTCAAGGCTCCGGTCTGGATTCTGCCCGGGCATGCCGATAACTGCGTCACGATTCACCTCGGTTCGGGCCGCGAGAGAGTGGGCCGCGTGGGCTACTCGCCGAGCGAACCGAACGCCGAAGGCAAGATGGCCCGCGGCTTCGATGCCTACCCGCTCCGCGATTCGCAGCAACCCTGGTTCGCAACAGGGCTCAAGGTCTCGATGCCGGTCGATACGTATTTCCTGGCCAGCGTTCAGGGTGGCGGTCTCTCGACCGGCACAAAGGATCCACTCTCAGGCAAGTTACTCGATCGTCGACCTGCCCGCCGCACCACCGTCGCGCAGTACAACGTTGACCCGGCTTATGCCCGCATTCCGCCGACCGCGGTCGGGGAAACCGAACTCATCAACGAGAATGTGCCGGGCTCGACGGGCCATCAAGAAGGCGAACCGCACGACCAAGGCGGACACGACCTGCGTCTGCATCCGCTGACGATGTACAAGCCGAACGAGTCGATGTTCCCGGACCTGCCGAAGGCACAGCAGCGCCGCTGGGCCATGGCGATCGACCTTGGTGCCTGCACCGGTTGCAACGCCTGCGTGGTGGCCTGTGTCAGCGAGAACAACATTCCGGTGGTCGGCAAACGCGAAGTGACCCGCGGTCACGAGATGCACTGGATTCGCGTTGATCGCTACTACTCCGGGAATCCGGAAGACGCCGCCACGCTGGAGACGCACTTCCAGCCGGTGCCGTGCTTGCAGTGTGAGAAGGCCCCGTGCGAGATCGTCTGCCCGGTCGGTGCCACGGTCCACTCCACGGATGGCCTCAACGACATGGCCTACAACCGCTGTGTCGGCACGCGGTACTGTTCGAACAACTGTCCTTACAAGGTCCGCCGCTTCAATTTCCTATCGTTCGCGGACTGGGCCACGGAGAGCTTGAAGCTGGGCCGGAACCCGGAAGTCTCGGTCCGCTCCCGCGGCGTGATGGAGAAGTGCACTTACTGCGTGCAGCGCATCCGCTATGCGGAGATCGTCGCGGAGCGTGAACACCGGGCGATCGGCGATGGCGAGATTGTGACCGCATGCCAAGCGGCTTGCCCGTCCGGCGCGATCATGTTCGGCGACCTGAACGTCGAGCATGGACGAATCAGTGAGTGGAAGGCGGAGCCGACGAACTACGGCTTGCTGGCGGAATTGAACACGATGCCCCGGACCACGTACCTGGCCGGCGTGCGGAATCCGAACGACAAGATGCCGAAGGGAGCGTGACGTGGCCACTGCCGACCTTCATCCGCCGCCACAGTCTGACCGGCCGCTTGAGCCGGAAATGTGGCCGTTGGTGGACAACAAGCACACGCTCGTGTCCGTGGGAGACGCGATCGGTTCAGTCGTGCTGAATACGACGCACCCCCGCGGGTGGTGGGTCGGGTTCATCGCCGGCTTCGCGCTGTTGAACATCCTCGCGGTTTCGGTCTTCTACCTCTTCTACATGGGCGTCGGCATCTGGGGCATCAACGTCCCGGTGGCCTGGGGCTTCGCGATCATCAACTTCGTATGGTGGATTGGCATCGGCCACGCCGGCACGCTGATCTCCGCGATCTTGTTGCTCCTGCACCAGAAGTGGCGCACGAGTATTAATCGCTTCGCCGAGGCGATGACGATTTTCGCCGTGATGTGTGCGGGCGTGTTCCCGCTCATCCATATGGGGCGGCCCTGGTTCTTCTACTGGCTCTATCCGTTCCCGAATGTCGCCGGCGTCTACCCGCAGTTCCGCAGTCCGCTCACCTGGGACGTGTTCGCGGTCACCACGTATTTCACGGTCTCGCTGGTGTTCTGGTATATCGGGCTCATCCCGGACCTGGCATCGCTTCGCGACCAGGCCCAGACACGCTGGCAGCGCTTTATCTACGGCATTCTCTCACTCGGCTGGCGTGGCTCGGCCATTCACTGGCGTCGCTACGAAAAAGTCTACCTGATGCTCGGTGGCCTCAGCACGCCGCTGGTGCTCTCCGTGCACACGGTGGTGTCCTTCGACTTCGCCGTCTCGATTGTGCCGCTCTGGCATGCCACGATCTTCCCGCCGTTCTTCGTTGCGGGGGCGATCTACTCGGGCTTCGCCATGGTGGTCGCGCTCGCCATCCCGATACGCCACTGGTACAAGCTGGAAGATTTCTTCACCGACCATCACATGGATATCTGTGGCAAGGTGATGCTCGCCACTGGCTTCCTCGTGACTTACGGCTACTTCTCCGAGGCGTGGATGGCCTGGTACGGGCACACGCTCTACGAGTGGGGCACTACCATCGAGCGTATGTTCGGCCCCTATGGCTGGTCGTACTGGGCGCTGATTTTCTTCAACTGTGTCTTCCCGCTCACGATTCTGTGGTCGAAGCGTGTGCGACAAAGTGAATTCTGGCTTGAGATGTGTTGCATCTCGGCACTCATCGGCATGTGGTTCGAGCGATACGTGATCGTCATCACGCTGACTCGCGACCAGGTGCCCTCAAGTTGGGGCCGGTATTCACCCACCATCTGGGACTATGCCACGATGGTCGGTTCGCTCGGCCTGTTCTTCTTCCTGTTCTTCCTGTTCGTCCGCTTCTTGCCGATGATCTCGATCACGGAAATGCGGGAACTCCTGCCGAAGAAGCAGGGTGGCGGCGGCGGACACTCGATCATGGAGAACGCACCATGAGCACGGCCACAACGCCGGCGGCCGATCACGGCCATGGACATCACGACGAGACTGGACCGAAGACGTTTGGCATGATCGCCAGCTTCGCCACTGCCGACGAACTCGTCGCGGCCACGAAGAAGATCAAGGCCGAGGGTTATTCGCACCTGGACACGCACACGCCCTATCCCGTGGGGGAAACGGCCGACGCGCTTGGATTTCCCAAGTCCGAGATGGGCGTCGTGATGTTTATCGGCGGGCTCACCGGAGCCTGCGGCGGCTTCTTCATGCAGTACTGGGCGAATTCGTACGGCTACCCGCTCATCGTGGGCGGCCGGCCATACCTCAGCTGGCCATCTTTCATCCCGATCACCTTCGAGATGATGGTGCTCACCGCGGCCCTGAGTGGTCTCTTCGGCCTGATGGCGTTGTGCGGCCTGCCCCAGCTGAACCACCCGCTCTTCAGCAGCAAGCTGTTCGATCGGGCCACCCGCGACCGCTTCATCCTGAGCGTCGAAGCGACTGATCCGAAGTACGATTCGAATGCGACACGCGACTTCCTCAACACCCTCCATCCCGATGCCGTTGAGGAGGTGATCGAATGAGCAGCCAGGATCAGAGCTTTCTATCAGAGAAACGCGGCAAGCCAGGCCGCAGACTGGGTGTGCTCTTCGCCGGGTTCGCACTGCTCGCGACGCTTGCCGTCGGCTGTCAGCAGAAGATGGCCGAGCAACCGTACTATCGGCCACTGGACGAGAGCGGCTTCTTCGAGGATGGCCGCGCCAGTCGGCCACTCGAGAAGGGTGTGATCCACCGCGCCCAGCGGCTCGACTCCGATCCCATTGTGACCGGCCTGACCGCTGACGAATGGTCGCGCTACTGGAAATGGGACAGCAAGGCGAACGCGGCAGCGGATCCAAAAGGCCCTGCTCCCGTGGAACCGAAGGGTGATACCGCTTCGATCGACAAACTCGCCCGCGAGAAAGCTTTCGGAGCCCCACGATACGATCAACGCAAGGCCGGGGAGCCCAAGGTTTATGCCGAGGAGTTCCCGTTCGAGATCACCGCGGAAGACCTGCGTCGTGGCCAGGATCGATTCAGCATCTACTGTGCAGTCTGCCACGGACCCGTGGGGAATGGCAAAGGCAAGATCTGGGAGCGTGGCTACCTGAAGCCAACCTCTTATCACACGGTGCCGGTCGAAAAGAACGAACCTTCCGTGAAACGCGACAACACGGGCAAGGCCATCCCGAAAGATCAGTGGGCCAGCACACCCGGCATCTTCTTCGACCTGGCCGGGAGCGAGATTCCGCTGGGGATGTCGCGTGGCTACTGGCGCTGGGGTATCGAGATCCCCGTGCGTGAGGTGCCTCCGGGCTATGTGTTCGAGGTGATCACGAAGGGTTACGGGGCGATGCCGGATCATGCCTCGCAGATCAAGCCTGAGGATCGGTGGCGAATCGTGGCTTACGTGCGGACGCTGCAGTTGAGCCAGCACGCCAAGCCGGAAGACCTGACGGCCCTGCCGAAAAAGGCCGATGGGGGAAATCACTAGTGAGCACGGATCCGACACCGCCGACCCCCACCAACGAGTGGGCCGCCCCGCAGCGATTCGCGATGTTCGCCGCCATCGGCGGACTCACGCTCTACGCCGTGATCGGCATCATCGGGCTCTCGTCCGCTGGTAGCGAGCACGCGGATGAAGCGAAGGCCCAGTTTTTTCGTGCCTGGACGGTCGGCTACGTCTACTGGCTGAGCCTCCCCGTGGGCGGGCTGGCGATGCTCTGCATCCACTATCTCGCCAAGACCTCGTGGGGCCTGCTCCTCAAGAAGACGCTTGAGGCCTCGACCCGCACGTTGCCGCTGTTCGTGCTGCTGTTCATCCCCATCGCGGTCGGTGCCTCCATGAAAGGCGTCTCGCCGTACTGGTGGACCGATCCCGATCATTCGATGGTCACGCACGAGATGGAACTGGCCCAGCAGCGCTATGATGATGTCCTGGCCCAGGAGGCACGCGGCGAGCAAGCCAAGCTGAACCCGCAGGATGGTTCACTTGTGATGCAGCGCCGGGCCATCGAGCATGAACTGCACGAACGAGAAGAAGGCACGTACGGCTTCCTGTCCGTCCCAGCTTTTATAGGTCTTGGCCTGCTCTACTTCGCGATCTGGTACGTGCTGATATTCTTCCTGAACAAGTGGGGCAAGGCTGCGGACGAGAACCCAGCCAACGTGCCTGCCAGCCTGGAGAAGGCCAAGAATCTTGCGGGGCCTGGGCTCATTCTTTTTGCCATCGTTGGCACCGCTGCCGCAACGCATGTGGTGATGTCGTTCGAGCCAAGCTGGGCTTCCACGATGTTCCCGGTGATCTACTCCGTGAACCAGATGCTCACCATGCTCGCATTCGGGGTGGTGGTCTTCCTCTCGCTCGGGCTCAACGAGCGACCGCAGTTCAAGGAGTTCGTGAAGCGGACCAAGTTCAAGCTGGACATGGGCACGTTCCTGCTCGCTTTGACGCTGTTCTGGTCGTACACGTCCTTCTCGCAGATGATGCTGATCTGGATCGGCAACCTGCCTGAAGAGATCCCGTACTACCTCAAGCGCTCGGCGGGTGGTTGGTGGTACGTCTCGGCCTTCCTGATCGTGTTCCACTTCGCGTTCCCCTTCATCATCCTGCTGTTCCGGGATGTGAAGAATAACCCGAAGCGTCTCCGCATCATGGCGATCTACATCCTTTGCGTCTGTGCTGTGGATGTGATCTGGTGGATCGAACCGACGGCAGAGCACAAGGGTCAGCCGCTGTTCTGCCTGATGGATATCGGTGCCATCATCGGCATCGGTGGGCTGTTTGGGATGTTCCTGATCTATCAGATGAAGTCCCGCGGCGTGCTGCTGCCACAGAACGAATTGTACATGCTGCCAGAAAGCCACGACGACCACGGGGGGCACGATCATGGCCATCACTAACGCACCCGGGGCCGGTCAAAACTGGCCAGAAGACGCGGCTAACCTGGACGCGCCGGATGACCACGGCGGCGGTGGTGGTGTGAACCCGGCCGCGATCAAGGCCGGGCACGAGCCCGACGCGTTTGTCGTGAAGCCGATTCTGAGCATCCCCGCCGCGGTGGTGTTCACGTTTGTGGTGGCCTTCGCCTGCACCACAGCAGTATTCGTGTACATGATGGCCGTGCCGACCGACCCGAACGCCAATCCGCTCGCCGTGAAGGCCAACGAGGCACCGACCGATGCCCGCCTGGCCCGAATCGACCGCAAGGGCTCGGATGGCAATCCAGACGTGAAGGCCGATAACGCCCGACTGGAACCGCTCCGTCAGCTTGAGAACAACGGCCAGACCATCACGCAGCCGCCGCTGCCGGATGGCTATAACTCCCCCGAGATTCATCCGGAGGATATCAACCCGGCGCTTCGGCCGAGTATGGTGCCCGCCCTCCAGGAAACCGGCAAACTGCCCGATGGTGCGACGCACATCACGATCACCGATGCGATGAGCCTGGCCACGGGCCCACTTCGGGCTGCGGTGCTGCCAACCCGCAAGAACCCGGTGAAGTTGGTTCCATCGGGAAGCAAACCAACGGGCGCGAATGCGGGCCGAGGCGAACTAACGCCCGCTCCGACAAACGGAGAAGCTCCCAAGAAAGAAGTTGAAAAGCACTAGGCATTCCAGTTGCAGACCTCATGCCCAAACGGTGTGATTCGCCCGCAGGAGAAAAGTCGACGTGGTTAGCCGCCTTCTGATCGCCCTGGTTGCATTTGCCGCATTTGCGGTTCCGGCACCGGCACAGGTGAGCGGTCGGCCGCCCGAAGCAGGGGAACGCCCTACTCGTGCACCGGATGTGGATTTCGAGCAACGACTCGGTGCCCAGGTGCCGATGGACACGCCATTCCGGGGCGAGGATGGAATGCGCACAACGCTCCGCGAATGCACGGGCGACAAGCCCTTCATCCTTGTGCTTGCGTATCTCCACTGCCCTCACATGTGTGGTGAGGTGCAGAATGGTGTCCTGCAGGTCACTCGCTCGCTCCGCGAACTCAGCGTGGGTCGCGATTACAACGTGATCGTCGTGAGCTTCGATCCCAAGGATTCTCACCTGATGGCAGCGGCTCAGCGTGACTTTTACGTGAAACAGTATGGCCGGGTGGATGGCGACAAGGGCTGGCGTTTCCTGACGGGCGAACGCCGCTCGATCGAAGAACTGGTGAATGCTGTCGGCTTCAAGTTCGAATTTGACAAGGCGGCCAAGGAATACAGTCATGCCGCTGGAATCATGGTCGTCACGCCGCAAGGTCTGATATCGAAGTACTTCTTCGGTGTCACGTACACGGACAAGGACGAAAACGGCACACCACGTGATCCGCAAACGGCCAATGATCTGAAGCAAGCGCTGGTGGATGCCGGGGCCGGCAAGGTCGGCGGACCGGTCGAGAAGTTTCTGATGATGTGTTCGCGGTTGCTGCACGTGGATGGCAACCACATGTACTTGATGACGGGCGTGCGAATTGCAGGCGTGCTCACCGTGCTGGGTCTCGCCGCCTACGTGGTGCTCATGGTTCGCCGGGAGCGACGGAAGTCCGCCGCACAACTGGCCGCAGCCGCCACGCCCACCGAACAACCTGCGGGAGGTGTCTGAACGTGCAAACCTTGCCGTTACTGCTCGAACGGGCCTCGACCTCGGCGGATCGTTTCGAACCGCTGTTCTGGGTGATCACGTTTATCACGGCTGGCACCAGTATCGCGGTCTTCATCGCCATCGGCTACTTCTGCGCCGCTTACCGGCGTGGTGCCGTTCCGGGGCCAACGCCACGTATCCTCGGTTCGCACAAGCTCGAACTGTTCTGGACCATCACGCCATTGATCATCTTCCTCGGCTTCTACGCCTGGGGTGTGTATATCTACGACGCCGCGATGGTTCACTCCGCTCCGAAGGATTCGATGCGGGTGAATGTCATCGGCAAGCAGTGGATGTGGAAGGCCCAATACGAACCGGGCGGCCAGCGCGTCATTGTCGGTGGCAACCCCGCCAACATGACCGACGACGAACGGAAGAGCATCGGTGCCCTTGTGCTCCCCGTGAACAAGCCCGTGATCGTGACATTCATCTCGGAAGATGTGATCCACGACTTCGGCATCCCGGCTTTCCGCAGCAAGATCGACGTGATTCCGGGTCGCTACGTTGAGACCTGGTACGAGCCGACGAAGATCGGTGAATATCATGTTTTCTGCGACCAGTATTGCGGCACCTGGCATTCGCTGATGGTGGGCAAGGTTCGTGTTGTCTCACAGGACGATTTCGACCAATTCTTGCAAGGGCTCACAGACGCCCAGGCCCCCGGCACGGGCGGTTCGGTCGACGGTTCGCCGGCCTGGAAGGGACAGCAGATCTTCCGTCAGTTGCAATGCAGCAGTTGCCACACCAATAATTCGGTGGCGAAGGCTCCGGTCCTCGAAAATCTGTATGGCCAGAATGTGCCCCTGACGAACGGCCTCACGGTTCCGGCC
The DNA here is from genome assembly GCA_041750275.1 of Gemmataceae bacterium. GTDB lineage: Bacteria > Planctomycetota > Planctomycetia > Gemmatales > Gemmataceae > JBGSZR01. The sequence continues at coordinate 39,868 of JBGSZR010000210.1, forward strand.
AATCGCGACTACATCCGCGAGTCCATCGTGAATCCCCAGGCGAAGATCGTGCAGGGCTGGGGCCGGGCACCCGATGGCGGCTCGATCATGCCGAACTATCGCGTCGGCCCGACGACCGATGCCAGCAAAGCCACAATCACGCCCGAAGACCTGGAGAATGTCACCACATACATCCAGGGGTTGAAGAAGGGTCAGACGATTCCGCGGAATGAACATTTCCCGACGCCGGTCAACGCGCCCGGGAATCCCGCTCAACCCGCGACCGGGAGCAAGCCATGAGTGTCATCAGCGCCGAACCGAAGGCGCTCGGTCCGGTTCCGCCGGAACCCGAGACCCCGGCCATCAACTACCTGAACAACAACTACGGCATCTGGTCGTGGCTGTTGACGACCGACCACAAGCGGATTGGCATCCTGTATCTGCTGTCGTTGACCGTCTTCTTCACGGTGGGCGGCCTGGCTGCCGGGATGGTGCGGTTGAACCTGCTCTCACCGAGCGGAGCAATCCTCACCGAAGATCAGTACAACCGCATGTTCACGGCCCACGGCGTGATGATGCTGTTCTTCTTCCTGATTCCGTCGATCCCCGCGGTGTTCGGCAACTTCTTCATTCCGATCATGATCGGGGCGAAGGACCTGGCTTTTCCGAAGTTGAACCTGGCCAGCTGGTATGTCTTTATGCTCGGTGCGGGCTTCGCCATCTGGGCAGTCCTCGCTGGCGGCATCGACACCGGCTGGACGCTCTACCCACCCTATAGTTCGCGCTACAGCCACACCAACGTGGTGCCGGGGGCGATGGGGGCGTTCATCAGCGGGTTTAGCTCGATCATGACCGGGCTGAACATCATGGTGACGATCCACAAGATGCGCTGCCCCGGCATGACGTGGGGCCGCATGCCGCTCTTCTGCTGGGCGCTATATGCCACGAGCTTCATTCAGTTGCTCGGCACACCGGTCGTGGCCATCACGCTCGTGTTGCTCATGGTCGAACGCACCGCGGGTATCGGCATCTTCGATCCCTCGATCGGTGGCGACCCGATCCTGTTCCAGCACCTGTTCTGGTTCTACTCGCACCCCGCCGTGTACATCATGATCATCCCCGGGATGGGCGTGGTCAGCGAGGTGCTCACCTGCTTCAGCCGCAAGAACATCTTCGGCTACAAGGCCGTGGCCTGGTCCAGCGTCGGCATCGGCGTGGTCGGCTTCCTGGTCTGGTCGCACCACATGTTCGTGGCAGGCATTAGTTACTATTCTGCATTGCTTTTCAGCTTGCTGACGATGTTCGTGGCTGTGCCCAGCGCCATCAAGATCTTCAACTGGACGGCCACGCTCTACCGCGGTTCGATCACCTTCCAGGCACCGATGCTCTTCACGCTGGCGTTCCTGGTGCTGTTCACCGTCGGTGGCGTCACGGGGTTGTTCCTGGCCGTGCTTGGCACGGATATCCACCTGCACGACACGTACTTCGTTGTCGCTCACTTCCACTTCGTGATGGTGGGCGGCATGGTGTTGGCGTACATGGCGGGCGTTCACTACTGGTGGCCCAAGATGACCGGTCGCATGTATTCCGATTTCTGGAGCAAGGCGAGCGCCGTGGTCATCTTCGTGGGGTTCTTCCTCACGTTCGTGCCGCAGTTCGTCGTTGGCTACCACGGCATGCCACGCCGCTATCCCAACTACCCGGCCGAGTTCCAGATCTACAACATTCTCTCGACCGCGGGAGCCAGCATCCTCGGCCTGGGCTACTTCATGCCGAGCGTGTACCTCACGCTGTCACTGTTCTTCGGCCCGAAAGCCACGGCTAATCCGTGGAGCGCGACCGGGCTGGAATGGTCGATTCCGAGCCCGCCAACGCAGTTCAATTTCGATCACGTTCCGGTCGTGGTGTGCGGGCCATACGAATATTCGATCGGCGTGGATCAACTGGGCCGCACGCTTCCCGAACCCCCCGAAGATGGGGCGAGCCTCGTGAAGAAGGAGACCGACGTTGTCGGCTAGCACCCACTCACCGGTGCTCAAGCACCACTTCGACAACTTGGAACAACAGCACTCGGCCGAACGGCTCGGGATGTGGATGTTCCTCGTCACCGAAGTCCTGTTCTTCGGCGGGCTCTTCTGTGCGTACACCGCGTACCGCATCTGGTTCCCGCACGAGTTCGAATTCGCCAGCTCGAAGTTGATCCTCTGGATCGCCGTGCTGAATACAGCCTTGCTCATCACGAGCAGCCTGACCATGACGTTCGCCATTCGCGCTGCCCAGCTTGGTCAGAAGAAATCGCTGATTAACTATCTTGTGATTACGTTTCTTCTCGGAGCAGCCTTCCTCGGCTTCAAGGCTTTTGAGTACTACACCGACTATCAGGAGAAGTACGTTCCGGGGCCGATCTTCCAGAAGGCCTACGCCGATGCCCAGCACGACCTGACTCACGGGCATCACCCGGAGCACAGCCCCGCTGCGGAACTCGCCGAGCACAACGCCGGCAAGCAACCCGGCGATGCTGGCTACCTGAGCCCGCAGCGTGTGCAGTTGTTCCTCTGCCTGTACTACATCATGACCGGCATCCACGGCATCCACATCCTCGTGGGCCTGGGCTGCATCGCGTGGCTCGTGCTCGAAGCGGGCCTCAACCGCATCCCGCGCGAGAACTATTCCACCGTCGAGGTCGTCAGTCTCTACTGGCACTTGGTGGACATGATCTGGCTGTTCCTGATGCCGTTGCTGTACCTGACCGGGGCAGGGCTCGGCAAGCACTGATGATGGCCTGATTGCCGCAGTCCGCTCCGAAGTCTGCTTGTCGCGGCTATACCTAGATTCGACGGAATTGCAACGACGGGGAAGTAACCCATGAGTGATGATAGCCACGGTGCAGACCATGCACCCACCATGCACGACATCGATAAGCCCAGTTCGCTTGTCGTGGTCTTCTTGATCGTGATTGGGTTGTCCGCGGCCAACATCGGCCTGTCGTTGACCGGCCTCGGCAAGCTGGCGTTGCCCGTGCAACTTGCCATTGGTGTGGTTCAGGCCTGTCTCGTGGCCAACTACTGGATGCACCTTCGCCGCAAGGACACCGTCGTCACGCTCACGGCTCTTTCGTCTCTGTTCTTTATGTTCATCATGTTCGTGCTGACGCTCTCGGATTATTTGACCCGCCATTATGCCGCGATGTGAAGGATGATCGAGACGCGCACTTTGAACCCCCATCTTCGCGGCACGGTCCTGGCCGTGCTGGCAGCCTTCCTGACGGGCTGCTCCTCCAGCGGCTGCACTTCTCAACACGAGTACCCGCCCGAGATGCCGTTTGAACCGCGTGCCGATCGCCTCGTGCTGCGTGTGCCGACTCTTGAACCCACCGCTCCAGGCAGCCCGGAAAAGTGGGATGAGGAACTAGCTGGACTCGATGCCCTGGGAGGCAAGACTCTCCTTCCTGAAGCGATCCCCGTCGAAGCGAGGGCCTCACTGGATGCCTTTCTTGCGAACACTTTTGGCACGCCCGGCGAGCCGAAGATTGCCGGTGACGCAGACGTGAATGCCGCGGCCGGGCGGCTCGGGCTCTCCGAGAATCAGTTGAAACTCGGCAGCAAACTCTATGCGGGCAAGTGCGTGCAGTGCCACGGCATCGCGGGTGATGGTCGAGGGCCTACTGGTCAGTGGATCAATCCCCATCCACGCGATTTTCGTCGAGGTGCCTTCAAGTTCGTCAACACAAGCGATGGAGCGAAACCACGACGCAGCGACTTGCTTCGCACCATCGCGAACGGACTGAAAGGCACAGCGATGCCGGGATTCGCGATGCTCCCCGAGCCCGAACGTGACGCCCTGGCGGTTTACGCGACCTACCTGAGCATCCGCGGCGAGGTCGAGTACCGCACGCTGGCGGCGCTCGCAGCCGAGTTGGAAGGTGAAGAGGGCACGAATGGCGACCTGGAAGCCTTTGCATCAGCGAAGTTGAAAGCGATTCTGAAAGACTGGGAACGAGCCGCTGCAGCACTCGACTTGCCCGCCGATCCGATGCCGGACGACGAAGCAACAAAGCAATCGGCGGGTTATCTCGACTCGGTGCGCCGCGGTTATGAGTTGTTCGCCGCGCCGGGCAGTGCGAGTTGTATTGCCTGCCACAAGGACTTTGGCCGTGAAGCAACCTTCCGCTTCGACGCTTGGGGCACGATAGTGCGACCCGCTGATCTTACCAGCACGACGCTGAAAGCGAGCCAGTCGCCGGATGCGGTGTTCGCCCGGGTGCGGCATGGCATCGCTCCTTCGAGCATGCCGGCTCACCCCTCGCTCTCAGATGGACAGGTCTGGGATCTCGTCCACTTTGTTCGGGCCGTGCCGTACCCACGTGAGTTGCCAGCCGATGTGCGACGTGCGATCTATCCGGAGTAAGAGTTCAACCTGACCGCCGACTAATCTGTGGCGTAATGCCCGTGGATTGACACCGTGAATATTCCCCGTTCGGCTCCGCGCTGGTTCCACATCGGAGCGATTCTCACACTGGGAATCGTGCTGTTCCCGCTCGTGCTGGGTCAACTCGTCACCAGTCTTCGCGCCGGCATGGCCGACCCGAAGTGGCCGACCGAGCCGTGGTACCTCATCGAGAACTATAAGCTCGACATCGGCTATCTTGTCGAGCATAGCCACCGCATCGCAGGCTTCGCGCTGGGTGGCGTCATCAGCTTGCTCACCATTGGGCTCTGGTTCACGGAGCCGCGAAAATTCGCTCGCTGGGTAGGAGTCGGTGGGATCGTGGTGCTGCTGGTTGCATTTGGCGAGTTCCACCGCGCCATGTTGGCACTGGGCGAAACCAGCGAAGTCATCATTCCACTCCCCCCCGTGGTCGGCATGGGCTTTGGTTTCGGGCTGGCGCTCCTCGTTGGCGTTAGCGGCATGTTCACGCGTGTTCGCGGTGCAGGCTTTCGCACGCTGACACTGTTCACGCTTGTCGCGGTGATGATTCAGGGGCTGCTGGGTGGCACGCGTGTGCTCTATAACGCCCTGAGCGGGCCGCAACTCGCCACCACTCACGGTGTCTTCGCCCAGATCGTCTTCAGTTTGCTCGTCGCCATGGCGGTTTTGAGTGCGAAACGGCCTCCCGGCGGCATGCCAACTCGACGCGTTCGCAGAGTTGCGGTGCTTCTCGTCGCACTCTTGCTCGTGCAACTCGTGTGGGGTGCCTTTGTGCGGCACCTGCCGACAGCACTGATGCAACGGCTTCACTTCCTCACCGCCTTCGTGATCCTCGCCGGCGTCATGATCCTGTCGCGCGGACTGAAGGCCGATGCCGTGGCCCGGGCGCGAGCCAAGTGGCTTGGCATCGCCATGGGTGTGCTGGTGACGTTCCAGATTCTGCTCGGCGTCGAGGCCTGGATGGGCAAGTTCGGATCATTCGTGCGGCCCGAGATGGAAAAGATCACCGATGCCAAGGCTGCCATTCGCACCGCACACGTCCTGATTGGCACGCTGTTGCTCGGTTCGGTGGTGGGTATCGCGGTGCGATTACGGATGAAGCCCTCGGGTTCGGACGAGCCAGAGGCGGGGGCGAACCGCTACAACAATCACGAGACCATGCGAGAACGGGTCGCTGTCGCGCATGCCGAGGGGGTCAGCAGATGAAGACGGTGATTGCCATGGAACCCGAAATAGCCCCGATCGACGTGCTGATGCCACCCATTCAGCGAAGTGCGGTGCCAGTGGCAGCCACACCTTCGCGGTTCGCGGACTACGTCGAACTCACCAAGCCGAAGATCGCCGTGATGGCTCTCTTCACGGTCGGAGTCGGCTACTTGCTTGGTGCGGCTGGCAGCATCTCACTCCTCGTGCTGTTCCACACGCTCGTGGGTGCCGGGCTCGTCGCGGCGGGCGGTAGTGCACTGAACCAGTGGCTCGAACGCGACATTGACGCAAAGATGCACCGCACGCTGAAACGGCCGCTCCCTGCAGGCAGGCTCACGCCCTTCGAATCGCTCGCCTTTGGGCTGGGACTGGGAATGGCCGGTCTCGCGTACCTGTTCCTCACGGTGCCCTATCCTGCGGGTGTGGTCGCCGCGGCCACGTTCATCAGCTATGTCGCGATCTACACGCCGCTGAAAACGATGACGGTGTGGAACACGGTGGTCGGCGCGGTGCCGGGTGCATTGCCTCCCATGATCGGCTGGTGTGCGGCTCGTGGCTGGGAGTCCCCGGCGGGCGGGCTCGCGCTCTTCCTCGTCATCTTTGTCTGGCAGATTCCCCACTTCCTGGCCATCGCCTGGATGTACCGCAACGACTACGCTCGTGGCGGGCTCCGCATGCTCCCCGGCATCGATCCCAGCGGATCGCGCACGGCGTTCGTGATGGTCGCCACCTGCATCGCACTCGTGCCGGTGGGTGTTCTGCCGCTCGCCTTCGGGCTGGGCGGCTGGCTCACCGCGGCCGGGGCGATCGTCTCGGGCTGGTTCTTCCTGCGAGCCGCCCTGCGCTTCTCACGCAACCGCACCGATGGCCTGGCCCGCTCCGTGTTGCGAGCGTCGCTGTTGTACCTGCCCGTGGTCTTCGGCTTCGCCCTCATCGATGGCCTGATGTGAACAGAAGCCTGTACCTCATGGTGAGTTCCGTTCCGATGAATCGCTTCCTGCTTCTCGTGGTGTTACTCGCCACGGGCTGTTCCTCGAGTTCGCAGCGTTCGCCCGATGTGTCGCAACCCGATCTCGATTTCCCGGTTGGCACGTTCGCGCTGACGGAACGCTCGGGCAATGCTGTCACCGATGCTGACCTCAAGGGGAAGGTCTGGGTCGCGTCGTTCATCTTCACACGTTGCTCGGGGCCATGCCCTCACGTCTCGGCGACGATGGCGAAGTTGCAGGCGGAGTTGCCTCAGCGCGATGATTTGAAGCTGGTCACGTTCACAATCGATCCCGAACACGACACACCCGCCGTGCTCACCAAATATGCTGCGAACTTTAACGCGGATCCGGAGCGGTGGCTCTTCCTCACGGGGCCGGAGAAAGGCATTCACGAGCTATTAACAAAGCGATTCAAACAGGCGGTTGAAAAGAATCGTGCGCCGGATGCGAAGCCCGGCGAGGAATTCTTTCACAGTTCCCGGCTCGCGGTCGTCGATCGCAACGGCACCATCCGGGCCGTGTTCGATGGCAAGCCCGCGGATAACCAACCGGATGCGGCCGAGCTTCACGAGGCCAATCTGGCCCGGCTCAAGGCCACCGTGACGCGATTGCTGGCGGAGTAGAGTTCCTGGCTTTGCGTCTCTCATTGATTCCAGCGGATTGACACACCCCCCTCTGTGGAACCATGTCATCTGTCTGGAAGCATGAGCGTCCGAGCGACAGCCGCACCTGCATTTCCTTCTCAAGAACAGAATTCATCAGTGTTTACGTGCCCATATGCCAGGCGGGTGCAGCCTCGTTCCGCAAAGCTCCTCCGTGAGCCGAATGTCGCCTCTGCTGCGGATTTCATTCCATTCTCCACATTCCGCAGTCTGCATTGGGGGAACCCAGCCTCCAGCGCTGCGCCCACGCTCATCCACACGCGATGGATTCTGACGTGAGTCGGATTGTGCGGGTTCGCGGGGCCCGTTAAAGTGATGGGATGCCTTCGAGATGGGATCGCTGGCAGCGAAAAAGAGCCGTGCAATCGACACGATCGACATGGCCTCTTCGTTCGACCAATCTCCCGTAGTTTGTGCCGGTTCGGCGCTTGTCAATGCCGCAGTTGTCCGTCACAATCGCTTGATAGCGACACTCTTCCGGGCCGAGGGAAAAACTCCCGAAGCCGCCCCGGGAACCGCCGCCATGCGTCCGCTCGGTTATGTCTTAATTGTGTTCAACCTGATCGCCGCCGGGGCGTTCGTCTATTTCGGCGTCCAGGACTGGAAGGGCCGCCAGGAGATCAACACCGGTGTGCTCAAGCACATCCTGATCCTGCGTGGCGTCCCGTTCGAGGGTGCCGAGGAGACGGTCGCCGACCCCGAAGGTGCGGTGCCGCTCGTGATGGAGTTGACCGCGGGGAACACCATCGACACGGTCAGCCCGGCCTTGCTCGACCAGTACTACCAACAAGCCCCGGCCGGGGACAGCAAGTCGATCTTCGCCTCGAACGTGGCGATGCCGTCGCAGCTGGGCGAACTGAAGCGGGTCCGTGGCAAGATCAAGGAAGCGTTCGACGCGGCGACCACACCCAAGCAAAAGATCTTCCTGCTCTACGCCTGGCTTGAACTCGGCGTCGAGACGTACACCGAGCGCGTGGTGATTCAGAATGCCGCCGCGGCCGGGGACTGGGGCACGCTGACGCTCTTCCTCGATAAACGCTTCGAGCAGGTAGAGCCGAAGTTGCTCGAAGGGGCCACCGGTCCGCTGTCGTCCGAGCACTGGGAGAAACTCACCGAGAAGATCGAGAGCCTGAACACCGCTCTGGCAAAGGCCGAGGCGGAACTCAAGTCGGCCGAGACCGAAGCGAAGCGTGCCGAGAACGACCAGAAGCAACCACTCGAAACGCTGCTCGCCGAGGATGCCAAGTTGCGTGCGGCCCAGATGCTTCTGGAACGGGCCAAGCAGGAAAAGGATTTGGCACTCGAGAAGGAAGCCCTCGCCGAGATCGCCCAGCAAACACCGATCGTGAAGGCAGCCGCCGATGCGGCCCAGCCACTGCTCGTGGCCTCGAGCGAGAAGACCCGCCAGGCCGAGGAGAAGCGCCGCAAGGTGGCCGAGGTGGCCACCGAGATTGCCATGCTGCAACGACCAGCCGTGCCCGACGAAGCTGGCCGCCGCACCATGCTGTCGCACCTGCTCGTGCACCTCGATCAGGACGTGGCCTGGCAGAAACGCGTGATGCTCGTGGTCGGGATTCGCCAGTACGTGAAGTCGATCACGTCCCAGGCCAGCCGCTTCCGAACGATGGTCGAAGAGGTCGATTACCTCATGCGGCGCGATCAGGAAGCGTATACCGGTGCCATGGGCAGCCTCCGTGAGCAAGCCATCCAGCGCACCCGCATGGTCATGGAAGTGACGGACACCCGCGAGAAGCAAGAGAAGCAACGCGACAAGGACCTGGCCTTCGTGAAGCAGCGCGAAAGCCAGTTGACCGAACTCGAGATGCAACTCACCAAGGTAAAAGCGGCCGTCGCCGCCCTGCTCGGCGAACAGACCTCGCTTGACCAGGAACTCTTCGTGCTCCAGCGGGAAATCGCCGTGACACTCGAAGAAGTCTACGAACTGCAGGACGAACTGCGTGAAGCGGAAAAGAAACGCTTCACGATCCCGAAGTAATCATTGGGGCTCTGAAACATCCATTCGCCCACTGAGCACGGTGGGCCTGTGAAGCAGGACCATGGCAACCGGAGTTCGGCGATGACGTTTTTCGGCAAACTTCTGGTGGTCCTCAACCTGATCGTCGGCATCGGCATGGCCATGTGGTCCGTCGGCGTCTACACGCAACGGCCCTACTGGTTCAACGAGATTCCCGATGGTGCCATCGATCCGGGCAACACGCCCGTGACATTCAAGGGGCTGAGTGCCGAGATCGATGCGCTGGGCAAGACGGCAGCGGTCGCTTCGCAGAATTGGGGCATCGGCTTGAAGTCGCTCCGCGTTCAGGAGAAGGTGCGAAAGGATCGCCAGGCCATCTACGCGGCCCGCTTGCAAATGGCCTGGCAAGGGCCCGTGGCACCGGGCTCACCGCAAGACGTCCGAGCGAAGGGCCCTGCCTTCTACGTGGATGTGATCGACGACACAACCGGGTTGATCGACCTCACCACCGTCGCGATGGATCAGGCCGGCAAGCCGAAACCGATCGCGGGACCGGATGGCAAGCCGCTCGAGGGAGCGGACACCCTCATGGATGAACACCGCAAACAGGTTGACGTGGTGTATGGCGATGGCAAGACCACGGGCCTGCTTCTCGAAATTAAAGCGCTCCGCGATCAACAGGTGAAACTCCAGGCGGATGTCGCCAAGACGGAAACCAAGATCCTCAAGCAGTTCGTGATTCGCGAAGAAGTGCAGGCGGAGGTGCTCTTCCTGAAGGACTTCCGCATCAACGTCGGCAGCGATCAGGAAACGGTCTATGCCCGCAAGAAACAACTGCAAGAACGGCTGAGGCTTGTGATGCCGCCCAAACGCGATTGAACGCCCTTGACGCTGCAAAGCCGCCTGCAGATGAGGATTCTCGCGAAGCGGACTGGAACTCGCACTCGAAATGCAACACACTGGAATGGTCGCCCCAGCAATGCGACCGGCACATCGGGATTCGGGGGAGGGTGAGCGATGACCTGGTTCGGCAAAATCCTCGCGTTCATGGTTCTGCTCCTGGCCCTGTGCTGGGTCTGGCTGACCGCGAACGCGTTCGTCACCCGGACCAACTGGAAGAAGAGTTCGGACGACTACAAGCTCGCGCTTGAAAAGACCACCGACACGCGTGCCAAGGAATACGAGGCGGCTCAAGCCAAGATTGCCGAGTTGACCAAGCAACTCGAAGCCGAACGGACCGCAGCCAAGTCCTCGACCGAACAGGTCTCGGCCTGGCGAGCCGTTGCCAGCACCAACTCCCGCGATCACACCCTGCTCACCAAGGGTGTGAACGTGAGCGATACCAACGTCATCACGATGCAAGCGTCGCTTGACTCGGCGATGAAGGAACTCGATAGCGTCCGCAAGCGCAGCAATACTCTGGAAGACGATCGCAAGGACCTCACGATCGAACTCGCCAAGGCCCTGAATGATAAGGCCGCCGCCGAAGGCGATGCCCGGCAGGCCCGCGGTCGGGCCGAGGATGCAGACCGCCGCATCGAATCGCTCACCACCCAGCTCGCCGAGGCGAAAGCCGCCGGGGGCAACGGGGCCAGCGGTATCGTCGATAGCAGCCTCAGTCGGAGTGCACCGGTCACGCTCGAAGGCACCCGCGGCACAGTCGAAGCCTACCAGGATGGACTCGTCGTGATCTCGATCGGCCTCGATGCCGGTGTGGGCCCGGGGGCCGAGCTGGAGATTTCCCGCTTCGAAGGAGGCGGCAAATTCCTGGGCACCGTCATCGTGACCGAGGCCACACCCAAGAAGGCTGTCGCTCGCTTCAAACCGCCCTACGGCAAGCCACCCCTGGCACGCATGGCCGCGGACGACCTGCCCAAGGCGGGTGACAAGGTTTACAAGTCAACCACTCTCCGTTGAGTGACGGACGAGAGACATCGAACAGGCACCGCTCAGCACGGAGAGATTGGCCATGGCGAAGTCGAAATCGAAGGCAAAACCGAAACCGGCGGCCAAAAGCTCGGCAAAGGCTACCAACAAGCCGACGGGCCGCAACGATGCATACACGATGATGTTGTTTGTCACCTTCGTGGCGATGGTGCTGGGCTGCGTGCTGCTGTATCTGGACTTCGATGAGTACGCCCAGCAGAAGGCACCCACGTCGCAGCCACCCGCCATCCAGAAGCTCGGCGACGACGCTAGCACCGCAGCCAACAACCGAGGAACAGGCACTGGTACGGGCACCGGCACCACGGATAACTGAGTCTCGCACTTCACGCAGTGCACGCAGAAGCCCGGGCACACGCCCCGGGCTTCTGCGTTTTGAGTCTCGTACGACCCGTTTCGGCTGAGCATCTTGAAGCTGGTGATATTCAAGACAGGATATGTTCACTCCGAGTTACTCCCCGGAGCGCGGCCGTCTCGGCCGCATCACCTTCGCGAAGTTTGCTTCATACGAGTGCTTCGAAGCGAGGGAATATCGGATGCGAGGCGGCCGGGACGGCCGCGCTCCACGGCGAGTCCTGCCACGAAGCATCATGCCCTCTTGCCCAATCACTTCCCCATCAGCGTGCGGAACTCCTCGAACAGATAGCTGCTATCGTGCGGGCCAGCGGCGGCTTCGGGGTGATATTGCACGCTGAAAGCGGGAATGCCGGTGTGACGCATCCCTTCGAGCGTCGTGTCGTTGAGGTTGGTGTGCGTCACTTCCACTTCCTTTGGCAGGCTGGCCGGATCGACCGCGAAGCCGTGGTTCTGCGTCGTGATCTCCACTTGCCCGCTTCGCTTGTTGAGCACGGGCTGGTTGGCACCGCGATGGCCGAACTTCAGCTTGAACGTCTTCGCACCCAACGCCAGGCCGAGCAACTGATGGCCGAGGCAGATGCCGAAGATGGGCTTCTTGCCGAGCAGTCCCTTCACCGTCTCGATGGCGAAGCCAACCGCAGCGGGGTCGCCGGGGCCATTCGAGAGGAAGATGCCATCGGGCTTGTGGCTCAGCACCTGTTCCGCGGTGGCCGTGCCGGGCACCACCGTCACCTGGCAACCCACCTGCGTGAGGCAACGCAGGATGTTCCACTTCATGCCGTAGTCGATGGCGACGACGTGCCGATCGGCGGGGCGAGTGGGGAGCACATGCTCGGCGAACTTGCCGAGCCCGTGCTTCCACTCGAAGCTCTTCGCGGGCACCACGGAACTGACGAGGTCCTTGCCCGCCATGCCGGGGAAGCTGCGGGCCTGGGTCACGAGCGAGTCGTCATCGAGATCAACCGTGGAGAGCACGCCGTTCATCGAGCCGCGCACGCGCAGCCGGCGAACCAGGGCCCGGGTATCGATGCCTTCGATACCCGTGACGCTGCTGGCTTTGAGGTAAGTATCCAGGTCGCGATGGCTGCGAAAGTTGCTCGGAATTCGCGTGAGCTCACGAACGATAAATCCCTCCACTTGCACGGCTCCGGACTCCTCGTCGTCGGCCGTGGTGCCATAGTTGCCGATGAGCGGGTAGGTCATGGTGACGAGTTGGCCCTTGTAAGAAGGGTCCGTCAGCACTTCCTGATAGCCGGTCATGGAGGTGTTGAAGACGACTTCACCGAGCTTCTCGCCCGGTGCTCCGAACGCCAGGCCGGTGAACACGGTGCCATCTTCGAGAGCCAGTTTCGCAAGTGGTGCAGACATCGGCGTGTGAAGTCCTCGGTGAGAAAGCAAATTAGAAGAAGGATAGGGATTTCACGGGCGACGGCGAGTGAGGGTGGCACGTAAGATGAAAGTAGTTCCATCGACTTGTTCATGACGAGTGTTCACCATGCCATCGTCCCCGCTGGATCGCCGCAAGTTTCTCGGGTCCGCTGCAGCGATGTCGCTCTTCGCGACAAGCTATGCCAGCGTGCTTGGCAGCGGCGAGCGTTTGCGTCTCGGCTTCATCGGCTGCGGCGGTCGGGCTCAGGCACATATCGACACCATCAACCGCCTCGCAAAGACCGGGCAGGCCGTCGCGGCCGTGGCCGTGTGCGACGTCTGGGACGGCCAGGAGGATGAATACGATGTCGACTTCGGCGGCAAGGTCACACGTCGCCGCTATGCCCAGGGCTTGTTCCCTTCGGCCAAGAAGTGTGGCTTGAGCCCATCGTTATCTTCGCATGTCGCCAAGGACTATCGTCGCCTGCTGGAGTTGAAGGATGTGGATGCGGTCTGCGTCAGCACGCCGGACCACTGGCACGGGAAGATGACGGTCGACGCGCTGGCGGCGGGGAAGGATGTGTTCGTGGAAGCACCCTTCACACGCACCGCAGCGGAGGCCGTGGCGGTGCAGGAAGCCTGGAAGCGCTCGGGCCGCGTCGTGACGGTCGGCGTGCAAAGCCTCGCTGATCCCATCTGGGTGAAGGCGTGGGAAGTCATCCACAGTGGCAAGATCGGCCATGTGGCCCAGGGGCAATCGGGCGTCTTTCGCAACGATGCCCGCGGCCAGTGGCGCTTCTACCGCGTCACGCCGCAGATGACGCCGCGAACCATCGACTGGGATTTATTCCTCGGGCACGGCTTCGAGTTGAATGGCAATCCGGTTGGCCCCGGGGCCTCGGAAGTGGCGTTTAATCGGGTCACTTTTGCACAGTGGCGTTGCCTCTGGCCCTTCTCCGGCGGCCCGTTCACCGATCTCCTGACACACAACGTCACCCGACTGATTGCGGCGATGGGCGTCCGTGAACCGATGCGTGTCGTCGCGGGTGGCGGCCTGTTCCTCGAGCGTGATGGCCGCGAGGTGCCCGATATCAGCACGCTCATCGCGGACTTTCCCGAGGGCTGTCAGTTGCACGTCACGGCCAGCACCATCTCGGGCTACCCGATGGAAGAGGTCATTCGCGGTCGGCTCGGCACGGTGAAGTTCGTGAAGGGCGGATTGCAACTCTTCCGCGATGATCCGCATCGCGGAGCGAGCTTCCCGCCACGGCTCGAACGCCCGCTCGAACCGACGGAGATCATCGCCACGGAGACCCCGAAGAACGAGACGGAGGCACTGTGGCTGAACTTCCTCGACTCCGCCCGCACGCGTCGACAAAACACCTTCTGCCCCCCGGACCTGGCCATGCGAGCCGTGCTGCTGACCGCGCAGGCCGAGCAGAGTTATCGCGCCAGCCAGCCGGCGGGAATCGCGAGCGCCAGTCGGTGAGCGGAACATCCGACGCAGCAGGAAGCGAACACGTGTGCCGGGGCACAGGACGCATCAGCCCCTGGCCGCTGTTGATCGAATCGATTTCGCCGTGAAGACTTCCTGGAGCATCACCATGATGCTTGACGGCTCGATCATGAACGGTGCCGTCGTGGTTCAGGGTGGCCAGGCACACCCGACCCGCTTTTGAAGTGCTCAAAGAAATGGCCATCAAGCCTGGCCTGCCGCTCGAGCCAGGAGAATGAGCGGTGGCTCTCGATGTTTTCAACTGTCGTGAAGAAGTTGGAAGCGGATCCGAAGCAATATACTGTGGTGAATGATGCCAGTCGCTGGCGCTCGCTATTCGTGAGTGGCTCCACTGCTGAAAACGCACGGCTCTCGCGTCCGGTTCATTATTGAAGGTCATGCCGCGAATGTGCTCCGCATTCGCCATGCTGTTCAGGATCAGATTTCTTCCGAAGGCATCTGAACATCTTGCTGTTTCTCAGCCCGCGTCCTTGCGTGTGGTCCATTCGTCGGGTGTCACCAGTACTTGCCGGGCGTTGCTGCCGTTGAAGCTGCCGACGATGCCGTCCTCGGCCATGAAGTCGATGAAGCGCGACGCCTTGCCGTAGCCGATGCCGAGCGCCCGTTGCAGGAGAGAAGTGCTGCCGCGCTGCTCGCGAATCACGATCTCGACAGCCTGTTCGTAGAGCGGGTCGCGTTCGCGGAGTTTCTCGCCCGTGGCGTTGCCGCCGCCGTTCTCCACCTGGTCGCGCGTCTTGAGGTTCAAGAGTTCGCTATCGTAGTTGGGCGTATCGGTGGCGATGGCATCCACCACGCGCTCGATCTCGCGATCATCGACGTACGCTCCCTGGGCCCGTGTGAGCACACCGGTTGAGAGATAGAGCATGTCGCCCATGCCGAGCAACCGCTCGGCACCCTTCTCGTCGAGCACCACGGCACTATCGGAGCGGTTCGTCACCTGGAAGCAGATGCGGGCGGGCAGGTTTGATTTAATCAGCCCCGTGATGACATCCACCGTCGGCTTCTGCGTGGCCAGGATGAGATGAATCCCGGCCGCTCGCGACTTCTGGGCCAGCAGAATGATGTTGCCTTCGATCTCCTTCTTCATCTTCATCATCAGGTCGCCGACCTCATCGATAAGAATGACGATGTACGGCATCTTGCGGGGGATTGCTCGCAGTTCCTCTTCGCTATCGGGGTTCACCCGGCGGGCAATCTCCTCGAAGGGGAGTTCGTTATAACTGGCAATGTTCCGGACGCGGGCCCGGTGCAGCCATTCGTAGCGTTCTTCCATCTTCTCGACGGCCCAGCCCAGAATCGCCTCGGCCTTTTTCTCGTCCTTCACCACGGGCGTCATCAGGTGTGGAATCTTGGCGTAGTCGCTGAGTTCCACTTTCTTGGGATCGATCAGAATCATGCGGCATTCGTCGGGTCGCCGTGTGAGTAGCAAGCTGATGATGATCGTGTTCAGGCAAACGGACTTACCGGTGCCCGTGCGGCCCGCGATGAGCAGGTGCGGCATCAGGGCCAGATCGAAGGCAAGCGGCCGGCCTTCCACGTCCTTGCCCAGGAACAGCGGCAACTTATACTTGCCCACCTTCGGTGTGGGCACCAGTGCCGTCACCAGTTCCTTCAGCCGCACTGTCTGGCGGATTTCGTTCGGCACCTCGATGCCCACTGTGTTGCGGCCCGGGAGTGGGGCCACCACACGCACCGAGGGCACACGCAGGTTTAAGGCGAGATCGTCCGCGAGGTTCGTGACCTTGCTCAGACGCAAGCCCGTTTCCAGCGTGATTTCGTACTGCGTGATGACGGGTCCCGTGTGGATGCCGACCACCTTGATATTGAGCCCGAAGTCCTGAAAAGTCTTCTCGAGCAGCACGGCGACATCACGCAATTTCGCTTCGTGGTCGTCCACCGGGAACGGCTCGGGATCGTTCAGCAGCGTTAATGGCGGCAACTCGTAATCGACATTCGACAACTGTTCATCCGGCGGCGGCACCGCACGCAGCATGCTGGTCGCGCTGGCTTCGATATGCGAGTGAATGGGAATATCATCCAGATGAACATCATCAGAGCCCGTAAAGAGCACGGGAGCCGATGCTGGCACAATCGCTCCGGGTGCAGCTGGCAACTCCGCGGGCTTGCGGGCCGGGATGGCAGACACGAGCGCCGTCGCAGTTGCGCCGAGCCCGGCCAGCACCTTCTCGCTGCTCTCGCCGACCTTCCGGTTCCCCCAGGAGAGTGCCCGCACTGTCCGTCGCAGCGTCGCCCAGATCAGTCGTAAAACGCCGAAGACGAGCCAGTCCGCCGCGAGAATCAGCCCGGCCATCGCAGCCACGACAAGCACGGCGAGTTCGAGGCCGGGATCGGCCATGGCTTCCAGTTGCAGGCTCAGAAATGCTCCGATGGATCCGCCTCGCCCGGCTACCGCAATCACGGGAAGCGAAGAGCGAAACCAGTCCGCTGCGAGTGCCGAACACGCCACGAGCACACCCCAGCCGGTGCAGCGCAGGGCGAGACGCAGCGGGCTCCGTGTGACGACGAGCAGGCCCGCCATGAGGAACCAGGCCGCGAGGAATGGGACGGAAGCCCAGCCAAGCGGCTCGATGATCCACTCGGCGAGATCGCGGCCGATGGCACCCAGGAGATCAGTGCCGAGTGCCAGTGCGAGCAGTATCCCGACAGCGAAGAGCGTCAGGGCGATGGCATCGAGTTGGAACCGGCGCGGAGCGGCGTCGAGCATGGTGAAACCTCCACACACATTCTCAACGTTCGAACGCACGAACTGAACGGCCGTTCGCTCCTGAACGCCCCAGTTTTCCGCCGCCGCACACTCCTCCAGCGGTACAACAGCACCAATCCGCAGAATCGGAGAACTCGCCGTGTTGCATGTGGCGTTATGGGAGCCAGAGATTCCACCGAACACCGGGAACGTGGCCCGGCTCTGTGCGGCCACCGGCTCGCGACTCCACCTCATCGGCCGACTTGGCTTCCGGCTCGATGATAAATCGCTCAAACGCGCCGGGCTCGACTACTGGCATGCCGTCGATGTGGTGCGACACACCACCTTTGAAGAGTTCGAACAGCAATGGTGTGCATCGTCCGACCCAGAAGAGCAACCGCGGCTCTGGCTCGTGGAGACGCCGGCGGATGTGCCCTATACCCGAGCGGCGTTTCGCGATGGCGATTGCCTGCTCTTCGGTGCGGAATCGAAGGGTTTGCCCACAAGCGTGCGTGAGAAATACGCCGAGCGCATGATTGGCATTCCGATGTCGGGGAAAGCCGTGCGAAGCCTGAACCTGGCCACATCCGTGGGCATCGTGCTCTACGAGGCGCTGCGCCAGTTGCACGACTGGTAAACTCGGCCCGGATTCCGCGAAGAAGCACTTCGTTCAGGGCGGGTTCTGAGTGACAAACCGGCTTCCGGGACGATCCAATGGAGCGAAACACGCGGATCAACATCGTGGAGGCTGCATGTCGTCTGAAGTCGTTACAGTCGATGGTGTGGAGTCGCTGGCGGCGTTCGTGCATGAAGTGCTGTGCGAGAAGGATGCACTCGATCCCGCCCAGACGCCGATGTTTCGCACACCACTCAAGAAAGCAGGAAAGGAGTGCGGCCTGGTGTTTCACGTCGAGGGGCCGCGGCTCCTGCGGACGAGTGCCGTGTGGTCCGCCGATGCGGACCGTGTGATCTTCTACGATTCCATCGGCACGCGGTTCCGGGAAGTGACACTGACTGAAACGCGTGCGTAATCGCAAACTCACCGTTGCGGCTCAGACGGTTCACAATCCTCTTTCTTCGGATTGAAGCGGATGCGGCAGCCGGCGGCGGGACTCGTTTCGCTCATTGCCACGGGCTTCCCCGCCAGGGCTGCGGCGAGGGCATTCTCGAGGTGCATGAACTTCGCCTCACCGGGCGGGGCCTTGTCGTCCATCGCGCCGGTGTAGATCAGCTTGCGGTTCTTGTCGAGCACGAAGAACTCGGGCGTGTACATGGCACCGTAGTCGCGAGCAATCTGCTGCGTGGGATCGTAGAGATAAGTGAAGTTAAATTTTCGCTTCGCGGCGTGTGCCTTCATCGCGGGCAGTGCGTCTTCCTTGATCGTGTTCACATTGATGGCCACGAAGCCGACCTTGCTGTCAGGCCCGGCGTGCTTCCCGGCGAAGGCGATGATGCGGTCCTCGTACGCTTCAGCAACCACGCAGCTATTGCACGTGAACACCACCACCACGATTTCCTTGTCCTTCAGGTCTGCAAGTGAGTGCTTCTTGCCATCGGTGCCTTCCAGAGCCTTCCAGGCCGGCGCAGCATCGCCAATCGCCAGCACCTTGTTAAATTTCCCCGGCTCGGCGGAGAGTGCGAGCAGTGGTAGTGCGAAAAGAGTCGTGAAGCATATGGCGGCACGCATGGTGCAGGCTCCGTGGAAGCAAGAGGTCATCTGCGAGGCTGGACTCAAAATAACTGCGAAGACAGCGGATGACGATCACACTCTCCGAAAGCACCTGGCACACGCCCACAAACAATCAGTGGAAGCAGGCCTCAGGAGCAATGTCGAGGCCTGCTTCGAATCGTTGATTGCGCGAACCTGAATCTGGCCATATCCGATCGGCGCCAAGGAGCTGGCGGAACTCGCCAGACACTATTGCGAATGATGTCGATACGGCGTGTATCCGTAGTACTTGGGACGGTCATCAAGTCGCACGTGCAGCCATGAGACACCCGCACCCGCTGTGCTGAGCCATACCGGTTTCACGCCAACACGCGTCTTCATCACATCTCCGACTGTTCTCCATAACTCTTGTCGTTGCTGCTCGGGGGCGAAACGGACGAAGGCTGCCAGATGCCTGTAGGCATCGTGTTTCGCAATCGGGAACGGTACGATCATGAGAGCATCTCCACCCAAATTGTGGAATGCGACGACACCGGTGTTTGCTCCGTTGAAGTGTTCGACAAACGCCTTGGGCTCTGGGCGACGAGCCAAACGTGGGCTGTCAAGAACAACGAATTCGAAGGGCCGAGACAGAGTTGCCGTTGTGACCGGAGGCGTTTCCCAACGGAAGGCCGCGTACGGTACGTCGGCCAACCACCTGTTGAACTGCGAGCGGAACACTGTGTCATTCTGCCAGCCAATCATCACATCTGCGTAGGACGCAGACCGCGAATCGAGTTCGATCACGAATCGCATACCACAGGGGTCTTCGATTTGTTCTTTGTGTGCTGTCCACATAGGGGGTTTATCAGATTCGAGTCATGTTCAACGATTTGCCCGCAGCGTGCGTGAGGGCCTGTGTTTGTCCTTGCTCACGCTTGCCCTCGCTCACGCTGCGGGCTGGCAGGTGTTGCCTGTGTGTCATCCTCCGCGTCTCATTTTACTCACGGTTTCGGCACCATCATGGTGAATGGTGGCACGAAGGCTTGCAGGGCGGTCATGGCACCGACGACGCAGGCCAGAAAGAGGCTGTGCCAGATCACGGCCTTGAAGATATCCGCCTCCTTGCCGATCTGGTTGGTGCCCGCGGTGGCGACGCAGATGCTCTGGGCGTCGATCATTTTGCCCATCACGCCGCCGGTGCTGTTGGCGGTGCAGATGAGCACCTGCGTCTGTTCGAGCGAGAGTTCCGTGATGTGCCCGCCGTTGTAGACCTCGGTGGCGGTGATCTTCTGCAGGCTGCCGAAGAGGGCATTGCTGCCAGCATCGGTGCCGGTGAGGAAGACGCCGAGCCAGCCGAGCATCGCCGCGAAGAAGGGATAGAGCACGCCTGTTTCCGCGAAGGCCACACCGAGCGTGGCATCCATCCCGGCATACTTCGTGACATAGCTCAGGCCCAGCATGCAGCCGATGGTTGGAATGGGCACCTTCATCTGAATGGCGGTTTTGCGAAGCACGCCGAGGATGCGTGTGCGGGACATTCCGAGCATGATCATCGCGAAAAAGGCGGCGATGAACACCGGTGTGCCGGGTGCGGTGAGCCAGGTGATCTTGAACTGGGCCGATTCCTTGCGGGCATCGCCGGTGGCTCCGGGTGGCAGCAATCGGTCGGCCCGTTCCACTTCCTTGTGCAGCGTCGGCACCGCGGGTTCGTAGTACGACTTCACGAATCCCAGATCGAGCGGCCCTTTCTTCTCCAGGTCCTTGATGACACCGGCGAAGATCACCAGGAAGATGCCCATGATGATCCACGGGCTCCAGGCCAGCAGCACGGAGCGTGCAGTCAGCGGTATCTCGGTGTGCGGATCGCGGAACGATTCATTCAGCAACAGTGCCACTTCTTCCTTGGCTTCGGCGATGTGCGGATCCTGCGATTCACCGCTTGGCGAGGTGGGCGTCGGGATGGCAGGGGGCGTGCCTCGAGTTTCTTCTTCGGGGAAGCGCCACTCGTCCTTTGGCTTCCAGATGAACTTCAGAAAGATACTCAGCGCGATCATCGAGAAGGCGGCACCACCGATGTCGGTGAGCCCCCAGATGGGGGGCAAGCCGTAGGCGTGGGCGGTGGCGAAGAAGAACTGGAAGACGCCGAATGAGCCGCCGCCGACGAGGAGCGCCGGCCAGACGGCGAGCGTCTGCCGCCAGGTGCACATGGTCTTGACCATGTAGAGCGGGATGAGGCACGAGAGGAAGGGAAGCTGGTGGCCGCACATGATACTGATGGTGTCAGCGCTGATGCCGGTGACGTTCGACAGCGTCATGATGGGCACGCCGAGGCCGCCATAACACACCGGCGAAGTATTGGCGATCAGGCAGATGACGGCGGCACGAAAAGGCGGCACGCCCAATCCCACCAACATCGCGCCACAAATGGCCACGGGCGAACCCGCACCCGCGGCCCCTTCCATGAAGGCTCCGAAGCAGAAGCCGATGAGCACGGCCTGCACGCGGGCATCGCCGCTGAGTGCACCGATCGAGCGGCGGATGATGGCGAACTGCCCCGTCTCAACCGTGACGTTGTACAGCAGCATGGCCGCGAAAACGGTCCAGCCGATCGGGAGCAAGCCGAACACCGCACCGTGGACGAACGCCCAGGACGCCTGCTGCAACGGCATCGAATAGACGAGCCAGGCGATCACAATGGCGACCACGGCTCCGGTGGCTCCCGCCCAGCTCGCCAGCCAGCGGCGACCCACGAGCAAGTAAAAGAGCACGAGCACCGGCAACGCCGCAACCATCGTCGAGGCGATGCGATTATCCAGCGGGTTCAGGTTCTGGATGTACGTGGCCAGCAGATACGGCATGTGCGAGTTCCGTGGGAGGGTCAGACGATGCTAACAACCTCCCCACGGGATGCAAGCACTGCTTGCGAATGATTCGACGCGAAAGGGACCAATCGGTCGCTGGCGACGCGGGCAGTGCCCTCAACCCTCGTGACTCGCCCCTTCGAGGCCTTTGCCAGGGCTTCGTTCCGGTGGTGCGTGGAAGAAGAGCACAAAAGCGAGGAAGAGAATCACTGAGCCAACGAGTTGCACCTGCCAGACGAGAGGCCATTCGATGACGGTGCCCACGCGGTGCGAATTGACCACGGACGCGGCGAGCGTGTTGCCCGCCAGCACGCCGATGCCTCCCGAGACGAACGTGATGATCCCCTGGGCACTGGCTCGCAAGTGCGGCGGCGCTTCACGATCGAGATAGGTTGCGGCGACCATGAAAAAGAAGGCATAGCCCCAGCCGTGCATCGGTACGCCCAGGGCGATCACCCCGGGCACCCAGCCAATCGTGAGCACCGCGGCCCGCAGGAGATAGCCGCCGAGGCCGAGCACCATCAAGAGTTTCATGCGGCGGCGGGCACCGATGAGCGGAATGGCGAACATGCAACACACTTCACAGACCTGGGCGATGGTCATCAAGCCCACGGGTTGCGGCACACCAATGTCCGTGAGATAGCGATGCCCGTAGACCACGTAGAACTGGTTCATCGCCGTGGTGAAGAAGGCAATGAACACGAAGATCACGAAGGAACGATCCTTGAAGAGCCGCAGCGCGGGCAGGCCGAAGGCCTCGACCAGTGAACGCCCGGTGCCTTTCGGTCGCGTGGCGGGGAGCGTGAAGGCATACAGCCCTGTGAGCAGTGTCGCGGCCGCACTCAGGTAAAGCACATCGGATGAGGCGGGTCGCAGCAACAGGCCGACCACATTGCCCGTGGCGATCCACCCCACGGTGCCAAACAGCCGGACCCGGCTAAAGTCGTGGGCGGGGTCCGGTACGTTGCGGAGCGTGATCACCGTGGTCAGTGTGAGCACGAGTTGCGTGCAAATGCAGTACAGCAACATGATGAGGAACAGCGTGCGAAACGTATCGCGCGAGGTTTGCCGCACCGCCGGATCTTCATTGACGCGATCCAGGGCCAGTCGCACGTCTGTGCGAATCGTTGCCTCCTCCCCCGGCGGGACTTCATGTGCTTCGAGGCGCTGCCACTGCTCCAGCACGGGGCGGCCCGCGACGAGTTGTGAACTTGCAGAAGTGCGGTACGCTTCATCCATGACCGTGAACTGATCATCGCACCAGCGCGCCGCCAGGAAGAGCAGCACGGCGGAGAGCAGGCAGGCGATGCCGAGCACGCGCTCGGCGCGGAAGAGCCGGTCGGTGAGCACGCCAATCACCAGCGGGGCACACATGCCGCCGAAGGCGAATGTGGAATAGATCAGGCCGACCTCGCCGGTGGTGAAGTTCAGCCCGCCCTTGATGGGTGCGGACATGAGATACGTCGAGAGCGTGACAACCCAGGCCCCGAGTGCGAAGTAGAAGACGAACATCAGCGTCGCCAGTCGCGAACGCACCAGCCGTGGCATGAGGTCTCCCTGGCGAGTCTCCGCTCGCGGTTATCGATCGCTGAAGATGAATTCCGGTGTGGCACCGGGGCCACGGAGCAAGCAGGCAGTGAGCGGCTCGCGGGTGCCGCCGCTGGTGTCGATGCGAATGCGCACCGCGTTCGCATCCGGAGTGCTCACGAGAATATGGCCGCTCACCTGGACGCGGTTCGGTAGGGGGAGAGGCCGATCGGAGAGTCGCTTGTCGGCACCTAGCCAGACGGGGTAATCGGGATTGAATAGCCGATCCGTGTCCGTGCCAAAGCGCGGCGAGACGATGCTGCGTTCCCAGCGTTTGGTGCGCAGGCAGTGCAGTTGCACCGATGCGGGGCAGTCGAGTTCGGGCGACAGGCCATTGTGCAGGAAGACATGCCCCTCGGCCTCCACGATCCAGGGCAGGTTCGCCAGCAGGGTGCGGTGGCGTTCCGGCATCCCTTCACGAAGTTGCTCGAGATCCTTGACCCAGTCGTGGAAGGAGCGGTATTGCGGCTCCTTGCCGAGGTAGCTGAGGAAGGTGTTCGTGTGGTCGTAGTTATCGGCGTAACGCTTCACCCAGCTGGCAACGGGCTCGCCATCCAGACCCGCGGCCTTCACCAGGCCGAGATCGTGGTTGCCCATCACCGCGGTGCTGCCGGATTTCTCCTCCAACAGTTCCAGCACGCGATCGACCAGCGCACGGATTTTTGGACCGCGGTCCACGAGATCGCCCAGGAAGACCAGCCGTGCCCGCGGCCATTCTGGGTGCGCTCGCAGTTTCGCCAGCAACGTGTCCAGCCAGTCGAGCTGACCATGAAGGTCGCCGATGGCAAAGAGGGGGTACTCAATCGTCGTCGGTAAATTCATGGAGTGCGGACCAGCAGCAACGGCACGGAAACGCCAGACCCATCGTATCCGGCGACACTTCCCGTTCGTGCCCGGCCCGGTAGAGTTCTAAGATGATCTTACGGGCGGACACGGGGCCGGGAAGCGGAGCGATCGCGATGCGGGTGGAACTCTTCGGACTGACATTTGAAACGCCAGCGGTCACGTTTTACCTCTGGTCGCCGTGGCGTGCCGCTGCGCTGGAGCACAAGCTATTCGAATCTCTGAAAGGTGTGCCGGGTGCGGCATTCGAGCAAGCCGCGGACGAGTTTCGACTGATCATCACCGATGCGAAGGCGTGGAAGCTCTCCGTGCAACATCTCTCGCGTGTACTGAAGGGCTGGCAGGAAGAAGCCTCGGACGCTGCCAAGGATGAACGGCGCAGCTGGCGCTGGCTGGTCGAGGCGGATGTGGACGCCAGCGGCTACGACATGCAAGGCGAGAAGGCGAGCCTCTGGGCCTACCTGCGGCTCGGCCTCGACCGCGGCGGTCCCGGCGAATCCGAGAAAGGCGAGGACATCGACCTCAACGGCTTCGGCGTGCAAATCGCGGGATGCAAGGAATAGATCGCCGTTCACGAGGGGGCCGTGCGATCGCGAAGCTTCCGGACCTCATTCCAAAATTCGCCCCAGACCTCCCGCTCCTCGGGTGTCAATGTGGAGAGGAAGAAGGGGTGGCGGACGGGAACGAACAGGGAATCATTCAACCACAGCAGCATCTCCTGATGCACGTCCGGGCCTTCCGAGTTCCTCCGCTCGAAGGTCCGCTTTCGCATCGTCAACTCCGCGCGAAGCCAGGTCAACGCGACGTTTCGAAAGCCGGCGCGATCCGCCAGTGCGGGTGGATCGACGCCTCTCCCGGCAGAGGCCTGAATGGCAGCACGCGCAGCGTTGAGCCGCACCGTTTTTTCCATACTCGGTAAAGTCGCATCAGCCGCGAGTGCCTTGCGATACAGATGAACAGCATCCGCGTACTGCTGCTTGTATTTCAGGCAAATCATGGCATAGTTCAGATAGTCACTGGCTTCATCGAACTCCAGGTCACCTGCCAGAACGGCTTCCAGGCTCGTTTCCAGACTGGCGAGTTGACGACACTGGCTGAGCCATTGCTCTGATGGCCACTTCCAGTCCGGCAACTCCTGGCCCAGTTCATTCCCACGTTCGAAGAACTTAACTGCCGTTCTGAACCTCCCTTGATCGCGGAGTATCATACCCATGAAGAGATGAGCCAGGGCGTCGTTGGGGCGAAGTCGCAGTACTTCGATGAATACTTTCTCGGCTTCGGGCAACTCGCGGAGTTCGAATAGAATCAGTCCCAGATTCACCCAGGATGCCGAGAAGCCGGGATCGATGTGCACGGCTTCCCGGTACGCAGAGGCCGCATCTCGCAACTCACCGGCCGCGTTGAGCGTGACCCCGAGGTTGTGCCACATTTTCACCTCACGCGGCTCCAACACCGTGGCCTTGCGGCAGTGCTCCACGGCCGCGGCAAACTGTTTCTGGTCTTTCAACGCCAGCCCGAGGTTCGTGTGAGCGGCTGCCAGGCTGGGTTCGAGTGAGAGGGCACGTCGATAGGCTTCGATCGCACCGGGCAAGTCGCCTTGCTCCTTCAATGCAGATCCCAGGGAATTCCAGGCATAGCCATCCGCAGGATCGAACTGCACGGCCTTTCGGTACTGGATCAGTGCCCCGGCTGCGTCGCCCGTCTTCTCAAGAGCCTCGCCGAGTGCTGTGAGGGCACGAGAGCTATTGGGAAGAAGCCGCACCGCTTCTTTCAGTGTGATTTTCGCCTCATCGAGTCGTTCCAAGCTCAACAGAACAATGCCTTTTTCCAGGTAGGCTTCACCATTCGTTGGCCCGCTTCTGATCACATTTTCAAGCACTTCAAGTGCTTTCTGGTTCTGGCCGGTCTTGCCAAGCGCCCGGCCAAGGTACAGGCGCGAAGTGTGCATCTCGGGATCGAGCGCGATCGACTTCTCGAGTGCCGCAACACCGCCGGCCCAGTCTTTGTGAAAGCATCGAACGGCCCCCAAATTGGCTTGCATCAAGGGGTCGCCGGGCTGCAGCAAAGCGGAGCGTTCGAAGGCTGCGAGTGCATCCTCGTTGCGGTTTTGTGCTGTGTAGGCGAAGCCCAGATTTGCGAGAAGATACGGGTCGTCGGGTCGCAACGATAACGCGGTTTGGAACGCAGCCGCCGCGCGAGCGCCATCACGCTCGTGGATATACCATTCGCCCAGCGCAAGTGCGACCGGGAAGCTTGTCGGCGACTGGATGAGTGCAGCGTTCAGCATGCGTGTGGGATCAAGGTGCGCTTCCGCCATGATCTCGCTCAGCGTAGCGAGCGACTCGGGTGCGATTTCACGACGGAGAGCCTGCGTGGAGAGCCAGAACAGTTGCTCGTGATTCGCTCGGATATCGATGTTTCGGAAGCGATCATTCCATGGGTCGGGATCAGCGAGTCGAGCCACGGTGAGGAGACGCTCGATCAAGGCCACGTCTGTTTCGGTGGGGTTAAAGGCCCAGTCATCAATCGCTGCGATTATCTGCTTCTTGATGGGAGAATTTTTCAGCCGATCCGCAAGTGCGTTCGGATCGTGATGGTGGAACTCGAATCCGCGGGAGGCAAACGCCACACGGTAGGCGGGTGGTGCCGAGGCCGTGTTCATTTTTCCTTTGCCGTCGGGTCCCAGCACCCAGGTGAGGCGTTGCATCCGAATGCGATCGAGGTCGCGGACGAATTCCAGGTCCGCACGCGCACGGGCAACCGCATTCCCAAGATCGTCCAGCCCCCCACCGGCAATCAGTTTCTCAGCACCTGTCAGTGCCTGGTCTGCGGCCTCAAACTTGTATTGCGTTCGAAGGCTCTGGGCCAGAGGCAAAGATGCAAGAACATTTAGCCGCGCTTGTTCCGTCTTCAATCTCTGCATCTCATCGAATGATTTCGCCTCCGCGTCGCGCACTTTCAAATCCGCCGCGGTCTGGGCTTCGCGGGCCTCGGCTTGCACGGTGGCAAGCTCTGCTTGCTCCTGTTTGCGCTGTTGCCGTTCGGACCAGAAGGCGAAGCCCACTGCACCCAGCGCCAGCAAGCCGGCCAGGGTGAAGGCGATTTGCCGCACCCGCCGGCGTTTGCGTTCCTCGGCGAGTCGCGCGGCCGTGGCAGCCTGGTCACGCTCCGCCTGCTGAAGCCGCTCCTGGACATTCAGGCGATACGCGGCCACAAGCGTGGCAACCGCACCACCGTCCGCGGGGCGATCGCCGCGCGACTTCGATAGACACTGCTTGCAAATCGTGATCAACTCCAGATCCGCACCGCAGGCATCAAGTCGGCGAATGGCGTCGCTCGTGTCGCACATCTCGGCCAGAACAAGAAGTGTCGCGACCGGCAGACCCTGATATGGGGGCTTCCCGGTGAGAATGGTGCAAAGCACAGCACCCAGGCTGAAGACATCGGAGCGGCTATCGATCTGGTCGGTAAGACCCTTTGCCTGCTCCGGCGGCATGTACGGGATGGTGCCGAGCACCGTGCCAGGCTGCGTCGTCTCGGCGGTGAAAGGAGTGGGGGCGGCCGTTTCGTCCAGTTCTTCCGCGAAGGGCTCGGTCTCGATCGCATCTCGCGCTTGGCCACGAAGACTTCGCGTCGCGGTTGTACGGGCGGAGGCTGTCTCATTCCGCATCTCTTTCGCGAGCCCCCAGTCCATCACCTGCACTTCGCCGAAGGCCCCCACCATGATGTTGGCGGGCTTGAGATCGCGGTGAATGATCTCGCTGGCATGGGCAAAGCCGACCGCCTGGCAGATTTGCTCGAAGACCTGGATGAAGCGGGTTAACTCCTCGGCTGGCGTGGCACGCTTCTTGAGCAACTCCGCCAACGTGCGACCCCGAATTAACTTCATTGCGAGAAAGGGGCTACCATCAGAGAGTTTGCCGAGCTGATGGACAGGCGGAATGCCGGGATGCTGCAGGCGACCGGTGATGCGAGCCTCGATGGCGAAGCGAGCCACAGCTTCCGGGTAATTCCTTGCTTCCGGCAAGAGCACCTTGATGGCGACATCACGATCGAAGGCCATGTCGCGTGCATTCAGCACCAGGCCCATACCACCGTGTGCGATCTCATCCAGGATTTCATAACCGGCAATCAGGTTGGTGGTTTCGCTGTTTGATTCGCTACCACCCGGCAGATGATCTTGCGTGACTTCGAGCTCGCGTGGGGAGGACATGGGCAAGACTCCCAGAGAACGTGTATACCTCAGAGCGCATCAGGATCGACTCCGAGTTCCCGCAACTTCGCCGCGAGGCGGTCTCTGGCGGCCAGCGCTTCGTCCGCTTTGCGTCTTTCCTCGTCGGCTTTGCGTCTTTCATCGTCCGCTTTGCGTCGTGCTTGCTGGGCCTTCCGAGCCTCCTCGATCGCTCGATCGCGGTCGTGCTCGGACTGCTCGAGTAGTTCGAGGTACGTCTGAAATGGTTGGCCATCGGGGCCGATCAATCGCATGGGCTGCGTGCGGGAAGCCTCGAATTTCACCTTCAAGCGTGGACTGACAAAGCCGTTGACCGTTTGCACAGGCCGCAAGCGGTTTTCGTCGCGGAGCCAGATCTGCAAGAAATTCGTGAGCGGATCATAGTTGTAGTATTCCTCAACTTCAAACTCTTCGTAGAACGCGTGCGTTTTGGCGAGATCGGCAGGTGTGTTGCTCTTCGACTGAATCTCGAAAACGACCTGCGGAGGAATGTCGTTTTCCTCCCATTGTTTGTAACTGAGGCGATCACCTTTGGGCCGGCCAAAGGCAATCATGCCATCCGGTGCTTTCACCGTGGTTGGATCGCCCTCGACCGGGTACCAAAAGAGATTCGCCGCCACAAAAACGTGCTCGTTGTGGCGAAACAGGCCCTCGAATCCGCTGTAAAGGGACAGAATCCACTTTATCTGGAGTGTGTTATCGCCCATGGGTTCGCCATCGGAGAACGGATAGAAAATCGCCTCGGATTGCTGTGCCTGCACGGACATTCCATCACCTCCAGGTTCACTCCAGTTTAGCACGAGCAACGCATCACGGAATGGGCGAAGTCTTCGGGTGCAGCTTCAGGCGGGCCTCGTACTCCGTGCTGAGCACGTCCTTGACGAGGCCGCGCTTGATAAGTTCTGTCTCGGGGACAGCACCCAGGTCATTGGTGTCGAGGATCCATTTCTCGACGGCCGCCCGCATCTCCTTGAGCCGTTCCTGTTGCTCGGGTGCGGCGGCGAGATTCTTGATTTCGTAAGGATCGGTCTCGAGATCGTAGAGTTCCTCGGCGGGCTTCGTGCGAGCGAAGAATAACAGTTGCGTCTCATTCAATTTGCCCGCGAAAGCCAGCCGCCGCCAGTCCTTCATGATGGGCATTTCGTCCATGTAGTTGATGTATTGTGCATAAGGCAGTTCCGGATGGAAGTTCTTGATGTAGCGGTAGCGGCGGTCTCGTGCGGTACGGATGCGATCATAGGTCTCATCCATGCGGTCGCGGGTCCCGAAGATATATTTGGGTTCGGGCTGTGTTTTCTCACCCAGGATCACGCGGCCCACCATCTGTTCGGGCACCTTGGCGTCGGCCAGCGTGAGAAATGTCGGGGCCAGGTCGAGGAAGCAGGTGAGGTCCTCGCGAACCGAGCCGGGCTTCACATGGCCCGGCCAGCGCACGAGGAGCGGCACACGCAAGCCGCTGTCGTAGCACCAGCGCTTGCCGCGCGAGAGCCCCCAGCCGTGATCGCCGAAGAAAATCACAACGGTGTTCTCACTCCATTTCTGATCGTCTAACAGTTTCATCACATCGCCAATCAGATAATCCATGGCGGTGATATTATCGTGATACTTGCCGACGCATTCGCGCACCGCGGGTGTGTCCGGGTAATAGGGAGGCAACTTCAGCTTGCTGCGATCGCGCTTCTCTTCCGGCTTCAAGCGGGCCGTGTTCTTGGCGTACTGTGCGGCACCGGCCCGGGCCTGGCTTTCGTGCGTCACCGTGTAGTTCACATAGGCGAACCAGGGGCGATCCTTTGGCAGCAGATCCGGGTTCTTCGTCCAGTCCGCGGTCGTGTCCACCCACCCCTTCGGCTGGTCGAAGTTGAAGTCCGTCTTCCCGGGCCAGGCGACGAAGTACCCGGCTTCTTTCAAATAATCGACGAACAACGGCGGCACCTTCGTCAGCTTCGAACGCATGTGGTGCGAGCCCATTGTGGTGGGGTATTGCCCAGTGATCAGACCACTGCGTGTGGGTGCACACACGGGGCAGTGGGTGAATGCGCGATCGAAGCGAGCACCCTGTGCGGCGAACTTGTCCAGGTTCGGCGTGAGCGCATCCGGATCGCCGTAACAACCCAGGTTGGGCGAAATATCCTCGGCACCGATCAGCACGATATTCGGCCGCTCGGCTGCCAGGAGTGGCGAACCGGCCAGCCAAAGAAATGTGAACAGACAGCGACGCATGGGAGAGCGCTCCTGATGTGGAAACTGATGCCTGTTATTGAAGCGGGTTTATGAAATGAATGCTAGATGCGAATCGGGCACGTGTTCGCGAGGCTGTTAAAAGCTCGTGGCCCGGGAGTTTCGCTCCCGGGCCACGTGTCATGCATTTATCTATCGCAATTAGTCGTTGCCGGGGATGTCCCCCAGGGTCCACGCATCAAAACCTTTCTATATTCCCTCGAAGCATGGTCTGGACAAGTGTGCATGCGAAAGATGGAGATGACTTGTCCCGTTTCATGGAGGTGAAGAATGACAAGGTCATCCCGTCTTTCCCAAACCAGCATTCATCGATTCTTCGCGTCGCTGCCCGAACCCCGTCGGCGACGGACTCGCATCAAACACCCGTTGCTCTCGTTGGTGGTCATCGCCTTGTGCGGCACCATTGCCGGAGCCGACACTTGGGAAGAGATCGTGCCGTTCGCCCGCGATCGTCGCCAATGGCTGTCCGGCTTTCTCGACCTGTCCTCGGGTATTCCTTCGCACGACACCTTCGGACGTGTGTTCGCGGCGTTGGACCCCGTGGCCTTCCAGAAATGCCTCCTGGCTTGGGTGCAGCGCCTGCACGAAGTGACGCAGGGTGAAGGGATTGCCATCGACGGCAAGGTGGTTCGCGAGGCCATGGCGCGGGCCGGCGATCAAGGTCCGTTGACGCTGGTCAGCGCTTGGGCGACGGCGAACCACGTCTGTCTGGGTCAGGTGGCTGGTGCGGCCGATTCCAATGAACTGGGAGCGTTGCCGAAACTGTTGGAGTTGCTGGACCTCAAGGGTGCGATCGTGACGTTGGATGCGTTGGGGTGTCAGAAGCACATTGTGGCCCAGATCGTGGAGAAGAAGGGGGATTACGTGGTCGCGGTGAAAGGCAACCAAGAGAAGTTGGAAGCGGCGATCCAGCCCACCCTCGGCGCGGCGTTGGAAGCGGGAACCGCGATGCCGACGATCACACGTGTGGAGCAGAAGCATGGGCGAGCGGAGCGTCGTCTGTATAGCGTGCTGCCCGTGCCGGACGACTTCGCCGAGTTGGCGCAGTGGAAGGGCTTGAAGAGTCTGATGATGGTGGCGCGGGAGTATGTGGACGCGAAGGGCAAAACGCACACCGGCGTGCGTTATTACATCAGTAGTTTGCCGGCGGAAGTAAAGCGGATTGCGGCGGCGGTGCGTGGCCACTGGGGAATCGAGAACCGCCTGCATTGGGTGTTGGATGTGGCGTTTCGTGAGGATCGCAACCGGACCCGAGCGGAGAACGCTCAAGCCAACTTGTGGCTTCTTCGCCGGACCGCTCTGTCGCTACTCAAGAACACCGATGGCTTGAAGGGAAGCGTGCATTGTAGGCGTCAACAAGCGGCCTGGAACGACGCGACGTTGGAAAGGATCCTACTCGGTTGTCAAGGGAGAGAAACTTGAACGCGTGGACCCTGGGGGTGATCCCAGGTGTAATCGCGGAGAAACTCTTGGTGTGTGCGAACAGCGGTGCCAGCGGCGAGGGCGATGGGTTCGATGGATTTGCGTGGAAGGTCGGAGAGGAGACCCCGGCAATAGGTGCGGAGGTGTTCGAGGCTTCGGGGATGGAAGTAACGCTGGTAGTCATCAAGAAATCGAGCGAACGCCGGGCCAACGGCCCGAACCTGTTCATCAGTCATGCGACTCCCTCCGCATCGGTAGGAGGGTAGTCTATGAGCTCAATATCGCGGTAGTGGTAAAATCAAGGCTTCAACTTGATGACCAGATCGCTGATCGATTGTTGAATCTCAACAACCACATCGGAATCGCCATCTTCACTGCTCTGATACTTCTTGTTCACCTTGTCACGAAGAGCCTTATGGTTCGATTCCTTGAGAGTGACGAAGACCTGATATTTGCCAGGCACCACTGACTTCTGGCCTGATGTTTCCATCAGGGTGAAGGTGCCGTTCGGTTGGATCTGTGCGGTCGCACCGTATGCACCTTCCACAGGTCGCAAGATCAGCGTGCCACCGGTCAACGGGGATCCATTCGCGAGCAAGATCTTCCCGCTCACTTCGACGCCATCCGGCTTCGATGGGGGCCCACTTGTTCCGCCACATCCCACCAACCCAATGCACAGCACGATCGCGATGATCCAATGACCGAGTTGCATCGCTGGGAAACTCCGGAGTGAATGCGAAATGAAAACCTGCCCGGGGTCAGCCCCGAGCAGGCAGAACAATCGATGGAAACGCTGAGTTATTCGATCCCGGGGATATCGCCAGCCTTGGCTGTGAGCAGCGCAGCAAAGGTTGCAGCCGGAACGGAAGAGCGGACGAATCGGCCAGACCCATCAGCCAGGCAGACGTTCATTCCGCCGGTGTGGAAGCTGTAGGGTTCGCTGTCGTTGTTGCAATTCATGATGCAGCGACCGGTACCACTGCCACCGTTGATGGCTCCTGTGACTGCGTCGGTGCCGTCCATCGATCCGGCTCCGCCGTCGGGGTCGCTCCAGCCATACCCTTCAAAACGAGGCAGGAACGTGCCCTGACTGCGGCCAAGCAAATGGTAGTTGGGGCGTGCGCCATTTTCGAGAACGAGGATCGTGTTGCTGGAGCCATCCGTGATACCAATGATCGGCGTCTCGGTGTTCGCGTTCAGTGCACCGTCATGATCCGCCGTGCCGGCCGGGTTCGTCAGACCGTTGGCGGTGTAGAATCGGTTACGCAGGCGATGCATCACGAGGTAGTCCAATGGCCCCATGGAGATGCCGTCAAGTCCGGTTCCGGACCCGCTCGACGTGATTCGCGTGCTGGCCTCGGGGACCGATGGGCAGATGAAAACCGGGATCGCGGTCTGGCCAGTGGTGATGTTTGTGCCCGTGTTCCAGGCGATGTTCTTGTTATAGAGGCGAGCCAGGTTCCCCTGCTCAACATAATCCAGCACCACGATCGTCCAACTCATCCGATTGCCCGCAAGGTCGTATGGACGAGAGAGTGGCAACTTGCCATTGGTGCTTTCGTAGTTGTGCATCGCCAGGCCAAACTGCTTCAGATTGTTCTGGCACTTCGCACGGGCCGCTGCCTCGCGAACTTTCTGGACCGCTGGCAGGAGCAAGCCGATCAGGATGGCAATAATCGCGATAACGACGAGAAGCTCGATCAACGTGAACGCATTCTTGCGGCGTTGCAACATGGGGCGGGACTCATGGGGAGAAAGACGACCAACTGCCGGAGGCAACGATGCGACCGGGCGATAGCGGCATGATCGGAGTGTGATCGCTGGACAGCGAGTGCCCACGCGGAGAATTGACTCGAACTCCATCAATCCTTCACATTCGAAGGCGATCTTCTTCGGATCTACTCGAAACGAGCACGCATTATTCACACTGATGGGAACACTCCAATCCGCGACCATCACAAAGCCATTCGCCGGTTCACGCGATTAGCAAATCACTAGCATAAATCCATCACGACACCACACCATGAGGGGCCGCCGATGTCCGTTCCTGTCACGAATCGCCAGTTGTTTATCGATGGTGCCTGGTGCGAGGCTGCGTCGGGCAAGAAGCTCGCTGTCACCAACCCGGCTACCGAAGAGACGATTGCCGAAGTCAGCTTCGGAGGCGGTGTCGATTGCCAGCGAGCCATCGCCGCGGCATCCGCTGCGATGAAGTCCTGGATGAAAGTCACGGCTTACGACCGGGCGAAGGTGCTCAAGAAGACGGCCGATCTCATGCGTGAGCGTGCCGACACGCTCGCCCGCACCATGACGATGGAGCAGGGCAAACCGCTCGCCGAGGCGAAGGGTGAGGTGCTGCACTCCGCGGATACGTTCGACTGGTTTGCGGAAGAGGGCAAGCGTGCCTACGGTCAGGTGATTCCGCAATCGAACCCCACGAAGCGGCACATCACGATCAAGCATCCCGTGGGTGTCGTCGGTGCCATCGGCCCGTGGAACTTCCCGATCACGCTGCAAGCTCGCAAGATCGCCCCGGCCCTCGCTGCGGGTTGCACCATCGTTTGCAAGCCCGCCAGCCAGACGCCACTGTCGCTGATCGGCGTCTTCGAGTGTCTCATCGATGCTGGCTTGCCGAAGGGTGTTGCGAATCTTGTCATCGGCTCCGCGTCCGAGATTTCCGACGAGTTTATGCAGAATCCCGCTGTGCGAAAGATCAGCTTCACGGGTTCCACCGATGTCGGCAAGCGGCTGATGAAGCAAGCCGCGGATCAGGTGAAGCGGCTGAGCCTCGAACTTGGCGGCCACGCACCCTTCATCGTCTTCCCCGATGCCGATCCCGAAGTCGTGGCGAAGGCGGCCGTGCTCGGCAAGTTCCGCAACAACGGCCAGGTCTGCATCAGCCCCAGTCGTTTCTATGTCCACAAGGACATTCACAAGAAGTTCACCGAGGTCGCGGTCGAGGAAGCGAAGAAGCTCAAGATGGGCAACGGCCTTGAGGAAGGCGTGGTGGTCGGCCCGATGTTCGAGCAGAAGGCGTTGGAGAACACGCTCGGACTCATCGCCGATGCGAAGGGGAAAGGTGCCGAGGTGCTCACCGGCGGTTCCCGTTCGAGCCGCTTCGAGAAAGGCTATTTCTTCGAGCCGACGATCCTTCGCAATCTGTCCGCGGATGCCGCACTGCTCACCGAGGAACCATTCGCACCGGTGATGCCTGTGCTCGATTTCTCAAAGCTGGAGGATGTGATCGCGGCGGCAAACAACACGCGCTATGGCCTCGCGGCTTATGTCTTCACCAACGATCTCAGCGTGGCCTGGCACATGGCGGAAGGACTTGAAGCCGGCATCATCGGCCTGAACGACCCGGTGCCCGCCACACCGCAGTGCCCTTTCGGCGGTATGAAGGAATCGGGCATGGGTCGCGAACTCGCCCACGAAGGACTCGAAGCGTATCTCGAAACGAAGTACGTCTCGATGGCTCTTCGAGGTTGAGTGAACCGCTGAGTGGTTTACGTTAGAACGACGCCGGCGAGCACGTCATACCCGGCGTGTGCGCCCACGGCGATGCCGAAGCCGCGGGCCACGAACAGGAATGTAAAGTACAGCCCGGCCAGTGTGCGGAACAGAAAGACGTACGGTTGCATCGGCTCACCGTACGGACCAATGTGATGTGCGGCCGAGAAGAGCAAGGCTGAGCCGAACGCTGCTAACAGCACGGCAATCGACTTCGGCAGTAGCACGATGCGCAAGATCAGACACATCCCGGCGAAGAGGCCAAGGCGGAAGAGCACCTCTTCGTAGATCCCTGCACCCACAAAGGTGAGCACCTGCG
This sequence comes from Gemmataceae bacterium, assembly GCA_041750275.1. Classification (GTDB taxonomy): domain Bacteria; phylum Planctomycetota; class Planctomycetia; order Gemmatales; family Gemmataceae; genus JBGSZR01. The sequence goes on from JBGSZR010000210.1 coordinate 75,658, forward strand.
CCTCGGCACGCGGTGCCACTTGCAATCGCACACCCAGCGTGTCCAGAATGGGCCCGAAGTTTCGGCTGAACTGCCAGAGCAGGAAGGCGAAAGCTCCACTTTCGAAGGCCATGCCGAACCAGGTGCTCACGGGATCCTGCGGCCGGTCGGCCCAGCGCCACCATGTCCACAATGCCAGCACAGCGACGACGATGAGTGGTGCGGCGAAGACGTGCTCTACGCCGAAGAGTTCCAGTTGCCAGCGGAGCCAGGCGTCGGCACCGTTGCGAAGTGTGGCGGCGCGTTCGCCACCGTAGTAGACCATGCCGCCTTCATACACCGCGATCAGCGGGAAGAGGAACAACAGCGACGCCCAGGGATGGCGCGTCGATCGCAAGTAGTTCGGCATGAATAAGAATTCGCCAGGAGCCTCGCGACATTGGCGTGAGCCGTGGCCAGGGCCTCACACCAGATCCGGGTAACGCTGCCCCAGCATCTGTCGGCGCTTCTCGGTCGAGAGTGTCCGAATAATTCCGCCACGCGTGGAGGACGAGAGATCGACGTGCTCCGGTCGCGGCAGCACCGTGCCATCGGCTTCCGCCAGCACGGCGACAACGGGGCGGCCGGGCGAACGCGGATCCATGCGATTCGGATGATTCGCCGCCACCACGCCCACGCGGCCATCGGTCAGTTCCACCACGGAGCCAACAGGGTAGAAGGACAGATGAATGAGATACTCGGCGAAGTCGCGATCCAGTTGCCCGTTCTCGGCGAGCAGCAACACATCCGTGAGTGTGGAACGGGTATCCTGCCCCGGCCGGTGTGGGCGATCGGCACACATCCCCGCATACACATCGGCGACGGCGAGCATGCGGCCCAGTGCCGGAATCGTCGTGCCGCGCAGGCCCACGGGGTAGCCCGTGCCGTCGGCTCGTTCATGGTGGGTGGCAATGGCATCGGCGAGCGGGGCCGCGTCCTGCACATAGCGAACAACCCATTCCGCTCCGTATTGCGGATGTGTTTCGATGAGTCGTCTGTCGTCGGCATTCAGCTTGCCGGGATTCGCGAGCGCCGCAGCGGGCACACGCATCATGCCACAATCCATGAGCAGGGCGCCAAGCACCGGCAACAGTGGCCGGGAAGCCCATTCGTAGTCGAGGTGCACGATTCGCGCCACCACCTGGGCCACGTTCACGGCATGGGCCGCAATGAAGCGAGCCGGTGCCTGGAACTCCGTGCCGCCCGGATACGAACGCGTCGAAAGTGGATCAGCCGCGAGGAAGCGCATCGGCTTCGTCTGGCGGGCTTCTTCGAGCAGTTCCTCGGACAGGTCGGCGACGGGCTTCAGTGTTACCGCGCGCATCTGGGCCATGGCCGTGAAGGCCGCGGCCAGGCGATCGATGCGGCCGAGGTCGTTCTTGCGCTGCGAAAGAGCCCGTTCCTGCACACTGAGTCGTTCCTTCACGATTGAAAGAATCCCTTCGAGGCCATCGCACAGCTTCAACTGCACGCTCGGCGACTCGGGGAAGACCTGAGCCATGCGAACGGCCGAGTCCATGACGGACGTCGTTTCATGGTGATACGCCACGATGGGGTCGGTGTCGTCGTGGGCGATGCCGGTGAAGAGGGCATCGGCTGTGAATTTGCGCTGGCGCTCGAGGAACTCCCGTGCGGACTGGAGAAGCTGGCGGGCACGGGCGGTGAGTTGTGGCGGCACCGGGCTCTCGGCAAGCGCCGAAGCCCCGGTGATCTGGCGAAGCGTTTGCCGGAATGCTTCCGGCTCGGCCACGGCAGTGCTCGTCGACGAATCCTCGGCGATTGCCAGCGGTTTCGAACCGAGCCGATTCCGAAAGGCCGAAATGCGGTCCAGCAGGCCACGCGTGTCGCTCATCGTTCCCCCTCCGTCAACGGGTCCACACAAAAGTGCGGACACCGCTCCCCCACAGAGAAGATCGACCAGCGGATGCGTTAACTTGAGCCGATTTTGCGGATCGTAACGACTTTAATCGTCGGCGAAGCCGCTCGGATGTGTCCGGTGCCAGTTCCAGGCCGTGGTCATGATGGACTTCAGGTCCGTGTACTTTGGCAACCAGCCGAGTTCGCGGCGAATCTTGCTGGCGTCCGCCACGAGTTCCGCGGGATCGCCGGCCCGGCGTGGGCCTTCCTTCACGTTTACCTTCTTGCCGCTGATTTCCTCGGCTGTGCGGATCACCTCTCGCACACTGTAGCCGCGACCAATGCCGACGTTGTACGCCAGCTTCGAACCCTTCTCAATCTTGTCGAGTGCCAGGATGTGTGCCTCGGCCAGGTCGTCGACGTGGATGTAGTCGCGCACGCAGGTGCCGTCTGGCGTGGGGTAATCGGTGCCGAAGATTTCGACTTGCGGACGCTGGCCGAGTGCGGACTTGAAGACGAGCGGGATCAGGTGCGTCTCCGGGTCGTGGTCCTCGCCGATCGTGCCATCGGGGCTCGCACCGGCAGCGTTGAAGTAACGCAGGGCACAGAAGCCGAAGGGATAAGCCGAGGCATAGTCCGCGAGGGCATGCTCGAAGGCGAGCTTCGTGTTGCCGTACGGATTGATGGGCTGTTGCGGTTCGCTCTCGGTAATGGGCACGGTGCCCGGCGTGCCATACGTGGCGCACGTGCTGGAGAAGACGAACTTCTGCACGCCCTGGCGACGGCAGCGATCGAGCAGGTTCAGGGCATAAACGAGGTTGTTCGTGTAATACTTCGAGGGGTTCGTGACCGATTCGCCCACGTAGCAGTGGGCGGCGAAGTGGATCACCGCGTCGATGCGGCGTGTCAGCATCAGCTGGTCAAGGTGGTCGATGTCGCGCAGGTCGCCGGCCACGAGCCGCTCGGCCGGCACCGCCTGTCGATGCCCCGCGGAGAGGTTATCGAACACGGTGACATCGTGCCCACGAGCCAGCAATAATCGCACGGTGTGGCTGCCGATGTAGCCCGCGCCGCCAGTAACGAGAATCCGCATAACAATCAGCCGTCAGCTATCAGCATTCAGCCAGAAACAGCCCGTGGACGCCCACGAGGCTGGGCAGAGTTGTTATGCGAAGAACGGCCGCAGTTGTCCTGATCGCATCGGCCGTGATCTGCATTCCGCGAGAACCCGCTGCGGGCCGAAGTTGGCTGGTCTTGATCGGTGCGACACAAAAGCCGCATTAATGCCTGCTTGCGAACGGGCTCAGTTGGTGATGCCCTTTGTGATCTCCATGAAGACGTTCTCGAGGTTCACTTCTTTTTCCTTGAAGCTCTTGAGGCGGAAGCCAGCTTGCACGAGGCGTTCGGGGAGGAAGCTGCCGTCCTCGTGGCCGTCACGCAGGCGCACGTCCAGCGAGTGCGCTTTCGGGTCGGCCTTCACGGACTCCACTTCCGGGAACTTCTCGATGCGGCTGGCGGCCTCGCTGTTGCGTTCAGGGCCCACCGAGACCGTGAAGACGAAGTTGCCGCGAACCTTGCGGATGGCTTCATCCACGGTGCCGTTGAAGATGAGTTCGCCGCGCTCGATGATGCCGATCTTGTTGCAGATATCGGCAAGTTCCGGCAGGATGTGCGACGACACCATGATGGTCTTGTTCATGGTGCGCAGTTCTTTGATGAGTTCGCGCATCTCGATGCGGGCCCGCGGGTCGAGACCGCTGGCGGGCTCATCGAGCAGCAGCACTTGCGGCTCGTGGAGCAGCACGCGGGCCAGGCCGAGGCGTTGCGTCATGCCGCGGGAAAGACTGGTGACGAGCGCATCGCGCTTGTACCCGAGGTCGACCAGATCGAGCACCTGATCCACCTTCTGACGGCGGTCCGGGCCCTTGATGCGATAGGCGGCGGCGAAGAATTCGAGGTATTCCGTGACCTTCATATCGTCGTACACGCCGAAGAAATCGGGCATGTAGCCGATGGAGCGGCGAATCTCTTTCGCTCCGGTGTAGATGGAGTAGCCGCACACGGTGGCCTCGCCCCAGCTGGGGTTGAGGAGGGTGGCGAGCATGCGCATCGTGGTGGTTTTGCCGGAGCCGTTGGGGCCGATGAAGCCGTAGCAATCGCCCTTGTCGAGCTGAATGGTGAGGTTCTTGAGGGCGTAGAGTTCGCCGTATTTCTTGGTGAGATTATTCGTTTCGATCATGGGTCAGTCTCGGTGCTTTCACGCGGCGGCGTTGAGTGGTTCGGTGCGTTTCACCATGGCCATGGCGAGGTCGCGGAAGTCGTAGAGTTCGCCGAAGTCGACGGACCAGTGTTTGCGGCGAGCGGCCATGGGCATCAGGAGCAGGTCCCACACCAGCAACTTCAGGAACAAGGCCACGAGGAAGCCGCCGAGCCAGGGGAAGCCACGGGCGACCCAGAGGCCAAAGAGGAAGCCCGCCACGCCCAGCACGATACCCAGGATGCGGCGCGTGAGCCGGCGATTCCCGAAGAAGACGGGTGGCACCCGGCCTGGTGCGAGCCGCGGAATTCTCCAGCGAAACACATCGGGCCACAGCCACAAGTACGGCAGCAACGGCGTCGAGGGGCGCAACTCGCTCACATCTGCACCCGCTTCGGCGAGCATTTGCCGCACCATCAGGAACGCCCCGGCGGCCGGGCAACGCTGGCCAGCTAGTGTGATCGGCTCGATCAGTGGAATCTCCACAAAGCGAGCCAGTGCTTCGCAGAGCCCCTGCACCGTGCCGAACTCAATGACTTTCTCCCACCACTCATTCGAGAGTGGTTCGATGCCGAAATACTTCTCGATGACACCCGGCTCGATGGCATCGGTTGCGGCCAGGTCGAGCAGATCTGCGTCGAAACGGACCAGTTCGTTCACCCATTCGCGTGGCAACCCGCGGACGCGCAGGAGCAGATCGCGAAGCCCTTCGAGCACCTCGAAACCCGTGATGGGCCGGGTGCGAATGGGCCGGTCCCAGGTCATGGCGAGTCACCCGGTTTCACGGGGAGATAGATTCGCACGAAGGTCTCTTGCCGGCCAATGCCTTGCACGTCCGGTGCGGATTCGCCGGGCTGCGGCACACCCTGGAGCCAGAGATTCGAGGGCGAATTCGGGCCGCCGCTGGCCACGTTCATGCCTCGCGTGGTGGTCGCCATGCGGCCCACGATGATCACCTCGGAACGGTTCTCGGTCGAGAGTCGCCACGATTGATCGAGCTTTCGCAATGACGCATTGCGAGGGTAAACGCCTTCCTCGTTTCGCAGCGAAGCCTCATGGAATAGCACGCCCCAGAGCGGCACCGTCTCCAGTTGGGCGGTGGGCGTGGCGCTGCCGATAGGTCCGAGCGAGAGCAAGCTCGACAGTTGTCCTTCCCGTTGCAGCCAGTCGATGGCGGGCACTTCGCGGCTCTTGTCCAGTACGAGCCGCACTTCCGAATCGGCGAGAATGGTGCCGAGCGGGTAGGCTTTGCCCGCATAAAAGGCCACGCACTCGCGAAGTTCGGGAAACGGCATGCGGTTCACGAAGGTGCCGAACACGAGCTCGGGCCCACCAATCGGGTGATAGAGCCGGGACTCGACGATGGGAGAAGCCGGGTCCATCCCCGCGGCGTAGTGTGCGGTGAAGGACTTCGTGGACCACACCTGAATGTGCACGTTTTCCAGGGCATCGGCAGTGGCGCGCGGATCGACATGGTAAGCGTAGCGGCGGCGCGAGAGGCTGGCACGCACACCGCGTGGGCCGCCACTCCAGGCGATTAGCGTGGGATCGCTCGTGCCGTGCCAGCCCTCGGCGGGTGTCACGCCCAGCGTGTAGCGGTCAATCTTCGGGCTGAAAAGCGTGAACCAGGTGGTGCCATAAATGTGGCCGACGGGCTTGCCCGTCTGCGGGTCGAACTCGGCGACGACTTCCACGATATCGAGCTTGTTCACACGCAGGTGGTGTCCCTTCAGGGCACTGGCGGAGAGGTACGCCACGACGCACACCGTGGCAACAATGATCGGGAAGGTGAGCCAGGTAAGTTCGAGCCGGCCAAAGACTCGCTTGAGGAAGTAGTATTCGATCGGCCCGATCAGCAGGATGTAGCAGGCGATGAGCACCGCGACCCAGCCGAACGAGATCACGGGCACACCGGTGAAAGTGTCCATGTGCGTGCGAATGGCGGCGGCCACTTCATCTTCCTCGTCGCTGGGGCCGGTGCCAGCCATGCGAGGCTTCGATTCCTGGCCAATGGAGGCACGGTTCGCACCACACTCGCGAAGGACCCAGTCCCAGAACTCGGAGCGGTCGGCAAAGTCGCTGAATGGCGGGCGGTCCAGGTCGAAGGCAATGAGCGTGATGCGACCGACGCCAAAGCTGCTCTGCACGGCCAGCGGTTCGGGGTTGTCGGCACTTCGCCCCGGCGGCGGGATCACCACCCGGCCGCGGCCTGCCTTCGGCACCAGGTTCGCCACCGGCACCGTTCCACCCTTCACACTGAGAAGGCGATCGATCGTGGTGGTGCTGGCGGTCTCCCGTGCGGACCACGAAAGTGCGAGTTCGGGCACAGACCGCAGGGGCATCATCGAATCGATGGGGGACGGCAGCATCGCTTCAAGTGAGGGCAATCGTTTTACCGCAGCCGCGTGGCTTCCCACGGAAATGGCGATGCGGCCGCCACGCCGAACCCACTCCACCAGGGCTTCGCGCTTGCGGGCATCGGCCGCGGAGGAGTTCGGGCTAAAGAGGCGTTCGACAAACTCGAGATTGCTCGTGGTCAGCACAACGAGATCCGCGGCGTCGTAGCCGAACCATTCATCGGGAAGATCATCGACGGAGGTGAGGGCGGCGACCTCGACACGGCCATTGCGAATGGTCCCGCCCTCGGCGGGTGTTGTCGCTTGCGAACCGGTGGGCTTCGGCAGTTCGAACCCCGGTTGCTTGCCGCCGAGTGTCAGCACCACGTACGTGAGCGGATCACGAGCGACATTTCGCACACGCAGCGGTTCCGAGAGAGCGACACCATTCGCAGAACGCACCGTGAAGGTTGTTTCCCCGGTGCCTCCCGCGGACTTTAGGTAAGGCATGCGGCCCAGCGTCCAGGCGGCGACCGTGGTGTTGGGCTGCACCCCGACCAGAGAAAGCGGCACGGCCAGTGTGGTGAGTGTTTCATCCGCGTCGGGCGTTTCGATCGCAAGTTCGACGGGCTCATCCGTGGCGGCGAGAACTTGCAGTTCCACGTACACCGGGGCCCAGGTGCCGAACTTGCTGACGTGCAGGGTCTGGCCGCGTTCATCCTGACGCACTGTGGGGCCACCGGGCGGGATGCCAACACGTGCGGCGACGATGCGCACGGTCGGCTCCTCGGCACGAGCCGGCGCGGCCAGCAGCAGCATGCCGAGGACACAGAAGGCAATTCGAGGCAGGGCGGCGAGCGCTCGCGGCATGGGGGCTCGTGGGAAGTGAAGAGATGGTGTCACGGTTTGTTGGCGGTGCCGCATTCGCACGGTGTTCGGCTGCATTTGGGACATCCTACGCCGTACTTGAGCCGCATGGCCTCTTCCAGGTCTACGCCGGCAATGTTCGCGAGGGTCGCTAACCAGGCGAGAACATCGGCGAATTCTAGAACCAGATTCTCGCGTGAGCCGCTGCCGCGGAGGGCAGCCGATAATTCGCCGACTTCCTCCATGAACCACATGAAGGTGCCTTCGACGCCCCGGCGACCATCCTTCTCGCCAAACAGGGTGCGAATGCGTTCCTGAACTTCTTGCAGGGTCATGGTCATGCAGATTGTAGCACGGGCTCGAAGACGCGGCCAATCGGCTGCATCGCGGCGGGCGGTGCGGAAGCTGGGCGATCTGTGCCGGGCGTGCCACATCAAGGGACGGTACTGGCAAACGCTTCGGGAAATACGGCCTGATCCTTGCAGCCGCCGCAACCGATATGGTGGGAACAGTCGCAGTCGTGCCCACGCCAGCGACCCATCACCCGGCCGGGTCGGGAACTCTGCGCACGTTCGCCTATGCCGGAGGCGAACGACGAAGAGAACCCGGGCCCGGCCGGTGCTTTCCGCTAATAATAAAGGCATGTCCACACGCCGACAGTTCCTCACCGCTCGCTGGTGTCACCTGATCCTGGCGAATTATGCCGTGCCCGAGAGATTGCTGCAACCTTTGCTCCCGCCCGGGCTCGAACTCGACCGGCGCGGAGGCGAATGCTGGGCCAGCCTCGTCGGTTTCCAGTTCCTGGACACGCGCGTGCTCGGCATCGGCTGGCCTGGCTACCGCCACTTCCCCGAGTGGAATCTTCGCTTTTATGTGAAGCAGGGAGCAGAACGCGGCGTCTGCTTCGTCCGCGAGTTCGTGCCGCAGTGGTTGATCGCCACCACCGCCCGACTCCTTTATAACGAGCCCTATCGCGCCGCTCGCATGACGATGAATGTGATGCAGACGGACGAGCACGTGACGGCCGCGTACAGCGTGAAGTGGAGTGGCAAGGTTCACACTCTGAGGGCTGTGGGTGCGAAACCGGCTGTGCGACCCGGGCCCGAGAGTGTCGAACACTTCTTCAAGGAACACACCTGGGGTTTTGGCACCAGCCGCCGTGGCAAGTTGATTCGCTACGAGGTGAACCACCCCGAGTGGGACATTTACCCCGTGAGCGAGTTCGCCGCCGATGTAGACTGGGGCATGCTTTATGGTGCCGAGTGGAGCGTGATGAATGGAACGCAGCCGGGGTCAGTCGTGCTCGCTGCCGGCTCCGAGGTGTGCGTTTATCCAAAAGGATAACATTCCGCGTCAACACTATCGCCTAACGAGCCCACAGCGTGAGCGAGGGCGTCTGGCACCCTTGGCTCACGCTGCGAGTCCGTGAACTTCTCAACGCGATCCGCACTCAGTTGCCGGTGCGGAACTGCAGAATGCCCATGCCTTCGGGGCGCGGTTCGCCGTCAGCGGGTGTGCTCCACGCCTGCACGCCCTGACCCGGCACCACGCGGCTCACATTCATTGCCCAGGCTCGCCCGTGCGAGACGCGCTCGCCCGTCAGTTCCACCAGCGGAATGGCGATCTCCGCCGTCCAGCCTGTCTCTGTTGGCAAGAACGCGACATAGTACTTCGGATTCCAGGTCCTGTCGCCCCAGCAATCCTCGGCCAGGCAACCGCGGTGGTCGATCTGGAAGCGATAATACGTCTGATAGTCGCGGTCCAGATCAAGCAAGATATCCACGCGGTCGTGGCCATCCAGGTCCGCATCGCGAGTGCGTTTCGCCACCGTTGGCACCTGCATTCCCGCGGGGTGCGTGCAGGTCACGGCCACATAAAGGAACTTCGAATCGTAGGCGAAGCGGGCCTCGGTGCGGTATTGCTCGGCGAAGGTCGTGCTGTCGCCGCTGACTGCCACGGGCTTTACCGCGAGGGCGGGCAGGTCCGCCCAGCACGGATCGTCCAGCTTGCCATCGAGGAAGGGCCGCGTCTCGGTGACGCGACAGGTGCCGAGCGGCTTGGGCGGAGTCGGCACCAGGCCCGGTTGCGTGAGCCAGAGTTCCGCCGCCAGACAATCGCGCCACGGATCGACGCCCACCGGCATTGTCGCCGCACCGGGGTTATTCTTGAAGTAATCGCTCACAAACGTCTGGGCTTCCGTGTGCTGGCCGAGTTGTCGACGGGCCGCGAGGAAGTTCAACCACGCCGAGGGATCACGAGCATAGACGGGGCCGAACGCCGTCAGTTTCGGCTGGAAATCGAGGCAGGCCTGGTGCCACTTGAAGATCATCTCGGGGCTATAGAGCCGGTACACATCTTCCTGCACCGCCAGGTTCGCACTGGGATTGCTCGTTCCGCCCGCGGGCACCACCTGCTTGTTCGCACCCGGCACCGGCTCGAAGGAGACCGTCTTGAACGCCAGCTTCTGCTGAATTTCCACACGTCGGCGTGTTTCGGAACTGGCGTGATAACGCAGCAACCAGCGATAAGCATCCATGGCCAGCGGGTGCCCCGGGTACTTCGCCGTGAGCAGGGCAAACACCTCGCGGGCTTCAGGCCACTTGCCGGCCTGGGCGAAACGCGTGCCGACGGCATAGGCGGTGCGGGCGGCGATATCGTCCGGCATGCGGG
>JBGSZR010000211.1:0-3336 GCA_041750275.1 Gemmataceae bacterium
TACGGCGACCCTGGCGAACTGTTGCCGTACTTCCACACGCCCCGCTCGACGGTGCGAATCGGAATCGGCGTCATTCCGCACATCCACGACGCGGCAGGGCAACGCTTCGCGGCCGAACGGCCAAACACCGTGCTGATCGATCCGCGTCGCCCGTGGCCCGAGGTCGTCGAGCGGATCGCTGCGTGCGAAGTCGTCTGGTCGTCGTCGCTGCACGGCCTCGTCGTGGCCGAGGCGTTTGGCATCCCGGCCGTCTGGACGGCGTGCTGCGAGGGTCGATTGAAGTACCGGGATTACTACGCCGTCAGCGACCGCGGCGACGTGAAACCGGTCACTTGGTCGGAAGCCGCGATGACCACGCCGCCGCCGATGCCTGCGCGAGTGCCTTTTGATTCTCATCCGCTCGTTCGGGCGATCCGGCAGTGGCAACCGGGAGGTGCCCGATGTTCGTAATCCAAAGCCTGCCCCGGTGCGGCACCCAACTCGTGCGAACCGCTCTGCAATCGCACGGCGACATCGTTTGCTTCGGCGAGGTCTTCAACCCCTACTCGCACGAGCACGGCTTCCCGGTCGTGCGTCCCGCCGTCGCGGAAGTTCTCGATCATTGCCGTGCTCGGCTGACGCCGACCGGCTTCGTGGCCCACGCCTTCGTCGGTCTCGAATCCTCCGAAACAGGGCCGGGCCTGGATGAGGCATATCGACGACGCCCGGAGGTTCGGGCTGCACAGGGTCTGTGGCCTACGATTCCACCGAACACGCCGGTGATCACCCTCCGACGCGGGAACTTACTCGCCCGGTATGTCTCGGAATTGATCGCCCATCAGCGGAACCGCTGGCTCGTGCGGGTCGGCGAGAAACTCCCGGCCATCGTCCGGGTTGCGATCCATCGAGAACGGATGCTGGAGGACTTCGCGCGAACGGAAGCGCTGGTGGAGATCGCCTGGCGGCGATTCCCGTCGGCGCTCGGCATTCGGTACGAGGACCTCGTCACCGATCAGGGTTCCGCGTTCGAGGAAATCCAAGCCCACCTCGGCCTCTCACCGCGAACGTTGATTCCCGGCACTGTGAAGGTTGGCCGCCCGTTCGAGGAAACCGTCAGTAACTACAGCGAGGTCCGCGCGTGGCTGGCGGGCACCCGATACGCCGCATTCCTGGAGTTGCCATGAAAATCGCCGCCATCTGCTGCACCTACAAGCGCCCGAAACTCTTGGCCGAGGCGGTCGAGTGCTTCCTGCGCCAGGACTACCCCGCGACGAAGCGGGAGATGATCGTCCTCGACGACGCCGGCCAGTACGAGAACCAGGTCGGCGACGGCTGGCGGATCGTGGCGTCACCGGTCCGGTTCCGCACGCTCGGCGAGAAGCGGAATGCCAGCGCCGCGCTCGTGTCGCCTGATGTCGATGCCTACTGCGTCTGGGACGACGACGACATCTACCTTCCGTGGCACATGAGTGCGGCCGCTGTGGCCTTGGCGAACGCGGATTACACGATCCCGAGCGTGGTGCTGATCGACAAGAAGGATCATCTCGACCGCAAAGCAAACCAAGGGCTATTCCACGGAGCGTGGGCTTTCCGCCGTGAGGCGTTCGAGAAGGTCTGCGGCTATCCGTTCATCCAAAGCGGCCAAGACCAAGGTCTGCTGAAAAGATTCAAGGCATCCAATCTTCGTCGCGCCGACCCGATTCATTTCGATACTCGGCCGAGTTACGTCTATCGCTGGTTCACCGCGCATAAACAGCACATCTCTGCGTTGGGGAAAGATGGGTACGAAGTTCTCCGAAGATACGACTCGACGGTCAGCACGACGATAGTTCCAGGGCTCAGCCCCTACTGGGAGCAATTGTTGAGGGAGCAATCACAGGTATGAAGCCGGCTTGACTTTTCAACGGCTGATGCCGATACTCTTAGTATGTTTCGCTTTGCTCTGACAGTGTGGTTCACGATCTCGGCCCTAATGGGTCCAGGTGTGTGCTGCTGCACGCTCGCACTGAGCGCCCAGAGCAATCTTGATTCGGCTAACAACCATTCCTCGCAGCCTACGAAATCTTGTTGCGGCGACAAAGCACCACCTTGCGGTGAGGATAACGGCCAGAAGCACGATCCGGCCCACCCCTCGAAGTGCCCCTGTAATCATGGCAAGCAGATCACTGATGCGACTGCTTCGGGTGGTAATGACGCGAAGGCTACTCTCACGGAATTTCGTGCCGCAGACAGCCTTTTCGTCGGTTGCATGCCTAGCCTCTTCGACGGCTTGACACGTGTCGCTGCACGTAAGATCTATGATTACTCCGGAAGCTCGCATACTTCCGAACGAACACTTTTCGCACTCTGCACTTTGCTGCGCTGCTGATCCTTTCCAGACGCATCTCGCGTCGACCTTCTCTACTTGACTGATCCAGACTACTGCGTTCTAGGCATCGTTATGCCCGTCTTCTGACAGGCGTGAACCATAGCTTTACGCATCGTCGAGATCGTCAATTCCCTCGTGGTTCCAAGCCAAATTCGTTCCTTCCATCGGAGAACCGTTATGGTTCGCGTTCATCGATTCATCACGCCGGCACTCGTTGTCGCCGCCGTGTCGATTGCTTTCGCAGGCTGCAATAACTCCAGCACACCAGTGACGACGACTGCCAAGACCGATCCGGTCAAAGAGGGGCAAAACAAGCCAAGCGGTTCTGCCAAGAGCGATGGCGAGCACGGTCACAAGCCGACCGCCCACGGCGGCATCGTGGTTCCGATCGGCAGCGACAGCTACCATGCCGAGGCGGTGTTCGAAAAGGGCGGCATCTTGCGCCTCTACACTCTCGGTCAGAACGAGGCTGTGGTTCTCGAAGTCGAGGCCCAACCGCTGACGGGGTACGTCAAGGTCGAGGGTGGCATGGAGTCGGAGTCGTTCGTCCTCGCACCCAAGCCGCAGACCGGCGACAAACCCGGCATGACCTCACTGTTCGTCGGCCATCTGCCCAAGGACATGGGTGGGAAGAAGGTCGAAGTTACGATCCCTTCCATCCGAATTGGGAACGAGCGGTTCCGCATCGCGTTCAAGTCGGTGCCCGACGCCGGCGGACACGGGATGCCGCCTAAAGTGGCCGATGCAGAAGAGCAGAAGCTTTATCTCACACCAGGCGGCAAGTACACCGAAGCCGATATCAAGGCAAATGGCAACGCCGTTGCGTCGGTAAAGTTCAAAGGGCTAAAAGCCAGCCCTTTCAACATCAGCTCTTTTGATGCAACTCTTGTAGCAATCGGGCCGTTGAGTAATGTTTGTGCTTCTTGTCGTACACGGGCTTCTGCGCGGGTGGTTTCTTCGGTCCCCGTCGGCTGCGCATCAAGCCTTCG
>JBGSZR010000212.1:0-21799 GCA_041750275.1 Gemmataceae bacterium
CTCACCATGCGTCGCCTGCACGGCCCCGGCTTCGACGAGGTGATCGCTCGCATCGACGACAGCGGCGTGGTAGACTGGTACCTGAGCGATAAACAAGGCTCCGTCCGTGTGATCCTTGACAACTCCGCCAGCGTAACCAACGCCATCACCTACGATGCCTTCGGTGAGATCACATCGGGCGTGTTGGATGATCGTTATGGTTATGCCGGGTATGAGTGGGACAGCATTACATCTCTGTACTCGCTTGGCAACGGCACCCGCGAGTATGACCCTGCAACCGGCACATTCCAACAAGTCGACCCCAGCGGATTAGCACCGGATGTCAACACATATCGCTATGTGGGCAATGGGCCAACCAACGGCACCGACCCGAGCGGACGCACCGTGTTTATACCCGCCAGTGATGTGGAGTGGTGGCGGTCGGCCGGTGAAGGCAACATTGGTTTCCTTCCGATCCGCAATGGCACGTATCAAGTGGTGCTCGGGCCCGGCGGTCGCAACGGCCCACTCCATGAGCGCATCAAAGCGGCACTCCTGGCGAACGGCATGTCCGAGGGTGATGTCGGCCTCACATTGAATGCGCTTTATGAAGGTGGTGTTGGTGAGCGAAATCCTGCATATTCACATGTACATGATCAATTCGCCGCATTCGATCCGGGCGATCAGGGCAACCGAAGACGATCCGCGAGCATCACACATCCGTATAACAGAAGAATCTCGCAATCCGATTACTGGACGCCAGCAGGAGGTGTGAATAACTGGAATCCGCCTGTTGCTCCTTCGCCTCCTCCACCATTTCTTTCTCCAGGACAGCGTAATTTAATTGCCAATCTTTCCATCATCGCCAGCCCGAGCAGTTTTGTTGCCGATCTGATTGTGGAGTCCGGGCGAAAGCACATGTACGACCGTGACATCGCACGAAGAACAGGAATTGAGCCGCCAAAATTTACTCAGACGATAATTTTAGATGCCACTACCTACAGCGATGCATTTGTGCGAGGCAGTCTACTGGGTGGTCCTCTCTCGATCTATGAGCAGAGCCGTGCATCGGGACGCGATGTTGTTAGTTCAATTCACGACGTGAGAAACCAGCTGATTATTAGTCCGGTTCTTCGCGCTATTGAGGTATATCAACAGCAACGGCAAACTGGCGAGAGTCGAGTCAGTGCGTCAGTAGTTACATCGCTCTATGGTGTGGCAAGTATTCTTGGCGTTGTGGATGTAGAGCAAGCTTGGACAGGACGGGACATTCGGACTGGCGAATTGCTTTCTCCGACAGAGCGGCTAACCTTGGGTTTAATTGGTAGCGGGCAATGTATTCTCTCAGGCGTGGCCGGTTGGAGTGCAATTGAGTCAACTGCCACAAGATTTGCTTCTTATGCCCCAGGACCTTTACGTCCGTCATCACGGCCTGTGACTCCTCGACCGCGAAATCAAGATTGGTGGGGCGGCGAATTCGATGGCTTCGACTTACCGAATTCCTCCCGACAGCCTGTTGCCCCAGCTACACCGTCGCCGCTTCCCAAAAATCCAACTATCCATCCAGGGCAACAAGATAAACACATCCCTGGCCGTAACAACTTTGAGCAGGCTGTTAAACGCGGCGAAACCCCCAGTGAGTTGACCCACCCCAACCCGCAGAAATTGCTCGATGATTTTACGGGTAAGGGAACACTGCGTGGGTCTGCCGAATCGGGTTGGAGGGAGACGGTCGATTTCGGCCAGATTATCGGTAGTTGGCGCGATCCAGCTACCGGAGCATCGCTACCGACGACGCGGGGAACCATTATGTACAAGCCCGATGGTCAGGCGCATATAGTTCCGTCTAACCCGAACCCTCTGAAGTGAGTCTACTATGCGACTATTTCGTGCCACTGACTATACCTTGATCGATCTCGACACCAGTTCCCAGATCCGAACTCCATTGGGAAATCTGGGGCTGCGATATGCCGTCAAGCCAGGAAGCGAACCGCTCAACCAGAATCGACGTTATCAGCACCCTTCTGGGGTTAGTGCCATTTCGCAGTGGGAAACGCCTAATTGCCTCCTCGAAGAGTTGATCGTTGCTTTGCCCAGATCTACTCTGTCGCCGTCGCTGGATTTCAGCAGCCAGGCGATTGTAATGCGGGTCCAAGCTCTCTCTGGGGTTCAAGGGTTCGATGCCGAACTCGTTTGGCTGCCAGGATATTGCTGGGTAGAAGGGTGGGGAGAACCTGGAGAAGGGGTCGAAGCGAGAAGTTGGGCTGATGAGACTTGGAAAGTCACCATCGGCACAGAAGATTTCGAGTATCTCGCAGGTCGAAGCCGAGCCGCAAAGTGGATGCCGAGGCGATTGTCTACTTACTTCGAGTCGCACGCTGAAGAGGTTGTACAAGTGAAAGGCGGCTCGATTTCAATTCACCTCCCCAGTCTCGAATCTGGTGAATGTTGCCAGTTACAGTTTGTGGTTGCCAGCTCTCACCGTGAGGACGATGACCAAGCGACTTGGTTTGCTGTCAATCAGCGGCCCGAAGCACTTTTGCTGGCCGGAAATTGTGAGTAGTCGGCCACAATACTCCGCAACCCAAATGGCGTTTCCACCGTCCCTGGTTGCAACTTCATCCCACCAAAGCCCCTCGGGTCGGCCAGGGCCACGGATTGGGAACGTAGTGGGAGCCTGCCGTCACGCTGATTTGCCCATCTCACATCTCACCGCCACCTATAGTTATGATGCCAATGGCAATCGCACCAACGCTGGCTATGCCACGGGCACCGGCAACCGCACAATCAATGATGGTGTGTGGACGTATACATATGATGCTGAAGGCAATGTCACCAAGAAGAGCAAGGGGGCATTCGATGAGACCTGGGAATATGACTATGATCACCGCAACCAACTGACCGGTGCCGCGTTCAGTGCCACCGATGGTGGCAGCGTCACCACGCAGGTGACCTATGTCTACGATGCCCTCGGCAACCGCATCGAACGTGCCGCCTGGGATGGCACCAGCACCACCGTCGAACGCTATGCCTACGACGGCTGGGACACCGCCAAGCCCCGCCCCATGGGCAACGAACAGTTCGATGTGTTCCTCGATCTCGATGGCACCAACGACCTCACGATGCGTCGCCTGCACGGCCCCGGCACGAACTCCGTGAGTAATGCCAACGGTTTCTTGAATCGCCTCTTGCTGGTGAACACGAAGCGGAGGAGGTATCGACCCCTTGGCGGCACTTGGGGAGGAACCGGAAGGCCGTGCTCAATGCCTCGCTCGCAGACGAAGAATTCGAGCGGGAACTCCGGGAGATATCATCGGGGCAGTGACTTGCCCATCAAGGGCAGTGAAGTGGCCCTGAAACGCCTCAGGCCCGCTTTCCCCAGCGATCCGGGAAAACGGGCCTAAGTGCTTATTTTTCAAGGCTTTACCGAAGTTGCGGCGGTAGGATTTGAACCTACGACCTCCAGGTTATGAGCCTGGCGAGCTAACCGGGCTGCTCCACGCCGCGTCTTGTGGAAAATCAAGCGTTTCAAGCATGTCCCTGATTCCTCCCAGACTGGCTGGGCACCGAATTGGGGCACCGAATGGCGTTGCCGGAAGGTATCCGGCTATGGCGAGACGAAGCACAGGAGCATGGTTCCGCAAGGCGAAGGGCGCTTGGTACGCAAAGGTCGGGGGGAAGCAAATCGCGCTTGGTGTGAAAGGCAGACAGAATAAGAAGGCCGCTTTGGAAGCCTGGCACCGCTTGATGGCAGACGGGCCGAAGCCGACACCGAAGATTGTAGAACCGGATGTGGAAGCCACGACGCAGGCCGTGATCGACGGATTCCTCGCAGATGCAAGACTGAGGGTCAAGGCGAACACATTCGCCTCTTACACGGGGCTGCTGGCTCCGGTTGCAAAGCACTTCTCCACCCAAGTGGCAACAACACTCACGGCAACGAAGCTTATCGCCTTCAGTAACCGTCCCGATTGGGGATCAAGCCATCGACACAATTTGCTGGGCGCTGTGGCGACTGCCTTCAAGTGGGCAGAAACGTCCGGGCTGATTGCCTCGAACCCATTGAAGACTGTGAAGCGTCCGCCGAAAGCCTCCCGTGGCACGAAGGCCATCATCTCTGACGATACACATGGCCAATTGTTGGCAGTGGCAACACCCGCTCTTCGGCTTCTGCTCACACTTCTCCATGAAACCGGCGCACGTCCTTCTGAACTCTCACAGTTGACCGCTGAAAACGTGGATCTCAAAAATGGAGTGGCACTTCTGTTTGACCACAAGACGGCGGCCACCAGTGGAAAGCCCCGGATGATTATCCTGACCGATCCGGCAAAGCGACTGATTGCCGAACAAGTCGAGAAGTACCCAACTGGGCAACTCCTCCGGAACGCCAGGGGTTCGAAATGGACCAAAGATGGGATCTGCCTCGCAGTGCGTCGGGCTTGTGAGAGGGCCGGTGTATCCGCAACTGCATACGGATATCGCCACACATACGCGACCGAAGCACTGTCCAAAGGGGTTCCCGATGCGACTGTCGCGGCACTGCTCGGCCACAGTTCCACGGCGATGCTGCACAAACACTATTCCCACCTGACCGCCCAGGCCGGGGTTCTCCGCAATGCCGCCGCGTCGGTTCGCCCATCAGCGCTACCGATTGTTCCAGCGACTCAACCGCCCATAGCGAAGCCTGCTTGAACCGAGTCTATTCTGAAGAACAAGACAGAAGAATAAGACTGGACGGGTGTGCCATGGACGGCGCACCTCCCGCGTCACCCGTGGCACACCTCCCCTGGAGCGTTCGATCGACCTATCAGGCACCCCGATGCGGTGCAATCATTCCAGAATGTCACAACCGGAGTGCGCGCCATGGCAATCGAAACGCGCAAGGGAAAGCTTTACCTGTACAGCCGGCGAAAAGTTGGCAACCGGTGGCACAAGGAGTACGTCGGTCCGGTGTCTCCAGCCGAGGCCGACCACATTCGCAACTACGTCACATCCACCGAGAAGATGCTGCAAGACGCACGCCTCGATCGCCAGAATGCAATAGCCGAAGCGTCGGCGGTGCTGTCGGCGGGCGAGGAGTTCGACAGACTGGCCGACGATGTTTTCCGGGCAGTGATGTTCCTGACTGGTCACCACCGCCATCACCGCGGTGAGTGGCGCAAACAACAGGGGATCGAACCGATGTGCACACTTCAAGGCATCATGGACACCTACGGCCTGGAAGAGCCGCGACCGGGGCTGATAAAGCCCGTCTCGAACAACCCAGCGCATCAGGCAACGCTCGCCAAGGCCGCGGCCGGTGACCGATCTGTGTTGCCCGCCGTGCGGGAGCTGCTCAACGACCCAGGTTGGCTGTCCACGTTCGGTTCGGTCTCGAACATGGCCGCTTGCACGCTCCTCTCCCGCGCCGCGGGGGATGATGTGTTGATGCAAGAGGCTGTGGCGCGGAAGCTTGAAGAACACATCCAGGAGTTAATCGCTACCGACCCCACGCCTGTACCGTTCCCTGTCCGAATGGCCGCGACTCGGGTGAGTCATTGCTGGCTGGCGGTTCACATCCTGGAAACCTTGGGTGAGCGGCATATGGCGGGTTCCGCTGCGGCGCTCGGTGTGGAGCGACACTTGGCAATTGCAGAGCGGCGATTGGCCGTGGCACTCAAGTCGTTGGCCACTCTGCGCCGCCTCAACCGACCCGTGTTCAAGCAAGTGAATGTGGCGAACGGCAAGATGGTGGTGAACAATCAACAAAGTGATAAGCGCTGATCGGTAGCAGACAACGACAACACTCACGTTTCGGGCCGGGATAGAACCCGGCTCACTTCATTCCCGGTTATTCGTGGCTTGTAGATATTTTTTTGAGCAACTCAACTGGCTTCTTGCCTTGAAGTACATCGCCGCGGATAATCGCGGTTTCCGGTTTTCGGACTTCCACTCGCCGATTACGGCTGTACACCGTTGGGAAGGTCACCATCGTGTCCACGTCTGAACAAATAGACGCTTCCACCCTGACCTGTCTGAGGAAAGCGGCTAAGGTCGGCCCATTACCCTTACAAGAGAAAGGCTCAGTCACTGGGATATTCCCAGCAGCCGCGAAGGGGAAACCACTAGCGGAACGTGCAAAGGAGCATGGGTGGATCGCAGAGAAGCGGGAGACGCGAACGACCACAAAGACGGTTCGCGGAAAGTCGAAAACGACGACTGCCGAGGTCGTCGTCGGTTGGGAACTCACACCGGCCGGACACAAGTATCTCGCCGAACATGACAACCCGAAAGCCGCACTTGAAACCCTGATTGGGTTGGTTCAGAAGTTCACTCCAAGCGATAACCACCGCCATGTTCCTGATCCGACAGTGTTCTCCACTGCTATCGAAAAGGCGACCGAGACGTGTCTGAGCACTATCCGGGATGCGTTCACCGACTTGCAACAGAAAGTCCTGCAAGCAGTCACGCCAACGAACGCTTCGAGCGATCCCGCGCCGGTTCTCGCCGCGCTGCGGGCCGCGGCGGATCGGGTCAAGATACCGGACATGCCCGCGTTCTCGCCACCACCTCCGCCCCCGGTGCCGTCACACACAGCTACATCAGCCATAGCGTCCACCGAAGGCGAGATTGTGGCATATGTTCAGGATCGGGTGAAGCGAACCAGCGTCGGTTGCCAGTTCGACGAGTTGATGAATCACCTCCGGACGCAGAACCCGAACCTGACGGTTGGGGCATTTCACGATGCACTCCGCAAACTACACGACTCCGACCGCATCCGTTTGGGCGGTTGGCCCCGGATGCTCGATGACATGCCGGAACCGGAACTCGCACTCTTCGTATCCAGCAAGGTGATGTACTATGCCCAGCCCGCGCACTGATTCGGAAACGCCCCTTTCCGAAGCCGATCTCCGGACCGCGGCGCTGGAGCGGTTGAAGAAAGGGAGCAACCCGTTTGTCAATCGAGTGACTGCCATTGGCACAGCCGAGGAAACCATCCTCGCCGGCGTACCCGAGTTCACCGCGAATCAACTGTCCGAACTGCTCGACATCATCGGGCTGTACCGCACCAGCAAGCCGACGACACGGGTTTATCCGTTGCTCGGCGAGCGTGGTTCGGGGAAAACGCACCTGTTGTATTCGCTACGGAACGAACTTCGACAACGTGCTGCGGAGTCTGGTGAAGAATCACTCGTCATCGTGGTTGAACGGCTGTCGCCGGACATGGACGCTATCGACTACTTGCTCTGGCAAATCGTGAACCACTTGCTCGCACAGCGCGGCGAGGGTGGACGGATGCTCGGCGTGATTGCTGGACGCTTGACCGCACGGTTGCTGGCCGAAGCACTCCGAGCACTCCCGCCCCATCAGCGGGCCGATCTGATCCCGGCCGGCGGCTTCTGGAGCAAGCTTCGAAGTGGTGCTGGTAAGGCTCAGGCACGTCTGGACGCGATTGATGAACTCATCCAGCGGTGCGACTCGCCACATCCGAACCCTGGGATGTTGCGCGACGCTTGCGATAAGGCCAGAGTTAAGGCATCTGTCGCGGTGACTCTGGTCGAACAGCATCTGGAACGGCGGGAATCCAAGGACATAGTCGGATGGTTCCGGCGCGAACTTTACGGCCGATTGGCTCGAATCGCGTTGCTCGATGACCGGGTACCGTTCGAGGAACTCCACATGGGGGACTTCGATGATGCCCCGGAAAACATCAAGAAGGCCGGAAACCTTGGCCGGAGGTTGCTAGACACCTGGCTCGAACTACTGGCCGTGCTGAACATTCCGGTTGTGGTCATCTTCGATCAGTTGGAAGATTACCTCCGTCACCCCAATCCGGAACAGGAGAAACGGAATCGTCTGTTCTTCACAGACGCGACCGCACGTTTCATCAACGAGTTGCGGAGCGTATGCGTTTTGGTATTCGCCGAGAAGTGGCTCTGGAACGATATGCTCAGGGAAACCGATCCGTTTGCCAGAGATCGACTCGTTCAGGAATTCTCGCTCCCGGGACGGCCGGCGAAGCGGGAGATTAATATGCCGTTAAAGGTTGAATCCGAGATCGTACTTCACCTGATCCGGCAGCGCCTTCGCTTTCAGTCCCCCGAACTCGATTTCACTGGGCTCACACCATCATTTCCTTTCGACGGAGTAGACCTCAAAAACTTTCAGAAGGAAACAACGCTGAGGGAATACTTGCTGCGAATGGCAAAGCGCTTTGACGAGATTGTTCACAAGTCTGCCCCCAAGAAGAAGGATGATGACCCCGAGGTGGTCGAACTACCTCTCCCGAATCTGAAAGTTCGTCTTGCCGAGCTTTGGCGTGAGAACGTCGCCACCGCGGCAAAGCAAGTGGGCATGGAGATGTACTTCAGCACGGCATTCATCCCGGAAGTTCAGAACGCTCTCGACGGGTGGTTGCAGTGCCTTTTGCAACATGGCCTGACCGGCGCGGGCACCTGGCACAAGGTCGAACTCGTCACCGATACCAAGAAGCAGCAATACGGTTACCTCAACGTCATCCGGACAAATGGGCCGAACGCCCCAGGTATTGGCATTGCTGCATGGTTCGGAGAACTGCGAGTGAAGCCCTACGACCTGCGACAACGAATCCGCTTCTTCAACTCCAACCCGTGTCCAATCGGGACACTGGTGATGCTGCGGGCGCAGCCGGAAGCGAGCTTGAAAGGGGAAGCGTTGGCGGAGTACGAAAAGGCGATCAATGCCGGACGCGACGTGCGCATCCATCAGTACGAACCGAAGCACCTACATTCCCTGATGGCCTTCACTCCGTGGCAACAAGCTGCGGTCGCTGAACTGCAAACCGCTCGGGAAACCGATCCGAATGCCGACAAGGTGTTTCGCGATTACCTAGCCGAACTCTCGAAGGAAATCCTTGGCTGGGTGGATTCGTGGCGAAAACCCGATGTGACAGCGACCGCCTCGGCGACCAGTGTGAAAGGGGCGAAAGCGTGATCGCCCCGGCTCAAAATGCACCTGCATCAGCGATCGAGTCCTCACCCGCTGAGCAACATATCGATCCACCGTGCCTGCGCCGCCGCGCCCCGGCCCGGCTTGATCTTTCATTGCGCTCCGGGCGATGCCCCGACATGGGCGGGCGGCGGGTGCATGTCCGCGCCGGTCGAACTTTGATTGTCCAGGTCTTACCCCAAAGCGCCTCGGCTCACGTTGATATCACCGCAGAGGAACCGCTCCGGATGATCGTGCCAGTAAGTCGGGTCGAAAGTGGCCCAGTTCCGTCCTACCATGCGGAATATGTTGGCCGATCGCTTTTTCGAGTGATACCTCTTCCGACAACCGGAAAACTGCACATCAGCCTCGCCGACGGTTTCCCAAATCCGCTCCGGGTCACGATCCCCGTCACCGTCTGGCCATCACTTTTAACGATGATGCTATGGTGGCTGCTAGCGTCTCTCTCTATCGTCGGAGTGAGATGGCAAAGCATGGTCGCGCACAGTCGTTCGCCTTGGGACGTGTTCCCGCAAGTTTGGAGCGATGTACCGTTCCTGCTCGGGTTGTTGGCTCTTGGAGTTGTTGTCGTCGTGCTACTGCGAGTAGTCGGTTCCGTTGCCACGTTAGTCAACGTGAACGATTAGCGACACGTCAAATAGCCCACCTTATGGTGTTTCAAGCTGTAGTGTACATTAGACGATGACGGACCACGGGAGTCATGACCCGTGCAAGGCCGGAACCGCAGTGATCGGGTTGTGTTGCCCCGATACTCGGTTCCGGCCCAGCCGTCTGAGAGCAACACGCCATGTCCAGTGTGCCGAACGAAATACCCCTGTCCGATTCTTCGAGTGCGCATGAAAGCCAACCATACCCGTTAGCTGCGAATCCGCCTGCGGAACTCACGAACCCGCTAGACCAGTTACAGTGGTTCGCCAGACAGCTCGTAAACGTACTGTGGGCCGAACAAGCCGCCGCTTTTGCTCAACACAAGAAGCTGCAGCGAGCACGCAGGGAGTCAGGCACAGTGGTGGAGAGTCGACTCACACAGTTCTACAAAGCTGCGATCAAACTCGGCGGTCGGGCAGGCCTGGGCCCATCCGAAATACCTGGAATTGTCCGCCCAATGATTTTACTGCTGAACGAACTCTACGAGATCAAAACTGTACCGCGGCCTGAACCGGGGGACTGGGAGAAAGCCTATGGCGGCACACCTTCGGATGACGAGGCGGCAGCAAATAATCGATTGAGATTTCACGGGGATGCGGAAACGTACCTTGCCGAGTTGATAACCGCAAGACTCGATCCCGCCTGTGTCCGTCTTTACGAACTCCGAGAGAACATCGAAGGCCGGCTATCCGCGATGTCCGGTGTTGCGATGCATCACCCGCTATCAGTTTGGTCCCCACTACCATCAACCCCAATACTCGGCAATCCAGAGCAAGGCGGGCAATCTATCTCCAGCAACAAGGCGATCGAATCGAATCCCAAAGGGAGTGGGGGGCGACGTAGGCTTTCGCAAGCCGGAGTGAAGAAACCAGAAGTGAAAGCGCTACACAACGCCTATGAAGTAGTGCGCGGAGTCCTCAAGCAACACCCGAATCTGGGGCGCAAAGGTCTTTTACGTCATTTCAAAAACTACAAGGATATGAGGGACTTGGTTCGTGACGCCGGGAAGGAATTCGACGAGCAATTCTTTCACAATGCGAAGGAGTGGATCAAGGCCAACTCGTAGTCAGATAACTCGGTCAGGAAATGATTCCTGACGAAATAGTGACCTGTCCTTTCTCTCCCTGTATTCTCAGTTCCACACAAGTCTATCGGGCATTTTCTGACCTGTCAGAATACCTCGGTTAGGTAATATCGAACGGATCGCCTCGTCTATCCTGTGACGGCGAGTGTTGTACTCGCCCACATCCTCACAGGGTTCAAAATGGCAAAACTCCTCGACGCTGACTCAAGGGGTCAGGCTCTTGAGAACGGCACCTACGATGTGCCCGACCTTGCCGCACTGATGAAATGTTCAGAGAAACACGTTCGCCGGAAGGCGGAGGCAAACGAGATCCCGGGCGTGATTCGGTTCGGTCGTCTGGTTCGTTTCAGCAAGCTGCTCGTCAATGAGTGGCTCGCAAATGGTCCATCTCACTAAACGGTCTCGGACAGGCTCTTGGCGGAGCCTGCCCGAATGGTGCAGCGGGTCAACGCTGCGTATTCCCGAACCCAACAGAAGTTGAGAGTACAAATTTCATGTTACGACATTTCGACACCCGCGCCAACGAGTTAAGGATTCTCGAGGGCGAAAGGCTTTTTCTGGCGGTCCTACTCACCATCCCGCGGGGCATTGCCACGCTTGCCCAGGCAACCGAGCCACAGTACCTCACCCGACCCTATGAAGACGGCGGCCGGTGGCGCGGGTCGATCCCTAAAAGACTCGCTGGTCGCGGTCTCGTTGGGGCGGTGAGCTTCAATGGTCAATGGCTGGAATCGCAAAAATCGATTCGCACATCTCGCCGGGGGGGGATCGCCACTGTCTGGAGACTGCTCGATGTAGAAGGAGCACGTCGGCGGCTACGCGATCTTGATGCCACGCTCGATATCTATCGCGCCACACGATCCAGACAACCCAGCCTATTCGATGACGTTGTCGACGACGATTCCGACTCTGGGCTGATCGCCCGATAACCACGGGTGTGGTCGGCCGTGTGCCGGCCACACCCCACTCACTGCGGCTGCGTCGATGCGTAGCCGCAACCACAGACCCAGGACGGAGGTGTCATCACAGCAGAGTTGCTCACCGGCTGGACTCAACGTCTCGCCAGTCCTTCACCTACTTAAGTTCGAGGTTAGCTGATGGGAGTAGATCTCACACACAATGGTCACGGCGTATCCGTGGACCGTGGGACAGTCGCGTTTAATCCAGCGCCGGATTTCCCGCTCGGGACGAGCGCACGGATTCCTGAAAACAGTGGCCCAGACCCGTTCGACGTCGGCCGGCTTCGGCTCACGCCCGATGATGACACGGCCCTCGGCGTGCGGGAACTGCTCGTCACGGTCCCGTACCGCAAGCCGTCGAAAGAACAGTTCGTCCGCGTCCACCGCGATGCCACATTCCGTTGCACTGGCGGGTTGGTCGAACTGAAGGACGACGATACCGAGTCGTACTGGGTGGACCCCTCCTTGTGGCCCTACCTCGCAGACGAACCGACTTTCGGCCGCCGGCTTGTGGTCACCGCGATCACTCGCCAAGGGTCCGTGTTCCTCTGGGGACTTCGCCTGCCGGGGCCTGACGGGAAACAACCCGACTGGGTGACGATCCCTCTCGAAGCGGCGAAGAGTGCCGAAACACGGTGGACGAAGATGTACTGGGACCAAGCGCAACGCAAGCACCGGATCAAGGTCAGTGAGCACCTTGCCGACGAACCCGCCTGGCCAGAGCAAACGCTCCCGGAGTTGTTACGGCTGGCCTTCAAGGACCGGGTCATCATGTCGCTAGATCACCCGATCTTGAAGCGCCTTCGCGGGGAGGTGTGACGGTGGACCTGCTCGGCTGTTACCGCGAAATCTGGTGCGTGGACTTCGAGTTCCGGGCACCGGACGGACACCGCCCGGAACCCCGGTGCGTGGTTGCGCGGGAGCTTCGATCCGGGCGGGTTGTGCGGAGGTGGCTGGGCGACGACCCACCACCTGTGCCGCCTTATTCGATAAAGAACGATTCCTTGTTTGTAGCGTTTTTCGCGTCAGCCGAGCTGGGCTGTCATCTGGCCCTGGGGTGGCCGATGCCGACGAGAATACTCGATCTTTACGCCGAGTTCCGCAACCTCACGAATGGGCGAACACCTCGCCACGGAAATGGCTTGCTCGGAGCGCTCTCGCACTTCGGCCTCGATGCCCTCGACGCCACCGAAAAGGACGGGATGCGTGCCCTGGCGATGCGAGACGGGACGTACACCGCTGCCGAACGCACGGCACTCCTCGACTACTGCCAGACGGACGTGGATGCCTTGATCAATCTGCTTCCGCGAATGCTTCCACACATTGATATTCCTCGAGCGCTCCTTCGCGGTCGGTTTATGGCTGCAGTCGCTCGTATGGAATGGACGGGCACGCCGATCGACGGCGAAACGATGGCCCGCATCAGGCACGACTGGGAGCAAGTCAAGTCAAAGCTGGTGCTCGAAGTGGATGAGGACTATCGAGTGTTTATCCCTGCTGACCGAACCCTCGACCCCACAACTCGGTTTGGCGTGGCTGTGTTTGATGCGGCTAATGAGTGCAGCCTCGATCCCTACATGGTAGCTGATGCTGCGGAGTACGTGCATCACGGCGAGATGGACGGCAGCCGAGAACGGCTACAAGCGATACGTGCTGCGAGGAAAGCGACCGGATTGACCGAGGCACGGATCGGAAAGCTGGCCGATCAGGGTAAGGATTACCTCGATGTGCCTGGGTTCGACGTGCAATCCCGAGAACTGGCCGGCGAACTGCCGGACCTCGGCATCGGCATCGGGTACGACCCGGACGGGGTGGATGAGGACTATGGCCCGAAGCTGTGGGCAGTCTTGAGCGAACCCGACCCGGTTCCGCTAGCCAAACATCATCCCGACACCATCCGCCGAGCTGTCGAACTGGTCAGTGGTGGCGAAGTGTTCGCGCCTATCGGGCCACTGAAATTTTCCTCAGCACGCTGGGCGGAGTACCTCGCACGGAAGCGGATTCCGTGGCCGCGGTTACCAAGCGGGTCATTGGCCCTCGACGATGACACGTTTAAGGAGATAGCCAAGCTATATCCGTGCGAAGTAGGCCCGATCCGGGAACTCCGTCACACCCTGGGCCAGATGCGACTGAATGAGTTGGCGGTCGGACCGGATGGAAGAAACCGGGTTCTCCTGAGTCCGTTCCGATCCATGACCGGGCGCAACCAACCATCGAACTCGAAGTTCATCTTCGGGCCATCGTGCTGGCTGCGGTCGCTGATCCGCCCAGAACCCGGCCGGGCTCTCGCATACGTGGACTGGTCACAACAGGAACTCGGCATCGCTGCGGCGCTCTCTGCCGACCCACGGATGATGGAGGCCTACACGTCGGGCGACTTCTACCTCACGTTTGCGAAGATGGCCGGCGCGGTACCACCAGAAGGCACGAAGAGGTCGCACGGGCTTGAACGTGATCGGTTCAAGACGGTCTCGCTCGGGGTGTTGTATGGGTTGAGCGGGGATGGACTTGCCCGGAAGTTGGGTGAACCATTGCACCGCGGACGCGAATTGCTCGAGCTTCATCGCCGCACGTTTCGCAACTTCTGGGCGTGGTCCGATGCCACCGAGGAGCGGGCGCTTCTCACTGGAAAGTTGCAAACAGTGTTCGGGTGGACGCTTCATGTCGGCCGCGACGCGAACCCGCGGTCGCTTCGTAACTTCCCGATGCAGGCGAACGGTGCGGAAATGATGCGACTGGCCGCCTGCCTGGCCACCGAGCGCGGCGTGCATGTGTGCTGCCCAATCCATGATGCGTTCCTGATCGAGGCGGCTACAGTCGACATCGATGCTGAAGCGGATCGCATGGCAGATGCGATGCGGGAAGCGTCAGAGGTCGTGCTGCCGGGGTTCTCGTTGAAGACTGACGTGAAGTACGTTCGCTACCCGGATCGATACTCCGACCCACGGGGCATACGAATGTGGACGTTGGTGAACCGAATCGTGGCGGACATCGACGAGGCAGGGGTGTGCCACCTGTGACGCACGACCTGTGCCACAGGCGGCACCCCCGCCCAGTCTTATGTATTAGTCTCTGTTCTTCTTCCATTGGAGAGTCCTTGACCGACCCATTTGACTCGGCTCGACTCGAACCCGCGCCGGCTGAGATCCCTTCTGGAAGAGACAAACGTCCACCGCGGCATGGACCCGGAGAGAAGTTCCTGAAAGGACCGATTCCGTGGCAATGGATTCAAGTCGCCAGTGATCTGCCAGGGAAAGCGTTGGCTATTGGGTTAGTGGTGTGGCGTGAAGCCGGATGCCGGAACGAAAGAACGGTGCCCCTGAATCTTTCTTCGCTCCAGATACCGAGGCGGACAGCTCAGCGAGGGTTACAAGCCCTTGAACGAGCCGGACTGGTGACGATCGAACACCGCGACGGCCGGCCCACACTTGTGAAATTAGAAATGGTTCCTACACGAAAGCGAAACCCCAACCATTCGACTCGGTCTCGCTTTCTTGCTCCTGGGCACCGAAAGGGCACCGAATAAGCTTCCCAGGGCACCGAATGAGGGAGTAAAATGCTAAAACCCGCTCCCCCGATGCAACGCCGGGAAAGCGGGTTAAGTGCTTGAACTGCAAGGCTTTCTGAAAGTTGCGGCGGTAGGATTTGAACCTACGACCTCCAGGTTATGAGCCTGGCGAGCTAACCGGGCTGCTCCACGCCGCGTCTTGTGAAGTAATCTTAGCATGCCAGCCGCCGTGCGGAAAGGGGCGTGCTTCGCGATCTTGCATTTCTCACTCAAATCGACCGGACTGTCGGGCCCGAATTGACCTGGCGACGCTCCAACCTATGATGAATGTTCTGGTTTCGTCTGACCATCTCACCGCGTGCCGCGGCCAACGAGGATCGTGACCTTGATCTTTTTCCTCGTCGTTTGCCTGGCGGTTCTGCTCTGCCTCGCACCACTGACATTTTACCTCTTCTGGCTGACCTCTCTCACACGCCGCAATACGCCCAGCGTGCTCGCCGGGGCCTGGGATTTCACCGCGTTGCTCCTGGGGCTCTCCGGGTTTCTTCTGTTCGGCGGCACGTTGCTTCTGACCCTGGTCCAGTCGAATGTCCGTTTCTGGACGCGTGGCAACTTCGAAGCCATGCGGATGGCCTGGGACCAGGAGCGGACTTCCTGGACGCTTGTGGCCCTGGGCTATGTGGTGCTGTTGATCGGCGGCATCACAGTCTCACTGCTCGCCCGTCGCCGAACACTGGTCGTGTACAACATCGAGCCGGACCGCCTTGAAGCGACGCTCCTGGAGATTTTCGAACACCTCGGCCGACCGCTGACACGCAAAGGCGAGCAGTGGAGCAGCGGGGTGCCCCTGTTCGAACTCGATCGCTTCCTGGCTGGCAAGACTGTGACGGTCCGCTGGCTCTCGGACGATCGCCTGCTCTTCCAGGAAGTCGAACGCCATCTCCGCGACTCGCTTCGCACCGTGCTCACACCCGAGAACCCGGCCACGCGCTGGCTCTCCACTTTTGCCATGTCCTGCGTGCTTTTGATCGTGTTCTGTGTGGTCTTCTTCATCGGTTCCGTCTTCTTCCGGTAGTCGCGTTAAGTTGTGCCGGTCGCAGTGCCTTTAACTTTCTTGCGTCTTTGTTTGCAGGGCATCGCATCCTTCGGTCGGGGTTAGGGAAGTTCGTGCTCGTGCATGTGCCGATAGCTTCTGTGCAGAGTGGGAACCGATCCGAATGCCCCGGTTTGCGGGGTTCGTTTGCGAGGATGCAAAAATGAAGCGGATGCTGATGGGAATCGCGGCGTTCGTCGGGGTTTCGATGCTGGCGGCCGAGTCCGCACAGGCCCAGGGTGGTGGCTACTCGATGCCTCCGCCAGGCTCGATGTCTGGGCCGAACACGCTGCTCGGCATGGGGGCACCGTCTGCACCCAACGGGCAGTATGGACTTGCCCCGAGCCTGCGCCGGGCCTTCCGACTCGGCGGCAGCGGTTGCGGCAACCCGGGCTGTGGCAACTGCGGCGGCCACAGTGGCGGCCCGTCGTACGGTTATGGTGCGGGCGGCAATCCCCCGGGCTATGGCGTGAACTATGCTCAGCCCACCATGCAGGGAACGCTTGTGTTCCCGAACCACCCATTCGTGCGCAGCCCACGCGACTTCTTCATGTACGAACCGAACCGGTGACACGCGGCTGTCACGCTGAAGAAGCCGAAGCCCGCGGTTGCTTGCCAGCCGCGGGCTTCGCTCATTTCCGCGCTTCGAGTGCGGCGATGGCGGTGCCAATCGCCTCCGGAATCGGCACCTTCCGCCCCTGTTGATAATCAAAGCTCACGACCACCACATTCCCAGTCGTGGCGATACTATTCCACTTCTCGCTGGCAATGGCGTGCTCGAGGGTGATGCGATCTTCCTGCTGATCCCGCAGACGGGCCCCGATCCAGATGTGATCGGGGAAGGCGAGCGGCTTGCGGTAGCGGGCCTCGGTGCTGGCCATGATAGGGCCGATGCCGGATGCGGGCTTCGCTTCCATCCAGCCAATGCGATCAAGATAGGCGATGCGGGCACTCTCGAAGTAACGGAAATAGACCACATTATTCACGTGGCCGTACGAATCCATGTCGCCCCAGGCGACATCGAGTTCCACGACCACGGGAAAAGCCGCGAGTGCGGGATGGCTCACGTGAACGACCTACTTCAAGGTGTCTTTCGTGCGATCACAGGGACCACCGAACATGTGTGCTGCCCTGATGATTCGCCGGTTCAGCGGTCGTCGTAGTCATCATCGTCGTCGTAGTCGTCTTCCACGACGCGTTTCTTCTTTTTCTTCTTGCGCGGGCGATCGTAGTCATCGTCGTCGTAGTCGTCATATCCGCCACGTGAGTCCAACTGCTTGCTGTAGCCAGCGATTTTGACCCAATAAATGATGCCGCAGACGAGTCCGCCGAGAGAGAGAAATGGCCCGACAAATGGAATAAATCCCAGCAGACGAAGCACACACGACCAGATCCCAAGGCTTTTTCCATAGTCATCGCGAGAGTTGGACCCACGTGCATAGAACTCGTTGTCGAGCGACTCGGCGATGCGATTGACGGTGATGAACTGCCAGACAATGTTGAAGCATGGAATCAAGTTGAGCCAGACCTGGCCCGGCTCCATGGTGCGATTTTCGGGTGCACATCGGCTCAATGCTTTCGAAAGCGTCATCAGGAACAAAATCCCGATGACCAATCCCACGACGCAGAGAACAAGGAGCACGACGAGCATCACACCCGTGAAAAGATCATCCATGGGGCCGGCACCGCCGCCACCTGCGGGAGCTTTGTTCAAACGCGGATTGGCCTGTGCGAGCAGTGCGAGCATGAAGATTCCCTCGGATCGAAACTTGAGTTACGCTACCACCCTTCATCCGCCTGCGCCGCTGAGTGGAAGTCGTCGCCAGCGGTGTCCTTCAAGCGGCGCGAGTAGCCGTTGATCAGCACCCAGTAGACCACGGCGTAGATCAGGGCAAACACGAAAAAGAGGGCCCCGATGTACGGAAAAAGCAAGCTGACCCAGATCAGGAACAGGCCGATGAACCCAGCCGACTTCGCATAGCCTTCCTTCTTCTTGGCGATGCCACGGGCCAGCAGTTCGTTCTTGATCGAATCACCGACGCGGTCCACAACGACGGGAAGCCAGATCAGGTTAATCACAGGAATGATGCAAAGCCAGACCTGAGCGGGCTCTATTGTGCGATTTTCGGTTTCGACAAGCGTGATAGCCCGCACCATGGAGGCGAGCAGGGCGATGAAGGCAATGAAGAGGACAAGCGGCACGAGGCAACCGCCGCCCTCTGTCAAGAACTCGACCAGACCGCGCATATCGCGCGAGCGCATGAACAGCATGAAAGTTCCTGGATCGATGGGGCAACGCGAAGCGCTTCACACTCGCGCTCCGCTCCGCTCCGAGGACTCCGCATCGCGGCCACACTGTTATGCTTTTGATGTCATTAATTGCCGCAGCACATAGGGCAGGATGCCGCCGTGAAGGTAGTAAAGCACTTCCTGCGGCGTGTCGATGCGGCAGAGTGCGCGGAAGGCCACGGCGGTGCCATCGGCTCGTTTCGCAGTGATCAGGAGTTCGCGGCTTTCACCGGAAAAGTTCGCTTTGAGCCCGCCCACCAGTCCGGCGATGTCGAACACTTCCTCGCCCGTGAGCCCGAGTGTGGTCGCGGATTCGCCGGGGAGGAACTGAAGTGGCAGCACGCCCATGCCGACCAGGTTGCTGCGGTGAATGCGTTCGTAGCTCTCGACGAGCACAGCCTTCACGCCTAGCAGCAGCGTGCCTTTGGCAGCCCAGTCGCGCGAGGAGCCCGAGCCGTACTCCTTTCCACCAATCACGAGCAAGGGGATGCTGGCGGCCTTGTACTGCATGGCGGCATCGAAGATGCTCATCTGAGTGCCGTCGGGCAGGTGACGGGTCACGCCACCCTCGACGCCGGGCACGAGCAGGTTTTTGAGGCGAACGTTTGCAAACGTGCCGCGCATCATCACATCGTGATGCCCGCGGCGAGCCCCGTACTGATTAAAGTTCTTCGGTTCGACCTGGTGCTCCATCAGGAACTTGCCCGCGGGCGATTCCTTCTTGATGCTTCCGGCCGGGGAGATGTGGTCCGTGGTGATGCTATCCCCGAGCAACGCCAGCACGCGGGCTCCGGTGATTTCATGCACGGGCGGCGGCGTCATCGTCATACCCACGAAGTACGGCGGGTTCGCAATGTACGTGCTGCTGGCGTTCCACTGATAAAGCGCACCCGTCGGGGCTTCGAGTGCCTTCCAGTTGGCATCGCCCTCGTACACGGTTTCGTAGATGCGGGTATACGAATCCTCTTTAATGGCGGTGCCAAGAGCGGTCTGCACCTCTTCGTGCGTGGGCCAGATGTCGCGGAGGAAGACATCGTTGCCGGCCGGGTCCTGGCCGAGCGGTTCGGTCTCCCAGTCGATATCGACCTTGCCCGCGAGTGAGTACGCCACCACGAGCGGCGGCGAGGCGAGATAGTTCGCACGCACTTCCGGATGCACCCGGCCCTCGAAGTTGCGGTTGCCGCTGAGAACCGCCGAGACGACCAGCGACTCCGCAGCAATCTCCTTACTCACAGCCTCGGGAAGCGGGCCGCTGTTGCCGATGCAGGTCGTGCAACCATAGCCCACGACGTTGAACCGCAACTTCTCAAGATCCGGAAGGACGCCGGCGTTTGTGAGATAATCGGTGACAACCTTCGAACCCGGTGCCAGGCTCGTCTTCACCCACGGCTTGCTCATTAACCCCTTCGCCACGGCTTTTTTGGCCAGCACGCCCGCCGCCATCATCACCGAGGGGTTCGAAGTGTTCGTGCAGCTTGTGATCGCGGCAATGACGACGGAGCCATCGGTGAGATGCCCCTTCACGGTCTCGGCGTTGGCTGGCGAAGTCTTGGCACCGAAGGCACCGGCAGGGCCGCCACCGAACGCTTCCGCCGCCGGCTTGTCGCCCGATGGCACAACGGCGAGCGGCGTGGTCTTGGGCTTCGCCGCTGACTTCAGCTTGGGCAACACCTCACCGAACGACTTCTTCATCTCCTTCAAAAGCACGCGGTCCTGCGGTCGCGTCGGCCCGGCAAGGCTCGGCTCGACGGTGGCGAGGTCCAGCGAAAGTGTGTCCGTGTAATTCGCCTCGGGTGTGTTCACATCGTGGAACAGGCCCTGCTCCTTGTAATAGGCCTCGACGAGTGCCACCAGTTCGTCCGGGCGGCCCGTGGCACGCAGGTACTTCAGCGTCTCGACGTCCACGGGGAAGATGCCACAGGTCGCACCGTATTCCGGGGCCATGTTGGCGATGGTGGCACGATCGGCGAGCGGCAGCTGCGCCAGGCCGGGGCCGAAGAACTCCACGAACTTGCCGACCACACCCTTCTTGCGAAGCATCTGGGTGACGGTCAGCACGAGGTCCGTCGCAGTCGCCCCTTCCTTTAACTGCCCCGAGAGCTTGAAGCCCACCACCTGCGGGATGAGCATGCTCACCGGTTGCCCGAGCATCGCGGCCTCGGCCTCGATGCCGCCGACGCCCCAGCCGAGCACACCCAGGCCGTTGATCATCGTGGTGTGGCTATCGGTGCCTACAAGTGTGTCCGGGTACGCGGCACCCTGCTCGTCGCGAAAGGTGACGCGGGCCAGGAATTCCAGGTTCACCTGATGCACGATGCCCATTTCCGGCGGCACCACCTTGAAGTTCCGGAAGGCATTCTGACCCCAGCGCAGGAACTGGTAACGCTCCTGATTACGCTCGTATTCGAGCTGTGTGTTGTGGGCGAATGACTGGGCGTTGCCGAAGTCATCGACCTGCACGGAGTGATCGATCACAAGTTCGACCGGCACCAGCGGGTTGATGCGGGCGGCATCGCCACCGAGAGCCTTCATGGCATCGCGCATGGCCGCGAGATCCACGACGCAGGGGACGCCGGTGAAGTCCTGCATGAGCACGCGAGCCGGCGTGAAGGCTATCTCGATCTCGGGCTCCTCCTTGGGTTCCCACAGCGCGAGCGCCTCGATATCGGCCTTGCGAACGGAAAGACCGTTCTCGTTGCGGAGCAAATTTTCGAGCAGGATTTTCAGGGAGAATGGAAGCTTCCGGGCTTGCGGGTGCTCGGCCTCCACGGCCGCGATGCGATGAATGGAGTACGCTTTGCCGCCCACCGAAAGGGTGGACAGGCTTCCAAA
Organism: Gemmataceae bacterium; assembly: GCA_041750275.1. GTDB lineage: Bacteria > Planctomycetota > Planctomycetia > Gemmatales > Gemmataceae > JBGSZR01. The sequence continues at coordinate 21,360 of JBGSZR010000212.1, forward strand.
ACTATTCGGCATGGGGCACCCACGGGATGAAGTTGGTTCGCTGTGGCTATTGTTCGAGAATCGCCAACCCGCGGCAACCTGATCCGAGTGGACGGCGATCGTAAAGTGAAAAGTGCGGGGTCTGGTAGGTGCTCCTCACCATTCAAATCGGTTCATGCATCAGTGTCGCGCCAGGACGAAACGTGAGAGAGGCTCGTTGGACTATGCCGCTGGTGCTCCGACATCCGCGGCAGGACTTCCAGCATGTGATAGATCCCGCATGTGTTGATTTGATGAAGAGAATGCAAGTGCCGCCCGGCGGGCGGCGGCACTTTGGGTGGTGTTTTAGCCCACGTCCACGCCGTGGAGGGCCCAGGTGTCCTCGTCGGGTGTGGTGGCTGTGAGTGATGTGCCCGTGCTGAAGACCGTGCCGGTTCGCGGCGATGTGGAGTCCTCGGAGC
>JBGSZR010000213.1:0-5457 GCA_041750275.1 Gemmataceae bacterium
GCTACCACAGCCAACCGGCGATCCAGAGGCGAACGACACGCTGGCTGCGTCGCAACGAACAGGCGCGGTTCTATTGGCATCATGCGCGTAAAATCTTGCCAAACCTCAGGAACAAGAGGCGGCTCTGAGGAAACAGTAGAAATAAAGTTAGTGCCTTTAAAGAAGAATATGTTGTTCACTTTCGCAACGTGTGTACGCTTGCTTCGCGAACAACGGCACAAGGACAGTACCCCTGTTCGCCAAGCTCATCACAATCGAGGCCTACTCATCGTTCAGGTCGACGTCTTCTTGGGCTTGGAGTGGTGCTCCTTATCGACCTTGATAACACTGATTTGACCATCACCTTCGAGCCGTGCCGATTTCACTTCCGCGAGAGTGCTGATGCCTTGCTCGCGCAACTGGCTCATGAGTTCATCCTGTGTGATCAACTCGCGGCGCAAATTCTGCCGATTCGTGCGACCGTTTCGGACCAATTCCAACGGCGGCGGATGCACGAATCGACCGATCAAGGGATATCGGTACGCAAGCCAGTCCAGTGCGTAGCTCCAGAAAACCAGCGTCGCGACCAGCACGATCCCATCGGGCACGGACTTGTAATCGCTGGCCATTGCGTTCTGAGCAGCATCGGCAATCAAAACGAGGAGCAGCAAATCGGTCATCGAGAGCGAACCTGTTTGCCGCCGGCAAACTCGGAGGAGCGCGAAGAGCGCAAGGTAAACGACCGACCCACGGATGATCAATTCCAGCACCGGCGTCTTCGGCACAAATACGCTGTGCCAGTCCACAGCATCGAACATGGGCTGACTCTCCAGCGGCGGCCTCGCCGGGCACAGCACGGTCGGCGAACTCACCGCGGCAGGGGTACACGAGTGGGCAGGAGCAACATTCTCTTCGGATGACAGCGCGGTGTCACTCCGCACAGGAAAAAACTCATTCGCTTCGCAAGCATTTCGCGCACCGAACCCCTATTGCGTCTCATTCCCCTGACAGAACTCATCGGAGTGGTGGGTGAGCGTCCAAAGTGATCGTCGTGCAACCCGTTAGAGGAGCGAGACCAAGGCGATGCCGAAATCCCTTGAGCCGTTGGTTGCTCAATAGTGGGCAGCACCATTCGCCTTCATACCAATTAGTGATCCTGTAATAGCGTTCCCGGCGCGACAAGCTAAGGAATTGTCAGTGGCGGAAGTGTTTGGCTCAACTCTTGCAGTGCTTGTAAACAGGCTTGTGATGCGGAATGCCGATCACCCATTCCCTGCGAGAGCGACCATGAACAAGACAAAGCCGGATGGCAGCGATCTCGTGATGACACAGGCCGAGTTGCCTCCGGGGATCGACGCGCCCACACCTTCTGCAGAACGCCAGCGCATTGCCTCGGGTGATTCCGTACCCGCGGATGTCGCCGAGGAATTGCGGCACCTGGCGAAACGTGCGGGCGGGTTCACCCAGCTGCGGACGTTCCTGGATGAAGTGTCGCAGGGTGCTCCGTGAGGACACTCGCGTGCGAGGCACTCGACACCAAGGAGGTACCCATGGCGAAAACAGTAGCGGATATTCTTCTGGATCGATTGATCGATTGGGCGTCGATACCATCTTCAGCTTCCCCGGCGATGGCATCAACAGGTTGTTCGAGGCGCTCCGCCAGCGGAAGGATAAGCTTCGGTATGTGCAGGTGCGTCACGAGGAAGCGGCTGCGTTTGCCGCCTGCGGCTACGCCGAGTATGCGGGACGGTTGGGCGTGAGCATGGCCACCAGCGGCCCCGGCGACATCCACCTCCTCAACGGCTTGTACGACGCCAAGGAACCATCCAAGAATTACTTCCACATTCGGCTACTTGCAATTATTCCCAGAGATCGCTCGGCACGATCGAGTAATTCCATTTCGGACAGACCTCGTGTCTGAGCAGGTGGATTCCCTTCATTTGACCCCGCGTTACCTTCACGCCCTTCGGATACACCGGCGGCCGCCGCTCAGCACTCACCCGCAACCCGCCCTGCGTCATCGTCCCCCTGCAGACACGTAAACATGACCTCCGGATACCGCAATGGGATGCCCGACCAGTCCGTGCTGATGGGACCGAAGAAGCGGTGCTCCACCGGATTCCACTTCGATGCCCCCGTCGGATAGTGGCAGACGTTCACCACCAACCCGAAGCGGTCCGCCAGACCCTGCAACCGGTACTTCCACAACCGCGGGCGACAGCCGTTTCTGCCACCCGCATCGGCCAGGATCAGCAAGGCTCCGGCCTGCGGATAGCGCCGCGCACCGATCCGACTCCACCACCCGGCAATGGCATCGACCGCGAATGCCAGCGTATCGGCCGAAGTCCCGACTACCACATGTCCGCGGTTGGCCAGCACGTCGTAGAGACCGTACGGCACCGCCTTATTCTCGGCATCCGAGGGAAAATCGTGGGCGTTGACCTCCGTGCCGCTCGTGCACCACGTCGCCCACGCGCTCCGAAATTTGCCGATAAATTCCTTCTTCTTCGTATCGACGCTCAGGATCGGCCAGCCCTCGGCCCGGAACTGCGCGATCGTCTCCTCGACGAACAGCAACTGACAGTTGCGGTCGGGATGCGGCGGCCCGGTGAAGCGCTTGACGTTGATGTGCAGGTTGTAACCGAGATCGCTCAGCAGGTGGGCGATCGTGGTCGGGCTGACGAAGTGACCGCTGCCGTCGAGTTCGTCGCTGAGGGTCTGAAACTGCGACGGACGAACTTGTCGGTAGTCCTGGGGTTGCCACCGGTCGCCGGTTCGACCAGGTCCTCCAACGCCTCGACGAGGTCCGGATCTTTTTTTGGACGCGGGGGCGACCCGCACCGGGGTTGCGAATGCGGTCGACCGGTCGCCTCGCGAGCTCGGCGGCGAGTTCTTCGCGGCCGCGGCGGATGGTGTTGGGGTGCATCCCGGTGATGGCCGCGACCGTGTTGAACCCGCTATACTCAAGCCGCTGTGCCTCTAGGGCCGCGACCCACCGCCGCTGTTGCTCGTCGAGCCGGATCAGGATCATCTTCAGCCGGTAGCGGTGGTCGGCAACGGGCCAGTGCCGACCCGGCAATCCGGACACAGGCAGTGGTGGAGGGGCGTTCCTTGCCGGGAGCTCCTCGGAGTCCCGGGTAGCTTGTGGTTAATCAGAACACGAAGTAGATCGTGGACAGTTTCTAACCGAAGATTGTGGGAGGACTTCCCGTTTTCTTGATCCCCCGAATCACTCCTTAACTTGATGCTTACGAGGATGACCCCATCGCACAGCCCCAGAAGGCAGCCCAGGTAATCGCCCGGACGGATACGCAGATCAGGTGCCAAATCCCAAACATGGACGGTTCAGACCGGAAGAGGAGGCCTCACTATCTGGGCACACGGTTTGCATTCGGCTGGGAGTGACGCGGGGCGGCATGGTCTGTTGCTCCAGCGGAATCGGAAAAATTAACCCGGAGGGAGCGATGCCCGCCGACAAAGAAACCGTCGTCATCACCGGGAGCAGCGGTCTGATCGGCGCCGCACTCTCGTCTCGGCTCGACCGGGTCTACGACGAGGTCGGGTTCGACCGGCCCGGCGAGCCGCACCCGCCGGCCCACACCGACTGCATTGATCTTGACGTGACATCCGACGACAGCGTCAGGGACGGCCTCTGCCAACTCCGCGAGCGGCACGGGGACCGGATCGCATCGGTTGTCCACCTGGCCGCCTACTACGACTTCAAGGGCGAACCGAGTGACCTTTATGAAAAGGTCACCGTCGAGGGTACCCGGCGACTGCTCCGTGGTCTGCGGGACTTCCGTTGCGAGCAGTTCGTGTTCTCCAGTACCATGCTGGTTCACGCCGCGACCGAGCCGGGCATCCCGATCGATGAGGACTCGCCGCTCGACCCGAAGTGGGATTACCCGGTCTCGAAGGATCGGACCGAGGAGGTGATCCGGGCCGAGCGGGGCGACATCCCGGCCGTACTGCTGCGGATCGCCGGGGTGTACACCGACCGGTGCGACTCGATCCCGCTCGCCCACCAGATTCAGCGGATCAATGAGAAGCAGCTGACGAGCCACGTTTATCCCGCCGACACGTTGCGGGGCCAATCGTTCGTCCACCTAAACGACCTGCTCGACGCCGTCCTGCGGGTGATCGAGCGGCGAGCGACCCTGCCCCCGGAGACGGCGCTGTTGGTCGGCGAGCCGGAGACAATGAGCTACGAGGAGTTGCAGAAGATGCTCGGCCTCCTGATCCACGGCGAGGAGTGGAACACCTTCCGGGTTCCGGCGGCGGTAGCCAAGGCGGGTGCGTGGGTTCAGGATCACCTGCCGTTCGGCCCGGAGCCGTTCATCAAACCGTGGATGATCGACCGGGCCGCCGACCACTACGAGCTGAACATCGCGCGAGCGCGACAGATCCTCGGGTGGGAGCCGAGGCACTCTCTGCGCGAGACACTACCCAAGATGGTCGAAGCGCTGAAGCGCGACCCGTCCGGGTGGTACAAGGCCCACAAGCTCGACCCGCCCAAGGGACTGGTGACCGCGGGGCCGGCGGAGGGCGGGCATGAGCATTGATGTCACACCGTCCACGGTTGCGGACCCGGCCCGCAGCGGTGGGAACGAGCCTCGAAGGACTGGACACCCGCCGGTGTGGCAGCACGCCGCCAACGCGGCCCTCGGAGCATGGTTGGCGACAGCCGCGGCAGCCGCCAGTCCGCACCCGACGGCGCTACTCTGGAATGACATTACCTCGGGCCTACTGATCGTACTCCTGAGCGGGCTGGCATGTTCGTTACGGTTTCAGTGGGCACCCTGGGCAACGGCTGGCGTCGGCCTGTGGCTAATGGCCGCCCCGCTGGTGTTCTGGGCTCCGACCGCGGCGGCCTACGCTACCGACACCCTCGTCGGCGCACTGGTGTTCGCCTTCGCGGTGTTGGTCCCGGGCACCGCCGGCACCCGGGACATGCCGGGGCCGGACACACCGGCCGGGTGGTCGTACAACCCGTCGGCCTGGCCCCAACGGGCCGGAATCATCACGCTCGCACTCGCCCAGTTTTTTGCCGCCCGGTACATGGCCGCTCACCAACTCGGGCACGTCCCGCACGCCTGGGACCCCTTCTTTGGCGACGGAACCTACCGCGTGCTGAACTCGGACGTGTCAAAAGCCTTTCCAGTGTCCGACGCGGGGTTGGGTGCGTTAACTTATCTGGTCGAGGCGCTGACCGGGCTCCTCGGCGGCACCCGACGGTGGCGGACGATGCCGTGGGCAGTGCTGTTGTTCGGCGTCCTGGTCGTCCCGGTCGGGGTGGTGAGTATCGTGCTGGTGGGTCTCCAACCGCTGGCCGTCGGGGCGTGGTGCGGGCTGTGTTTGTTCACCGCGGTCGCGACCGTGTTCATGATCTCCCCGGCGGTGGATGAGGTGGTGGCAACCGGCCAGTACCTGCTCCGTGCCCGCGGGGCCGGCCGACCGTTCTGGCGGACCTTCTGGCTC
>JBGSZR010000214.1:0-45188 GCA_041750275.1 Gemmataceae bacterium
GCCAGCGCCGCCTGGCTCGCGGGGAGCGTGACGGCAAAGCCATAAAGCGCATAGAAGACGACCGAACCCATCAGACTGATGAGCAGCACGGGCCGGCGGCCGATGCGATCGGAAATGCGACCCCACACGGGCGAGAAGATGAACTGCATCAGCGAGAAGACCGAGAAGAGCACGCCAATGACCGCACCTTTCGCTTCGGCGCTGAGGCCGGTGAGGTACGGTTCAACCTGACGCGGCATCACGGGCAGCACGATGCCGAAGCCGAGCAGGTCGATAAAGACGACGAGCCAGACTATGAACAGCGTGGAATGCACGGAGCGCGGCTTCGGTTCGGTCGAGGGTGTCATGCGGAGAAGATACGGTCCGTGGTTGGGGCCGCACAGAGCGGATTGAAGAAGCACATCAACGGGTCGTGATTACGCCTTCCAGAAGCGGATCAGTTCATGCCGCAGGAAGTGCCACAAACCCTGTGCGGCTAGCCAGCTTTTGTGCGCTTTCGCCCGGCGGCCCGTGAACAGGCGCCAGGCACCCTGCACCACCTTTGCAGCACACTGCACGGGCGCGTCGATCGTGACGAGAGCCTTGTACGTGAAGAGGGCTGTGGGGCTGGAGCCGGCTTTGCGAAAGTAGCGTACGTAGCCAATGGCGACATTCGGGGCCGCGAAGCCGATGTTCTTGCGGCTGGAGACGCGGCCATGGTGCAGCACTTCGACGCTGCCGAAATAGACCAGCGGTCGACGCCGCCCGACCTGCGTGGAGAGGTCGATGTCCTCACCGCCAAAGCGGTATTGTTCATCCCACTGGCCACTGGAATCGAACACTTCGCGCGGCAAGAACACCGCCGCACCCATCAGCACTTCCACGGGCCGCACGCCCTCGGGCTCGAAGGTATCGCGACGATAATCGTAGTACGCCCGACGAAAGAGGCCGGTCCAGCGTAGCAAGCTGATGCGGTGCAGGAGTGCTCCGAGTGTGGGCCGCCGGCGATAAGAGATCTGGGCGGCACCGTCGTTGCCACGGAGCCGCGGGCCGACCATGCCTACCGTGGGATTGGCCCGGGCGAATTCAAGGAACTTGCCCAGCGTCAGCGGTGGCACCACGGTATCGTTGTTCAGGAAGAAGAGGTATCGCCCACGTGCCAGGGCGGCGGCCTGGTTGTTTGCCGTGGAGAAGCCGCGATTATCCACGTTGCGGATCAGCTTCACCTGCGGGAACTCGGCTGCCACCACATCGGCTGCACCATCGGAAGAGCCGTTATCGACGACAACGACTTCGAACGCCACACCTTGGGGAAAGTCGAGAAGAGACTGCAGGCAGCGGCGAAGCAGATCAACGCAGTTCCAGTTGGCAATGCAAACCGACACCACCGGCACGACGGAGCGAGGCGAAAACGGGATGTCCGGAGCGTCGATCGGAGCCTGCAACACCGGGGACATAAGCGACTTCCTGCGCGGAGTCAGTCGATTCCATTCGACAGAGACGAAAGGTTGTAGCACTTTTTTATTCACGCTGTCAATTCCGGTGCGCATCGGGTTCAGGACCACTCCCGGCGAGCGGGCCCGCGTGAGCGGGCTGTTCAATGGCCTGCGCTTGACTTGTGATGTCTTCCGAAGTGCAAGCGTGCCCGGCGAGCGGCGCTTTAAAGTTGCGTTTCGAGTGCGAATGAACAGCCCGCTGACGCGGGGCCGCTCGCGTATGATAAGCTCGCTGCCTCTCGTGAAACGCACTCTCCAGGACTTCCGCCAATGATTGACGACATCATCGAGACGCGCGACCCTGCCGTTTATGACATCATCACCACCCAGCGCGGGCCTGTGGGGCAGTTGCCTCTCACCGACGATCTGCTCCGTCATTCACCCAGCGGCGACCTGTTCGGCTGGTCACAAAACGTCGGCATGGGCTGGAACCCCGCGAAGCTCGGCGGCAAAGAGTTCCTCATCCTCAGCACTCACGGCGGGCTTCGCGCCGAGGATGGCAGACCCATCGCGCTCGGCTTCCATTCCGGTCACTGGGAAGTGGGCCTGCTCGTGAAGGCCGCCGCGGAGGAATTCGCCCGCCTCAACTGCGTCCCGTTCGCGGGATCGGTCACCGATCCGTGCGATGGCCGCACCCAGGGCACGGCGGGCATGTTCGACAGCCTGCCCTTTCGCAACGATTCCGCGACGGTGCTGCGTCGCCTGATGCGCAGCCATCCGACACGCAAAGGCGTGATGGGTGTCGCCACCTGCGACAAGGGCTTGCCCGCCATGATGATGGCCCTGGCCTCGCAGCACGATTACCCCACCATGCTCGTGCCGGGCGGTGTCATGCTCGCGGGCGAAGCGGGTGAAGAGGACACCGGCAAGGTGCAGACCATCGGGGCGCGCTTCGCCCAGGGTGAAATCACGCTCGAACAGGCTGCGGAAGCGGGTTGCCACGCCTGCGCCTCACCCGGCGGCGGCTGCCAGTTTCTCGGCACCGCGGCCACTTCGCAGGTCGTGGCGGAAGCGCTCGGGCTGGCCTTGCCGCACTCGGCGCTCTCACCCTCCGGGCAACCTATCTGGCTGGACATGGCTCGCCGCTCTGCCAAGGCGCTTCTGCACAAGAGCAACCGCGGCATCCACACGAAGCACATCCTTACCGATGCCGCCATCCAGAACGCACTGGCCGTGTTCGCGGCATTCGGCGGCAGCACCAATCTCCTGCTGCATACACCGGCCGTGGCCTTTCACGCGGGCTTGAAGCGGCCGAGCATCGACGACTGGATGCACTTTAACCGGGCGGTGCCGCGGCTGGTCGATGCGTTGCCGAACGGCCCCATCGGCCATCCCACTGTGCGCGTCTTCCTGGCCGGCGGAGTGCCTGAAGTGATGCTTCACCTGCGCGATCTGGGCTTGCTAAGGCTCGATGCTCTCACCGCCACGGGCGAACCGCTCGGCATGGTGCTCGAATGGTGGAAGAAATCCGAACGCCGGAGCCGCTTGCGGGCCATGCTGCAGGAGCGCGACCGCGTCGATCCTGACACGGTCATCATGTCGCCGGAGCAGGCCCGCGCTCGCGGCCTCACCAGCACCATCACGTTCCCCCGTGGCAATCTCTGTCCGGAGGGGTCGGTGATCAAGTCCACGGCCATCGATCGCAGCGTCGTGGATGCGGACGGCGTTTATCGCAAGATCGGCCCGGCGAAAGTCTTCATTACGGAGAAGTCCGCCATCGCCGCCATCAAGGGGGAAGGGGAGAAGAAGGTGTTGCCCGGCGATGTGCTCGTGCTCTGCTGCCGCGGGCCGATGGGTAGCGGTATGGAAGAGACGTATCAGGTGACGAGTGCCCTGAAGCACCTCAAGTGGGGCAAGCAAGTGGCGGTGGTCACGGATGCCCGCTTCAGCGGCGTGAGCACGGGAGCGTGCATTGGCCACGTTTCACCCGAGGCACTCGCCGGCGGCCCCATCGGCAAGATTCGCGATGGCGACCGTGTACAAATCATCATCGACCGCAACACGCTGGAAGGGACGTTGGACCTGGTCGGCGACGGCAGCGGCGACTTCGACGCCGCCTGGGGAGCTGCCGAGCTGGCGACCCGCTCACCTCGCCCGGATCTCAGCCCGGACCCGGCCTTGCCCACGGACACACGATTGTGGGCACTCCTGCAACACGCCAGCGGAGGCGTCTGGGGCGGCTGCGTCTACGACGTTGACATGATTGCCGCGGCCCTGGGAAATCGGCTGAACCACTCAGTCTCGGCAAGGCCTCTGTGAGTCGAAGATTCTTGCGTGTGAAAAGCTTGTCAGTCAAACTCTATGCGGGTACGGTAGGCGACGAGTCGATTCTACCATGTTCCCTTATCACATCTGAAAGGTGCCTCCGATGACCGTCAATGACTTTTATAACGAAGTGGCTCGCAAGGCCGACACGGACAAGACCAAGATCAACGCCGCCGAGACGAAGCGAGTGCTCTCGGAAGCCTTCAAGATCCTGGCGGCACTGCCCACGGCCGAGGCACTCGATGTGGTCTCGAAGGCGATCGGATCGGCCGCCAAGAAGCTCGGTTGAACCCGATCGTTTTTGCTCATTTTGCTTGCATGTCCCAGGCGATATGCGCTACTCTGGCCGCGTCCCGGATGGCCGGGATGCTTCCTTGGTCCAACCCTCCAGCACACCATGCCCCGATTCAAACTCGTCCTTCAGGATGCCTCCGGTAAATCGCGCACCGCCACCGTGGAGGCAGCATCGCAGGCCGAAGCCGTGGACCTGGCCCGACGCAAGGGCTACCAGGTGCGTCAGATTGAGCCGGTGTTCGATCTGGACGACGCCGAGCCACCGGCCCCGATGGACACGGCCGAGCACGGCTACGATGACCCGCCCCGCAAGAGCAGCCGGGCCCGTGCGGCTGGTGGCAAGCCCAGCGGCGTGATGACGTTTCTGCCCATGCTGCTGGCCGGGCTCGCGCTGGTGGTGGCGCTGTTCACCCTCGTGTATGTGATTGTCAGTGATCCGCTCGGCTCTGGCCTCGGAAAGTACGATTTTTCGAGCCCGCGTGCGGCCTACAAATCACACCTGGAAATGGAGAAGAACGCGGATGTGCGTGCCGAAATTCAGTACGCGCGGAAGTTTCGAGACAAGAGCCCGCTGGGCAAATCCGTTCAGGAGCGGCTCGACTCGTACCAGGTGCGAAAAGAAGTGGAGTTTGGAAATAAGCAGGGATTGTTCATCACCGTGAAAGTGGATAATCGTGAAATTCACTCCGTCCGCTGGTACGAAAAGGATGAAGACTCGGGCTACTGGATCGAGGCGGAAGTGAATCAGTCGGCATTAAACAAAGAGAAGCCCGAACTCGCCGAGCAGATCAGCAAGTTCCTGGCGACCGGTGAAGTCTCGACGAAATAACGACATGTCGTGGCGGTCGAGTCCGCCACTCTCAATGATCACACACCTTTCACGGCATCGCGAACCTCGCCCTTGGGCAGATTGGGTGTGGCTTTCAGATTCGCCATCATGTTTTGTTTGTATGCTTCGACGCCGGGCTGGCCGTAAGGGTTAATTCCCATGAGGCGGCCCTCGACCACGGTGGCAAGCATCATCATTTGCAATAATTGCCCAATGGTGTGCTCGCTAATGTTCGGCAAGGTGATGTCTGCCGTGGGCCGAGCAACGGCCTGGTAGGCGTCGTTGGTGCCCTGGCAAGCAGCGTCACACAGATCCGGCAGGCCCTTGCGGCTGAACTGATTGAGATCGTCCTCGTTGTGTCCTTCCATGCCAACCATGACGGGCGGATGCTTGCCCGTTCGCACAATGAGGTTGTTAATGTGCTTGTCGCGGACTCCCTCCTGGTGTTGCTGTCCACGGCTGTGCAGGTCGCGCGATTGGACCACGGTTAACGGCGTGGCACCGCGGCCATTCTTGCCGAGTGATTCCGAGAGTAGTTGATCGTACCACCAGCCGACCGCTTCCAGCTTTTTCGACCAGGTGGCGAGCACGCGTGTTGGCTTCTTGAGTTCCTCGGTCATCAGATAATTCACGGTCGCGAATTGCAGCACCGGGTTGCGGTCGAATGGCTCTTCGAGGAAGCGCTTGGTCATGGTGGCCGCGCCAAGCAGGATGGCCCGCACATCCAACCCCACCGTCGCTGCCGGCAGCAAGCCGACGGAAGTGAAAACGCTGAACCGGCCACCGACATCGCCCGGAATCGTGAGGATATCGTCGTCGGTGAGCCCGTCCGCCTTCACGAGGTCGCGGAGTTTGCCTTTCGAGCCTGTGATGGGCACAATCACACGCCGGGCCATCGCGGACTTCGGTCCGTAATACCGCATCACTTCATTGCGTACGGCACGATAGGCGGTCGCCGTTTCGAGCGTCTCGCCGGATTTGCTCACGACGATGACGCCCCAGCGTTCTTCCGAGATCTCGGGGTCGACGCAGGTGTTCTCGAGCAGTTCAAACAGTTCTTGTAATGGATCGTTGTCGAAGGAGTTGCCTGCGAAGTACATCCGCGGCTTGCCCATTCGAAGCTTGACGGGCATCTCGTTGTGGTGCGAATGGCAAAGCGACTCGAAGAGTGCCCGGGCACCTGCGTAGCTGCCGCCAATTCCGAGTACCACCACGCGATCGACATCGTCCTTCAGGCGGCCCGCGATGCGTAGCAGTTTGCCAAGTTCACTGGCGTCCTGCTTGCGGCGATATTGATCCAGCAGCTTTTGAGGCCAGTCGATGAAGCCCGCCTGCAGCGGCAAATCCTTGGCGGGCGGGTTCTGGAGCTCCCGTTCGGCGGCGACACGGCCCCGGATGGACATCACCCACTGCTTCACACCCTCGATTTTCTCGGGCGCGATCAAGTGCTGGGACTGCAACTCGGCGAGAGCCGTCCACGCGTCGGGAGTCGGTGCGACCGCACGCTGGAACTGGTACTCGATGTTCTCGTCGGGCAATTGCATTGTTGCGCGTGCTCCCGCCGGGGGCGAAAATAGCCCGAAATTCAGGCCGAGCCTTAATCGTACCAAGTAAAGTCTATTCCGTCACCATACTGTACGTCATACTTTGCCGGGCGTAAACTCAGACCTCATGAACACACACAGCCTCATCCGCGAATTGCGCGAACCGACCGGAACCAAGATTGTGCTGCTCGTAGCCGACGGGCTCGGCGGCCTCCCCATTGAGCGCGGCGGCAGAACCGAGCTCGAGACGGCGAAGACCCCAAACCTGGACGCAGCAGCTCGCGATGGCGTCTGCGGCCTCAGCACGCCGGTGTTGCCCGGTATCACACCCGGTTCCGGGCCCGGTCATCTCGGATTGTTCGGCTACGATCCACTCGAGTACCGCATCGGCCGCGGCATCCTCGAAGCGCTCGGCATCAACTTCGCCGTCGGTTCGCGCGATGTTGCCATCCGCGGCAACTTCTGCACTCTCGGGGCCGATGGCAAGATCAGTGATCGCCGGGCCGGCCGACCCACCAATGAGAAGAACAAGGCTGCCGTCGAGAAGCTGCGGACTATTAAACTGCCCGGCGTCGAACTGTTCGTGGAACCGGTCAAGGAGCACCGCTTCGTCCTCGTCGTGCGTGGCGATGGCCTCGGCGACCGCGTCAACGACACGGACCCGCAAGCCGTCGGCGTGCCTCCCCTGCAGGCGGCCGGCGAGGATGGCCCGAGCCAGAAGACGGCGGACGTCATCAACGCCTTCATCGCGGAAGCCGTGAAGGTGCTGGCCAGCGAGGGTGCCACCAACGGTATTACCCTCCGCGGCTTCGCCACGTATCCGAAGATCGCCACGTTTGAGGATGTGTACGGGCTCAAGGCGGCCGCCATTGCCGTGTACCCCATGTACAAGGGTTTGGCCCGCCTCGTGGGGATGGACATTCTCGACCCCGGCTCGACACTTCAAGGGCAGGTCGACACCTTGAAGAAAGTCTGGAACGACTACGACTTCTTCTTCCTGCACTACAAGTACACGGACAGCACCGGCGAGGATGGCAACTTCCCCGCGAAGGTGCAGATGACCGAAGCGTTCGACGCCATCATCCCGCAGGTGCGCGAACTGAACCCTGGCGTGATGATCGTGACGGGCGACCACAGCACACCAAGCAAGATGAAGAGCCACTCCTGGCACCCCGTGCCGACGCTTCTGGTCTCGGATCTGGCCCGCCCGGACGATGTGACGGAGTTCGGCGAACGGCAGTGCCTGCACGGCGGGCTCGGACACTTCCAGGCCCAGCACCTCATGCTCCTTGCCATGGCCCATGCTGGCCGGCTCGGTAAGTACGGGGCGTGAGGAGAGAAAGCCGCAGAATCATCGAGCCGAATCGATCTGAGTCAAAGGCAGATGCCTCTTTATTCACCTGAGGTCGACCGATGCAAGCCGTGAATGATGAGGGCATCATCCTTTTGGTGAGTGGGGCGGTGATTCTGGCCTCGATCATGGTGAGCTGGTTCATTTCAACGAATAAAGAACGATCTTCGGCGTTAATATTACTTGAATTTATTGTTAGTGATCGAAGGCAGACTGAGTATTCTGTGAATCTTGCTGGCCGACCGGAAGGATTGTGGTCCTGGCTTCTCAATCTATTTGGACTGGGGACGACCGTTCGTTTTGATATCACCTCGACCTCGATTCAGAGGCGTATCCAGACGCCATCCTCGCTCTCAATTGACGCTGTTCCCATCAAGAATGTCGCGAGTGTGAACTCGGGGTATCAAAAAACGGCACTGTACCTTGGAATTGCACTATTCCTTACTTCCATCACGCTCATGGGAGCGATCGCACTATTCTTACCTCAGCGAATCGTTTCGGAGCAAGGACCGATTCTCGTTGGAACTATAATTAGTGCATTTCTGGCCGTAGTTTTCTTTGGTGCGTATTACTTTTCTAAACGATTGCTCCTTCAAGTAGAAACCTCAGGAGGTCGGTTCATCGGTATCGCATTCCGGCCAGGCATCGTGAACGGTTTCGATGTCGATACCCACGAAGTCGCAAGAATTATTAAAATGATCCAGTCACTCAGCCAACATTGAAACGGTGTGAGATCAGCCCGTCGATAGAATTGGGTTGTTGCAGACTACGAATCAACAGAATTGGCTTCCATCACCAATGCGAAAGCCCGCTCGTGACACGAGCGGGCTTTCGAGAGTCTCGAGAAAAGTGAGCACTCAGCCGATCTTGGTTTCGCTCGCGTCGGCGGGGAGCACGTTCATGCGCTTGCCACCCTGGTCGAAATAGACGGTGCCGACGGTGAGGGCAAAGAGGCTATCGTTCTTGGCACGGCGCACGAAACGCCCCGGGGAATAGCGAGTGCCGCACTGCGTCACGAGGATACTCCCCACGGTCACAGCTTCGCCGCTGTATTTCTTGATACCGCGGCGTTGGGGCTGTGAATCGCGACCGTTGCGAACCGAGCCTTGACCCTTCTTGTGTGCCATGACGCGGCACTCCTCAGCTAAACCAAAGAATGTGTAAGACTACTAATTGTAGAAGCCGTCGCCTGGTTGGCAAGCGGCGGCAGAAATTGGCCTTGAACCGCGTTTCCCGCCCGTTCATAATGCCGCGTCACCCACGCGAACAAGGAGGTTCCGCGTCATGATCGTTTCCAATCCGTCCGCTTTCGCACCGGAAGCACCCGCCTTCGATGTCGCTGAGGCACGCTGGGCCTCGGCTGAACTGGCCGGTCTTATCGAGAAGCTCGGCCTTGATTCACCTGTGGGCCTCGTGCTTCGTCAGGCCCGCCGCGAACTCGCCAGCCTCACACAGGGCAGCGCGAACGTGATCGGGCCATTTCGTGTTGCCGCGTGAACAGGCTCACTTGGACAGTTCGAACGAGTCGAAGTACGTGTCGATGTCATCGCTCTTCATGAACTTGTCGTCGCCGAGCGCCATGATCTGGTACAGGCGATCGCCGACGAAGAAGATGCGGACCTTGCCGGTGCCGTTGATGTTGGGCACGGTGTAGGTAACATCGCGGCCGACGTACTTCTTCTGAATTTTGATGTTCTTGGTGCTGATGACCTTCCCCTTGCCGCTGCCGACCACGCCGCCTTGCACGCCATCGATGTGTGTGGTGATGTTGTTCTGATCAATGAGGCCATCGGGGAAGTCCGTCCACGAGACGAGGAACGCCCCGGTGGGCCCGACCTCGCACGCATAGATGTTGGCTTTGACCTTTCCGCCCACGATATCAATGTCGCGGGAGATGTCCTTGGGCTTGCTCGGCATCTTCACGACGAGCTTGCCGCCCTTGGGCTTGAACTCGGTCCATTCGTCGTCGCGAGCGGTGAGAAAGCCGGCCGAGATCGCCAGCACAACGCATGCAGTCAGTGTGCGCATGGAATCACTCCTGAATGGGGTTAGGAGAAAGCGACGCTGGGCAGTGCCGCACGTGCCAGCACCACCCAACGATTTACGTGAGTAAAAAATCGATTCCGCGCGGAATTACTCCTTGATCACGACCTTGAAGGAATCGAGGAAGGTCTTGGTGTCGTCGCTCTTGATGAGTTCTTCCGAACCGAACACGGCGGATTGATAGAGTCGGCCTTCGACGAGGTACACGCGGGCCCGGGCCTGACCGATGCCGCCAACTTCAAAGGTGAAATCGCGGCCGGGGTATTTCTTTTGAAGTGTGATCTTCTTGCTGGAGAGCAGTTTCCCCTTCACGTTTTTCACGGCACCTTCCTGGGCACCATCGAGAGCGGCCTCGGCCACGTCGTCGTTGATGAGTTCGGCGGGGAAGTCGTTGTACGCGACCATGTAGGCCCCTTTGCCGCCTTCCACTTCCAGGATGAACATGTTCAGCTTGGACTTGCCGCCGGGGTAAGCAATGTCCTGGGCCGGCAGCGTCTTCGGCTTGCCCGGCATCTTCACGGTGAACTTGCCACCCTTGGGGGCGAAGCTTGCCCAGTCATCGTCCTGAGCGGAGATCAGGCTCACAGGAGCAATCAGCAGCAGGCAGGTTGCGAGCGCACGCATCGGGATGCCTCAGAGTAGGGGAGTTCGGAACCAGACGAGTTGAACCTCTGTGCGTTGTAGCGAGCACACAGTTGTGGCCGGGTGGAACAGACGCAGTGCATGGGTGCACCACCAGGGCGTTCGTCTCGAACGGAAGAGGCCAGGGAACTTCTACAGTTGCGCGTGCTCGCCAAAATCAGGATCTGACCTGTGTACTGAAACTTTGTAATATTAGCTGCCACACCCGCTTGTGGATGCTCATGGCACTTGTCCCCTGTTTATCCTGTGGCTTGCTGCGGACCGTTTCCGATGCGGATGCGGCGATTGCCTGCCCGGTTTGCGGCTGGAAGCCTGGCGACCCCGTGACACCTGTGCCCGATTCGGACGCGTTACGGCCCGTGGAGCCGTTGCCGGAACAGGTGGTCACGCCGCCGCCCGAACCGCCGAGCCACCAGAACCGCTGGCTGATTGCCACACTCGCGATCGCGGCGATTGCCGTGCTGGTCGCCATGGTTGCCTGGCCCTCGGACAACCCGACAGTACAGCCAGACTCAGTCGCGGTCGAATCGATCACGCTGCCGCCACCGGTCCCGGCGGAACAACCTGCACCGACGATCGCGGAGCCTGCCGCACCGGTGATCTTCCCTGTCGGTGTGCCCGTGATTGCCTTCACGCCCGGCCCACCCACACCGGCCGTGATTCGGCTGTCCAGGGCGGATGAGGATTTCGAACTTGATCGCATGGGCGATAAGAATTACGTGAAGCTCACCGGTGTGGTGCACAAACTCGTGCTGCGGGGGCTCACCGATGGGGCCATTCTGGATGCCCGCGAATTGCGAATGGATTCACTCTCGGTCTCGGGCGTGATCGATCGCGGCGCCACACTGCTGATACAATCGCCGCAGACGGTCGTCACGTTTCGCAGTGCTGGCGGCGTCAGCGGCGATTCGCGCGTGGATCTGCACGTCGGCTCCGGCAGCGTCACCTTCGCTTACCCCGGCTCGGATGGTGCCCGCGTCAGCGGCGGCGCTCGTGTCACCATCACCGCACGCTCCGTGTCGATGGGCAATATCGAGGGAGAGAACACCATTGTGAAGGCCACCGTCCAGCCGCCGGGTGTCGTCCGTTTCAACAAGCTCGATGGCGGGGCGAAATTCCACTACTGGATGTCCGACCCCACCGATCCTTTCCCGAAGGTCACGGCGGGTTCCATCGACGGCGGTGCCGAGTTCAAGCACATCGATCCACCCGAGCCGGCGAAATGAGCCGGTGCCGGATCAGCATGATAATGAGCTTGCGGACGGTGTCCTCCCAGGTGAAGTGTGCCGCCTGCCGGGAAGCTGCCTGCCCCAGATGAGCCGCTTCGGCCGCATTCGCCGCCACACAGCGCATGGCGGCGATCATCTCCTGTTCATCCGGTTCCGCCCAGTGCCCGCGATAGGGCCCGGTGCGTGCTTCCACCAGCCGGTGCCGGATCGGATAACCCACGGAACCATCGAAGAATGCCGTCGGGCCGCCGAAAGCCGTGGAAATGAGTGGTCGACCGCAGGCCATGGCTTCGAGCAGGTGCAGACCGAACCCTTCACCGCAGGAAGCATTCACGAATGTGGTCAACGAGCGGTACCACTCGGCGAGTGCGGCCACGGAAAGCGATTCGCGAATCACCTCGATGCGAGCATCGTTGTGCGTTTGCACCATTGGTGAAGCCGGTGTGATCTTCACACGCAACCGCACATCATTTTCGCAGGGAAAGGCCAATCGAAACAGCTCGATCACACGCTGCACTTTTTTGCGAATGCCACCCTCATCGAGAGCACCCGCCGTGCCGAACGTGCAAAACGCATGGGCCTCTTCACGCTTTCGCGGATGGAACCACTCCGGATCGTGGCCAAGCGGCACGACCTCGATTGGCACCTCCACGCCATTCCGCCGAAAGCAGCGAGCTCCCCACTCGCTCGGCACCATCACGAGCGCAGCGGCGTTCAGATGTTTCACGGCCTCTGTTGGCAGAGTGTCGGTTTCCCACATCGTGAGAACAGCCGTGCGGCCCTCAGGTTTGAAGCGGTGCAACAAGTGGGGCGGGATGATCGTGAGTCGGGCTTCGCCAGCCCGCTTCGCCTCGATCGGCTGGAGTGCGGACGGCACTTGCTCCGGTCGAAAAGTTGCCCCCGCATCGCGGCAAACATTCACCCCGGCGGCGTGCAAGCCCTTCAATACGGCAAGCACCACCTGATCGTAGCCACCGGTGCCCAGCACGTGCCCGGCCAGGAAGAGTGAAGGGCCACTGCGAACGAAGCAGCGCGTCTCCGCGGGCGACTCGCTGAAGAGCTTGCGACCGAACTCGATGAAGCGACCGCGGGCCAGCAGCTTCCCCCCACGCAACGCCGCGGGCCAGATCGCGCCGAGGCCGCGCATCACATTGAATTTCCGCTGGATCGCACGAACGGCACGACTCACATCCGGCACTCCTTGCCACGATGTGAAAAGCGTCTGCGAAAGTGGCCGAGATGTCAATTGCAGGTTGACGAGGGCATCAGACACGCTACGAACTGGCGCACATCCGTGCGCCAGTTCAACTTCTGCTGCCGCTCATGCCATCGCGGGAGCCAGATCAAACTTGGGCTCACTCTTGCCGGAACGGAACCAGCGTGGCGGGTACATCACCAGCCCCTGCACCACCACCACGAGCATCGCCACGTACAGAGTGGTGAAGAAGACCTCGGGCATGTTGTCGATAAAGAGCAGGTTGTGGAAGATGCGGCCCATGAAGGTCTCGCCAAGGGCGGAGCCACCACCGAGCATGCGCAGCTTCTCTTCCCACACACTCAGCGGGCAGCGAATGTTGTAAATCGCTTCGTACACCACGATGCCGATGGCCGCGAGGTGCGTGAAACGGAACCACGGATTGCGAGCCCACTGCCAGCGGAACGGTGCCGCAATGGTGATGGCCGCCTGGCCGAGCAGGACATAGGCGACATACGCAATGTGAATACCGACAACCACGTCGGCCAAGAAGCCGTACCACATGGATTGCACCCTGTTGGATAGGACGATGAACGGTCAGATGTGTTCGTTAGATAGGAGCCCAACCCGGAAGGATTTATTCCCGGATTGGGTTTGCGTCCGGCGAGCGGTTCCCACGTGAGTGGGCTGTTTCGCGAGCGATTACAAGTGCGAATGGAACAGCCGATCGGCACCGGCCGCTCACCTGAGATGCTTATTTCACGAGATAGCCGAAGCGCTCCGTGAACTGTTCGGGTGTCAGTTTCACCACAGCAGCGAGCTTTTTCAGTTGCTCGGGCTTTTCGAAGTCGCTCTTCTCCAGGCGGATCATGTAGCGGCGGGCCACCTCGTAAGTCTCGCCGTTCACGTCCACGAGCCGGGCCCGCATCTTCTTCGTGGCCGGGTCGATCATCTCCTGAAAGGGTCGCGGTACCATCGTGCCACCCACGAAGGTGATGACGACGCCGTTCTGCTCCGCTTCGGGCGAGAGCAGGAACTTCACGGCTCCATAGCCGAGGTTGCGCGTGTACTCGGCATCGAAGGGGATCGGATCTGCACAGCGTAGTTCGTAGCCGAGATCCTTGTCAATCATGTCCACTTTGAGGCCGAGCGTGGCCAGGCGATCCTTGAGCCCAGTGCGGACCATGCGGCCGAATTCGATCTCACCCAGGGCGATGTGGCCGAACTGGTCGAGCTGGATGCTGCCGTACTTGCCCGGGTTCTGCTCCATGATTTCTTTCAGCCGTGTCTGGCCAATCGCTTCAATCAGCCCTTCCGCGAGCACGACCACCCCATAGCCCCGCCCCTCGGCCCGGCGTTTGACCATCGAGCCGATGATGGTGTCGCAGATCAGGTCGAGCGTGACATCCTTGTCTTTCAACTCCTCGGCAATGATGGTGAGTGTGGCCGCGGAGGCTTTGCCGATGCCGAGCGCGAGGTGCCCGGCGGCCCGGCCCATGCTCACGAGGATGTACCATCGCGTGGTGGTCTTGGCATCTTCTCGGAGATTGTGGGCGAGTTGCACCCCGATGTGGCGGGCCGTCTCAAAGCCGAAAGTCGGAATGCCGGGAGGCAAGGGTAAATCATTGTCGATCGTCTTGGGGACGTGGGCCACTTTGATCGACTTGTTGGCGTGAGCATAGACCTGGCTGCCACTGAAGGCGGTGTCGTCGCCGCCAATGGTGACGAGGTATTTTACGCCATGCTCTTGCAACCCCTTGAGGACGTTGGCCATCTGTGTCGGATCCTTGGCCGGGTTGGTGCGGCTGGTGCCGAGCATGGAGCCACCTTTCTGGTAGAAGGGTGCTACGTCAGGAATCTGCAGGGGGCGAACCTTGGTGTAGTCGCCGAGCACGAAGTTTTTGAAGCCGTCGACGATGCCAACGACTTCAAGACCTCGGTTGATGGCCTCGATGGTGACGGAACTGATCACGCCGTTGATGCCGGGTGCGGGGCCGCCGCCAGTGACAATCGCCAGCTTGCCGGGAGTCGGAGAAGAATTTGCCATGAAGAGTGCCCTTATCGCTATTGTCCATCGGGCCCGCCAGAAACCGGAGAGGGGCAGCGGAGCCGACAGATTCAGGATCGGAACCGAGTGTGTGAATTCAAGTGGCACTCGCAGTCACTTCATGTGCGTCTGGCTTCGCTGGTCGATTGCTTCAGCTCACGCGTCACGAAATGCCGATCTTTTCTATTGATGCCCGCCGGAATCCGGAGTATTCTTCTCACAACGGTCGGATTGAGTCTTCACTTACCGGCCACTGCCTGAACTCCCCGCCTGATTAACCCCTTCCTTCCACAGGGGCCTTTCGACATGTTGAACATTCCCACTGGCCGAAGCCGCTTTTGTGATGGCGTGAGCCGCCGCAACTTCCTGAAGGTCGGCACTTTTTCCTTCGGCGCCACCGCCTTCACACTGGCCGACCTGTATCGTGCCGAAGCGGCGGTCGCAAAGACCGGCCAGTCGCCCACGCGGCACAAGGCCGTCATCAACATCTTCCTGGGTGGCGGACCACCGCACCAGGACATGTGGGAAATCAAGACAGAAGCCCCTGCCGAGGTTAAGGGCGAGTTCAACCCCATCGCCACCAAGGTGCCCGGGCTGCAGATTGGCGAAACCTTCAAGCGCATCGCCGCCAGTGCGGATAAGTTCGCCTTCCTTCGCAGCGTGGTCGGTGCTCAGGGCGGCCATGACGCCTTCCAGTGCACCACCGGCTTCCCCAAGTCCTCGATGGCCAGCATGGGCGGTCGGCCCAGCGTGGGGGCCGCCGTTTCCCGCATCATGGGGCCGGTCGATCCGAGCGTGCCACCGTTTATCGGGCTCGCCGCCAAGACGCAGCACAGCCCCTGGAGCGACCCCGGCCAGGTCGGATTCCTCGGTGCCACGTATTCACCGTTCACACCCAGCGGCCCGGACATGGCCAACATGCTCCTGAACGCCGCGAACAAGGACTACATGGCGGACCGCAAGGCTCTGTTGAAGGGCTTCGACGACTTGAAGCGCGAGATCGATGCAGGTGGAGTGCTCAAGGGTGCCGATGCCCACACCGAACGCGCCATGAACGTGCTCACCTCCAGCAAGCTGATGGAAGCGCTCGACCTCAGCAAGGAAAGCCTCAAGACCCGCGAACGCTACGGTGATGGCAAGCCGTATCAGTTCCAGTTCGATGGTGCCCCGACGGTGAACGAACAGCTCCTCACGGCTCGCCGACTCGTGGAAGCCGGTGCCCGCGTGGTGACGCTCAGCTATGGCCGCTGGGATAGCCACGGCAAGAACTTCGACCTCGTGCGCGATCACGGTGCGAAGCTCGATCAGTGCCTCACCGCCCTGGTGGAAGATCTCGAAGTGCGCGGCATGCTCGACGATGTGACGGTGATTGCCTGGGGTGAATTTGGCCGCACGCCGCAAGTGAACAAGGGTGCGGGCCGCGATCACTGGCCACAGGTGAGTTGTGCGATCCTCGCGGGTGGCGGCATGAAGACCGGCCAGGCCATCGGAAGCACGGACCGCCTCGGCGGCCACGCCAAGGATCGGCCAATTGGCTTCCCCGACATCTTCGCCACACTGTACCACAACCTTGGCCTGAACCCCGAGACCACCACCATCCCCGATCCCACCGGCCGGCCACAGTATGTCGCCGAGGGCAAGGCGTTGCCTGAACTGATTTGAGTTCGGTGCGGCGCTGAGGAAGTTAGTTGCTGATCGACCAATCCTTCCGCTGCCGGCTGGAAGGGATCTTCAGCATCTTGCGGTACTTGGTCACGGTGCGGCGAGCCACGGGGTAGCCGCCTTCGTTCAGACGCGCCATCAGGTCCTCATCCGAGAGAGGGCTGGACTTGTCCTCGTTGCTGATCAATTCCATCAGCTTCTGCTTCATCACCTCGTAAGCCACGTCTTCATTGGTCTGGTCGTTCTTCTTGCCGCCGCCGAAGAAACGCTTCAGCGGAAAGATGCCGCGGGGCGTCTGAACCCATTTATCATCCACAGCCCGGCTCACGGTGGTGACGTGCACCTTTACCTGATCGGCGATCTGCTGCATTTTTAATGGCTGGATGTGGTCCGGCCCCGCGTCCAGAAAGGCACGCTGGTGATCGATGATCGCTTTCGTGACCTTGAGAAGCGTGTTGCGACGCTGCTCCACGGCGCTGACCAGCCACTGGGCGGACTGCAGCGATTTGCGAAGCCGTTCGCGCTGGGCATCGTCAATTCCCTTGGATTTGTAGAGTTCGAAGTAACGCTTACTGATGCGGATGGGCGGCACCCAGTCGTCTACGAGGCGAACGTCGTAGTCGTCGCTGTCGTTGCGCTCGACCACGACATCAGGCACGACGTACTGCGTCTCGGTGCCGGCAAAGAGGAGGCCGGGTTTCGGGTCGAGGTGCCGCAAGGCTTCGATGGCATCGTGGATGGTGGTGATGTCGAACTTGGTGGCCTTTTGAATCAGCGGGATGCGGTTGCTGCCGACATCGTCCAGGTGATCGCGGATGATCACGCGAAGCACCTCGGCGAGGGGCGTCTCGGGGGTGATCTGGAGCATCAGACACTCGGACATGGTGCGAGCGCCGACGCCGGGCGGATCGAGCTTCTGCACGACGTGAACGAGCGTGTCCTCAACATCCTCGATGGTAACGGGCTCATCGAAGGTGCCAGCAATTTCGGCGAGCGTGACGGTGCGAAACGCATCACGGCCATCGTCTCCGGCCATGCGTTCGCGTGTGCCGAGATAGCCCGTGCGGTCGACAAAGCTGCAAATGTGCTTGGCAAGGCGGTGTTGGGCCTCGTCCAGTTCCATTTCGCCGAGTTGTTCGTCGAGGTGGTCCTGCAGCGATTGTGGCCGGTCCGGCATGTTCGCCATTGCATCGAGCTTGCGGTCGCCCACTTCATCCAGGGCTCCACGGCTGACCCGGTGTTCTTCGTTGAAGTGGTCGTTCCAGTCGCGGTTGAGCGCATCGAGGCGGCTGAATTCGAGATCACCTGTTTCGTCGTGCTTCATCGGAGCATCGGCGTTGAACTCGGCCTCGACAACTTCATCCGAATCGGCGTGCTTCTCCTTGAGTTCGAGGAACGGATTCTCTTGTAATTCGCTCTCGATCTTGGCGTGCAGATCGATGATGGGCAGTTGAAGTATTTCCATGGACTGGATCATGCGCGGAGCCAGGATCATCCGTTGATCCATGCGCGCTGACAGGTCCATTCCCATCCGCATTCCGCTCATCGTCGCATTCTCCGAATCTCTCGCACCCGGTTGGATGCCGCTATTCCGTATCGATCAAAAGGTACGTCGGCCTTCGAGGGCATCGGCCAGCATCTGGGCGTTGGCCAGTTCGAGTGAAGCCCCGCTGGGGAGTCCGCGAGCGAGCCGGGTGACATTCACGCCGGCTCCTTCGAGCAAGTTCGAGGCGAAGAGAGCCGTGCCATCGCCTTCGAGGGTGGGGTTGGTGGCGAGGATCACTTCACGCACGCCACCTCGTCGCACGCGATCGAGCAAGGGGCCAAAGGTGAGGCGTTCGGGCCCCATGCCTTCAAGCGGAGCCAGCTTGCCTCCGAGCACGTGGTAGAGCCCGCGAAAGCTCCCGGCTCGCTCGAGGGCGGTCACATCGCGAGGCGTTTCCACCACGCAGATCAGCCCCGCATCGCGGCGCGGATCGGAGCAGACCGGGCACAGGTCGCGATCCGTGAGGTTGAAGCATTCACGGCACGGGTGCACCTTCTCGGCCACGGCTCGCAACGCCTCGGCCAGCGCAGTCGCATTGCGGCGGTCGTCCGAAAGCAGGAAATGGGCGATGCGCTCGGCGCTTTTCGGCCCGATTCCCGGGAGCTTCACCAGCTCCTCCAGCAACCGCGGGATCACTCCGCCCGCATCAGCCACGACCGCGTTCTCCAATCAGGGAAGTGCGGAGTAGAGGACTGAAGACCAAAATCATGAGCCCATGCACTCTTTGCATCCCGTATTCCACACCTAAAAAGGGATGCCGTCGTTCGTGGCATCCAGCGTGTCGGCGTAATATTGGTTCGCGAGCAGGTCCGTTTGCTCCTCGGAAACCAGGTGATCGCGAGCCACCACGGCCATCACCTGGCCCCGGTCGAAGAGGGCAATGGTCTCGCCTTCGCTCTCGCCGATGACCGGATTCTGGGTGAGGGCGAGAAACTGGCGATCCAACATCACCACGCGGTCCGCCTTGACGACGAACTTCAAACCGCATCGCAATGTGACCGCGAACTCACGCATGGGCCACCGTTGACTCGTGAACGCACCACACGGGTGAAGGATTCGGCTTAGCTCAAGCCCGGAAGGCCGCCACCGAGCATGCCGGGGGGCAGGCCGATGTTGTTGGCCATTTTCGCCGACTCTTCGGCAAGCTGGGCGCGGACCTTGGTGAGCGCTTCGTTCACGGCACCCGCGGTCAGGTCCTCGAGCATTTCGCGGTCGTTCAACTGCATCGCTTCTTCAGAGATGCGAATGGAGAGGACTTCGAGCTTCCCGTTCACCTTCGCCGTGACATAGCCCGCACCGGTGGTGGCCTCGGCGGTGATCGTGCCAATGCGGGCCTGGAACTGCTCGATCTCTTCCTGAATCTTGCCGCGCTTGCCCATCAGGCTCATCATGGCGCCGAGTTCTTTGAACATGGTCATCCCTCGTCGGGGTCGAGTACCGGGTTCGGCTCTGCCTCGTCGTCGTCCGAATCCGTTGAAGCGGGCAGAGCGGGGCGGGTTGCGTTCGGGTTGAAGGCCTCATCCACATGCCAGATCTGCGCACCGAGCGACTCGCTGGCCTTCTTGAACAGTGGCAAGTCCATCAGTTGCTTGCGTCGCTCGGCGGCCTGGCTGCGAGCCGGCGTTTCAGTCGTACGGGTCATCTGCGTCGGAGCCGGCCCCGCAACGCGTTCGAGCTTGATCATCGCTCCGGGGCCAACGATCCTCCGCAGCGACTCGGTGATCTTGGCTCGATTCATCTCTTGAGCGCAGGCATCATACGCTTGACTGTAGCTAGAATGGAAGCGGATTTCCAATGAATTTGGTCCGAAAATTGCAGGAGAATTGGCAGATTTCAGTTGACTTCCCAGCAAAGGCGACCTTTCCGTCACATCTTGTTGCAGCCGGCTCCAAATCTCCGCAAGTCTTGATTCTGTCAACGGTATTGTTGCGTGATGGCCCTGATTCTCCAGGCTATTAGGTGGTGTTCGATGCTCACTCAGGGCGTTTTTTTTTAAGGGCTCGCCATGATCCGCGGCAGGTCTGCTCAGTGAGGGCACACCTCGCGGAGAATTGCTCGTATTCATAGCATTCGTGCTGGATTTGACGGCAGGAAGTGCGACGCCCTGGCTGATCGAGCGGGCCAGTTGGCCAATGGAGAGCAGTTCTTCCAGGCGGCAGAGCCGCACGACTGCCATTTCGAGTAGCACCTGGGCGTGATTGCTGCCGCGCATGCGGGATTTGCAGGCGGTCCAGACCTCGAGCCCGGCCAGGATCGTATCCAGCGAAAGACTGCCAGCCTGGCGGAGGAGTGCTTCTCGCTGGTTGGGCGAGGCCGGCAAATCTTGCAAGTCCTGGCCGCCACAATTCACGAGCATGAGGGCCCGCCAGTGCTCGATGAGCTGATCGAGGAGTTCGCCGATCTGCAGACCGCGTTCCGACCAACTGGCGATGGCGTTCAGTGCGGATTTGGCGTCGTGTGCAAGGATGTTGGCAGCGAGTTCGCCAACGCGTTCTTCACCGGCAGTGCCGAGCACGGAGTGAACGAGTTCCGTGCTGAGCGTGCCGGACGCCGAGGCGAGCAGTTGATCGAGCAACGACTGCGAATCGCGCATCGAACCTGCCGCTCGCCGAGCGATCAGCCGCAGGGCATCATCATCCGCCTCGTGGCCCTCGCGCTGGACGATGTTCTTGAGTTGATCAAAGATCCGCGATGGGCCGACGTTGGCGAAATCGAAGCGCTGACACCGCGACAGTATCGTGATGGGCAACTTCTGCACTTCGGTAGTGGCGAAGATGAACTTCACATGCGGCGGCGGCTCTTCGAGCGTCTTCAGCAGCACGTTGAACGCGGCCGTGGAGAGCATGTGGACTTCGTCAATGATGTAGATCTTGTAGCGGCCGCGGGTGGGGCGGAAGCCGACGTTGAGGCGGAGTTCGCGGGCTTCTTCCGCCTTGTTGTTGCTGGCCCCGTCGATCTCCTGCACGTCCACATCTTCGCCAGTGGTCACGGCGAGGCAACTTTCGCACACATCACACGGTGTGGCGGTGGGTCCGGTCGCGCAGTTCAGGGCTTTCGCCAGGATGCGAGCGGCACTGGTCTTGCCGACACCGCGGGCACCCGTGAAGAGGTACGCGTGGGCGACGCGGCCCGTCTGCAACGCGTTGATGAGCGAGGTGGCGACGTGTTCCTGACCGATCAGGTCCGCGAATTGCTGTGGCCGATAACGGCGGGCCACGACCGTGTACTCGGCCGGGGCGGTAGGATTCGAGGTTGGTTGCGACTTCGCCATGAGCATGCAGTTCCGGTACGTCATTCGCCTGAAGTGAATGCTACTCGGAACCGCCGGCCTGAACAATCACGGTGATCGCAAGCAAAGGGGAGCAGTGCCCGTGAGGGCACCGTTCGTCGCGCCAAGAGTCATCGCCGCACCACCGAGCGGATTTTCACGGGCTGGGCGAACTGTTCGTTATCGGGGTAGCTCATCGGGTTCTTCACGGGCTTGCTGCCGATGGTCTTGAGCACATCCATGCCCTTGGTCACGCGGCCGAAGCCGATGAACTGGCCATCCATGACGGCAGCGGGGCTCATGCAAAAATACGTCCGGCAGCTGGCGGAGGCGGGTTCATCCTCGCGCACGAAGCCGATCACGCCTTCCTCGTGTGAGAGTGAACGCGTTTCCGGCTTGAGGAAGTAGCCGAGGTGGCCGGTGGTGGGTTCACCATCGCCGACGGGGCAGCCCGCAGTGATCACTTCGAGTTTCTGCTTCATGCCGGCGTCGTTGTCGTAATCGAGCCGCACGATGCGCTCAAAGGTGAGGCCGTTGTAGTAGCCGATCTGGGCGAGTGCGAGGAAGTTGCGAACGTGGTTCGGGGCGAGATCGGGGAAGAGCGTGATTTCGAGCGGCCCGGCCTCGGTCTCCACATCCACGACGATCGGCGAGAGTTTGCCGTCGGCGTCCGTGAGCTTGATCGTGGGCCAGGCTTCGCGCACGGCAGCCTGGATCTTGGCCATCGGCTGGCCGTTCAGCGTGGTGACCGGTGCGGGCTTCGCCCCTTCGTAGAGCTTCGAAGTTGTGGCATCGTCGAAGGCCACATCGATCGCCGTGGAGGGCACGGGGCTGAGCACTTGCGGCGTGAACTTGCCATCTTCCTGCGGTGGCGTAATAGCGGGCAAGGTGCTGCCGCCCGGGATCGCCGCCGGGGGTTGCTGGGCGTTCTCGGCAGGTGCAGCAGGTTCGCCCGGCTTGCCACATCCGGCGAGGCCAATCAACACAGCACCCTGCAGCACGCGCGACGAACGATTCCGAGTGGCCATCAGCATCTCCCGCAGTCGAAACCAAAACGCCAATAAGGTGTGTGGGTATAGTGTGCTGCGGGAGTGGGGTCAACTGCAGAGTTCAGGCTTGAAGCCTCGCATCAATTCGCTTCACTGAAGGCATGTCGCAATCCACTGCCTCGACCTCGAAAAAAGTCTGGTCGCCGCGCCTCTGGCAAGGTGCGGACTACTTCGCGTGGCTTCGCCTGCTCACGCGAAACCACTTCGCCGTGCAGCCGCGGTTCTGGTACATCGCGCTCATCGCCTCGATTGTCACATTCGGCAACATGGTGCTGCGCTGGCTGCAGCACGGGCTCTACGGTGAGCGCATCCGACGCACGCCGTTGACGGCTCCGCCGATCTTTGTTCTCGGCCACTGGCGCACGGGCACCACGCTGCTGCACGAATTGCTCGTGCTAGATCCGCGTTTCACAAGCCCCACCACCTTGCAGTGCGTGGTGCCGGGCTATTTCCTGATCGCCGAGGGGTTCTTCAAGAGGTATGGCCGTGTGCTGATGCCGGACCGTCGGCCGATGGACAACATGGCCGTGGGCTGGGATCGACCGCAAGAGGATGAATTCGCGTTGTGCTTGCTCGGCGAACCCTCAACGTATGCCGATCTGGCCTTCCCGAATCGGCCGCCGACGTATCCCGGTTCGCTCGACCTCAGCGGCCTCACACCCACGCAGGTTCAGCGCTGGAAACGCGCCTTCCAGCGGTTGCTGCAGACAATCACGTTCCGGGATCCACGCCGACTCGTGCTCAAGTCGCCGCCGCACACGGCCCGGGTGAAGGTGCTCCTGAAGATGTTCCCCGATGCTCGCTTCGTGCACATCGTGCGTGATCCGTTCGTGGTCTTCCCGTCCACGGTGCGGCTCTGGAAATCGCTGATCTCCCGGCATTGCTTGCAGTCGCTGCGCGATGAAAGCACCGTCCGGGAGAAAGTGTTCACCGAGTTTCGCACGATCTATGACCGGCTCAATGAAGCGAAGCCGCTGATTCCAGACGGCCACTTCCACGAGTTGAAGTACGAGGAGCTTGTGCGCGATCCGGCAGGCGAGATGCGGAAACTCTTTGCGGCTTTGGGGCTGGATGGCTTCGATGCGTACCAACCCATGCTGGACGATTATTTGAAGCAAACCGCTGGGTACGAGACGAACAAGCACACACTGAGCGAAGCCGACCGGCGTGAAGTTCAGGCACGCTGGGGCGACGTGATCGAGCACTACGGCTATGGGTGATGCACATCACTTCCAGAAGAGTGAGGCGAGCGAGGCATGGAAGTGATCGGGGTTCACAGGATCGCTCCTCGATACCACGCACTGTGTGAAAACGCCTTCTTCGACACTCTGCGTCGCGAGGTAAACTCGCCGCAGGTAGTCGCACGGGACGAAGAGCGTTTCAAGAACCGTTCCCACGGAGAACCCAGGGAACGAGATTGGATCACTTCCAGAAGAGCGAGACCAGCCAGATGGTGAGCGCGATGCTTCCCAGGCTGAGGATAAGCAGTGCCGCGATGAGTGCAATGATAATCCCGATGCTGTGCCGATTCGTGCTCTGCGGGTCGTTGAGGGCCTCTTCGAGAAGGCGGGCATTCATCAGGTTGGCTTTCCAGCCGATGTCGAAGAGATCGCCGACGAAGGGGATGGCTCCCACGAGCATGTCGATGCCCTGGTTGAGGGTCATGCGGGCGAGCACAGCACGCGAAACGCCGAGCTGCGAAGCGATGAGGATGATGTAGCCGCCGACCGCGGAGCCGATGGCGTCGCCGATACCGGGCAACAGGCCGAGCAAGGTATCGAGCCCGAGCCGGACGTTCAGGCCGGGGATTGTCACAGCCGAATCCATGAGGCGAGCGATGCTGCGGACAGCGGCAAGGTGATTGAACTCGGTGCGTGCAATCTCGGTGGCCACGGGCTTCTCCGTGAAGGGGCGACTCACGACTTCTGTTGCAATTCACTTGCCGTTCCGCGCTCGGCCCGTTCTTTTTCGTGCTCAGCGTGGAGGAACTTTGCATCGTAAACGAATGTGCCAGCCGGCACGATCGAGGCGATGAAGCCCCACAATGCTTCCTTTAGACCCCAATTTCTTGAGATCAGTGCGGCAAATCCCGCGACGGCATACAGCATGAACAGCACGCCATGCGCCCAGCCAACATACTTCACGGGATAAGGGTTGTTGCCAAGCGCCTCCACATACTTGATCGGCATGGCGATCAGGAGCAGCACCAGGAACGAGACGCCCTCGATGAAGGCGATCACACGAAAACGGCCAACAGCAGTGCTCAGCACGCGAATCTCCAGGGTTGTCAGTTGATTGAACTCAGGACACCCGCTCGCTTCACCCACGATACTTGGCAGGATCGACTGTCAGGTGTTTGATGTGCGAACGCTTCCAGGTGTAGGTGATTTCGAGCATACCCGCGGCGTTCACAATCATCGCAGGGTACGAGAATTCGCCCAGTTCCGATTCCAGATCGACGACCTTCTTCCAGCTCTTGCCCGCGTCCTTCGAGATGGCCAGGCTCAGCGGCGTGCGGGCGATGGCGGTGGGGTTGTAAATCAGGAAAAGCTCGCCCGGCGCGGTCTGCACGGCATCGATGCCGGCACTGGGGTTGGCCACAGCGATCTCGACCGATGGCGTGAAGGTGACGCCGCCGTCTGTGGATTCGGCCCGGCAAATCTTTCGTGTTTGCGAACGCGTCAGCGCGACAATTCGGTTCGGTTCGACCTCGATCAGTGTCGGCTGAATCTGCCCGAACTTCGTAGCCAGCGGAAAGCCATTCGAACGCGTCCAGGTCTGGCCATCGTCCGTGCTGCAATCGACAAACGGCGTCCAGTTGCTGTAACTCTCGACGGACGTGCCCGCGAGAATGGTGCCGTTGTTCAACTGAATCGGCTTGGCACGAACCGGGCCATAGAAACTCGCGGGCAGCATCGCGGGTTTCGACCAGGTCTGGCCTCCATCCGTGGACGAACGCACATAGCCCGTCCAGGTCATGGGGCTGGGGCCGGCCTTGTACCAGAAGTGCAAGGTGCCCTTCGCGGTCTTGAAGAGCACGGGGTTCCAGCACGGCTGGTTCGGCTCGGTGGCGAGCACGGCGGATTCGCTCCACGATTTGCCGTCGAACTTGCTGGCCCAGATCTGCACGTTCTTCGCACCCTCGGCATCGCCGCCGAACCACGCCGCCATCAGTTTGCCGCGTTCAAACTCCACGATCGTGGACGCATGACACGATTTAAATGGTGCCTTTTCAAAAATGAACATGGCCATCACCCCGGAGAGAGGAAGTGCAGTTCCTGGAAGTATAGAAGTTGCGGGGGTGAATCCTTCTCTCGGGCGCAACCATTATCTCTGGGGGTGGCACGAGGACAATTGCGGCGGTTTGCTCGGTATTTCATTCCGCACTCCGCATTCCGAATTCCGCACTGCAGGTCCACGTTCCTGCGGAGCAATTCAATATCTCAAGAAAATTCGGTTACTCACCTCCTCTCAGCCATGTTGTTCGTCCGATTGACAGATCACCGATTGGCGCGCTATACTCTATGGGTCCTGTTCCACTCGTGACATGCGAGTCAGACTCGCGGGTTAGGAACCCGTTGCCGCTCTGTAGGGAAGGATTTCGCCCGGCATTGCTTACAATCGTGGTTCACGCCGCCAGTAATCTCTGGGCGGCTTAGATAACGACACACGTTGCGGGTTCGCTGGGACCAACCCGCGTACTGGTGCGATCGGAATGCACGCTCCGCCGCCCGAACCGAATGGCTCCACACCTCCGACCTCGCCGGGCGGTGATCCTTCGGCTGCGCCGAGTCGCGAATCCACGGGTTCTCATCACCACGCCCCCATCAGCTCCGAGCCATCACTTTCTGAGCTCATGCGGAAGGCGACGGGCTTGCCCCGCAACAGCCCGGCGATGACGGACATTGCCCACCGGCTGAACACACCGGGTGCATCACCGATCGCCGCGGCGTTCCCTCCGGATAATTCCGACGACGCTCCCACGATCATCACCCAGAACAGCAAGATCGCCGGTCAGGGTCCAGTGCCGCCACCGCCGCCGTATGTTGTTGGGGAAGCGCCCACGGTGAATGGCCGGCGACTCGGGCACTTCGAACTCATTGAAGCCGTGGGTGCGGGTGGCATGGCGGCCGTGCTGCGAGCCCGTGATCTGGAGCTTGGCCGCATCGTCGCGCTCAAGATTCTGCCGCCGGAAGCGGCCCACGACCCGGAGAACGTGAACCGCTTCAAGCAGGAAGCCCGGGCCGCGGCAAAGCTCGACCACGATAATGTGGCCCGCGTGTACTTCTGCGGCGAAGACCAGGGATTGCACTTCATCGCTTTCGAGTTCGTCGAGGGAATCACGCTCCGGCAAATGCTTGATCGCCGCAAAACGATCCCGGCCGGGGAATGCATCCGCTACATGATCCAGATTGCTGCAGGCCTTGCCCATGCGGCGGACCGGCAGGTGGTCCACCGTGACATCAAGCCCTCAAACATCATCATCACACCTGAAGGCCGGGCCAAGATCGTGGACATGGGTCTGGCCCGGCACCTCGAATCCCAATCCGTGAACGGTGGTGTCACGCAATCCGGCGTCACACTTGGCACATTCGACTATATCAGCCCCGAGCAAGCCCTCGATCCCCGTCTCGCCGATGTGCGCAGTGATATCTACTCACTCGGCTGCACCTTTTACCATGCCCTGACGGGCCGTACACCTGTGCCCGAAGGGACCGCGGCCAAGAAACTGCACGCTCATCAACACATCGATCCGCTCGATCCGCGTGAATTGAATCCCACCATACCGGATGAACTGGCCGCCGTGCTCTCACGCATGATGGTGAAGGACGCCAGCCGCCGCTATCAGACACCGGCCGAGCTAATTGCTCATCTGAAGGGTGCGGCCGAGCGACTGCACATCTCGGTGGATGCGGCGGTTCACGATTCCGTG
Organism: Gemmataceae bacterium; assembly: GCA_041750275.1. Taxonomy (GTDB): domain Bacteria; phylum Planctomycetota; class Planctomycetia; order Gemmatales; family Gemmataceae; genus JBGSZR01. Next base: position 27,373 of record JBGSZR010000214.1, read on the forward strand.
GTGAAGGCGGTCGCCGCTGAACCGAACGTGCTGCCCAGCGAACCGCGGCTCTCGGCCGGGTGGATCGCAGCCGGACTCGGCGTGGCCGTGGCCATCGTGGCACTCATCCTGGCCACATCCGATCGCGGCCCTGCACCCAGCGAGATTCCCCTTCGAAGCGTGCGGGGCACAGAACGGAAGGTCGATCCCCCCATCTTGCCGCTGCCGACACCACCGCCCGCCATCAAGATCCTGGATGATTCCAACCTGGTGCGAACCCCGCTGGAACTGGCCGAGGCACTGGCCAAGCCCGACACGCAAATCGTGCGCCTCGCACCCGGTGTGAAGTACGACCTCACGAAGCTCAACAAGCCCATTCGCTTCGTCGGCAAGCAGATCGAGCTCATCGGCTCACCCGAGCAACCACCGAGTGTGATCCTGCCCACCGGGGGGCTCACGCTCAAGGCCGAGACGGTGGTGGTCTCCGGGATTCGCTTCGATGTGCTCGGTGCCCGTGATGCGGATGCGCTGGGCATCACGGAGTTGCTCGCCCCGGACCACGGCCTGCACATCGCCGATGCGTTGCAGGTGACCATCAACGATTGCATCTTTGATCCGGATGAACGTGCCTCACGCAAGGCGGCCACGCTGGCCTTGTCGCGTTCGGCCGAAGCCCCGGTCGGCGTGGTGCTGCGACTCACGCGCTGCCTGTTTGCCCCCAGTTCTCTGGGTGTGCGTGTGCCAGCCCAGGCCAAGGTGAATGTCTTCGACAGCGGCTTCGGACCACACGACACGGCCATCCAAATCACACCGCACGGCATCTTCTCGCGCGCCGTCGTTCGGGCCGAGGTGGCGCTGGAGCGCTCCTCGTTCATGCTCAATCCCGGTGCCGCCGCGGTGGGGGCCGAGGGGGCTGGAGTCAACCTCACCGCAGACTACTGCGTCTTTGCCCCGGCTGGAAGCTTCGCACTCGGCGGCCTCACCCAGGGCATGGTCATTCGCACCGATGGCCCCGAACCGGAATATCTTCGCCTCAGCGTCTCGGGCGGGATGCGCAATGCCTATTACCGCGTTGACCCCATCGGCACCCGCTACCGCACCTTCAGCTTCGAGGAGTGCGTCGCCCAGCAGATCCCGGCCACAGATAAGGATCGTTCCGAATTGCGGCAACGACCCTGGGATGCCTCACTCGAGGGTGTGCTCGCACCATTCGCCACCGAGAATCCGTACCGGGCCTTCCGGCTGCGATCCACGGACCTGGCGCTGTTCACACCCGAGAACAAGGATGTGCACCTGCTTGGGGCCCAGTTTCATACGGCCAACAACTGGCTGGCTTACGACGCCTGGCCTCCACCGACACCGTTGCCATTGCCGACCGATGTGCGCGAAAAAGTCTGGCTCGCCGATGCGAACGTCGAGGAAGCAAATCTGCCGCCCGGACACTACGTGAGCCTGGTGAAGCTTCTGGAAGACGTCCGCAGCGGCGATGTGGTGCTGATCCAGGCGACGGGCGAGGTGCGGATCAAGAAGGCGATCGAGGTGCAACTTCCATCACGCGTCACGGATCGGAGTGGCTTCAAGCTCACGTTCAAGCCTGCAACCGGATTCAATCCCGTGTTAACTTTCGATGCCGAAAACCGGCAGATCGACGCGTCCCTGTTTCGCATCATCGATGGCGAAATCACGTTCGAGAACTTGCACTTCCACGTGAAGCCGCGCCGGGCCAAGGGGCACGATTCGGTGACGGCCGTGAAAGTCATCGGCTCGCGTGGCTGCATCTTCACACGCTGCCTGTTCGATCTGGATGAAGATGATGGCAAGGCCGCTGCAGTCGCTTTTGCCGAGCCAGGTGGCGAGATGATGATGGATCCACCGGGCAGCCGTACCGGCCCTTCTGTTGCGTTCACCGATTGCTTCCTCCGCGGACGTGGTCGTGGCATCTGGGTCGCCAGCGCCCGTCCCTTCGATGCCCGCATCGAGAACACCATCACGGCGATCTACGGCCCCGTGGTGCAGGTCAAGAGCCTTGCCAAGGATGCACCGAATACGAACCGCTCAATCTTACGGTTGAACCGCACCACCGCTTTGTTGGGTGGCCCGCTCCTGGAGATGCACTCGGGACGCACACCCGTGGATGTCGAGGCTGCCGGCTGCCTGTTCGCAGCCGTGCCCTTCGCTGGAATGCCGTTTATCGAACTCACCGAAATCGATCCGATGACCGTGAAGCGTTCGGACACGTCACCCTTCCGCTGGACAGCAATGCGGTCGAATCGCTATGCGAACTACGAGCCGAGTTCACCCGCGATGGTGATGCGTTCGGTCGATGGCGATAGCGACAAGGAGATGAGCTGGATGGATTGGCCCACGTTTGCGGGCGAGCCAGCCGATAGCAGCCCAGTTGGCAAGGTCACGTTCAAGAATGGCCCCGCCACGCCCCGCGACCTCGGCACTCTCTCACCACGTGATCTTGATCTGAAGACGGTCGAGTTCGCTGACCTGATGAGCCCGGCCGACGCCGATCTTGGTGCCGATCTCGCCAAGGTTCCACAAGCCCCGGCATCGGTCGACGAGTAGCCTAACGCTCGCCTCATCCCTACCCGCCGTCAAGGGTGCAACCATTTTCTCTGGGGGTGGTACGACGACAATTTCGGCGGTTTGCTGGGTTTCCATTCCGCACTGCAGAACCAGGTTCCTGTGGAGGAATTCAATATCGCCAGAGAATCTGGTTCCACCCCCGCCGACCTTAGCATTCAAGTCGGGCTTCCCCTGTGGGCCAGGTTTTGGCACACTCCCCGCGCATGGACGCACCCACACCCACTCGCCGATTCTCACGCCGCAACCTGTTCCGCCTGATTGGCGTGGGCGGCGGCCTCGCCGTGACAGCCGAAGCACTGCGTGTCTTCGCCTACACCAATGAGCACACCATCATTGCGGGCCGTGCTTATCGCTCTGCCCAGTTGACACCCGCCCAGTTAGAGCGCGTGATCGCCGAGAAGCAGATTCGCACCGTGCTGAACCTTCGCGGCACCTGTCCGAATGCGGCTTGGTATCTCGGTGAGTGTCGGACCACGCACGCCGCGGGCGTCTCCCAGGAAGACATCACGCTTTCGGCGAAGCGTTTGCCCGCCCCGGCCGAGATTCGCCGGATGATCGAGGTGCTCGATCACACGGAATATCCCATTATTCTGCACTGCCATCAGGGTGCGGACCGCACCGGGCTTGTCGCCACGGCGATCCTGTTGCTTCAGACCGATTCCACACTCGATGAAGCCCGCCGGCAACTGTGGCCGCGCTACGGGCACGTTCGTGCGGGTCGCACAGTCGTGATCGATCAGTTCTTCGATTACTACGAAGCCTGGCTGGCAGCCAAGCAACTGGCCCATACTCCGGCGCAGTTCCGCCACTGGGCCACAAGCGAATACAGCCCGGGTGCCTACCGCGCCGAGTTGACGCTGCTGACTGCGCCGGAAGCGCGAGCCGGGCAGGGGTTCACGCTCACGATTCGGGCGAAGAACACATCAGTCGAACCGTGGCAGTTCCTGACCGGTGGAAGCGGCGGCATCCAGCTGCGCTACCAGCTGTTCGAACCTGGCGGCACGAAGCTCTACAAGGGCCATGCCGGGCACCTTCAGGCCGTCGTGAAGCCCGGCGAGCACATCGACCTCGTCGCCGGATTTCCACCCATGGCTGCTCCCGGCCGCTACCTCGTTCACACCGACATGCTCGACACAGCTTCCATCGACCTGCACGATGCGGACTTCGTGCAATACGGCTCGGAACCGCTCGTGTTTGATGTGAATGTGAAATAAGCCGTCGAGTGTACGGATCGAGAACATTATGACGCGGAGTGTGCCGGCCATGGCGTTGATATCCGTTGTAGTTCCGATGAAGGACGAGTGCGGCAACGTCCGCCTGCTGGTCGAACGCGTGCGGACGGCACTGCGTGATCGAGCGTGGGAACTGGTGGTGGTCGATGATGGCAGCACGGATGGGACTTTTGCCGAGCTTGAGTCCGTGGCCGCCAGTGACCCGCGTCTGAAAGTGGTGCGCTTAAGGAAGAACTTCGGGCAATCCGCCGCCACGCAGGCCGGGCTCGACACGGCCTCGGGCGAGATCATCGTGACGCTCGATGGCGATCTGCAGAACGACCCGGCCGATATCCCTCTGCTGGTGGCGAAGCTGGATGAAGGCTTCGATGCCGTGATCGGCCGCCGCGAGAAGCGCCAGGACAAACTGCTGCTCCGTAAGGTGCCGAGCCTGATTGCAAATGGCCTGATTCGCCAGGTGCTCGGTGTGCCTTTCAAGGACTTCGGCTGTGCCCTGCGGGTCATGCGCCGCGATGTGGCCAATGGGCTTGAACTCTATGGCGAGATGCATCGCTTCATCACGGCGCTGATGATCCAGCAAGGAGCGCGTGTCGCCCAGTTGCCCGTGCGGCACCACCCACGCACATCCGGCGAATCAAAGTACAACCTCACACGCACCGTCCGTGTGCTCCTGGACCTGGTCACCGTGAAGTTCCTCGGCACCTACCGCACGCGGCCCATGCACGTGTTCGGTTCACTGGGCCTCGCTTGCATGTTGCTCGGTTGCGTGTGTGCCTTCAGTGCCGTGCTGATGAAGTACACCACCGGCCCGGGCATGACGGAGAACCCACTCTTCCTGTTCGGCGCGGTGGCCGGGCTCGGTGGCGTGCAGTTTCTCTCACTCGGATTGATGGGGGAAGTGCTCACCCGCGTCTACTTCGAGAGCCAGGGGAAACGGCCTTACGTGGTTCGCGATCGCCGCAATTTCCAGGATCGTAAGCCGCCGGAGCGCTTCGAATCATCTCACTTCTTCGGGCCATTTACCACAAAGGTCACCGCGTGAACGGGTGGCAGGTGTGCGGTGATTTCGTGCCACTGATCGCCGCCGTTTTCGGTGACCCACAGGCCGCCGGTGGTGGAACCAAAGGCGAGGCGGTCGCCGCTGCTGTCGATTGCCAGGGCATGGCGGAAGACGATGTCGTACGCATGTTCCTGCGGTAATCCATTTCGCAACATTTTGAATGTCTGGCCGCCATCGCGGGTACGGCTCACCACGAGTTTGCCTTCGACCGGCACGCGCCGTTCATCCTTGATGGCAGGGACGAACCATGCCGTCTTCGGGTCATGCGGATGCACGGCCACGCCAAAACCGAACACCGATGGCTGACCATTAATAATCGGGACGAAGTTGTGGCCGCCATCGCTCGAGAGGAAGATGCCGTTGTGGTGCTGCACCCAGAGCGTGTCCGGTGCGGAGGGGCACATCACCATCATGTGCGCGTCCTGGATGGCGGGATCGAATTGCATCTCGGGCGGCATGTACTCGGCCATCATGCCGTGCCCGCCCTGGGTCCAGGTGGCACCATCGTCGTCCGTGATCCAGACGCCGCCGCAGGATAGGGCGAGCCGCAATCGGCGCGAATCACCTGGGTCGACGCAGAGCGAATGAATCGCCGGAAAATCGTAGCCGCCACCGAACCATCGCGAGCGGCTGGGCTGGTCCCAGAGCGAGCGCACCAGTTCCCAACTCTGGCCGTGATCGTCGGAGCGAAAGAGGCCGCCGGGGGCCGTGCCTGCCCAGAGACGACCGGGTTGATCGGCACCGCCAGACTGCAACGCCCAGATGAGCTTCAGGGTGGCAGGCACGGGTGGCTTGCCATCGCCAGGCACGAACTCCGCGCCTTCCGGATAAGCGGGCACGGGGCGCTCTTCCCAGGTGGCCCCGGCATCCGGCGAATACTTCAGCTTCGTGCCGAAGTGGCCGAGATTGAGCGCGACATACCAGCCGCCGTCGCCCGGATCGACGTGGGCAAGTGTGGTGTTCTCCCCGAGAAAAGCCGTATTGGTGACTCTCCACCCCGAAGCACTGCGCTCGACGGTGAACAGCCCTTTTCGTGTCGAGACCAGCAACTGATCGGACATGCCTCATCCTCCAGATAAAGCCTGGAAAATATGCACTTCACCATGGAGCGGCACGGCTTCTTCAAGCGTTTGCTTGTCGCGCACGACAACTCCATCAACAAAAGCGACAACGTGATGCCGCAAAGCCCCGCGCTCATCAACAACATAACTTCGCAGTTGGGGATACCCGGTGAAGAGCGAGTCGAGCACTTCACGCACCGTGGTGCCTTCCACATGCACGGCACGTTCACCCGCACCGACAGTGGGCGTTGGCGTGAGCCAGCGGGCCAGGGAGGATGCGATCACGACGGTTGGCACACGACACGCCTTGCGAACAGTAGCTGTGGAAGTTGTGGCTTCCAGCCTACTCTGCCAGGGAACGCGCGCGAAGTGCGGTTGAGGGTGTAAATGGACGTGTTCTGGCACGGTCGCGGCGAATGGCTGTCACATTCGGATTTGTTGGCCAAAGTGATGGAGTATTTCCGCGTGGGTATGCCGTCCTGGTTCGCGATACGAGGACCGAATCCGCTTCGGATTATCGACTGGGTGAGCGGCAAGATGTGTTCGGGAAGGACGAAGTGCTCATCCTTCCCGACGTCTGGCCCGGTTTCGAAAGACCTATGACTCGTCTCTTCGAAGTATCAGCCACGTCACTCGGCGGCGAGTGACGCACAGACCAGTTCCTTGTCGTTGCGAGCGAAGACACACTTGTTGGCATAGGCCGGGTGGCTCCATACCACCTTGCGACCGAACGCGGCTCCGGTGGGGGCCAGCAGTTTGGCCCGGCTTACTTCTTCATATCCCTTTGGGCTCAACTTCGCGATGAGCAGGTCGCCGGTCTCGGCGAGGCCGAAGTAGCGGTCACCGTTCTTCGTGAGGAAGAGTGTGCCGGAACCACCGCCTGCAAATTCCTCGTCTTTCTCTTCACCGAACACGGGCTTGAAGCTCTGCCAGTAGCGCTTGCCGGTCTTGAGTTCGACAGCCCGGAAGACGCCCGGCTGATCCACGCCGTAGATGGTGCCGTCCGTGATGAGCGGGGACATATTCACGGGATAGAGGCCATCGGTTTTGCCATCGCCTCGCCACACCTCGCTGACGGCTGGCTTCGTGGCATCGAGTTTGAGCACGATTGCAGCACCACCAATGCCACCGACGTAGAGCAGGTCGCCTTCCTTCTGGGCGGTCATGATGGACATGGAATACTTCGGTTCGAGTGGCACATCCCAGTACGGTTTACCGGTTAGCGGGTTAAGCCCCCACACGGCCTTGGGAGTCCAGACCACGAGTTGCGTGACGCCGCCGGCCTCGATGAGCACGGGTGAGTTGTAGCCGGTCTCGCTGGAAGAGAGGGCTTTCCAGACTTCCTTGCCGGTGTCCTTGTCGAATGCCACGAGAGTAGCATCTTCCGCCCCGACGAGGCAAATGAGCAGATTCTTGTGGATGATCGGGTGGCCGGCGAAGCCCCAGATGGGTGTCTTGGCACGGTAGTCTGTGGGGAAGTGCTTCTGCCAGTGAATCTTTTTCGGGCCCATCTCGGCATCGAGACAACACAGGTGGCCCATCGCGCCGAGCGTGTAGACCTTGCCTTCGTGCACAGTGGGCGTGCAACGCGGCCCGGCCGGATAGCTCACCTGGTACGTGCAGTCGTATTCATGCTTCCAGAGTTCATCGCCGGTCTTGGCGTCGAAGCAGAGCACACGTTCAGCGCTGCTGACTTCCGTCTTCGAATCGAACGGGTCGTTGGGATCCTTGGCTCCGGGCTTGAGCTGCTTGTCCGTGACAAATACCTTGCCGTTAGCCACGGCGGGGCCGGAATAACCACCACCGACTGGGGCCCGCCAGAGCACCTTGGGCCCACCCGCGGGCAACTTCTCCACGATGCCGGTCTCGGCCCACACATCATCGCGATTCTTCCCCATCCACTGTGGCCAGTCGTCGGCCCTGGCAGTGGAACCTACGAATAACATGGTGGCAATCGCGGTCAGTCGCAGCATCTTGGCTCCTGTGAATTGGTGGTCGAGATCGCTTTAATAAATTACCGCATCGGTTGAGCAGACTTACAGAATCTGAGGCTTGATCCTGCGTTTTTCGAAAGTTCACTCGCGATCCCACAGAGCATCTGTTGTTCCGAGGTCGTAGACATGTTCGTCATCGCGCAGCTGCACCTGCCAGGGTGGGTCTGTGCCGAGGGGAGGATTGCGGCTGCGATCCGTGCGCGCTTCGACGTGCCCATCCAGGAACAGCACATTGGCTAGCTGGCCACTCAGACGGAAGTGCACGCTGGGCGACTGCTGGCTCGGCGGCTCCGCGATCGGCACTTCCACTAGCGACGGATTGCCGCCCGCCTGAGGCAACGAGGCCACGGTGCCCACAGCGTTGACGAAACAGACTGTCTGGCTCGTGCTGGCCACCTGTTCGAGCTTCACGGGAAGCCACTCATCCGTGCCGTCGGGCAAGGGGCGAAGTGGTGCGAGATAGCGATAGTTATAGCCGTAGCCGCCGGTGCCCCCGTCGTACGACAACCACACTTTCCCGGGTGTCTTGGCCGGCACCTGGAGTGCCTGACTGTTGTTTTCCAGGTATGGCATCAGGTGCCCCTGGCGAAAATCGAGCGTGCTGCCACTCGGCGTGGTGAGCCCGAACCACCAGCGCGGATTGCCGTTCTCCCATGTGCGCGCCGGCGGCAACTTGCTGTTGTTGGTCAGGGCATAGTTGTGCACCGCGAGGCCAAGCTGCTTCAGATTGTTCTGATCGCGGGCACGGAAGGCTGCACTACGCACCTTTTGCACGGCTGGCAGTAGCAGCCCGATCAACACAGCGATGATCGCAATGACGACGAGCAATTCGATGAGTGTGAAACCGCGGCGGAGCAACAACACGAACACCCCTCTCGTTCGGTCAGGAGCAACTCCATCATAACGACTCGAGCGAGGAAGGGGAAACGCCCCGGACTGGGAACAGGAGAAGCCCAGACGAAATCGCTTTACGTGTATACTGATACCTGGTAACTCACACTCGAATCCCATGCGCGTCACCCTTCATTCCTGTCCCGCATTTCCCGCGGTAGTCGTTCCGACTGCGGAAGAGGTTCGCGTCTGGTCTGTGCCACTCGATCGCCCGCCGGCGGAACCGGCCGAGTTGCTCGATGGCCTCACACCTGACGAGCGTGATCGGGCCGAACGCTATCGAGCGGGCAGCGTGCGCGACCAGTTCATTATCGGTCGGGCATTCCTGCGGCGCATCCTGGCCGGTTGTCTGAACACACGACCACACGCCGTGCCGATCACGTATACCGCTTCGGGCAAGCCCATCCTGGCCGGCGGCGAGTTGCACTTTAACCTGACACACACGGCCGGGCTCGCGCTCATCGCCCTCAGCACCGTTCGCGTGGGAATCGATGTGGAGGGACGGCGGGAAGTGCCCGGCATGGATGGTCTCGTCGAACGCTTCTTCTCGCGCATCGAGTGCGATGGCTATCGGCGTCTGGCGCAGTTAGTGCGTCCGCGAGCGTTCTTCCGCGGCTGGACGTGCAAGGAAGCCGTCATCAAGGCCGCCGGTGCGACCGTGCAGTGCCTGGACGCCTTCGATGTGGAACTCAATCCGGACTTGCCGCCCACGGTGCTGGCCGTGCGCGATCCGATGCTGGCAGGCCTCGGCTGGTCCGTCGTGGACTGGGACGCCGCACCCGGATTCGCCGCCGCCATCGCCGTGGAGACAGGTGCCACGCTCCGGATGGAAGTGTGATTATTTCTTCTGCGAGGGGTGATCCGATTCGCGCCAGCGTTCGGCGACGGGGGTCAGACGGTACGCCAGGACGAAGCCGGTGATCATGAACAGTGTCACGAAGGCGATGAGCCCGTACACGATGTACTTGCCGGGGAAGCGCTTCTTCGGTTCGTTCATAGCAGCCCTTCGTGGGTGATGGCCTCGATGCTCGCTTCCATCGCCTTGACGGTGTGAGCGATGACTTCGTCCGAATGTTCGCAACTTGTCATGCCGGCGAAGCCCCAGAAATCAACACCATTCAAGAGCATCGCTTGCCGCAATGCATTCAGCAATCGGCTGTTCTTCGGGCCGTCCAGTGCGTTCAAGTCGCCCGCGAACGGGATGAAGCCATCATTCTCCCCAGCGGCGGGTTTGGGTCGTTCACCGCGATAGTGAGGGAGCACGCGCACCATCGAGAAGTCGCCATACGCCACCCAGGGCCAGTCGCGGCGAGCGAACATGGAATTCAGATGGTTTCGCAGGGATAAACCGGCAGCGTTGGCCAGCCGGCAGGGTTCGCCCGCGGCCACCTTCTTGAGCACGGCGACACCCGCGGCCGCGGAGAGCGGGTTGGCGTTGTAAGTGCCCGGATGCTTCATCTTGGGCTTGCCGGGCCGCGGTTCGATGAATGCGAGGATATCCGCACGGCCTGCGAGGCAACCGCCGGGTAAGCCACCCGCGAGAATCTTGGCCATCGGTGTGAGATCGGGTGTGACACCATAATACGCCTGGGCACCGCCCGGGGAGACGCGGAACCCCGTGATCACTTCATCGAAGATGAGCAGGCGGTTGTGGCGCGTGCAGAGTTCGCGCAACCCTTGCAGGAATGCCCCACGAATCGGCACGGCCCCCCAGTGGCCGCCGGTCGGTTCGAGAATCACCGCACCAATCTCCGCATCCTTTTTCAACGCTTCCTCGACAAGATTCAGATCGTTGGGCGGGATGACCACGGCATTCGCACTCACGGATTCCGGGATGCCGGGCACAGTGGTCGCCTCGTACGGCGGGTCGGCGGAAGCGACGACGTAGTCGTGCCAGCCGTGGAAATGGCCCTGGAATTTCAGGAACTTGGGCCGGCCCGTGTACAGCCGCGAGAGCCGCAGAGCCATGAGCGTCGCTTCGGTACCGCTGCCCGTGAAGCGAAGCCGCTCCGCACTGGGAATGAGTTGCTTGACGAGCTGGCCCCATTCGATTTCCAGGTCGTGGCAGGCACCGGGGTGCGTTCCCTTCGCCACCTGCTCTTGCACGGCCGCGACCACCACATCCGGCGAATGTCCGAGGATAAGCGCACCGTGGCCGACGAAGTAATCAATGAGTTGATGGCCATCCACATCCCACTTGAACGCACCGCGGGCATGCGCGACATAGGGCGGGAACGGGTCCATCATCCGCGTGTCGTGGGTGACACCGCAAGGGAAGATCGTCTTCGCCACCTCGAAGCGCTTCTTTGAGCCCGCGAATTCCGCGGTATACCGATGGGCGAGCGACAGCGCGGGCGCAGTGATCATAGGGATCTTCCACAGGCGAGCGGCCCACATCAGCGGGCTGTTCTCTTAGGCAACGGAAGGCAAAAACGCGGCCGCCCACGCGGCATCATCCGGCGTGTGTTGCGGTTCAGGCAGACCCGAGTAAACGTAGTCGGCATACCCCTGTTCGTCGTACACCCGGTCGAGCACAGATCGCAAATCGATGGAGGCATCGGCCGTGGTTGCATCGAGCGGAATCGGAATCACGGGGAGTGAATCCCGCAGCATCCAGGGCCACAGACCCAAATGTCGCGCGGCCGGACCTGCGCAACGAGACTGGCCTGGGCTGCGTGGATGGAATTCTGGTGGCACGTCCGCCAGACTGTGCTACGTTCCAAATACGGATTCATCCCCCGTAAATGGTGATGGCATACGGCAGCTCCCATCTCATCTCGGCGGCACGCACGTTCCTCTCGCCTTACTCGGCACCCCTTGGCGAGAGCACGATTTCACCCACCTTGAAGCCACGCTTCTCCAGGGCTGCCTGAACCAATGCCCGATCCAACAGGGCAGGGTCCGTCACGAGAAACCAGACGCGGCCCTGCTCCGTGTTCGCCCCGATGGAGTCCGGGACCACGAATGACAACGATTCGATGGCCACGCGTGCTCGGGCCGGGCACTGGATGGGGCAATGCATCCCCTGCACCTCGATCGTCACCTTCGCTGCCGTTGCCGGCACCTCGGGCTGCGTGCGTGTCGCCCAGAGCACACCGGAAGTAACAAAGATGACGACGATGACGCCCGCCACCACCCAGACGCGAGCACTTCGGCGGGGCTGAGGTGAAGCACCGGGCGGCACATCCGCGAACGCAAATGCATTCGGCGGATTCAATGGGGCTTCCATCAGCGTGCTCCAGTTCAGACTGTAGTTCCAGTGCCGTTACACGCCGCGGGCAGTCGGCTCCCAGATGAACTTGTGCATCTGCAACTGCATCCGCACGCGGTCGAGTTTCGCCGCCAGCAACCACTCCGCCAGTTCACGCAATTCGATCGTACCAAACACGGCACTCAGCAAGCATGTGAAGCGTTCATCGAGCCGGTGCTCGCGAATGGCAGTCACGGCCCAGGTGAAGTCGCTCTGCGAGGCAATGACGAACTTGATCTCATCCGTCGGCTTCAACGCTGCCAGGTTCTGCCAGCGGTTGCGATGTTCCTCGCCGCTATCCGGGCATTTCAAATCCATGATGATGTGCACGCGCCGATCCACGTCGGCAATGTCGTGAGCACCACTGGTTTCCAGTAGCACCGTCTTGCCTGCGTCGGCCAGGGCCGTCATCAGCGGCAACACCTCCGCTTGCAGCAGCGGCTCGCCACCCGTGAGTTCGACCAACGGCGTTCCGAACTCCAGGACTTGCTCAAAGATGTCGTCCCGGGTCAGGCGTTCGCCCTGTGTGAAGGCGTGTGGTGTGTCGCACCACTTGCAGCGCAGGTCGCACACGGATGTCCGCACGAAGACGCACGGCAATCCCGCGAAGGTCGATTCGCCCTGCAAGCTGCGGTAAATCTCGTGCACCAGTAATTCACCCGCCGCGCGCCCGCGCAGCGGCGCGATCCGGTGTGCGGCTTCGGCCGGGACTTCCGGCAAGGCAATCGGCTTCAACAAAACGCTCATATCATGCATCTTATCCGCGGTCGGGTGCGTCGCCTTCTGAACCATGTGAAAACGAACTTGTTTCGATGATCGGTGTGCCGTATATGCCGCGCGTCATCCCGCACACTCTACCGCCCGGAGTCGCGCCATGCGATGTCCGTTCGCCTTCGCCCTGGCCGCCGCGATCCTTGCAATGCCGCTGTATGCCGAGTCGCCTGCGCCCGACAGCGTGATCGCGGCCACGGTGAATGGCGAGGCCATCCGGCTCGAGGAAGTGGATGCCATCATTCAGGCCAAATTCGCTGGCACGCCGTTGAATGCCCAACAGATGAAACAGCTTCGCACCGAGATTGTCTCGGGCATGATCGACGATGTGCTCCTTCGGCAATTCCTCCGGCAGTACGGACCCAAGATCGAAGCCGCCGAGATTGACCAGCACCTCAAGGCACTCGAAGTCAGCCTGAGCAAGCGCGGCAAGACGCTCGCCGACTTCTACCGTGAGACGCAGCAAAGCGAGGCCCAGGTTCGCGAAACCTGGACGGCCCTGCTGCAACTCAGCGGCTACGTGAAGCAGCACGTGCCCGACGATCAATTAAAGCTCTACTACGAGGCGAACAAGGACCAGTTCGACCGCGTCGAGGTGCGGGTGAATCACATCATGATTCGGGTTGGGCCCAGTGCCAGCGCCACGGAGCGAGCCGCCGCACGTGAGAGACTAAAAGCCATTCGCGCGGAGATTGCCGCGGGTCGGCTCGACTTTGCCGCGGCCGCGAAGAAGTACTCACAGTGCCCGTCCGCATCCGATGGCGGCGACCTGGGCTACATCCTGCGTCGTGGGATGCTGGCCGATGAGGCCTTCAGCAAGGCTGCGTTCGCCCTGAAGGTCGGCGAGGTGAGCGATGTGGTGGAGGCGGAGTTCGGGCTCCATCTGATTCGCGTCGCCGACCGCAAACCGGGCACGCCCTCGACGTTTGAAAAGTGCCTGGATGACGTGCGGGACCAGTTCACCGACGACTTCCGCGTGGAACTCGTGGCGAAGTTGCGGAAGCAGACCGAGATTCGCGTGACGGTGCCGTGAGTGGGTCTGATAAATCTTGGATGAACAGCCCCCTTGACGGGCCCGCTCGCCTGGAATGTACGAATTCAACTTGCCTGTTTTATCAGGGCGCGTTAAATATCCTGAGGTCGAGAGATTCCGTTTCGAGGCTGATGATGGCGATGGTGCGGCGAATTCCGGTTGTGCCGACTGCTCTGGCAGCAGCGGGTTCCGCCATTCACGCTACCGCCGCGGCTGCGGCCGCCGTCCCCACCTGACTCCGGGTCTCCGACACCGCGTTCCCTGAACCAACCGTCGGCCCCGGAGTCCAACTCCGGGGCTTTTTTCGTCACCTGGCTTCATCACCCGAAAGGTCTTCTCCGATGCCACCCGCGCCGCTGCCGCTCTCGGCCAAGTCGCTCCGCACGACTGACAGCCCGATCTCGTTTTACATCCAGACTGCCCTGGGCAACCCCGCCCTGATCTCGTTCGCGGCCGGTCTGGTAGACGAATCGTGCCTCCCCGCCGCCGAGGTGGCCGCCGCGGTCTCCGCACTCATGGCGGACCCCGCCACGGCCCGTGCCGCACTGCAATACGGCTCCACGCAGGGCCAGACGTCGCTCCGCCGTCAGGTGCTGGATCACGTCTGCCAGGCCGATGGCGTGAAGCCCGCAGACGTCAATCTCTCCGTCGATGATGTTGTCATCACCACCGGTTCGCAGCAACTCCTGTATTTGCTCGGCGAGGTGCTCTTCGATCCGGGCGACATCGTGATTGCCGAGGCTCCGTCGTACTTCGTGTACCACAGCCTGTTGCAGAGCAAGGGTGCCCGCGTGCTCGCCGTGCCGATGGATGACGGCGGCCTCGATGTGGGTGCGCTCGAAACCCTGCTCACCCGCCTCGAACGCTCGGGTGAACTGGACCGCGTCAAACTCATTTACACCATCGATTATTTCCAGAATCCGACCGGCCTCACGCTTGCTGCCGATCGCCGGCAAAAGCTGGTCGAACTCGCTCGCCGTTTCAGCACGCATCATCGCATTCTCATTCTCGAAGATGCGGCTTACCGCGAACTGCGATATTCTGGCGATGATATCACCAGCATCAAGCGCTACGACACGACCAATGAATTCGTGGTGTACACCAGCACGTTCTCGAAGCCCTGCTCGCCAGGCTTGAAGACGGGATATGCCCTGATGCCAGGCGACCTGGTGGCACCCATTCTCAATCTGAAGGGCAGCCACGATTTCGGCTCCACCAATCTCACACAATATATTGTGAATTATTTAATGGAGACCGGTATCTATCATCGCCATCTTGAGAAGTTGCGTGAGGTGTATCGGGCCAAGCGCGATGCCATGCTGGAATCGCTGGACCGTGAATTCGCCGATGTGCCCGGTGCCCGCTGGACGGTCCCCGCCGGCGGGTTGTACGTCTGGCTCACGCTCGAAGGCGTGGACACCGGCCCCACCGGTCCGCTCGTCGCCGCGGCACTCGATGCTGGCGTCCTCTACGTGCCCGGCGAGTTCGGCCACGTTCCGGATGAGGATGGACGGATTCCCAAGGATGAATGTCGGCTCAGTTTCGGCGTCGCCGAGCCCGAGCAAATCCGCGAGGGTGTTCGCCGACTGCGCACCGCCGTGCGGCAAATCCTGCCTGGTAGCAAAACGCGAAGTGAAGCACACGCCGTCGCGCACTCGTGAGTTGGTCCGTTCCGAAGTTGATGTCGGCGAGTTTTTCGCCGACATCATGGCTCCCCTCTCGTGTCAACCGTGTCAACCACACAACACTTCTCGTTCGTGGTGAATCTCCCTCGCGGATTCCCGGGCTGAATCAGCGTTTCCTTCTCGTTATACTTTGAGCAGCACCCATTCGTGCGTTCCCTTGCCGGGCTGCGAATGGTGTGTGTCATTCATGTCGTGCTTGCTGAACCCTGGGAGTCGATATGCCGCCCGGTCAACGCCCACAGGATAACTGGAAGGGAAGTGCGGCAACGCCGAATCGTCCCACCGTGCGTGGTACGAAGCCCGCGCCGACGCGGCGCTGGTTTGGAGCGGCACTCTTCCTGGCCGGGCTCGTGGGTGTGATCGTCGGCCTGTTCTTCTATCTGCGGCCCGATCCCGAACCGGTGCTCCTCGCCTTCCCGGTGACGCAGTATTCGCACGCCGACTGGGCTCCGAACCCGTGGGCAGAGGCCGATGCCTATGCGCTCGCCGAGCGCTTCCCGAAGGATGGCGAGGTTGCGTTCCAGAACCAGGAGAAGAGCCGCATCCTGCGCGAGTTGAACGCCGCCGCGGACGCGAGCCGGGAGAAGAACAGCCGCCGGCCCGTGGTCGTGTATCTTTCGCTGTTGGGCACCGTGGCGGATGGCAAGCCGCTCCTGATCCCTGGCGATGGTCGACCGGACGATCCCAGCACCTGGATCACGCTGGACGAACTGCTCGACCCGCTTCGCCGCACCACCACGCCGCGGTTGCTGATTCTGGATGTGCGACCGGCCCAGTCGCCGCGGGCCGTGCTTCCCACCGAGGATGTGAACGAGGTGCTCGATACAGCCCTGGCGAAGCTCGCCGCGGCCAACGATCTCCCTTTTCTCGTGCTGACCGCGAACACACCCTGCGACGGAGCGAACGTGCTGCGGCCCCTGAAGCGTAGCCTGTTCGGCCTGGCTGTGACACAGGGCCTCGCTGGGTCTGCTGATGGTTGGAACCCCGACCGCAGCACCGATAGCCGTGTGAGTGCGAAGGAACTCGCAGCCTATGTGACTGAGGTCACCGCGACTACTTCCGCCGCGGCCAATCTCGCTCCGCAGGTGCCGCGCTTGCACGGCCACGGTGAGGACTTTCGCCTCTTTCTTGTGCCGACGGGCGGAGCCCCGCCACTGCCGACACCGGGCGAGTCGATGGCCTATCCCCCCTGGTTGATGGAAGCCTGGCAGCAGCGCGACACCTGGGTGAATGAGGGGATCGATCGCCGGGCTCCGCGCGTGCTTTATCACTTGAAGAGTGCCACGCTGCGTGCCGAACAGCGCTGGCTCGCGGGCCTGGATGCGAAGGCGGTGCAGGATTCCTTCACACCTCAGCTTGCCGAGTTGCGAAGTGTGGCCAAGCTGCTCGGTCCTGTGGTTCCACCCTCGCGCGCACTGTCGCGCTTGCGGGGCAAGGTGGACACCGCACCTGCCGTGAAGGCACTCACGCCGCTGTTCAGCAAGATACGCGAGGGAGCTTCGCCCAGGCCGGACGACAAGGGTGGCATTCCTGGCGAGATCAAGGCCGCCATCACCGAGGCTCGTGGCAAGATCATGGAGGCCGAACCATTCGACGCGGTCGCGGTCGCGCTCTTCGAATTCACGCTGGGATTGGAGAACCCCTCGCACGACCAGATGCGCGCCATCGCCGCCACAGCCGCCGCCTTTCCGCTGAAGCAAGTGGAATTTCTGACGGTCGCACTCGTCGGCAATCTGCCAGCGAAGCAGGTATCGCGCTGGCCTGCCGGCACCACTCGCAAGCTCCTCGAAGCCACGCGTGCACTCGAGGATGCGACCGCGTTCGAGGCCCGTGCCTTTCTCAAAGTGGATGGCGTGCTCGCCGCCACGATCCAGGATCGTGCGAATGCACTGGCCGTGCTGTGTGATCCGGAAATGCCGGATCGCCAGCTTGCAGCCTCGGCCGAGATGATCGCCGCGCTTCCTGATCGCCTGCGGGCTCTGCGGGACGTGCAGGCTGCGATGGTCGCAGCGTGGGGGGAGTTTGAAGTGACTCGTGCCGTGCTTGCCGATCTCGCGGTGCGATTCCCACACACACTCGTGCCAGTGCCCGAAGCTTTCGCAACAGCATGGCTCGCACTGGTCGAAGACTACTTGCGGCTGGAGCGACTGATTTGGCCCGTGGTTGAGCGGGCTGAACGGGTGCCGGATTTGACCGCGATCGTCCGGGGGGCGCAAGCGTTGCGTGCGGACCGGGCGGCGATTCTCTCGCATCTGCGTGTTCCCG
>JBGSZR010000215.1:0-25469 GCA_041750275.1 Gemmataceae bacterium
CGAAGCCGAACGCCTCGCCCGCCGCTTGCCACACTGGGCCAAACGGATCGCCGTGGATGCACGGCCACTGGCGGAACGGCAGAGCATGCGACTCGCCGCCAGTGCGGAACGCCGCATCGAATGGCTCTTCGGTGCCGCACCTCGCCTCATCGAGCGCTTTTCCCGATGCGAAGCTGACGAGCAAACGGCTTCGTTGCGTTCGCTCTTCGACTTGCGAGCGGACACCTCTGATCTCTTCGCGGGCTTACCAGAACGGCGAGCGGTGTGGTGGGAGGAGGCCATCCGCTCTTTGAAGTGGTCCAAGGCATCCGCGATGGGTCCGATGCTTGCCGGGGCGGGCACGCTCGCCGCCACTCGCCGCGGTGCCAGCGCCCTGGCCGTGGTGCTCATGGCTCTTCGCAATCACGCTTGCCCGGAAGCCGAGAGTGTGCTGATGGCCGCGGTGGGTTCGGACAACCCTTTCATCCGCCGGGCTGCCTATGGAGCCATCGGCTGGTGGAATCCGTTCGATTCGAATGCGCTGATCCCATTGCTGCGGCGGGGGCGAAACGATCGGGACGCCGCGGCACGCCGGAGTGCCATTGCGGCGTTGGCCCGACTCGGTGAACGTGCAGCCCTCCTGGAATTCGCGGAAGCACTCGAAAGCGAAGAGATCGCGATCCGCCAGCACGCTGTGCTCACCGTGGCCATGGAAGGTTTATCCTGGCTCTGGCCGAACGTGCAGGAACTCATCGCCTCGGCCGAGCCCGACACCGCACTGGCCGCGTGCGAGGCCCACGAGCGACTGCGCGAAGCGGCCTTCGGATTGCTGGAATAAAGTCCATCTCCTGGCTTTCTCGAGCCGATGATTGATGTGAGACATCCGGCCAACGGGGTGCCGGTTCATTTCGAGATCATCGATGCGGTCGTTCGCACGCTGCTGTTGCGTCGCGATCCTCGCAGCCACGGCACCTGGCTGCGCCAGCCGACCTTACGCCCATGATCCACTCCTGCGCAGTGGCCGTGGCGTTTGGGGTGATGTCGAGCAATCACGTTCAATGTCCTCACCGCGATTCAGCGAACCCGTCGCCCCGCACGCACCTGCGGAGGTCAGCCCCACTTTAGCATCAGCGCCACTCTCCACATCACTTCCCGATCGGTGAGAACCACACCGTGCCGTTATCGTGCCCCGTGAAGACTGCTTTCCCAGCCGTGTCGAAAGCAATGCAGTAACCCGGTGTCTTGATGGCTCTCGTGAAGAGCGGTTTGTCCGAATCGAGTTTCCATACCGTGACTTGCCCGGAGTAGCCACAGACGGCCAGTGTCTTGGATTTGGGCGACCACACCAGCGAATACGGATCATCGCTGGTGGTGCCGAGTTTCTTCGTTTCCTTGCCGTCGCTCACGTTCCAGACGCGAATGGTGCGGTCCATCGATGCGGTGATGAGGGAGTTATTGTCGTCAGTGAAGGTCAGGCATGTGACGGGTTGTTCGTGGCCCTTGAGTTGCTTCAGTTCTTTCTGGCTGGCGGTATCCCAGGTTTTCACGAGGTTGTCCGCCCCGGCCGAGGCGAGCGTCTTGCCATCAGGCGAAAAGGCCACGGCATAAACCGATCCGGTATGGGCACCGAGGTTCTTGAGTTCCTTGCCATCAGTCGCGTTCCAGAGTCGAACAGATTTGTCGGCCCCGGCCGTGGCGATGCTCTTGCCGTCGGGCGAGAAGGCCACCGCATCGACAATGTCCGTGTGCCCTTTTAACTCGATGGTCATTTTGCCATCCGCAACCTTCCACACGCGTGCAGTCTTGTCCAGGCTCGCGGATGCAAGCAGAGTGCCTTTGGCGTCGAACGCCACGGCATACACCGGCCCCGTGTGGCCCGTGAGCACCTTGCGTTCCTTCAACGTGCCATCGGCGGCAATGTCCCACAGCTTGACGACGTTATCAAACCCGGCCGTGGCGAGCGTCTTGCCATCGGGCGAGACCGCCACGGAGTGAACCAGTGCATTGTGAGCCCGCACGGGTTGCTCCGCCGGCTGAGCAGCAACGGCTGAGATAATCCCCATGACACCTGACAGGAAAGCGGGAATGCGAAGGCCAACCATGCTTCACCTCGATCGGGCACAGCGGAGAACCTGAGGGCGATATTGTCAATGAGTTCGAGACCTCTGACAACCAACATTTCGTGAGAGCCAGGCCGGGCAACGGTTTGTCAAGGACGCGTTTCGGGTGCAACCATTTTCTCTGGGGAGTGGCACGAGCACAATTGCGGCGGTCTGCTGGGTATTTCATTCCGCACTGCAGGACCACGTTCCTGCGCAGGAATTCAATAGCCCAAGAAAATTCGGTTACCCCGTGTTTCCAAGTCTTCGCTCCGTCTCTCGACACCGATCCAGGACCCGTGTAGACTTCATTTTTCAGTCGTTGGATTCTTCGCGAACTCCCTCTCTCCGACATTTCCTGAGGTTCACCATGAGCCACAGCACGAGTCGCCAGCATCACGAACAGGCCCGCAAGAAACACAAGCAGGAGAAGTTGCACGCTGCCCGCGAGGCGGCGAAGCGACCGCCCAACCCGATGGCGAAATGGTTCCTCATCGGCGGCATCGCTCTGATGCTGGCATTTGTCATCGGCAGCGTGTTCTTCCTGTAATCGCTTCACGAAAAGCGTGCATCAATCCAGCGGCACAGATCGCCAATCCATGGGTGCACGACTGGCTCGAACTCGAGCGTGTGGTGGGCGCCAGGATAGTCAAGAATGCTCGTGGTCGTGCCGAAGCGCGAGCAGTAGAGCCGCGTCTGGGCATTGTTGATGATGAGGTCGTGCTCGCCAAGCACGAGCAGCGTGGGCACCCTCACGTGCTTCGCCGCCCGTCGAAGATAAATGTCGAACGAGAAACTACTGAACAGGAACCGTGCGGTGGCCAGCCGCAGACCATGCGGTTCCCGGTCAATGAATGCACGCCATTCGGGCGAAGCCGTGAACAACTCGGGCTCGTTCAGTGGGATCGCAAAGCGCTTATCTGGGCGAAACACACGGGCGATGGCAATGCGCATGCGACGTGCGAAGGGCGGTGCCACGATCGGCACCAACCCCGGGCAGAGCAGCATGATGGCATCCACCAGGCCGCGCTTACGATAAGGCAGACCGACGGCGAGCTTGCCACCCCAGGAGATGCCGGCCAGCACGATCGGCAAGGCAGCATGTTCTCGGCGAAGATTCTGAACGAACTCGGCGACATCATCGAGCAAACGGCGGAAACCGGGCGAGTCGCCCCGCTGGGCTGTGTTCAACCCGGCACCACGCCGATCGAGAAAGAACACCTCATACCCCTGAGCCGCGAAAGCCGCGCACGAGCGTTCATACCAGCCACCGTGGCTGCGGATGCCATGCACGAACACGAGCCGAGCCTTCGCAGGGCCATCAGCCGGATAATGGCGGTAGTAAAAGCGATAACCATCGGAGGCGCGGAAGGTTTGCAGCAGAGCTTCACCCAATGAGCGTCTCCTTCCGCAGGGTGACGGCGTCCAGCCGGGCCGCGTCGATGGTGATGCCGAGCCCGCTGCCCACGAGGGTGGGAGCCCAGCCGCCGCGGCCGAAGGTGAGGTCTTCGGTGGCGAGCGATTCCTGCACGAGGTGCCGGTCGTACGACCCCTCGGCATAACGGAGATCTGCAACGCTGGTGGCGAAGTGCCGGCCCGCGGCCGAGAGGATCGCGGTCTCGCCGACCTGGCAGCCGAGTTGATAGCCTAGCCCGTGCCGCTTGGCGAACTGGGCCAGCCGCAGCGTGGGAATGAAGCCGCCGCACTTCGACAGCCTCAGGTTGAAGAGATCGCACCAGCCACTCGCTGCAGCCCGCTCGGCATCGACCATTCCACACAGCGATTCGTCGAGCATCAGCGGCACCTTCACCTGCTTGCGAACATCCGCCAGTGCCGCGACGTCTTCGTGCCGCAGCGGTTGCTCGACGCTGGTGATGCCGAAGGGTTCGAGTTCGGCAATGCGATCAGCAACTTCACGCGCACTCCACGCTTCATTAGCATCGATTCGCAGGTCCATCTTCTTCCCGAGCCAGCGGCGAATGAGGCGGGTACGTTTCACATCGTCCTGGCCTTCGATGCCGACTTTCAACTTCACCTGGTTAAAGCCGGCCAGCCGATACACCAGCGGATAGAAGCGTTTCTTCCAGCCTCGGGGATTGCCAATGACGCCGCTGTACTGCAAGCGTTCGCGCGGCTGATAAATGTCGGGGGCCAGGAAGCGGGTCACATTCATCAACGGTTCGCCGAAGGCGTGGCCAAACGCATCCAACACGGCAAGTTCAACAGCACAGCGAGAGGCGTTCCCCTGGATGAGGCGATCATCGCCAGGAACAGCGGCGAGCTTGAAGTGATCGACCATCTGTACCGCCGAGACGAAATCGGCCGCATGCGTGAGTTGCGATCCGAGATCGCTTCGTTTTAGAAGATCGAGGCTAAAGTCGATGGTTTCGCCGGTCACGTAGTCGCGGGGCACACCTTCGCCGAAGCCGACGGAGCCATCCGAAAGCTGGCAACGCACCACCACGTTTTCTGTCTCGGTGCGAACGTGCGAGGCGTGCGTCACCTTCCGCTTGAGCGGGATGCGCACCTGTCGGGCTTCAAGCAGAACGATCTGCATGCTGGCTTCCTCAGTTCACAGCGGCCCGAAGCCCTTCCTGGCATAGCCAGAAGCCGACGCCGATAAGCAGCACGGCACTGACGATCGGCAGGAGTCGGAACCAGCGGCTCTCGTGGAATGTGGTGGCTCCGGCACGATAGGCATACACGACGCCGACACCCAGCACCACGAGCACGACACCGAGCCCGGTGCTGAAGGCGAAGAGCAATGGTATGGCGAAGGCGACGCGGTTCAGGGCGATGGCCGCGAGCAAGAGCAGCACGGCATCCCAGCAGGGAATCAGGCCGCCACCCAACCCCATGAGCACGAGCCGCACCCAGCCGGCTTTCGACTTCGCACCTTCGACAGGTGGTGCGTGGTGATGATGGTGATGCCCGCCGCCATGGTCGTGGTGAT
Source organism: Gemmataceae bacterium (assembly GCA_041750275.1). GTDB lineage: Bacteria > Planctomycetota > Planctomycetia > Gemmatales > Gemmataceae > JBGSZR01. The sequence continues at coordinate 5,032 of JBGSZR010000215.1, forward strand.
GGTGGTCGCCCGCGAACAGGTGAAAGTGATCGGCCCGGCCCATGACACGCCGAAGCAGCAACCACAGGCCCACGCCCGCCACCAGGAAGCCGCCCAGGAATTGGAGCACACCCTGCGTGCGGCCTGGCACATCATTGCCGTACGCGGACCACAAGATTACAGCGATGGCGATGACGGAACCGGTGTGGGCGATGGTGGTGGCCAGTGCCAGGATCAACGCATGCCCCACGGTGCCGCGCTCGCCGACGAGGTACGCGGCGACGAGTGTCTTGCCATGCCCAGGCGTGAAGGCGTGGGCCGCACCAAAGAGGAAGGCAGCCAGAAGCAGGACGCCGACACCGTACGGCGAATCGAAGAGAGCCGGCAAACCGCGCCGCCACAGATCCGCAAGCAACGATGGGTGTTCACCTTCGTTGATGACAACCGCGGACATCTCGTGCTGTGCGACAGGTGCTGCCGCGTTGATTTCGTGGGGCAGTTCGACTTCCGCCGCCGCCCGGCGTGCTTCCTCGGGATCGGCATCCGTCAGCGGCCGATTGCGATAACGAGCAGGCGGTTCCTCTGTGATCGTGAGGCGGAAGCCTTCCACGGCTCGCTCCTCATCGAGCGTAAGATTCAGGATGCCGTCCTTGCCGTGGAACGTGTCATCGACGAACGCAAAGGCACGCTGCGTGCCACCTGCAGGCCAGGGGGCACGCAGCGTGTAGCGATAGCGCGCGTGCTCGAGCACGTCGATCTCGACGTTATCGACGGTGAACACCAACGGCTCCCCGTTTGCCGTGGCGTGCAGCTGCTTCGCGATCTCGGCACCGATTGGCCGAGCACAAGCCGCCGCGAGGCCGCGCTGCGTCTTGTCGAGCTTCGCAATCTCCTCGGGGCTGAGCTTGCGTGCCCAGTCCAGATTCAACGCGAACCAGGTGAGATCGAGCGTGTACGTGACTGTGATACCTTCGGGCCCGAGCCGCACGGCAATGGTGCGATCGTAGCGACCGGTGGGCAGCGGATGGGCGCTGGCCGTAGTAGGCCATGCGAGTGCGAACAGGAGCACGAAAACGAGGGAACGCATTCCCTTATCAAACGAAGAAAGACCGCCCAATGCAACTGGTTGGCCATCGACTTCCTGAGAAGAGCACCCACGCAAAGCGGCGATCGCGAGCGCGATCCGGCTCTCTGCCTGCTCGACCCGGGTACTCGGCAAGATGATTCATTGACGGCGATTCCCCTCTGCGTCAGCGCGAGATTCTTCACACAAACTGCTTTCTTGACGCGCACGTTTTAATGTACTGGAATCCATACTCACACAGTTCAATCGCCCGTGTGAGAATCCACCATTAATCCATGATGCCTAATTAATGGCCACCCTGATCAATAATTGATATGAATCGGCTATCATTGATCGATGATGATCGGTAGAACATTGCCACATGGCAAGATGCTAAAGACTGCTGCAGCCTGGAGGCGATTGAGGGGCATATTAGAAACATTAAATATTTATTATTGCTGTGATTCCTGGCGCCATCTTGATTGACTCCATCATGACTCAAGGTCATACTGAGCCAATCGCCTCATTCGGTGTGCCCTTTCTACCAACCGTCTTTGTTTCTCATTGTCAATCTTTGATCCCTGGCATTAATTGCCAATCTCACGCAAGAGGATCCACGTGGTCTTACATCCGCCTCGTCGAGGGTTCACACTCATTGAACTCCTCGTGGTCATCGCCATCATCGCGATCTTGATCGGTCTTCTATTGCCAGCGGTGCAAAAGGTGCGCGAAGCCGCAGCCCGGGCGAAATGCTCGAATAACCTGAAACAGATCGCACTCGCGGTCCACGGCTATCACGACGTCAACAACCGCATGCCTTACAACGGCGGCCCAGGCGCCGCTTACAACAACAGCTCTGCCAACTGCTGGAGCTGGCTCGCCCGCTGCCTGCCGTTCGTGGAACAGGGGCCGCTGTACAATCAGGCGGGGCTCAATGCTGCCACTCTGCCCGCATTCAACACTGCGACCTCGCGTGCCGCCATTGCCTCCGGGATCCCGTCGTTCAAATGCCCCAGCGACCCGAACGGTGACACCACGTACACGAATCGCGCCAATCTGACTACAGCCGAGGTCTTTGCCTCCTCGAATTACAAAGGCGTGGCGGGTGGCAACTGGGCATCTGGGAGTTTCACGAACACCGGGCCTTCCGGCAACAGTAATGGCCTGGATGCCGGTGATGGTTGTTTCTATCGCACCGATTACAACCGTTCCCTGACGCTGCTCGGCATCACCGATGGCACCAGCAACACACTCATGGTGGGTGAAGATCTGCCCTCCATGAATATCCACAGCAGCTGGGCTTTCTTCAATCATGCCACGGGCACCTGCTCGATCCCGCTGAACAATGGCATGGTGAGTGGACAACCGGGCTTTAATAATCCGGCCGACTGGCCCAACCTCTACTCTTTCCGCAGCCAGCATACGGGCGGTGGCAACTTCGCTCGCGCCGATGGAACGGTGACCTTCGTCCGGGCGTCGATCCCGATCGCAAATTACCGCGCCGCCGCATCCATCCGCGGCAACGAACCACTTGGTCTTGATAACTGACCCGACTCAGGACCAGGAAATGCCAGAACCCAGGGTGATGAGCCCTGGGTTCTGCTTGATTCATTCCAAATCATTCCCGAAAAGCAAATCGCAGTCAGTCACTTTCGCTTGCCGTTCTGCAACCACGTCCGCACCGCATCGACCAAACTCTGGACTTTTACACCCATGCGATGAAGGCCGCCACGCGTGATCACGTCGTCTGGCGGCCTGCTTTCAAATGAGGGCAGGGTGGGACGTGTCAGACGCACCGTGGGTGGATCTACCTCCTGGAAAGGCGGTGCAAGCACTTCGCCACTGATCAGGGTGGAACGAGTGTGATGCGGCCTGGTGCGAAGCGTGTGAAGCACCACTGGCATGGGTTCCGCTCCAGGCTTAGCTACCACGATGCGCAGCGTTGGCGGTTGTGGTGTCGGATCGCCCTCGTGGCCAATGTCCGTGGCTTCACCAGGAGAATCGCCCTTGAAGCTCATGGGTCTCTGGAAGAGTCGTGTGGGAAAATCGGGACCACATTTGGCCCAGCATTGAAGTGCATCGGCGGCATCCGCGGATGAACCAAAGCGACTATCCGGCCTGCGAGCCATCAGACGCTGCACAACCACCGAGAGGCCTTCGGGCACACCGGGGCGCACCAGGTGCAAGGGGAGCGGGTCTGTGAATCGCTTACGATACAACTTGCGATCGACATTTTCATCCACGAAAGGTGGTTCACCGGTGAGCAGGAAGTATAGCGTGGCTCCGAGAGCATACATGTCCGCTCGCGGATCGACCGTGGAGCAATTCTCCGCCTGCTCGGGAGCCAGATAGTCGAGTGTGCCCAGGATCGATTCGGCGTCAACCAGGCGTGAGTCCGGATCATGGGTGAAGCGGGCGATGCCGAGATCGAGGATCTTCACCTGTCCTTTTCGATCGATCAGCACATTGGCGGGCTTCACATCGCGGTGAGTGATGCCCAGCGCAGCTGCACAACTGAGGCCGCGGGCGGTTTGCATTCCTACGGATGCCGCTTCTTCGGGTGCCAGGGGACCGTGACGAGCCACTGCGGCCTGCAAGCTGATACCGTCGACAAACTCCATCACGAGGTAGGGCGGGTGATGTTCCACATCGGCATCGAAAGTCTGAACCACGTTCGGGTGGTCGAGTGCCGCTGCGGCTCGCGCCTCGCGCTGGAAACGGTTCCGCGCGGATGGGTCGGACTGCAAGTTTCCGGCCAGGACCTTCACGGCAACACGTTTGCCAAGCAAGGCGTGCTCGGCGAGATACACGGTGCCCATTCCGCCACGCCCCAGGCGATCCAGAATGCGGTAGCTGCCGATCCAGAAATCACTGCACCGACCAGCTGCCAGTTCATTGGCCTGGAATGAGGTCAACAGGCCCTGTTCCTCCATCAAACTGAGAACGCCCGCGGTCGAAAGATCTGCGAGATGCGAAGAACGAAGCAGAGCCAGAAATCGGTCTAGGGCGTCTTCTTCCACGAGCCGGTTGCGGCGAACCCGTGCGAGCACCTCTTGAATAGCATCGGGTTGCGTCATCACACCTGAGAGCCTGGGCAGCGACCGAAGCAGGGGGAGGAGCAGGTGTGTGGCACCTGCTAGCTCAGCTTGCCGTAAGATAGGACACATTTTCTGATTATTGCTAAATTGCGGAGAATTTGCGGGCCGGAAGCGCGCGGATTCAGGCAGAAAGCGAACAGCTCGTCTGTCGAGCTTTAATCCCAGCAGGAGTCTCGAAATCGGGATGTGCCGGTTGCACCCTCCAGGATGCGTGTTCTATGGTTGCACGGGGAAGCGGCGCGGAATCTCTTAGGACGTGCCTCACCCGTAACGAGATAGGGTACGCCATGATCCTGCGTCACCGAAACAAATCGATTTATCCCGGTCGCCAACGCCGCGGTGTTGCGGCAGTCGAGATGGCGTTTGTAACGATGATGTTCGTGGTGCCGCTGATGATCGGTGTGATCGAAATTGGCCGCATGATTCAGGTCAAGCAGATTGTGAGCAATTCAGCGCGCGAAGGGGCTCGACTCGCGGGCCAGGGATATACGATCAACACCAGCGGCGACCCGACGCAGATCAAAGTCAACACCGGCAATCCGAATGTCACCACCACCGTGTATCAGTATCTCGTGGCCGCCGGCCTCCACGACTTGCAGCCCTCGGATGTCACGGTCACCTTCGAGTTCATTCCGACTGCGGGCTACACGATCACGGCCAACGAGCCGTACCTCGGCGAGAAGAACCAGCCATTTCGCGTGAAGGTGGAAGTGAAGTGGGAGAAGTGCCGCTGGGTGAATCTGGGGCTGATTAATCCCAACAAGATCGATTTTGAAGTCACCTGGATGATGCTGGTGGATGATCCCTTCACATTGAATACCACGCTGCCGACCTGGTGAGTTTCTTTCACAATCCTGAGGATTCCAACCATGTTGGCTCGTCGTGCGAATCGCCCGTCCCGTCGTCGTGGTATGACAATTGTTGAGGCTGCTCTGACACTGAGTGTCTTCTTGATGCTTCTGTTCGGGCTATTCGAATACTCCCGCTTTCTGCTGGTGATGCACACCACGAGCAATGCAGCACGCGACGGGGCTCGCTATGCTTCCGTGAATGTGAGCAAACCCAGCGACTTTGACACCCAGGACTACACCGATAACGCGGGCAAGGTGTATCCATCAATCGTCAAGTACACGAAAGAACGCATGGGGAGCGTGGACAAGAACATCAATGGTATCAATGTTGAGGTGTTCCCGTGTGATATGACCGAACTGGCGAAGGCACCGCCCGTGGTACAGCCCAAGAGTGCGGGAGCAGCCTGGAACGAAGCCTCGTTTGGCGAGAAGATTGCGGTCCGTATCACAGGGACATACAAACCGATCACACCCGTGATCCTGTTCATGCCCAGCACGGTTCCCATCAAGACCATTGCCGTGGTTGGCAGCGAAGGTTAGTCCTTCGCTCGTTGAGAATTGAGCACATTTGCATTCTCCAGCCGCCATCTCAGGAGGCCGAACCGCGTTTTCGTCTCGTGGTTCGTCACGGCTCGCCACATGGCCTTGCGGCTGCCCACCACGACCACGAGCTTCCGTCCGCGTGTCATGGCGGTATAAAGTAGGTTCCGCTGCAGCATGATATAGTGCTGCGTGTGAAGTGGAATCACCACGGCAGGGTATTCACTGCCTTGCGATTTGTGGATCGTGCAGGCGTAAGCCAGTTGCAATTCATCCAGGTCGGCGAAGTCGTACTCGACGGCTTTCCCATCGAAGTCCACGAATAACAACTGTTCATCATCATCGATCACGCTCACGCGGCCAATGTCTCCGTTGAAGACGTCGCGTTGATAGTTATTGCGCACCTGCATCACCTTGTCGCCAGTGCGGAAGGTGATGTCGAATCGCTTCACTTCGAGTTGCCCGGGCATCGAAGGGTTCAGGGCCGTCTGCAGTTCGCGGTTCAAGTTGCCGACGCCGAGTTCGGTCTTCACTTGCGGCGTGAGCACCTGCACATCACGGAACGGATCGAAGCCGAACTTGGCCGGGATGCGCTCACGCACCATCTGCACGATGCGATCGATGACGGCGGGTGGCTCGTTGGCCTCGATGAAGTAGAAATCCCCCTGACCGGGCGGGGCCGATTCGGGAATCTCGCCATGATTCACAGCATGGGCGGCCCGCACAATCCAGCTTGCGCCGGCCTGCCGATGCACCTCTGTGAGACGGGCCACCGGCACGATTTGCGAGCCAATGAGATCGGCGAGGACCGAGCCCGCTCCGACCGATGGCAACTGATCGACATCACCCACCAGCACAAGACATGCCCACGGCGGCACCGCTTGCAACAGGCGGTTCATCATGGTGATGTCGACCATCGACACCTCATCGACCACCAGCAAATCGAGGTCGAGCGGCGAGTCTTTCCCCTTGCGGAAGGTGCCGATCGCGGCATCGAATTCGAGCAGGCGGTGCAATGTGCGGGCCTCGCGCCCCGTCGATTCCGTGAGCCGCTTGGCGGCCCGGCCAGTGGGCGCCGCAAGCATCACCCGCAGCGCCTTGGCCTGGAAGATTTCGAGAATGGCCCGAACGATGGTGGTCTTGCCTGTGCCCGGCCCACCGGTGACGACCATGAGCTTCCGGGTGATGGCAGCGCGAATGGCCAGCCGCTGGCTCTCGGCAAAGGCAATCGCCATCTTCTGCTGAGCCCAGCCGATGGCCGCGTCGACATTCGCCGTGGTGAGTGGGTGAGCCCCCTGCGCCAGCGCCAGCACCTGCTTGGCTACACCGAGTTCGGCGTGATAATACGGCTTCAAATAAAGCAAGGCGGCGCTGCCTTCCTCCGTCGTACTGGCCGAACTATCGCGGACGATTTCGTCTTCGAGGCGCAATTGTTCGATGGCAGCGCGAATGCCATCAGGTGGAATCTGGGTGAGGTCGATGGCGTTCTCGAGTGTGAGTTCCTCCGGGAAGCCGACGTGGCCATCGCCGTTCGCCTCGCTGAGCACATGACGCACGGCGGCTTCCGCCCGACGTGGCGAATCGCGAGGCAAACCCAGTTTCAAGGCGAGTTCGTCCGCCGTCTGGAAGCCGACCCCCCAGATATCCGTGCTCAGGCGATAGGGGTTCTGCTTGACTAGCTCGATGGCTTGCTCGCCATAAGTCTTGTAAATGCGGAGGGCACGGGCGGTGCCGATGCCGTAGGAATGCAGAAAGACCATGATGGAGCGGACGGCTTTTTGCTCCTGCCAGCTGGTGCGAATCTTCTCGATGAGCTTGCCGCCGATGCCGCGGACTTGCGTGAGGTGCGCCGGTGAGTGATCGATGATGTCGAGTGTTTTCTCGCCGAACGTGTCCACGATGCGCTTGGCGAGCCGCGGGCCGATGCCTTTCACGAGCCCGGAGCCGAGGTACCTGGCAATGCCCGCGGCAGTGTGCGGCGGCGTGGTCTTGATCGAATCGGCCTTGAATTGAAGGCCGTGCGTCTTGTCCGTGGTCCAGGCTCCGGTCGCTTCGACATATTCCCCTGCAATGACCTGCTGGCACGTGCCGACAACCGTAACGAGATCGCGCTGGCCGCGGGCACGTATGCGCAACACGCAGTAGCCGTTGTCCATGTTGTGGAAAGTGATGCGCTCGATCACGCCATTGAGCGTGTCGGCCATGTCGAATCCTCCAGCCGCAGCTCTCTCGTCCGGACCCTTCAGGACATTATCCGTTCTGGGACGAATGTCCAACCCGGCGGCAGAGCGTGAACTATGTTGCAGCATGAACTGTTGCCGCTGGGTCGGACTCGTGATGCTGTACCTCGCCGCGCTTGCGGTCGGGACGTATCTCGCGTTTCGTCCCACGCTGGATAGTGGCTTCGCCCGCGTGGCCGGCGACCCCGGCGACACGATGCTCAATCATTACCTCCTCGAACACTCGCGTCGGGCACTCTTCGATCCGGAATACTGTGGCACGTTGCTGTCGCCGCCGTTCTTTCACCCCACGCCGCTGGTGCTGGGCTATTCCGAGAATATGCTCGGCGTCGCGCCGCTGTACTGGGGGTTGCGGAGCTTTCTGCCGGAAGTGCCTGCGTTCCAGGTGTGGATGATCGTGCTGAACGGCTTGAACTTGCTCGCCTTTGCGTGCGCCGCTCGCTGGCTTGGAGCGGGGCCGCTCACGGCACTGCTCGGCGGCTACTTGTGGGCATTCGGCCTCGTCCACATCGATCAGATCAAGCACGCCCAGCTCATCCCGCGTTTCTGGATGCCGTTAGCGCTTTATCATGCGATTTATTTCCTGACCGCTCCGAATCCGCGCTCGCTGAACCGTTTGTGTGCCTGCGTCTTTTTGCAGTGTGCCACGTGCGTGTACACCGGATGGTTCCTCGCGGTCGGCCTGGCCGTCTTCATGCCAGTCGCCGCGATTTTGAATCGCAGCCATGTGAAGGAAATGCGATTCTCGGCACGAGCCTGGGGCATCGTGTGCGGCTGGGCTCTTGTCATGGGGCTCTTCTTCGCACCGTACTTCCTGGCGAATCGTGGCGTATCTCGAAGTTACTCCGATTGCCTGGCCGGGATGCCAACCGTGCATTCCTGGCTCACCGCGGCCGAGGGCGGATGCTGGACCGGATCGCTCAAGTCGCACTTGCCCAAGGTGAACGGAGAATCCCGTCTTTTCTGCGGCTTCATGCTGCTGGCACTGGTGGCGGGTGCCGCGATCTGGTCCTGGGGGACCATCCGCGTCTCCGTCCGACGACGCGATGCCGTGTGGATTGCATCATTGCTCCTTACTGCCGGTTTCTGGTGGCTCGTCACGCTGCGCTTCGGCGACTCCGCTTCGGGCTGGTGGCTCGTCCGCTATGTCCCCGGTGGGCAGGCGATCCGTTGCGTTTCGCGTGTTTATGTCATCGTGTACCTCTTCGCGTCAATGGGCGCGGTGCTCTGGCTGGAAGAGATGCTGCAACGATTCCAGTCGACTCCGGTGCGGTTGCTGGTGCTGGTCGCGGTAGGCGTCGCGGTGGTCTACGAACAGTCAGGCCACACGCCACTCAGCTTCGTCGCAAACGATTATTACCCTGTCGCCGAACGCTGTGGCGAGTCGTTACAGGGAGCGGATGCGGGCTACGTGAAACCCACGTATGGTGCCATTCCCGGCACGCACGGGGAACTCATTGGGATGTGGGCGGGACTTCACGCCAATGTGCCCGTGGTGAACGGCTACTCCGGCCGCTGGCCCGTGGATTATCCCGTGGGTTACGTCTTCAACGAGCGACTGATGCACGAATGGCTCGATGGCCACTTCCAGGGCCGCGTTGCCCTAGTCGACCCCGCCCGGCCCGGCGAGGTGCAGTGGGTGCTGATCGAGAACGGACATGACACGGGCAGCGATTGCAAGTCGAATCCTTGACGTGGATCGACTCCACAACGCACCTCGTGCGCACAGATCGGTGACATGAGACGCTTCGCCATTGCCTTGCTGTATATCGCCACCATCGTCGGGGGCACGTGCTCGGCTTATGCCCCGACCGTGTTCAGCGGCTTCACGCACATCCAGACCGACCTCGGCGATTCCGTCCTGAATCACTACCTGCTCGAACACACCTGGCGTATCGTCTCGGACTCAACTTACACCGGCACACTGCTTTCGCCGCCCTTCTTCTACCCCACGCCGCAAGTGCTTGGCTATTCGGAGAACTTCTTCGGAGCCGCTCCCCTCTACTGGGCACTGCGGCTTATCCTGCCACTGGGGCTGGCCTTTCAGTGGTGGGCAATTCTCGCTGCGGCGTTTAACGTGCTGGCTTTTGCACTCGTGGCCCGCTGGCTTGGCTGCAATCACTTCCTTGCCGCCTTCGGTGGCTACCTCTGGGCCTATGCGCTGGTTCACCTGTACCAAACGGGCCACCAGCAGCTCGTGCCGCGGTGGTGGATGCCGATCGCGGTCTATTATGCGTGGCGGCTCGTGGAACTTCCCTCGTTCCGTTCACTGAACCGCATGCTCGGCTGCGTCTTCCTTCAAGCGACGTGCTGCTTCTACACCGGATGGTTCCTGGCCGTGGGGATCGCGGTGTTTGTGCCGGTTGCCGCCCTGACGTTGCCGGGACGCAGCCGATCGCTCCTCACGTTCGTGCGTGCGAAGTGGCTGGCCGTGCTGGGTGTTCTCGGCTTCTGGGGCCTGACGCTGGGCGGCTTCTTCCTACCGTATGTTCTGGTGAACCGCGGTCATGAACGCGAGTACTCCGAGTGCGTGGAATCGTTGCCCACGCTGGCCGGCTGGCTCACCGGACCGCATGGTGCATGCTGGCACGACACTCTCGCACCCCACCTGCAAGCCGTCTATCCCGATGTCACACTGTTTTGCGGCTTCGGCCTGCTCGTGCTCGCATTTGCCGCGGCGTGCCAGGCCTGGCTCGTGCGCCATGATCCGCAGCGATCCTGGCAATCGCGCCTCATCGCGGCCTGCTTGCTCACAGCCGGGGTCTGGTTCTTCCTCACCTTGAATGTGGCGGACGTCAGTGCCTGGCGCGGGGTGCGCTATCTTCCCGGTGGGCAGGCCATTCGCTGTGTCTCACGCGTTTTTTGCATCGTCTATCTCTTCACGGGTCTGGCCATCGTGCTCTGGCTGCAGTCCTTGAGCGAACGCATTCGGAACCCCATCGCGAGAAACGTGTTCCTGGGGGGCATAGTTGCGGCCGTGATCTTCGAGCAAACCGGCGTCTGGCACGGGAGCTATGCGAAAGACGATTTTTACCCGCTTGCCGAGCGATGTGGCAAATCGATGCAGGGAGCTGATGCGGGCTACGTCATCCCACAATACGGCCGCTACCAGGCTCACGGCGATCTCCTTGGCATGTGGGCCGGGCTCTACGCCGATGTGCCCGTGATGAATGGCTACTCGGGCCGCTACCCCGATGGCTACCGCCTCCACGGTGAGGACGCGGAGGCCGAACTTCGTGCCTGGCTCTCGGGCCGATTTCGCGGTCGCGTCGCCATTGTGCACCCCGATCACCCCGAGGAAGTTCGCTGGCTCGTGATCGAATGAGAGGGCCGCTTCCTTGCAGCAGGGTCCCACAATCGGCACGGCTTCTCTCGCTCACCTGACCCGCACTGTCGGCGGCTTGCGCTCAACTTAAATGGATTCCACGAAATTCGAGTAACGCTTTCGTCACGGGACCCTTGTGACCGCTATGATTCGCTGTTAGGCTAAATCCCGCACTTGTGTCCGAGTTTGAACGACTTCTCGGTTCGTCATCAGGGGCAGGCCATGCGAAGCGTGTCGGGTTGGGCCGTGATGGGCGTGCTTCTCGCCAGCGCTGTTGGCATCGGTTTCGAGGAGAAGCCGGCCGCTCAGGCAGTGCCGGTGCCGCCAGACAATCCCATCCGGGTGGCGGACGCGGCCACGCCGTCGCCACTCAAACCGGCACCAATTGATGCCACCGTGGCGAAGCTTGTCGCCGATCTCGGTTCAGAGGAATACCAGGTCCGCGAAAAGGCCGGCAAGGAACTGGCGAAACTCGGCGAGAAGGCTCTCCCCGATCTGCGGCGTTCCTTAAACGCCACCGAGAATCTCGAAGTCTCACGTCGTCTCAGCGTGCTGATTCGCAAGCTCGACTATGATCGATTGGTGAATCCCAAGCGTGTCACGCTCAAGATGAAGGACAAATCCGTCAAGGAAATCCTGGATGCAATGGCGAAGCAGACGGGCTACAAAATTGAATTCAGCGATGGCGGCAATGACACGAAATACTCGTTCGAGTTCGACAACACCGCCTTCTGGCCGGCCCTCGATCAGGTGGCCAAGGCCGCCGGGCTCACCGTGAACTCGGGCTACGACGACGATAGCGTCCATCTATATCGGGGCAACTCGGTCAGCCCGTATGTTTCGTACTCTGGCCCCTTCCGCCTGGTTGCCAGCTACATCAGCACAAGCAAAAATATCCAGCTTTCGAACCTGAGCCCGAATGGCTTCGGCAATCGCGGTCAGGAATACATCAACATGAGCTTCCAGATATTCTCGGAGCCGAAGAACCCCATCCTGGGTGTAAACCAGGTGGAGCTTCTCACTGCCGAGGATGAAACCGGTGCCTCGCTGATCCCGCCGAAGGACCCAAACAATCGCTCCTCGCACTATTACAACCAGGGCTATCGCAGCCACAACGCCTCGGCAAATCTGAACCTCGTCCGCGGCAATCGCGATGCCACACGGATCAGCACCCTCAAGGGCCGGGTGGGTGTCGTGCTCCTGGCGGGCACGGTGCCGGAAATCATCGTTCCCGACCCGCTCAACGTGAAGTCCAAAAAATTCTCCGGCCGCACCGCCGTGCTCGATATTGAAGCGGTGACCGAGAATGGCAAGGGGTCGGGGCAGTACACGGTGTCGGTGACGGTCTCGCGAGCCGGTGTCGACCCGAACCGCCACGACTACTCCTGGGCGAATAACGCCTGGCAGAAGATGGAACTGATCGATGAGCAAGGGAACAAGTACAAGGCCCAGCACTACAACCACATCAACAGCACGCCTACCTCGATCCAGATGACAGTGCCGTTCGGCCCGGACACGCGAACGCCGAACCCGCCCAAGCTCGGCCCGCCCGTGAAACTGGTGTTCAACGAATGGCAATCGGTGACATCCGATGTGACCTTTGAATTCAAGGACGTGCCGCTGCCGTGATTTCCATTCCATCCGTTGTTGAAAGCATAGCCCGCCATTCTCGGCGGGCATCTGTGCTTAGTAAAGCAAGCCTTGCAGGCGGTTGCGGAAGTCATCCGCCTCGGTGCTGCGGGCACCGATCACGTTGAAGATTTCGACCATCAATTCGCGCACATCCCCACGGCCCAGGGTGCGATCCAACTCGGCTGCGGCGAGCAAGTATTCCAGGGCATTCGTGTACTCGCCCCGCGCGGCCAGCACCCGGCCCAACTGCAATTTTGCGGCGGCATCCTCAGCGGCGGCACCAGGCATCGCCGCACCCAGATCCGCATCCGCATGCGGGACCTCACGCAACTTCAGGATCGTCTTGAGTCGTTCCGTCTCGGTTGTGTGTTCGCCCGGTTCGAAACCCGTCAGCAGATTCGCGGCATCGGCCTCATTCCCTTGCGAAGCCAGTAGCAACCGCGCCAGCCCCACCCGAGCGGCTGGGTCGCTCGGATCGGTGCGTAGCATCTCACGATAGGCCGCAATCGCGGCACTCGGGTCGCTCCCTTCGAGTGCCATTGCATCGGCGGCCGGGCTCGCTTTCGTCTCACCGGTGAGACGATCGAGGAACTCGCGGAGTTGTTCCTCGGGCATCACGCCGGTGAACTGATCCACCACCTTGCCGTCCTTCACGGCGAACACGGCCGGAATGCCCTCGATCTGAAACGCCTGGGCCAGGTCCGGGTTCTCATCCGTGTTCACCTTGCCGAGCAGAAAACGCCCTGGAGTTTCGTTGGCGAGCGCTTCCAGGACCGGGCCCAGTGAACGGCACGGCCCACACCACTCCGCCCAAAAATCGACCACCACCGGAACCTGGCCTGATCGTGCAACCACTTGTTCCTGAAAGTTCTCCGTCGTAACATCGATAACCCAAGGTGAATTCGCCATGGCGTTCGCTCTCCAGTGGGACGGGAACTGACAGAGTATCGGCCCTCCGCGAGAATCCAACCCGCGAACCTCGTCCCGGCTGGACTTGTCAGACCTGGGCAGCCACGGTAAGATTTGGGCGTCGTGCCGGCTGCGATGAATTGGGGAATGGTGTAACGGTAGCACGACTGACTCTGACTCAGTTAGTCTAGGTTCAAATCCTAGTTCCCCAACTCCACCGGGCTCGCCAGCATCACTGGCGAGCCCGGTTTCGTTTCTGCTCTGGTGCGGCGTTGCTCAATGCATTTGGGTAAGCCAGTCAAGCCGGTTCGTTGTGTCCCTTTTAATCCACGAACTCGACCTGCACGGGTGCGGGAATGATGCCGGCGCGGTGGCCCTCGTCGAGCAACTTGCGAATGGCGGCCCGGCCACGGTCGCCGTAGTCGAGCGTCCAGTCGTTGACATACATCCCCACGAACTTATCCGCGAGTTCGACGTCCATATCACGGGCATATTTCAGCGCGTATTGCAGGGCTTCCTGGCGGTGGTCGAGTCCGTAGCGGATGCTCTCCTTGAGCAGCCGGCTGATCTCGGACATGGTTTCCGGGCCGAGGTCCTTGCGAACCACATTGCCCCCAAGCGGCAGAGGCAAGCCGGTCTTGTCCTGCCACCAGACGCCGAGATCCACAACAAGGTGCAACCCCTGGTTCTGGAAAGTGAGTTGGCCTTCGTGGATGATGAGCCCGGCGTCGTACTTGCCTGCTGCGACGGCGGGAATGATTTCATCGAATGGAAGGACGTCGAACGTGAGTTTGTCGCTCGCGCCGATCGAATTGAACAGCAATTTCAGCGTCAGGAATGCTGTGGTGAGCGTGCCCGGCACGGCGACCTTCACACTCGGCAATTCGTCAATGTTCAAAGGTTTGCGGGCCACGACCATTGGGCCGTAGTGATCGCCCATGCTGCAACCTGTGGGCAACAGAGCGTACGTGTCGAGCAAGAAGCTGTAGGCATGGATGCTGACGGCTGTGACTTCGAGTTCGCCCTTTAATGCTCGTCGGTTGAGCGTCTCGATGTCCTGCAGTTCGTGCGTGAAGCGAAGGTGGCCGGTGGCGATCTTGTCGTTCGCCAGGGCGTGAAACATGAAGGCATCATCGGGATCCGGGCTATGCCCGACGCGGATCAGTTGTTGAGCAGTGGCAGTGGACATGCATTGATCTCACACGTTGGTATCGGAACTTCCCGCTCCCTGATGAGGGAGAGGGAAAGGCCTGAGCGGCGCTCGCAAAGCATCGTTGACTCTTCCGCCCCGCACCTCCGACCTTTCTCCCTGACGGGGCGAGAGGTGCCTTTCGACCTTACTCCAAATTCGCGGCGGCACCACCTGTGGCGAAAGCTTCGCTGGCGGGGCCGGAATAGACAACGCGGCCCGCTTCCAGCACGTGCACGGTGTCCGCGATACGCTTCACCGCGGCGAGGTCGTGCGTGACGATCACCATCGCAGCCTGAAACTGTTCATCGTCCGCGAGGTCGTCGATCACCTTCATCACCTCGGCAGACATTTTCGGATCGAGTGCACTGGTCGGTTCATCGAACAGGATCGCCACCGGGTTAACCGCAAGGGCTCGGGCGATGGCAACACGCTGTTGCTGGCCGCCCGATAACTGCGAGGGTTTTGAGGCGGCCTTCTCGCCGAGGCCAACACGTTCGAGCAATTTGCGGGCGATTGCCTCGGCTTCCGTTCGCGGCTTATGCAAGGCGTAGACGGGCCCGCTCATCACGTTCTGCAGGGCGGTCATGTGCGGGAAGAGGTGGAACTGCTGGAACACCATGCCCACCTGCCGGCGCAGTTTGAGCAGCGTTTCCTTCGCCGCGCTGCCGCCTGCGAGCCTTAACTCGGGGCCAACCGCGACCTCGCCAGCCTGGAACTCTTCGAGGCCGTTGATGCAACGCAAAAGGGTGCTCTTGCCGCCGCCGGAGGGGCCGATGAGGGCGGCCACCTCGCCCCGTTTTACTTCCAGGCTGGCTCCGTTCAGGATGCGGAGCGTGCCGTGCGATTTCACGATGTTCGAAACGCGGATCATCGCGCACCTCCGATCGTGGTGCGGCGTTCGAGCCAGCGCGCCAGCAGCGACATCGGATAGCTCATCACGAGGTAAAGGAGACCCACAGCGAGGGCGAGTTCGAGCACGAGATTCGGATAGATCTTGTACTGGTAATACAGGCCCGTGAGTTCCACGATCATGATGGTGGAACAAACGGCTGTATCCTTGAAGAGTGCGATGAAGTCGTTGGTCACGGGCGGTATCACGATGCGGAAGGCCTGTGGGACCACGACGCGACGCAGTGCGGTCGTGGGTGTCATGCCGAGTGAGAGCGCCGCTTCCATCTGGCCACGCGGTACGGCGAGCAGGCCGGCTCGGTAGTTCTCGGCTTCCGCTGCGGAGTAGTTCAGGGCGAGACCAATAATCGCGGCTGCGTATTTGTTCAGGGAAAGCAGGTTCTGCAGCCACTCCGCTTCGGCGAGCACGCCCAGTTGCGGCAGAAGGTAGAAGATCACGAACAGTTGCAACAACAGTGGGGTCCCACGTAGCACCTCGACATAAATGGCCAGCGGCACACGGAGGAACGCGGGGCCGTAGACGCGGCCAACGGCAACGGCCATGCCGATGATCACTGCCAATGGGAACGATGCAAACGCGAGGAACAGCGTCATGCTGGCGGCCTGGCCGAGTTTGCCGAGGATGCCCGAGAACTTCGGGGCGATCACCGGTTGCACTTCGCCCTCAACTGTGTCCAGTTCCGCCGCGACTTCGGGCCAGGGTTGCTCGGCCAAGTAGCTGAGTCGTTGCTGGGCGGCATTCCACAAGCCGTACTTCTTGTAAAGCTCCTTGAGTTTGCCGGTGCGGATGGCCTTGCGGATGGCTTCGTTGAGTTGTTCGCGAAGTTGATCGTCCCCGGGTTTGGTGAGAATGACGTAGTAGCCGAAGCCTGCGGGTTCATCGACGACTCTCAGCCCTGGGTAGCGACCCGATTGCACGTAGTACGCGGCGGCCGGGGCATCCTGCACCGTGACGTCGGCAATGTCGCCGCGGCCATCGCGTACCACATCGAGCATCTCGGTGACAGTCTCGGATGGCTGGAGTATGACCCGGTCGCCGAAGCGGGCTTGCAAGTATTTCTCGCTGGCGGAGCCTCGCAACACACCCACGCGTTTGGGTGGATTCGCGTTGCCGAGATCGCTCCAGGATGTGACATTCGCGTCATTCGCTCGCGTGATGAGGCGGAGCGAATAGACGTAGTACGGCACCGTGGTCGGAGTTTCGTCGTGGCGTTCCGGGCTGAATTCATAGCCGTTGAGAACGATATCGTGCTCGCCGCGGAGAAGCGATGCCGGCAGGTTGTCCCACTGGTTCTGCACGAAAACGGGCTTGCGGCCGAGTTGCTCCGCGAGATAATCGGCAAACTCGACCTCGAAGCCAACGAGGTTTCCGGCATCGTCCTCGAAGATGTACGGTGCGCCGCCATTCTTGTCGCCGCCCCAGCGTAGTGGCGGCGGCTCCTGGGCAGCCAGCGGCGTGTGCGAGCACGCCACTGCCAGAGCAAACGAAATGAGCGTGAACCAGCGCCGATCCACGGGTGCGGTCCTCCAATCAGGGACGAGCTAAGTCGTTTGATCAGTTTACTGGCGGCTCCGCCCGGAGGACGGCCAATCTACTGAATCCGTGTCTGAAGCAACGATCGTAGTGATTAAATGGTTTGGGAGAGGCGGACGATCGGACAGTCTGGAGGCGATGCGACTCATCGACGGAAACGAGCGGGTACAATCGAGAGATTCACACGCGGGGTTCGCGACATGCTCTTCTTTCTGCTTGCCGGGCATGCGCTCATGGACTTCGCGCTGCAGACGGATGCCATCGCCGCCTGCAAGTGTCGGCGTGCGAATCACCCACTTCAGCGCAGCGTGCCCTGGTTTTACTGGCTCGGTGCCCACGCCATGATGCATGGGTTGGCTGTTGGTGTGATTGTGCGCTGGTTTGGCCACGACTGGACGGTGGCCACGGGACTCGCCATCGCCGAGACCGTTGTGCACGCCTTCATCGACATGGCGAAGTGCGAGAAGCTCTTCAACATTCACGTGGATCAGGCGCTGCATGCATTATGCAAGCTGTTATGGTGGGGATTGCTCGCAACGAGCGTGATTCCACTGTAACAGATGGTGACGTCTTGCCGATATTTGGACACGAACCCGACCTGATCGACACGGTGCCACGGATCATGATTCGCTTCACTCGCCCTTCCTCACGGTCTCGCCCGGGCAAAACCTGGGTCGTTGTGGTGGCCGCACTCGCTGCCGTGGGTGTCGGAATAGCCGTTTCGCCATATGTCCGAGAGATGCTCGGCAACAACAATGTTAAGCCCGATGGGGATGCCAAGGCCGCAACACCCACACGTGTGACGGCACTCGGTCGGCTTCAGCCCGCTGCGGGCGTCATCCCGGTGTACGGCCCGCCCGGCGATCGCATCGCGAAATTCTACGACAAGGATGGCAAGCCGATTGGCCCGGGCACGATGCTCAAGGCCGGCGATCCCATCGTCGACCTCGCCAGCAAGGACCTTCGCGATCGCGAAGTCAAGGTTGCCACCATCCAGCTTCGTGAGTCGGAAGAGCAAGTGAAGGCCGCAAAGGCCGCGGGTGAGAAGAAGATCGTCGCGGCGGAAGCCGAGAAGACACAGATGCTCGCCAACCGCGAGAACGACCTGAAGGCACTCCAGGCCAAGGTCGACTATCTCGTAGAAGCGAAGTCGATCGCGGAAGGCCAGGTGTCCCGACTCGAGAAGCTCAAAAAGGAGATGGTGTCGGTCGCGGAGGAGGACATCGAGAAGGGCAAACTCGCCATTGCCCAGGCCAGGGCCGAGCACATTGCCGCTGTGGCCATGCTCGAGAAGACCAAAAACACGTACGACCAGGGTGCAATCGCCGCCGATGCCAAGATTGACGCGGCTCGTGAGGAACTGAAAGAAGCCGTTGCGAAGGCTCCGATCGAGTCTTCGAAGGAGAAATTGGAACTCGCGAAGGAGATGGCAAAGCTCACCACGATCACGGCACCCGTCGATGGCACGGTGTTGAAAGTTGCAGGTCGTGATGGTCAGCCGACCGGCCTCGAGCCAATTCTTCAGCTGGCACCGCTTGGCGAGATGGTCGCCATTGCCGAGGTCTACGAATCCGATCTCCAGCGGCTCACCGAGTTGCTCAAGAAGGGCCCAGTGACGGCGGAAATCAAGAGCGAAGCCCTGCCCGGCGATCATATCCTGCATGGCCAGGTGCTTTCGGAGAACGATGTCACCCGGATGATCGCCAAGAATCAGGTGTTCTCACTCGGACCGCGTGAGGATTCGGATCGCCGCGTCGTCGAGGTGCTGGTGCGACTCAACCCGGCAGACGCCCAGGCCGCCAGTCGGTACATCGGCCTGCAGGTCACCATCGTCCTGAATCCCGGGAAGTGATCCTGCATGACTCCGCTGCTTCTCGCCTGGAGCAATCTCGTCCACAAGCGTGCCCGGACCGCGATCGCGGTCGCCGGGGTTGCGTTCGCGGTCGTGCTCACCTTCATGGAACTCGGCCTCCTCGGCGGTGTGAGCAAGACCGCCACCATGCTCTTCGACAACCTCAAGTTCGATCTGCTCATCACTTCAAAAGAGTACATGGACCTGAGCCGGCCCGGGGAGTTTCCGCGCGCGCGTCTCGCCCAGGCACGAGCCGTTTCCGGTGTGGAGTCCACCGACCCGGTCCTCGTTGGTGTGGGTCAATGGCGGCTCCCGGCACGCAAAGGGTTATTCGGCTCGATCTCAAAGCCCGGCGACGGCATGAGCATCAACGTGATTGGCGTGCCGCCCAATCGACTCACCGAGGTCTTTGAAGTTGAGCAAGGTCGCGTCTTCGAGAATGCCGCGGAAGCGAAGGCAGCCCAGCCCAAGCTCGGCCGCACCAATGCCTTCCTGATCGATCGCAAATCGACCTCCTCCTTCGGCAGCTATGAAGAGTTGAAGGCCATCCCGCCTGACGGTGCGGACGTGCCTGGCTTGAAAGGCGATCGCAACTCCGTCCGGCTCAATGGCCGCCGGGCGGAAGTGGTCGGTGAGTTCGAGGTCGGCACCGGCTTCAGCTGGCAGGGCATGCTGATCTGCAATGAGGAGGCCTTTGCCGATTATCTCTTCCGCTCGCCGGACCGCCTGAACTTCGGATTGATCCATTTGAAGCCCGACGCCGACAAACTCCAGGTGCAACGCGATCTCATCGGCGTTTTGCCATCCGATGTGAAGGTGTACACGCGAGACGAAATCAATGCCGATGAAAGCCGCTACTGGCTGAAGCTCACCTCCGTGGGCCAGTTCCTGTACGTTGCCGTGGTGCTGGCCATCGTGGTCGGCATCATCTTCGTCTATCAGATGATGGCGGCTGATATTCGCAACATGATGCCGGAATACGCGACGGTGAAAGCGCTGGGGTATCGCCCGGTGTACCTCACCAAGGTGGTGCTCTGGCAAGCGGTGCTGCTGGCTGTGCTCGGCTACTTGCCCGGCTTCCTCGCGGCCTTCGGCCTTTTCTATGCAGCCCGCGAAGTGGGCGGTATTCCGGCCCGCATGACCGTCCTCACGGCGATTGAAGTCTTGGTGTTGACGCTGGTGATGTGCCTGGCCTCGGGCGTTCTTGCAGTGCGCCGCGTTCACTCCGCCGACCCCGCGGACCTGTTTTAGACGGGCAAGCAGCAGGAGGCGAGCGGCCGCCGTTAGTGGGCTGGTGCGGAAGAGTCGTGTGTT
>JBGSZR010000216.1:0-3721 GCA_041750275.1 Gemmataceae bacterium
CAGCGGCGTGGCAGACTGGTACCTGAGCGATAAACAAGGCTCCGTCCGTGTGATCCTTGACAACTCCGCCAGCGTCACCAACACCATCACTTATGATGCGTTCGGTGAGATCACATCGGGTGTGTTGGATGATCGCTATGGCTACACAGGCCGTGAGTGGGATGAAACATTAGGCCTCTGGTTCTACCGTGATCGCGTCCGCGACAGCGTCACATTCTACAGCGAAGACCCCCTCGGCCTCACCCCCGACACCAATGCATATCGCTACGTGGGCAACGGGCCAACCAATGGCACAGATCCAAGCGGACGCACCGTGTTCATTCCGGATACGGATAAGAAGTGGTGGTCAGATGCTGGCGAAGGGAACATTGGATTCCTGCTCCTCGATAGTGGGAACCTTCAAATTGCACTCGGACCTGGAGGACGCAATTACGGACTACATCATCGCATCAAGCAAAAGCTCACAGACCTCAAAATGCCTGCACAAGAAATCGATGAGACGATGAATGCGCTCTACGAGGGCCACCCTATCAATCAAGTTGCGAATTTCCCGCGTGAACTCGATCGCTATGTCGAACTTCGACCCTCGAATCGCAACGTACCGCAAGCCGTAAAGCCAATCTTCTTCAATACCGTGCAAGATCCAAACGATCGATACGTGCCCAATGGGCAAGTGAATGGATGGATGCGGTATCGCACTCCTGAACAAATCGAGGCGATGCGTCTGAAATATGCTCACGGAACGGAAGTGACCAAATCACCGGTTTCGCCACCCCGTCCACTCGGCCAGGCTCCGTCGCGAACGACACCAATAGGTGGCGAACTTACTGAAGAACAGGAGGAGTGGAAAAAGACATCAAAAGAAGCTCTCGAAATCGCGAAGTTCCCGGCGTACTTCGTACCATATGCTGGTGTGGTACTAGGGGTTTGTGACGGTGGGATGGCGATCTTAGAAGGAGACACGACTCAAGGCGGGATCATTCTGGGTGCCACTGCGGCCGGGCCAATTATCCGTTTAGCGAACTGGACACTCCGTGGTACTCGTGTTGCCCCAGCCGCCGGGAAGTTCACCCAGTGCTTCCCGGCAGACACCGTAGTCGGCACCGAACACGGGCTGAGGCCGATTCAGGACGTGCGGGCGGCGGATCGGGTGTGGGCGTTCGACCACGCCGCCGGCGAGTGGAAGCTACGCCACGTCATCGAGACGTACCGGCATGAGCATGACGGCGACGTGGTCGCCGCGACGGTGGCCGGGGAATTGGTCGAATCGACCGGCCACCACCCGTGGTGGGTGGTCCGGGGTGAAGGCTTGAGCGGTCGCCCTCAACCCGAACACGTCCCCAGCAACCCGGACGGGTACGACGGGGGCGGGCGGTGGGTGGATGCCATCGACCTGCGGGTCGGGGACGTTCTCCTGCTACGGTCGGGCGAAGAGGCCTCGATCACCGGGCTGGTGGTCCGGCACGCACGGTTGCCGGTGTACAACTTCCACGTCGAGGAACTGCACTGCTACGCCGTCGGACACGCCCAGATCCTCGTCCACAACAATTCGGCGGAAGCCATCGCGAAGCACTTGGTCGCGGATCACCCCGAAAGGTTTGGACGCGATCTCGGCCAGATTCAGCGGCAAGTGGAGAAGGTCATTGCGTCAGGAGTCAGCATCGAAACAAAATCTGGAGCCGTGATTACTCGTCACGGTAAACATACAGTTATCCGCCGTCCGGACGGGACCGGCACGATGCAAATTGACGAAAACGGTAATTGGGCAAGAAACTTACTAAATCTTGAAGGTGGCCCCAAATAACGAACAGAACTGTGCAGGTATTATTCATGAAGTTTGCACTTTCATCTGATGAAGTCAGAATTATCGCTTCTGCGATTAACTGGTCCATTTCCGTTACTTTTACTCGTATCAATGCTCCCGAGTTTTCCGAGCCACAGAAGGAGCGTCTGCAAACGATATTCGACGAACTCTGTCGAGAGTTGCATCAAACCAATATTACGTGGAGTGCTACCCTTGATAACAATTCATTAGTAGTCCGCGATCGAACCGTTGCTGTTGGGAGCAGCGAGACTCAGAGCCTTCGTGACTGTCTCGACGCCTGTTACGCAGAGATCGGCCATTCTGCGACGGAAGTTTCCGCAGTGACCGGGTTGCCGATCACCCTGTATTCCTCCCTACTTGATCGAGTATCAAAACTCGGTGACGAGGCTGACTTGACCGCGAACGAGTAGCGATAACGTGCCGTGCAGGGTGCTGACCGAGGCCGAAGCCAAAGCGAGTTACGGGTTCGACGCCGGCAATACCTTCGGCACGTTCGGTGGGGGCGGTAAGCCATGAGCCTGGAACTTGTCCGCAGCTACCTACACGACTCCGTACAGGCGTATCAAGGCTGTGCCTCCGCCCTGGGAGTGTCCGGCCCGGCACTCGACCTCTTCGCTCTCCTACGCGCGGCGCGGAGCGGTGATATCAACAGGCGTGGTGAGTTGACGACCCCGGAGGGCGTCCGTTACGGATACCACATTCATGGGTCGGGCTACTCCCTCACCGCACTGGCGAGCGGGCTGCGGACCAATTTCGACGCCTGCGTCGTCGGCAACAACCAGTGCGTTCGGTTCACGATCTGGCACCTGTTGCAATACGCTTCCAGCATCGGACAAGATCCGCTGCGAGAGGCTGTGCAGGAAGCCCTGCAAGGGCCAGAAGCCGTTCAGTCGCAGGTGGTTCACGTCACCGAGGGCGAGTTCGAAAATTTTTGCCACCCGGTGTTGGCAGCCGGGGAGTGACTGCGACATCCCCGCACGGACCTCGTAACCTCGAAGAACTCGGCACCCGCCGGCCTGAGCCTGCCGTGTATCCCCCGCGTCCCTGGCTGCAACTCGTTCCCGTGCAAGCCCATCGGGTCGGCCAGGGCCACCGATTGGGAACGTGGTGGGAGCCTTCCGCCGCCCCGACCTGCACGTCGTTGTTCACCGCCCTCGGCGTGTTGCAGAAGCTGTGACGCACCGAATTGTCATCGCAACGGTTCCCAAGTTCTCGCTGTATGAATCTGGCGGCATAATCGGGCCTTTTACCGCGCTCTTCGGAATTTTGGAGAAGGTCGGCATACCGGGTCGGACCGTTCGAACGGCTCCGGCAAAACGGCGACGAACAGCCGGGAATGTCGCGCGCTCGCGCCACCTGTTGAACGAAGGCCGAAGCGGCAGTGGTTGGTGAGTCGTGCGTTTTGGTTTTGGAGGCAGCGTCTTTGCGTGGATAACGTCCTGGTCGCCCTTTTCCCACCAGGAGTTCCCCCATGCAAGCGCTACTCGAACGGTTGGAGCAGGATCTCATCCTGCGCAAGTTCAGCCCCGCCACGCGACGGAACTACCTCCTCTACGCCCGGCTCTTCCTCCGCCGTCCTGTACATTTATTCTGTCATGGCCAGTGACCTGGAAATTCCAGGCTCATTTCTTGCTCGCCGGTATCAGGGAATGTCACAGACTGATGAGGCTGAGCCCGAAGAATGAACTCGCCAGCGACGCGGCACGCGATCGGCTCGCACCGCTGCCACGAGTGACCGAGTCCAACCGGTGCCATCACTGTCAGGGGGCGCTCAAAACCAGCCAGCGATGGGCGCTTGAAAACCAGCCACTTTGAGGAGTGGCAGATTGTGTCGTTAATCTCGTGGGTACCGCCCGTACCCCAGGAGATTGTCGATGCCGAATCTGCTCAAAGTGG
>JBGSZR010000217.1:0-6121 GCA_041750275.1 Gemmataceae bacterium
GGCGGCCCCGTCGAGTTTCCGCTCGCGGCTGGGTCGATCCTGAGGCTTGCGGACCAGGGCGGCTTCCAGCCCGAGTTCGACGAACCGCTGCCGAACCCGTTCGACGGTCGCCACGCTGACCTCGACCGCGTCGGCGATGCGCTGATCCTCCCAGGCCGGGCCGCCATCCGCCTGATCCGCCTTGAGCAGGATGCGCGCGTGGGCGAGCTTGAGAGCCGACGCTTTGCCGGCATGGATCAGGTCGGACAACGACCTTCGCTCGTCCAGAGTCAAGGTGACGCGATACTTCTTCATCGGTGGACTCTTTCCGGTCCGCCCATCAGAACAAAACTGGCGTCACCTCGCAGGACGAGCTGGTTGAACTACTACTTCCGCGACGCGACCTTGGGCGAAAATGCGTGCCGGGTGCGGTCGCAGAACGGTATCCGTCCGGCCGCTCAGTGTCCGGCTCGGTGAGCATCGCCCTGAACCCGGCCTCGTAACCTGTCAGATCCTGGGGTTGTCCGGCGACGAGCATGAAGAGGCGGCGTGCGCCGTCCTTGTCCACGGTAAAGACACTGGACGCGGGCGTGGGCGTCGCCGGCGATCTGAAGCGAGTGGATGTTCCCGCTATTTCACAGGTATCTCGCGCAACGGCACGGGCGGCACGGTCCAGGGCATGTTCAGGAAGGGGTTTTGCTTGCCATCGGTGGCGCGTCGCACTTCGCTGAAGGCGACCGAATAAAGGTGGTGAACGTAGAGTTGGCGTTCATACGGATCGAAGGGCACACCTTCACCACCGTCCAGACCTTTTAACAGCCCCGCGGTGAAGTGGCCGTTCTCGGTACTTGCGCCGGCCACCTCGTTCGACATCGCCGCACTGAGCACGGTGACACCCACCGAGTCGTCCGTCAGCGAGCGGGTCAGGTCATCGGTTGCTGGGCGGAAGCTGCGGACGGCGTTGGCCGAGTGGCAAGCATCGAGCACGAGGAGGACGGGGCATTCCACCTCGCTCAGCAGCTTGCTCAGATCCTCACCCGAGAGTGAGTGGCCTTTCAGGTCCTTCGACACATCGGCTTCGCGGGTGAGCAGGTAGAAAGCATCGCCCTGCTTCACCCCGTGCCCGGCGAAGAAGATCACGAGCAGGTCGCCCGGTTTCGCCGCTTTTCGTGCATCGGTCAACGCCTTCAGTACACGGTCGCGAGTGGCGTCCTTGTCCAGAATGAGTTCGCCGCGCACGGTGCCGAAGCGGTTGTCGGGTCCGACGCAATCGCGGGCCAGGGCGGCGAAGATGTCCGTGGCGTCCTTGGCGGCGGCCTTGAGTTTCAAGCCGGCATCGTCGTAGTCGTTCACACCGATGCAGACTCGGTAGAGTGTCGGCTGGCTGCCGGGCGACTTCGGACCGCGAACGAGCACGGGTTCGGACACCGCCGAGCCATCGCCGTTGCGGGCCAGAGTCTTCAACTCATGCAGCCCGGCCGGCACATGCACTTCAAACTCCGCCTCGGCCGGCTTGGTCGCGTCCGGCGTCCACACGCCCCGGCCCTCACCGAGCGGTCGGCCATCGAGCAACACACGCATGGCGAGAATCGGCTTGTTATTCGTAGCGGATGTGGCACTCATTTTCACTTTCACGGTGGCACCATTCTGTTCGAGCATGCTCAACTTCGCGGAGGGCGGTAGCATTCGCTCCAGTTCCACCGGCGTGGTGCTGAGAGCGACGAGTGCCTCTTTAACGGAGCCTTTTTCGAAGGCCAGCTTGATGACATCCGGGCGGCGGAATTGCTTGGCGAACCGCTCGGCCGGGTGGAACGCGGCGAACTCGTTCGGCCCGTTATGCACGGCCCAGCCGATCAACTTCTCGCCGCCGGGGCTTGCGGCATAGTAACCCTCGGTGGTCCAGCAGACCCATTCACCGTTGGTGCGGACCAGGTTCAGAAAGGGGAACTGCGAGCCATCGGTGCGGTAGATGCTCAACCGGTGAGAGCCAGTGCTGGTGAGCACATAGCGGCCATCGGGCGAGGGCACCATATCGCGGTGGAACGACGCCACCGGGAGC
This sequence comes from Gemmataceae bacterium, assembly GCA_041750275.1. Classification (GTDB taxonomy): domain Bacteria; phylum Planctomycetota; class Planctomycetia; order Gemmatales; family Gemmataceae; genus JBGSZR01. Next base: position 2,039 of record JBGSZR010000217.1, read on the forward strand.
CAGTCGGCTAGCAGTGTGCCATCCGCTGTTTCGAGGCATGCAAACGAACCGACCGAATTCCGCTCGTCATAACGACCATAAGCCACGAGCGGTGGCTCCTCACCATTCGGGACCAGTGTAAGGGCAATCACGTGCTTCGGATGAGGCTTGGCGAATTCCTTACCATTTCGCCATACCTGGAATCGGTTGAATGCGAACAAATCAGAATCGAACTTGATGCTCCACTCTCCGGCGCTCAACTGGCGGAAGCCGAAGGCCGCGGGGGCGACCTGCGTGAGCGGTTCCATTGTGGTCAGATCGAAGCCATACGTCAGGTCGTGCGCTTGTTTGTTGAGCGGGTTGGCGCGGGGGTTGGTTGACCAGGCCACCGCGGGTGCGTTCCGATCACTCGACCAGCCCACGATTGTGGGTGTGGGTGTGCGGCTTCCGCAACTGGCCACGATCTTTCCATCCGAGAGGCGGTAGATTTCTGCCTCGAGGCCGCGGAAGGTAGTGGTGGCGGCAAGTTCTCCGTTCACCGATGCGGCCCCAAAGGGTGCGTACGAACCCTGGTGCGAATTGTCCGCGAAGCGGCGAACGGCCTTGCCGGTGGTGGGGTCGAAGAGCACGCCGAGCGTCATTCGCGAGACATAGCCCGTTCCCGTCTTGCCGATGGCGGAGATGAACAGGCGGTCCGGTGCGAGATAGCGGAGCGTGGCCGGGACGGCGAGTTGATCGTTGAACGCCGGTGCGAGATCTTTGTACAGCCAGGTTTTTGTCACCTTGCCATCGAGCCCACGCAATTCCATGCCGTGGCTTTCCCGTGCAGCGCCGAGACTGCGTTGCCAGGAGAGGGCGAAATGGGAACCATTGGGTGCCCAGGCCAGTGCCTCAGTGTTGCCGACACCGGTTTCCTCGACGAGTTTCTTCCACTGCATCGGCAGCTTGCCGGACACATCCCACAAGGAGTAGGCATTATTGACCGTGACAACGAGGCGGTCGCCCGCGGGGGTCAGGGCCACATTCTCGATCGTCTTCCGGTTCGGGTATTTCAGGTGTTGTGGTTTCGCCAAGGAAGCGTCGTCCGCCGGGAGCTTCAGTCGCTCGTGGACACCATCGAGCAAGTACACATCCGCTGTGGCTCCGCCGGTGCCGATGGCGAGGCGGTCGCCGTTCGCCGAGAGATGAAGGCTACTGACACGGGAGCCGGCCTCGAGAGCGACGGGAACACGCCGAATCCGCCGGTTCACCACATCCACAACCACGAGATAAGTCGGAGTAGAATCCTTCTCGGTCGCAAAGGTCTTGGCCGATCCACCCATGGCCACGATAGCCCCGTCCGCGGAGATGGCGGCGATGTCCCAGCGATTCGCATCGATGCCATTATCACGGCCATAGGGCGGCAAGCGCAGAATATCGAGCCGCTCACCGGTGGAAGTGCCCCAGACCTGGATCGAATAATCCAGCCCAACGGTGATGAGCTTCGATTGATCCGTGTTGAAGCCGATGGCCGAGATGGAGCGGGTATGCGAACCGGGATCGAAGGCGAGACGCACGCGGCCCAACTCGCCTTCGCCTTCCTTCGGTTCAGCAACCGGCGGCATCACCGCCTTCTTCTTTTTGTCCGCCTTTTTGTCCTGCCCCGCAGCGTAGGGTGAATCACTGTGAATGGTCCCCAGTGCGGCGGCAGCGGCAAGCAAGGCGGCGAAGGCGATGCGGGACATGTGCGAACCTCTCGTTCGGAGTGATCAAGCGATGCTGCAGGATTGCGATGCAGTTGTGCAGTAATTGGCGAGCGGCACGACGTCAGGCCGCCGCGTGGTCATTCCACGGCGAGCTTACGCTGCGCCGCTCGCCATGGGATGATTTCGTTGCTCGAATCAGTTCGTCGTCAGCGTGAAAGTGGTCGGCTTCTTGCCGGTGTTGGTCATGGTCACCACGAACTTCCGCTGGGCGTCCTTGTCACGGGGCGGCACCCAGGTGTAGTACGCGGTGTGGCCTTTCACGCTTACCAGGTTGTTCGCACCATGCGTCAGGTCGAACTGGATTTTGGCGGGACCACTGCTGGTCATCGACACCGCGGCCGGCATGCCACCGACGTACGCTAGCTGGATGGTCTCGGTCGCACCGGGGGCGATGTTGCGCGTGATTTGTCGGGCCCCGCCGACGTGCCCACGGCTCTCGGCATCACTGCCACGCGGGAAGTCCTGAGCGGACTTGATCAGCACTTCGAGCGACGCCGAGCGAGCTTTGTCGGTTACCATCGCGCGGGCCTCGTCGAACAGATCGTTCGCTTGCTGGTCGAGCGGCACCAGCTTCGCACCCACCTCAATCGGCGTGACCTTCCCGCCCAGTGCCTTGTTCGCCCGGATCAGAATGCCGCCGGCGATCACCAGAGATTCCGGGTTCTTGGCATCGCGGCCAAAGGCCACCAGTTCCCCGGCAATGGCCAGTTCACTGAGCACCGCGGATGTGCCCTCGGCCTTCTCGATATCTTCCTTGGTCGGCTCATCGGCCAGACCAGCAGTCACCAGCATACCGCTCAACACCACCCCTGCCATCAACCTGCGCGACAGTTTCATGGGAACACTCCACGGTAAAGACGTACCTTCCACATCCACACACTGGACCTTCCAGTGTGCGCTTGGTTGCTTCGCTTGAAAGCCATCATTCGAACGGCAATCGCCACAATCGGACGGTTCGATCCTGACCGCCGGACACGGCCTCCCGGCCATCCGGCGCGAACGCCACGGCATTCACGGCTCGCTTGTGTCCGGTGAACGTGTGGATCAGCGTGCCCTCGGTCAGGGACCAGAGTTTCACGTAGCCCTCGTCGTCGCCGGAGAGCAAGCGTTTGCCATCCTTTGAGAGGGCGAGGGAACGGATCGGTTTGCCGCGCACGGGGAACTCGAGTGCCAGGAGCGGCTCGCCCGCCCAGACGCGAATCACACCGTCGTCGCCAGTCGTGATGAACCCCTTCTCGGTGAAGACGACCGCTCGCACCGCACCGACTTCACCGGGAAACTGGGCGAACAACTTCTTCAACATCTGGCCATCGTCGGCGTTCCAAAGGATGACATGGCCGGTGTCGTCGCCGGTGAGTGCCCGCTGGCCGATCGCGTCGAAGGCTGCCGCGTGAATTCTGGCTCCGTCGGCATGCCCGGTGAGTGGCTTGAACTCCCGTGATGCGACATCCCAGATTCGCACGTCGTCCGCGGAGGCCGAGAGGAGTCGCTTGCCGTCCGAGCTGATGGCCGCGGCCGTGACGAGTCGGGTGTGCCCTTCGAGCGGGAGCCCGCGTGTTTTTAGGGTGTTGCCATTCCACAACTGAATGCCGCATTCGTGTGGTGCCTGCTTGTTGCCGCCAGCCGTGACCGCGATCGTGCCATCCGGTGCCGCCGCGAAGCACAAGGCCGGGCTGCTCAATCGCTCGAACCCCGGCTGTGTGCCTGTACCGGGCCGCCAAGCTTGCACCGTACGATCAAGCCCAGCCGATAACACGGTGGGCTGCCCCGCACCGGGCACGAAAGCGATGCCGGTCACGGCCTGTGTGTGGGCTTGCGATTGTTTCACTTCACCCACTAGAGCCAGCTTCACGAGCCGTGGCTCACCCGCTTCGACCGTCACCACGGCGGGCACAAGCGATCGACCCGGAACCGCCACTTCCGTTCGCAGGCGATAATCGCCCGGAGCCAGTGACAGCGCGTTGTCACTCTTCAAGTCGAAGACCTGTTCCATGTCGTCGCGAACAAACACGACGCGGTTAACTTCCGGATCGGTGGCGAACTCCATGCGCACGGGTTCAACCACCGTTGGCTTCGGCCGCGTGAACCACACACCGAGTGCACCTGCAATGCCGGCGGCTCCAATTCCCGCAATCCACCTTCGCCGCGTGATGCGGACTCTTCGAGCGGTGGCCTCCGCTTCGATCGCATCCAGTTCCTCTGCGACCGCCATCGCGGAAGCGGGCCGGCCGGCCGGGTTCCGCGCTAGCAGGTGGTCAATGAGGCGAGCCAGCGCGGGCGACAGCGCTGGACTTGCCAGTGCCACGGGTGCAGCATCACGCGTCAGAACTTGAACGAGCGTGGCCGTTGGGGTGCCGCC
>JBGSZR010000218.1:0-46881 GCA_041750275.1 Gemmataceae bacterium
CCTCCGGGGGTCCGGTGGTCTTGGTCCCCGAGGCGAACACGGCCTCGGCCCCGGCCAGGAGTTGCTTCTTCCACCCGTGGATCAACGTCGGGTGGACGCCGTAGTGGGACGCCAGCTCGTTGATAGTCTTGTCACCCTTGACCGCCGCCAGGGCGACCTGAGCCTTGAACGCCGCCGAGTGACTCTTCCGCTTGCCCGCCATCGGTTCCCCTTTCCTGGCTCGCCGATATAGCTTAACCGGCGGTCCAGTTTTCGGGGTCCACTATACGGGTCCTGTGATCGAGCACTTCACGAGCCGTGCCGGTAATCGAACTCTTGATTGCCAAGGAACAGCCGATCGAGAGCGAGAGCCTCTCTTTCAGCGCCAGCGTGCTTGCGGGCTGAGCAAATTCTGAGTGATGTGGGGGCCTGACTGTTGAACAGTGTGGAGGTGATGGCGAATGGGTTCGTGTTGTACGGGTAGGCTGCAGAGAGAGCGAGATAGTCAGTGAGCTGGCGGCGACCGCCGAACGCCACTGTGAACACACTGTCTCTGCCGAGGCTGCTGTTGCGAACGGATGGTTCAAAGAGGTCGGTATTCTTTCAGTGAAAGTCGCGCAGATCAAGCGAATGGAGCAACCGATTGATGCGCTTGTCGGTGAGTCTCCATGACAAGTAAGCGGGGATTAGCAGTGTTGTCGCTCGAGGAGAAGTTCCACTTTTCGAGCCACTGGGGGGCTGGTGTAGCCAAACCCCGTGTCGAGCTTTTCGGTAATTGAGTAGACCAGCGCGGTATCTGCCGCCTCAATGTGGGTACGTGTCGGTTAGAGCGATTGCGCGAACTGAGCGAATGTGGGGACTCGATACAGGATGCTGATAGTGCAAACGTGACTTGGAGAGTCACACTGCGACCGCACGTGAGCGGCGCAGTGATGGTCTATGTGATTCAGCGTCTCGTGTGGCCTCAGACTGTTCGCCTGGACCGAATCAACCAGTTCGTACCTGCCTGTCGCGAAGCGAGAATCGTGTGATCACAAGCCCGGTGAAGCCGATCAATGCTGAAAGTGCCAGTCCCAGGGCTACGGATCGCGAGGCCGGTGCGTTGAGCGATTGCTCCTCCTCTGGTTTGCCCTCAACTTTGGCACCGACCAGCACGATGCCGTCCTTCAGATCGATCTTCTCAAGGGTATAGCTCATCACACCCAGCTTGCGTGGGTCGCTATCCTTCACTTCGGTGAAGGCCAGGAACGTTTGTTTCGATTTCACTTGCCCGTCGACCTTCCCCGCCACGACGGCTTCCAGGAATTCTTTCTCGCTGCCGAACTTCTTGGCCGCGTCCTTTGGCACAGCGACGAGTGTCGCGGAGCGATAGCGGCCACCGCCTGCAACGATCGTGGCCGGTGTTTTGGCATCGAGTTTCACCGGTGTAGCCTTGTCGCCACTTACTGCGAAGAAGGAAAATTCGGGGTAATCCTTCTCGGTCGTAATCTTGTGCTCGAGCGGCAGCCGCTTGAACCCCTTGGGCGGCCCAATATCCGCCTGAGCCATTGAGCCGAGGAGCATGAGGAGCGTGACCGCGAACAGCGAGCGAAGCATAACGAACTCCAGGGACAGGATGCAACGATGTCCAGAGTGCTGATGATTATACTGAAAGGTCCAGGTAGATACTCGAACGGCCGACATGCTCAAGCACGAGATCGATCAACCAACATCCTCGCACGTGCCTCCGAGCACGATCTCGACAATGCGCCAGAATGCGTTGCTCTTCGCATCCTGCTTCTTGAAAGGCATCGGCAAGAATTGGCATTCGATGGAAAGCCGCGTCTAGGTAAATTCCTCGTGCGATAGCGACGACGTCCTGCGTTCGCCAATTCTGATTCATAGTCACGGCATGAAACGAATTACCGAATAGATCATCCAATCGCAAACGGAGATGGTCGTGTGATCGGATCCACGCTGGTTGAGATGCACGTTTAATCCCTCGGATGATGTGTTCAAATGACTCCCAGGAATCTGCGAGAGCCGTGTCCCGCATCGCTTCGGCCTGCATAACCTACATCGACCCTCGTTGAACAGCGTTTCGCTCGATTTGTTGGTCCGCTCGTGTCCAGACAAGTCGCAGGTGTTCTTGAGTTGTTTCTTGATCCGCATACATGCTCGCAATTTCGACAGCGGTACAAATCGCAACGTCGGGCACTGAGTGGGAAATGAGGTTGACATGCGCAACAGCTAGGAGCCGTGCTTTCCGGTCAGTGAATCGTTTCGACAGAAACGATACCAGCCCGGGAATGTCGCTGCACTCCAGCCACTCGGCTTCAGTCATCACCGATTCCCTGAAATTCGAGACGCAACGAACCGTTTCTACACGCAACTATATCTTCCCGATCATGCTCTTCGCACTGGCCAGGCAGGCAGTATCGTCGTTGTCGTCTAGCGTGGTGAAGCGTTCGCGGATGCGGCGGAACGCGAGTTTCAAGAAGTATTTGCCCGCCGCGATATCCGCAAAGGGATCGGCGTCGGCCTTGCCGTTGTGGCTGGGTTTCGCAAGCATGTGATCCAGGCGGGCCAGCACACAGGAACTCACATAAAGATCGATGGCTATATCTGCAATCCGCTCGTGGATGAGTTGCGCGACCACGAAATTCGCTTCGTCCTTGAGTGCCATGAAGACGTGCGGCAGCTTCAGGCCGAAGTCGCGGACAAGCTTGCCGAGTGTGTGGGCATCGTCCTGCAATTCGGCTGCCTGCACGGGCACGGCGGGTGTGCCGGTGGTGATCCACGGGGCAACGAGCGTCGCGCCAACACCGATGGCGGCAGGGAGGCGTTTGAAGAAGCCCTTCACGCCGCCGAGTGCTTCATCCCGCAGGCCCTTCAGGTATTCGCCCGGTCCGCGGCAACCCACGACCGCAATGAAGGCCTTGAGCACCTCGTTGGCTCCTTCACCGATGGTGTTGATGCGGGCATCGCGCATCCAGCGTTCGAGCGGTTGATCGCTGAAGTAGCCCTTGCCGCCCCACACCTGCATGGTGTCGTACACAATCGTCCAGAGATGCTCGGTGGCAAACACCTTGAGGATGGCGGTCTCGAGCATGTAGTCTGGCGAGCCGTTGTCGATGAATGCGGCGCACTCGGCGGTCGCGGCTTCCATGGCAAAGACATGGGCCGCCGCAAAGGCGATCTTCTTCTGCACGAGTTGAAATTCGCTGAGCGTCTGCTCGAACTGCACACGCTTCTTGGCGTGCTCGATCATCGCGCGGATACAGGCTTTACCGTGGCCGGTGCAGGTCGCTCCGAACGTCACGCGGCCGTAGTTCAGCACCGTGAGCGCCGCCTGCAAGCCGCGGCCCGGCTGGCCCAGGATGTTTTCCCTGGGCACGCGCATGTCGTGGAAGCGCATCTTGCCTGTGGCGGTGCCGCGAATGCCGCACTTGTCAGCCCGCTTCTCCACCACCTCGAACCCGTGCATATCGGGTGTGACCAGGAACGCCGTGACCTTCGTGGCGTCCGGCTTCTCGGGAGTGGGTGCGGGCGTGCGGGCCATCACCGTGAGGATGTCTGCAATTCCGCCATTGGTGATGTAATGCTTCGTGCCATTGAGAATGAAAGCCGTGCCATCGTCAGTGGGCTTCGCCGTGGTCTGCACGTTGGCGGCATCCGAGCCCGCTTCCGGTTCGGTGAGGGCGAAGGCGCAGAGTTTCGTGCCATCAAGCAAGCCGGGGAGCCACTTGGCTTGCTGTTCCTTGGTGCCGAAGAGCACGAGTGCCCGGGCACCGATGCTGTGGTGTGCATTCACGAACACAGCGACACTGGCATCATGGCCTCCGAGCACTTCCATCGTGGCAAGGTATTGTTGCTGGTTGAAGCCGAGGCCGCCGAACTCGGTGGGAATCGTGAGGCGATAAACGCCGAGATCGCCCAACCCCTTCACCACGGCATCGGGAATGCGGCTTTCACGGTCGATTTGCATGTGGTCGATAGCAAGGTGAGCGAAGTCGCGGACCTTGTCCGTCATCTCATTCGCAGCCGTCTGCTTCTCGGCGGAGAGCACAGGATAGGGGAAGAGCAATTCGCCCTTGAATTTGCCATAGAACAGAGCTTTCGCGAAGCCAACATCCGGCCCCGCGATGAGTTCTTCCACTTGCTTCTTCTGTTCGGCGATCTGAGTGGCCGTGAGCGCCATGACTGCAACCCCCCGACTGGGAGACACGAAGAATGATGGTTGAAAGCATTGTACCAGCCCGAGGCAAATGTTCGCGATTCTCGGAAGGCAGTGTGTCCGGTGGCGGCTCACCAGGGAGTGGTGACTACAATGCCATTAACCTCAATTCTGGAGCGACGGCTTGAGCACCACGAACAACCGACTGGCGGCCTGTGCGGACGACGAAACTCCTTCACTGGCTGCCCTGGCATCCGCGGCCGCGGCCGCGGCCGGAGCCACTCCGGTTGATCATGCTCGCATTCGCCGGGCCGTGCGCGAAATTCTCTTTGCAATTGGTGAAGACCCGGACCGCGAAGGATTGCTCGACACGCCCGACCGCGTGGCACGCATGTATGCCGAGGTGTTCGCAGGTTTGCACCACGATCCCGCGATCTACCTTCAGAAGACCTTCACGCAGCAATACGACGAAATGGTGATCGTGAAGGATATCGAGTTCGCCTCCTGCTGCGAGCATCACCTGTTGCCGTTTGTCGGCAAGACCCACATTGGCTACTTGCCCGCGGGAAAAGTGGTGGGGCTCTCGAAGCTGGCCCGCGTCGTGGAGTCCGTGGCAAAACGTCCACAGGTCCAGGAACGCATGACGGAACAGATCGCCGACCTGATCATGAATGAATTGCAGCCGAAGGGCGTGGGCGTGATCGTGGAAGCGAGCCACAGTTGCATGACTCTCCGCGGCGTCCGCAAGCCCGGCTCCATGACGATCACCAGCGCTGTCCGCGGCCTGGTGAAAGATCGCCCCGCCACACGCGCGGAGTTCATGGCACTGGTCGGTCAGCGGTAATCACCCGCAACGCAGCACCAGTTGCTCGAATTGTTCACATAAGCGATACCTCACAGTGCGGAGAGGGCGTTCGCCAGGTCTTCGCGCAGGTCCGCTTCCTCTTCGATGCCGACACTCAGCCGAATCAGGCCCTCATCGACCCCGCGGGCTTCACGGATTTCCTTGGGGATGCTGGCGTGCGTCATGGTGGTGGGATGGCAGACCAGTGATTCGACTCCACCCAGGCTCTCGGCCAGGCTGAAGAGCCGCGTGCGTGAAAGGAACTTCCGCGTGGCGTCGAATCCGCCCTCGAGTTTCAGGGAGATCATCCCGCCGAACTTCCGCATCTGTTTTGCCGCGATCGCATGACCCGGATGATCGGGCAAGCCGGGATAATGAACCTTTGCAACTTGCGGCTGCTTCACCAGCCATTCGGCGAGTGACAGTGCGGTGTCACAGTGGCGTTCCATGCGAAGTGCCAGAGTCTTCAGGCCTCGAAGCACAAGATAAGAATCGAACGGTCCGGGCACGCCACCCGCGGCATTCTGAAAGAACTTGATCGGTTCCAGCAACGCCTTCGACCCCACCACGCAACCACCCACCACATCGGAATGACCGCCCAGATACTTCGTGGTGCTATGCACAACCACATCCGCACCCAGCGCCAGCGGTGGTTGTAAATAAGGTGATGCGAATGTGTTATCGACGGCGAGCTTTGCACCATGGCGATGGGCGAATTCCGCGATCACCGCGATATCGAGGATCTGCAGCAAGGGATTCGTTGGCGTCTCGATCCACACAAGCTTCGTTTGGGGAGTGATTATGGAGACGAAGCCCGCTGCGGTAGAATCCTCGGTGTAACGCGTGGTGAGGCCCCAAGGTTTGAAGACGCGCTCCAGCAATCGGAAGGTTCCGCCATAAAGATCCGCGGACGCGGCGACTTCGTCGCCCGGTTTCAAGAGCGCCTGCAACACGGCCGTGGTGGCTGCGAGTCCGGAGGCGAAGGCCAGGCCGCGTTCACCCCCTTCAAGCGAGGCGAGCGCCGTTTCGAGGGCCGTGCGTGTGGGGTTACCACTGCGGCTATATTCGTACCCCTTGTGCTCGCCAATGCCGGTCTGTGTATACGTCGAGGTCGCATAGATGGGAACGACGGTGGCACCGGTCGCGGGATCTGCGTCCTGTCCCGCATGGATCGCCCGTGTTGCGAACCCTGCTCCAGTGAGATCGTGAGCCATAACCATTCTCCAGGAAGGGAGTGTCTGCGCCGTCATACAGATGAGCGAGTCGCGAAGGTGATGCCCAGGGCGTGGGCCCAGTACCACATAATGGCCGAGATTATCACAGCATAGAGAGCGGGCGACACGGCTGGTCCAAGAGCGGCCAGCGGGACGAGCATCATCACCGCCACGCCAATCGGCACGAAGCGACCCCAGTGTGTTGAGCCGACGATCATGAAGCCCATTCCACTGATCGCGAACAGCGGCGGGTAGAGCCGCAGAGCTTCGTTTGCCGAGGCGTTCCAGGTGAACGGCACGATGGCGATGAGCAAGCCGAGATGCCCCACCATGTGAGCCACGGCAATCATGGTGGAATGCCGTTCCGTCATCGGTAAACGACGAAAGCGTCGGAGCAGATACCACCAGATCACCACCGCGAAACCACACCAGTTCGCCAGTTGCACCAGCCACACCCAGCCAACGGACGCCTCCGCGCGGGCGAGTCCGAAGACGGCCAAGTGACTTGGCAGAATCAATGCACCGAACCACGTGAGAACCTGCCAGGCATAGGCCGTGGTGTCCGGCCGGGTGCGCCAGATCTGCCGGACGAAGTCCCACAATCCGGGTGAGCGAGCGGAAACCGGTTCGCCATTCAAGTATCGTTCCAGGTCCAGGGCCAAATCCGCCGCACTCGCGTAGCGATCGCCCGGCTTCTTCTCCAGGCACTTCATGCAGATTGCTTCGAGGTCCGGATCGATAGCGGCCTTGTGAGCACGTGGCGGAAGCGGCTCGGATTCCAGCACTTGCTTGAGCACTTCCATGTGGCTTTGGCCGGCAAATGGGGTGCTGCCTGCAATCAGTTCATAGAGCATCACACCAAGCGAATACACGTCCGAGGCCACGGTGAGGTTGCCCTCGCCGCGGGCCTGCTCGGGGGACATGTACAGAGGAGTGCCCACGAGCCCGCCGGCTTGCGTGATGGTACCGCCACTCTCGATGCGGCGAGCGACCCCGAAGTCCGCGACATATGGTTCACCGGCCACGTCCAGCAGTATGTTCTGAGGTTTCAAATCACGATGCAAAATCCCGCGTTGATGGGCAAAGTGAACCGCATGCGCCACCTTCGCCATCAGTGCCGCATCGCCGTGAAGCGAAGTCGGCCGGCACTCCGCGAGGTTACTCCCCTCGATCCACCGCATCGCGATGAAGGGCCGATTGCCGACTTCCCCGACATCATAGAGTGTGACGATGTTGGGATGCTCGAGCCCGGCGCAGGCTTCCACTTCGAACGCGAACCGTGCGAGTTCGCGCGGCCCGGCGAACTCCGCCGCCTTCACCATCTTCACCGCTTCGATGCGGTTCAGTGCGAAGTTCCGCGCCCTGTATACCACACCCATTCCACCTTCGGCGATGATGGCGAGAATCTCATAGCCGGGCAGCGAGGGGAAGATCTCCGGTGCCAGGATCGCGGGAGCCCAGCCGGGCGTCCGCGCTCGATTGCAGAAATCTATGGCACCCTCTGTGAGTCCTCGCCTCGCTTTAGCCTCCTGGAAGTGCGAATCACCCGTGAATGGGAACGAGGACTCCGAATCGTCGGATGGAGAGAGCGCTTCGCCCCGTTCCACGGGATTGATGTTTTCAATCTGCTCCGTTCGAGCCGCCCGAAATTCGTTCGACATGGCCGATCCGATCGACAACAGGTAGCAGAATGGGATTGAGGGGAGAGGGACTCCGGATGATCTCACGCAACAATCGCTTCATCACTCCGCAACAGTATAGGCGACTATTCGGTGCGGGAAATGTATGTTGTCTCTCATCGCGCCCTTTGTGGACAGGACCGGATTGTGCCTGCGGAACTATGGACGGAACTTGTTCAACTCACAGTTTGCGGGTTCGCCGTGGCCGCAGCACTGACCCCGTTCGGTTGGTGGGCGCTTCGCTCCGCTCGTAAGCGCGGCCAGTGGCTACTCCCGCGTCCAACGCGCTGGCATGTGCCCTGGGGTGGCTTCGAAGTGGCGATGGCCTTCGTGGTGGTCGCGATGCTGGTCCCGGTGCTGGTCAGCAGCGTGCTTCCGCAAACGGGGATCTTCGAAAGAATCTATGGCCCCGATTTCCCGGGCGTGTTGACGCCTGAGAACCGCAAGACCCATCCGGAAGCCGCGACGGTTCAATCACTTTGGATTGGGATCCTCGCGTTTCCCCTTCAGATTGGCCTCTTGATCGGCTTCCCCATTGTGCTGTTCCCGCACTGGAGAAAGCCGCGTCGGCAGCCGGGATGGCGAGCATCCGTTGCCTTGGCGATTGCCAGTTGGGCCGTGCTGGCGTGCGTCGTGCTCACCGTCCATTTTGGCGTCACGATCGCATTTCGTTTGTTTGAGTGGAATGTCGAGGAACATCCGTTCGCACAGATCACCGCATCACGACCATTCATCGATCAAGTACTTTTCGTCGTTCAGGCATGCGTTGCCGCACCGCTCCTGGAAGAGATGCTGTTCCGTGGACTGCTCCTGCCCTGGGTGCTCGGTCGCAAGCAACGAACTGTGATCGTGTTGATCATCAGTGTGGCACTGGCCGGCGGGTTGTCGATGGATGCCACAGGACAGGGAGCACGCGGCCCGGTGCTCTTCGCGCTTGCACTCGTCGCGGGGTGGGGGATTATCGCCTGGAAGTGCCCGAAAAAACGGCGCCCCCGCGGAGCCATCTACGCCTCCGCGGCACTCTTTGCCGTGGTGCACTCCGCGGTGTGGCCGAGCCCCATTCCCCTGTTCGTGCTCGGTCTCGGCCTCGGCTGGCTTGCCCTGCGTACGCGTGGCATCCTCGTACCCGCCCTCGTGCACGGGTTGTTCAACCTCGTCTCGGTGCTTTTCGTATTAAGCGGCGGTTGAGATCGAGCGTAGCGGCGACACCGCTGCAATACCGAGCACCTGCTGATAAACCGCGAACGTCTCCGTAGCGGCCTGCTCCCAGGTGAAGCGATGTGCATGGGCCACGCCTCCGCGGCGGGTCTCGTTGAGAAAGTCCGGTGCTGTCGCCACGCGGTGCATCGCCTCACGCCAGCCTTCGAGATCGAGCGGATCGAGCAGCACCGCATGCCGGCCCACGACCTCACGCACCACCGTGGCCGTGGAGGCGATCACACCACCACCGCAGGCAAGCATCTCGACGGGTGGCAAGCCGAAGCCTTCATAGAAGGATGGAAACAGTAGCGCCGCGGCCCCGGCATAGAGTGCGGGCAGGTCTGCATCCGCGACGTAGCCCAGGTGAATCGCACCGCGTGGCCGGGCTTCCGCCTCGAACAGTTCTCGCTCCGCGTCGGACTTCCAGCCCCAACCCCCGGCCAACACAAGCGGGCACGCTTCACGCACTGCCGTTGGTAGATCGCAGAAGGCCTGCAGCAGTGTGCGGATGTTCTTGCGTGGCTCGATCGTCCCCACCGCCAACGTGTATCGCGGGGGAAGCTGCAGCCGGTGACGCATCGCTTCCACCGATGCCAGATCCTGAGGACGATAGGAAGAACCGATACCATTGCGCACGGCCGTAACCCGGCTCGGATCCAGCCCGAGGATATCAATCGCCTCACGTCGCACGCTTTCCGAGACCACGATCACATGCTCGGCCGCGGCGATACCACGGGCGAAGTGTCGTTCGTGGAAGCGGACACGCTCCAGCGGATGCCACTCCGGATGCAACACCACGGAGAGATCGTGCACGGTCACGATCGTGGGCAGGTGCGTGCGAATCGGAACGAAGTTGGGCTCGTGATAAAGGTCAAAGCGGCCCCAGCGTGCGGCGAACCCGAGATGGACGCGGTAAGCCGCCTTCGCGATATGGGTGGCATGCGCCCGCAAAGAACGTTCCGATTCCTGCTTATCGGTACCACCGGGCCTGGGTTTTGGCTTCACCAGGGTTCGCTTCGCCAGGTTCGCAATTGTTTCGCCCGGATAGAGCCAAAAGCTGTCTCCGGGATGCGAACTCGCCAGCGCACGGTGCAGGTTCTGCGTGGTGTGGCCCACACCTGTCTTGGGCTTCAGTGCCGAGACCCCATTGATCAGGACGCGCATGTGGGCCTCGTGCGAATCAGGTAGCGCTCCACGAGCACGAACGGGGCAAGGGCAAAGTATGACACTAGCGCCCCGACAGTAGCACGAAACATCACTGTGCGCTCGCGACGCCGCAGCAGGCGGAACCCGGAGCGCACGACACGAGCGGCCAGGCCCAGGCCATTCCACACGGCGAGGAACAGATCGGCGTTACGCAGGCTGGTGAGGGCGCGATTGCGTTCGTTATAAAACCGGAACAGCGGCGACTCATCTCCGGCTGTGCCTCCGTGAACGTGACGCACGAGTGAACGCGGTGTGTACTGTGTGGGCAGACCCTGAAGTTGTGCTCGCCAGGCGGCATCGAGATCTTCGTAGTAAACGAAGTAACGCGGATCGAAGAGCGGCCCATCGAAGGTGTGCGTGTCGATGAGCACCGCGGCACCACAGCCGGCAAACACGGGCTGGCTATCTTCGAACTGGCCGCAATCCCGATGGCGAAAGCCACGATCGAGCCCCCGTCCATCGCGCAACAACTGCAGCCCGGCACTGTTCACCGTGGTGGGATCGCCTGCGAAGACCAGCTTCGAAACCGCCATCTCCCCTTCCCGCGCCTTGGCCGCGAGTTCGGCAAGCCAGTGCGGGTCGGCGATCGTGTCGTTATTCAGCAAGACCAGGAATCGCCCGTGTGCGAAGGGCAGGCCGGCGTTGTTGCCACCCGCGAAGCCGGTGTTGATTGGGGAGCGTACCACACGCACCCAGGGGCACTGTTCGCGTGCGAAAGCCACGGAGTCATCGACCGAGGCATTATCGATGAGTACGACTTCGAATCGATGACGCGGTAGGGTCTGCTGCTCGAGCGCGGTGAAACACGGGCCGAGGTGTCGCCGGCCATTGAAGTTCACCACCAGCACCGTCAGGAGCGGAAGATCCACAGGATCACGCGGCGGCGGGAAGAGGGTCGTCGACCTCGGTATTCGCGCCGACGTGCGATTCGGCCTTCGGATTAACACTCTCCTGGTACGCCTCGATCACTTCTTCGGGCGGACCATCCATCACCACGGCTCCATGCTGCAGCCAGAGCACGCGTGTGCACATCTCGCGAATCGTGAAGAGATCGTGGGCCACGAGCACCATGAGCCGGGCTGTGGACATCATCTCTTGCATGCGCGCCCGGGCCTTGTTCTGGAACGAGAGATCGCCCGCGGCCAGCACCTCATCCACCAGGAGCACTTCCGGATCGATGGCTGTCGCAATCGCGAAGGCCAGGCGCATGAGCATGCCGGCGGAGTAGTGCCGCACGGGAATGTTCAGGAATTCTCCCAGTTCCGTGAACTCGGCAATCTCGTTGATTTTGGGCTTCAAACTCGAGGGGCTCTCGCCCTGCAGATACGCGCGATAGGTGATGTTATCCCAGCCCGTCGCTTCCGGCTCGAAGCCCAACGAGATATCGAAGAGCGAACAGATGCGACCCGTGACATTGCGGGAACCGCGCGTCGGCGGGTAGATGCCGGCAATGAGCTTCAGGAGCGTGCTCTTGCCCGCACCGTTGTGGCCGATGATGCCGATGCGGTCGCCGTCATTGGCAGTGAGGTTCACATTCGAGAGCGCGTGCACAGCGATCGTGTTGCTTGCCGAGCGACGAAACAACCCACGCACGAGATATTCCTTCAGCGTCATCCGCTTCTGGCGGTGAACAGTGAAGGTGAGCGAGACGTCGTGAAGATCGATCTTGGACATTGGGTCGGTTCGCGAAGGTGAAAGGATGAATCCTCGTGATTGTCACACGTGATCACAGGTGGAAGATGACGCGTTTCTGCAGCCAGGCACTGGTGCCGAGAGCCAGCCCCACGAACATCGCTGTCACACCAGTGGTAATCGCATAGGTCTCAAGAGGCGGCAACTGACCCGTGAGCAATGGAGCCCGCACCAGATCCATGAACAGGTTCACGGGATTGAGTGTGATGATGAACCCGACACCCGCCTTTTCCAACACCTCGGGCGGATACGTGATCGGCGTGAGGAAGAACATCAACTGCGCCCCCACCTCCAGCAGGTGCTGCGTATCCTGAAAGTAGACGTTCACGAAGGCAAAGATCGTGGCGAGCGCCCAGCCCATCACCACAGCCAGAACCAGTGCTGGCAGCACAGCCCAGAGAACTTCCAGTGGACCCCAAAAGATCGTCAGTGGCGATGCAATCGACTTCGCGATCAGCACCACAACGAGCCCGATGCTCAGCGCAATCGAGGAATGAATCGAATTCCCGAGCACTGTGCGAAGTGGATAGAGCGTGAAGGGCAATGGGCTTTGCCGGATGTACGCTTCGTTTGCGATCAGGGAACGGCAACCCAGGCAGGCCGAGTCACGGAAAAAGCTCCAGATCGCCAGGCCCAGCAGGAGCGAGGGTGTGTAATTCTGCGGATCGTTGCCGCCAAGCAACTGCGTGAAGACAACGACGAACACCGCAGTCATGGCAAGCGGATTCAGCAGCGACCAACCGAGCCCCAGCACGGAGCGGCGATAACGCAGCCGCAAATCGAGGCGGACAAGTGCGAGCAGGAAGTGTCGAAACTTCCACATAGCAGACACATGCTGGAGCATCCCTGACCCCGAGCGCACAAACGATAGTTCTCCCAGCCAATGGTCGGCTCTGGGCCGGCAAAACTTAACCAACGCAGCCAAAGCCCGCCAGCCCAATTTCTAGTAGTGTCTCAGCTGGCGTAGGTCAGCCTTTCCAGGCTGACGCTTTTTCTGCTTTTCTGCTTTTCTGCTTTTTCTGCTTTTCTGCGGAATGTCAGCCTCGAAAGGCTGACCTACTACGCAAACCGAGACACGACCCCATTTCTGTTTCAAGCCGGGCGGCTGCCAACTTCAATAAAATTGAAGTATTCAGCAAAAAACCACTTACTTCACGAGTATGAATGTGGCAGGATCGAAAAGAGCTCAGAAGAAATCGCAGCAAAAGTCTGGAGCGGAGTCGATGGTCTGGAATGAAGTGGTGACAGGCGATTGCCTGGCCGTGATGGCAGCGCAACCGGCCGGTTCGGTCGATCTCGTGTTCGCAGACCCGCCCTTTAACATCGGCTACGAGTACGACGTCTACCACGATGCACGTGGCAAATCGGACTACCTTTCCTGGGCAGAACAGTGGCTGGCCGCCGCGACTCGCGTGCTGAGCCCCACGGGCTCACTATTCCTGGCGATCGGTGATGAGTTCGTCGCCGAGCACAAGGTGCGGCTCGATGCGCTCGGCCTCCACATGCGGAACTGGATCATCTGGCACTACACCTTCGGCGTGAACTGCACCAAGAAGTTTAATCGCAGCCATGCCCACATTCTCTACTACACAAAGCATCCGAAGGAATTCACCTTCAACCCCGATGCGATCCGGGTGCCCTCGGCACGCATGACCACGTACGCCGATAGCCGGGCCAACCCGGTGGGCAAACTGCCCGATGATACGTGGGTGCTCAGGCCGCAGGAAAGCGATCAACACTTCGCAGCAGACTCCGACACATGGCATCTACCGCGGGTCTGTGGCACCTTCAAGGAACGCACGGGGCACCCCTGCCAGATGCCCGAAGCCGTGCTGGAACGCATCATCCGCGTTTCAACGAACCTGGGCGACACGGTCTTCGATCCGTTCGCCGGCAGTGGCACCACACTCGCGGTGGCCAAGAAACTCGGTCGCCGATACAGGGGAGTGGAACTTTCGGAACAGTACGCGGATGCTGTGCGCCAGCGACTCGAGGCAATCGAACCCGGCGTATTGCTCCGGCCGCACAAACCCATCAGCGTGCCACGCGGCCCTGGCGTCCGCCGCACGCAGGCTGCGGGTCTATTTCCGATCTGAAAGAGCATCTCCAACCACGGGAGCCGCATCGACGACCACAAGCCCGCTGCGTGCACCCGCGAAGATTCGAGACCATGTCACTTCGCCAGCAGCGACTCACCCAGTTCGCGTGCCTTCTGAATGGCGTCGGGGAGTTTGCTCGCGTCCTTGCCGCCAGCCTGGGCGAAGTCGGGTTTGCCGCCGCCGCTGCCACCCACGATCGCAGCCACTGACTTCACAATCTCGCCTGCCTTGATACCCTTCTTGACGAGATCCTGCGTCATCGCGGCGATGAGGAACACTTTACCTTCCGCATCGACCCAGCCGAGCACGATGAAAGCCGAGCCGCACTTCTGTTTGATGCGGTCGATCTGCGTCCGCACCGCTTCCGCCGTGGCACCCGCCGGCAAATGTGCCGTGATCAACCTCGCTCCGCCCACGGTCGCAGCATCGGCAATGAGTGCATCCACGACACTCGCCACTTCCGCCGCGGCCGCCTTGCTCACCTGATCCTGCAACTTCTTCAGCTGTTCGCGCAGCGTGTCCACACGTTCGGGCAACTCCTGCGGCAAGCACTGGAAGGATGCCGTGAGCGCATCGAGCACGGCTCCGCGCTTCTGCAGTTCCTCATACGCCACGCGTCCCGTGACCGCGGTGATGCGACGAATGCCCTTGGCCACGGACTCTTGCGATTGAACCTTGAAGGTGCCGATGCGACCCGTGCTCGGCATGTGTGTGCCCCCGCAGAACTCGACCGAGAGATCGTGCGTGACCTCGGCCGGTGTGGCTGCACCCACCATCACCACCCGCACCGGGTCCGGGTATTTCTCGCCGAACACGGCCCGCACGCCGGGCAACTGCTTCGCTTCGGTAAGGGGCATGACAACGGCATTCACCGCATGATCGCGAATAATCTCACGGTTCACACGCGTCTCGATCTCGCGTACCTGCTCTGCAGTCAGCGGCCGATCATGACTGAAGTCGAATCGTGTCTTGCCATCATCGACAAGTGATCCCTTCTGTTCGACGTCGCCGCCAAGCACTTGCTTCAGCGCCTGGTTCAGCAAGTGCGTGGCCGTGTGGTTGCGCATCACATCGACGCGGCGGCGCACGGCCTGGTTGAGCAGCACCTCGTCGCCCGCCTGAATTTCGCCGGCATCGAGGGTGCCGATGTGCAGCACCGTGTCGCCGAGGCGTTGCGTGTCCTCGACGTTGAAGGACGCACCGGTCTCGGAGATGATGGTGCCCTGATCGCCAACCTGTCCGCCCTGCTCCGCGTAGAAGCCGGTGCGATCGAGCACGAGCGCCACCGAATCGCCGGCGATCAACTTGCCGGTGCGGATCATGGCGTTGTCCTTCACCCAGCCAAGCACCTTCGCGGCGACCTGGGCCGTCTCGTACTTGGGCGAATCATTGGTGACGGGCAGTTCCCCCTGCACGGCTGTCACCGTGAACTTCTTGCCGCCGGCCCGCGCCTTGTCCTTGGCCTCATCCATCGCTTTCTCGTAGCCCGCCTCATCGACGCTGAGGCCCTGCTCCGCGGCCATCTGCTGGGTGATGTCGATCAGCACACCATAGGTGTCGTGGAGTTGAAATGCCTCGGTGCCGCTCACGACTGTGCGATTCTCGCTCTTCATCTTGTCCACAAGCGTGGTGAAGCGCTTGATGCCGCGGCCCAGCATGCGGAGGAAGCTTTCTTCCTCCTCGTGCACCTGTTCGCGAACCTTCTCGGGGTTCTTCTTCAACTCCGGGAAGGCACCGCCCATGAGATTCACGACCGTGGGCACGAGGCTGTGCAGGAACGGTTCGTTGGTGCCAAGCACCTGCACACCATAGCGGGCGGCACGGCGCAGGATGCGCTTGAGCACATAGTCCCGGCCCAGGTTGCCGATGGTGGCACCATCCGTCAGTGCGAAGGTGAGCGTGCGGATGTGGTCCGCAATCACGCGATAGGCGGTGTCCTTCAGGTTGTCGAGAATACCCGTGTACGGTCCGGCACCGGTCACCTTTTGGATCGCTTCGAACAGCGGTACGAAGACGTCTGTATCGTAGTTGCTCGATTTCCCCTGGATCACCTTGGTGATGCGTTCGAAGCCCATGCCCGTATCGACGTGCTGGGCAGGTAAGGGCGTGAGCGATTGATCCTCGTTGCGGTTGAACTGGATAAAGACGAGATTCCAGATTTCCACGACCTTGTCCGAACCGCCATTGACGAGCGGGCCGCCGCTCCTGTCGGGCGTGGCATCGTAGTGGATCTCCGTGCAGGGTCCGCACGGACCGGTGCTGCCCATCTCCCAGAAGTTGTCCTTCTTGTTGCCGAGGTGAATACGTTCGGCGGGCACGCCGACCGCTTTCCAGTACCCGGCGGCTTCCTCATCACGTGGGATGCCGTTGGCGGGATCGCCCTCGAACACCGTCACGTGCAAGCGCGTGGCGTCGAGCTTCCACACCTCCGTGAGCAGTTCCCAGGCCCAGGCGATAGCCTCCTTCTTGAAGTAATCGCCGAAGCTCCAGTTGCCGAGCATCTCGAAGAACGTGTGGTGATAAGTGTCTTTGCCGACATCATCGAGATCGTTGTGCTTGCCGCCGGCCCGGATACACTTTTGCGTGTTGGCGACGCGCGGATGCGGCGGCTTCTCCGTGCCGAGGAAATAGGGTTTGAACTGGTTCATCCCGGCATTGGCGAAGAGCAGCGTGGCATCGCCAATCGGCACCACTGGGCTCGAAGGCACATTCGTGTGAGCGTGTTTCTTGCAGAAGAAATCGATGAACTGCTGACGAATCTCGTTCGAGGAAAGCATGGCAGGTTCCGTGTCGCAAAGAGTGAGGCCGGGGCTCTCGGGACAAGACACGAAAACCGGCGAAAAGTTCAAGAGGGTGCGGCCGTGCCGGCCGGGTCAACGAGGAATCTGGCTGAATTGCAAAGCGGACCTTTGACCCGCGTCCTGAACGAATGTATCTTGCTTCGAGTCGTTTACCAACTGGACCACTCGCACTGGTGAATCATGGCACGCGAACGCGACGACGATTACGACGGCGACATGGACGACGATTACGATGATCGCCCCCGACGGGGGCGTGGTTCACGTGGTGCGGATGGAGCCCCGCCCCCCAACTACTTAGTGCAGTCCATTCTGGTGACTCTCTGTTGCTGCTTGCCTCTGGGTATCGTCTCGATCGTCTATGCAACTCAGGTGAATTCGAAGTGGCAGGCGGGCGATAGCAGTGGCGCATTGGAGGCATCGGCGAACGCGAAGAAATGGTCCACGATCGGTTTTGTGACGGGGATCGTCACGAATATAATTGGTGCTATTATTCAGTTCGCAGTCCTTGGTGCCGCGAATAACAAGTGACCAACGACATCGCCACAGAACATGTCGGCAGGCATCAACGGCCCGTGTGGTTGAGAGGCATGCTATTGGCCTTCACTCTCGCCGCACTGGCCGTCATTGTCTACTGCCTCGCCACGATTACCCCGACTCAAAACAGCTACTACCCGAAGTGTCAACTTTATCAGTACACAGGCTTGCATTGCCCTGGTTGTGGGACAGCACGCGCTTCACACTTTATGCTGAATGGCCATATTCTCACGGCGATGCACTTCAATTTATTCGCCGTTTTTGCGCTTCCATTCTGCACTTATTCCTTGGTCCGTGGAGCAGTCAATAAAGCATTTAACGTTCCCAGGCGAGCTCATCGTATCCTTTGGCCCGCATGGACACTCTGGTTGCTGACAGTCAGCCTGATCCTATTCACCATCCTTCGAAACATCCCCATCGAACCCTTCACACTGCTCGCTCCGCACGAATTGCGCTAACGCCTCGTGCGATTCAATTCCCGTACAACTCCGCGACCTGGGCGGCTTGCTGCCGCACGGCAAGCCAGTCGTTGACTTCCTTCGTTTCCGCGACCAGACGATCCACCTGGCTGCGCTCTTCCACCAGCGCCAGGGCCAGATCAGATGGGATGGGCAGGTACGCGCGTTCAAATTCCTGTGTGAGGCGTGCGCCCAGCCGCTTGTGGAACTCGCCGCGGATGGCCGGCCAGCGCACGGGCAACAGCAACACAATGAGCAAGTGGAAGATGACAATCACCACAAGCGGCACGATGGCGATGAGTGCGATGCGAAACGTGTCCGGCACCACGCTGTTCACGAAGAAGTCGTACAGGACATACCCGGCCGTGGCGACGAGCGAGATTTCGGGGAGTGTGTTGGCGAGCAGGCCGAGTGTGGAGCGAACCCACTTGCGCCACCCGCGCGGGTTGGTGCAAATCTGCTCCACTTCCGCGAGCGCCTCGATGACGCTTCGGGTGATGCGTTCGCGCCAGTCGAGCCGGCCCACGGTGTGAGTCGGGTCGTGGAGCAGCGTGAGCGGAAAGCCGCGCTGATCACCTTCGACCAGCAAGCGATTGACGAGTGCGGTGGACCGTTGATCGAGTGCCCGCTCCCCGGCCGAGCGGGCACACTCCTGCACGAAGGCACCGAGATTCCACTCCACGGGTGTTTCGACTCGGCCGCCCGGTAGAATCCGGCCCGCCAGCGGAATGCGATCGCGCAGGCTGCTCCCGGCATACTTCATCCGCGTCGATAAGCGCAGGTATGCACCCATCAGGCCGCGGAATCGCTGCTGATCCTCAACGCTGAAGTGATGCTCCACCTCGGTGCGATACGGCTCGAGCGTGCCCACGAGCACATCGGCCTGAACAGCCGCCTCTTCACCGAGTGTGCCGCTCCAGGATTGCTGCACCTTTTCGGCCTCGGCGGTGAGATCAGGCGGCCGCACGCCATCGATGGCCCGGCTCAGCGAGACCAGAAGTTGCCCCACACCGCGCGCTTTCACCGCTTCGATTTCGAGCCGCGTGAGCCCGAGTTCGAGCCAGTTTCGCAGCAGCGGGAACTGTTCCCCTTCGGGCAAGTCTTCGGGCTTCGGCGGCAAGCCCACGGTGGTGCCGGCTTTCTTGGCGGAATCGAGCCAGGCCTGGGCATTCGTGCGAAACAAGAGCGGCTTCTCGAATCCCTCGGATTTCAGGTCCGCGAGCAAATCCTCATCCGGCCGCAGTCCGAGTTCACCTGTGGTCACACAGCGATCCCACTTGTTCAGCACGAAAGCGAAGGCGCGGCGGCGGCGCTGCTCCTTGAAGAGA
This sequence comes from Gemmataceae bacterium, assembly GCA_041750275.1. GTDB lineage: Bacteria > Planctomycetota > Planctomycetia > Gemmatales > Gemmataceae > JBGSZR01. The sequence goes on from JBGSZR010000218.1 coordinate 19,191, forward strand.
TCCCAGCCAAGTTTGTCGTGGTATTTTTCCTGCGAACCGACATACAGCACAATGTCCGCAATGGGCAAGAGGGCAATGAGCTTCTCGCGATTGGCCAGGTCGTTCGAATCGAGGTCCGGCGTGTCGACAATGATCTTCTGCTCGAGCCCGGGGCGGTCGTGCTGGGCAAGCCGGCAGAGTCGCAAGGCGGGGTCTAGGCGTTCGGAACGAATGGAGTGATGAAAGTACACCACCGGGTCGCGCGTAGTGGGCCGGGTGAATGCAGCCTGTGCGATGGGTGCACCGGAGAGCGCGTTTAACAGGGTGGATTTGCCGACGCCTGTTCCGCCCATGAGCATGATCACGAGCAAGGGCTTCTCAACATCGAGTGCCTCGCCCTGGCGGCGCAGGTCGTCGGCCATGCCTTCGAGTTCAGCCCGCTGAATCATGGTGAGCGGGAACTTGCGGCGTGCATCAAGCCAGCCGCGGAACTGCCGTTCCAGGCCGCGCAGAAGCGGGGCGAGCGTGCGCAACAGCGGAGCGGGCGGTTCCGCAGCAACAGTCATCGGTGCGGCTTCGTCGTGCTCGTTCATGCGCGCGGTGGCTCGCTGGGGGTTGAGGCGGGTGCCGGGGCTTCCGGCGGCGGTGTCGCGGCCTTCACCTTCGCGCTCACCTTCTCTTCCATCTGGCGAATCATGAGCGGCACGCGGGTGAGCACTTGCTGCAATCGCTCGAATGACGAACCGCCCGTGGCGGGCCACTCGGCCAGCCAGTTCGCGATCGGAGTGGTGAGCGACTGCGCCACGAGTTTCTCGCGTTGCCGCCGCACGCGCGTCCGCGCGGCCTCGGCACCCCCGCGGACAATGAGTTCCGCGATCTGATGCGTGAAGGAGACGCCGAGTGGGATCAGGAGCAAATGGTACCAGCTCGGAAGCCAGGTGAAGTAAAGCACAGCCGCGACGATCGCGATATCCGCAACGAACTTGCCGCCGCGCAGTCCATAGAGAAGCACCGGGTTCTGTTCGACGGTCGCCAGCATCTGTTGTCCGGCCTGTTCGAGTTCGACCGTTTCTTTCAACTCGAAGCCGCGGTATTCCTGCTGAAAGCGGTCGCGAGCCTGGTTGGCGAGCCCACCCTCAAAGCCGTGTGCGATTTGCTTCCACATCGGGTGCGTGCCGGCCCGCCGCAGCGACTCGGCCCGCAACTGATCGAGCCAGCCGCTCAGCGAGGATTCGAGCACGGTGCGTTCGGAGAGGTTCAGCACATCAGGGCGGACCAGCAATTTCGAAACGGCATCGCGCGACCAGCGGTAAGGCGTTCGCAAGGCCCACATCACATTGCTGAGCAATCGCCCGGCACCGGGGAGTTCGATCAGTTCCAGCAGGCGGTCGCGGTAATGATCGAAGCGGTGGAATTGCTCGCCCGAGAGGAATTCGCGGCGATAACGATCCTCGAACTCGGCCATGCCGCGGTACACGGTGTTCTTCCAGAGTTCGAACTCGGCAAGATCTCGCCGTGCCACATCGAGCAAGCCATCGCCTGCGGTGCTGAGGTAACGCGCGGCATTGGTCACAGTGCGAGCACGTGCGGCGGTCTCGGACTCGGCCTGCACTAACACCTGATTGAGCAAGGCCACGCGGTGCTTCGCCCCCGCCCCGGCCGGGTCGGTGCGCTCGCTCATGGGCATTTGAGGGAAGGCAATCACCGGCACCGCGGGGACGTTCCCATCCGGCAACTTCGGCAGGCGGCCGAGAATCTCCTGCTTGAAGTGCTCGATCAGCGCCGCGGCATCGACCTCGCGCACCTTCGTGAGCACCACCACCACGGCCTTACCGGCCCTCACGAGCAAGTGCAGAAACTGCGTCGGCACCTCGTCGTTGTAGCGCTCATCAGAGGCAACATAGACAATCACATCGGCCAGCGCCGTGACCTCCATCAGGCGATTGACGTAGCCCGCCGAGGCCCAGGTCGTCATGTCCGGGCAATCCCACAGCACGAAGTTCGCGAGCGGGTCGGCACCGTCTTTGAGCGGCGGAATGCGCTTCACCTGGTACACATCTTCATCAACATTCGCTGGCTTCTCCTGACTGATGCGCTGCATCGGGCCCATGAAGCCGATATAGCTCGGCCACTGAAACGCCGGGCCTGCAGGAAGGTAGGCCGTGGGATGCCGCGTGTAGCCCGCTTGCGGGTTGGCGTCCGCGACGATGGCTCCGGCCAGGAAGTTCACCACCGTGCTCTTCCCCGCACCGGCTCCACCGACCACGGCGAGATGCAGCGGCTTCGCGGGCTGCCCTTCGAGAAAGGGGCCGATGGTATTGCGTGTGAGTGCAGACGCCAGGCGGAGGTTGCCCGCGTGGGCCGCCAACTCGGGCTGCAAGCGGCAATGGTTCTCCAGCCAGCCGAGGTCATCGGAGAGCTTGCCGACCGTCGAGCGGTGATCGAGTTCTTCCATGAATTCAGTGTCGAGAATGCGCGGAGCAGAATCAAGTTGAGGTAGCTTAACTGCGGAACGCCGGGCGCGTCCGCTCATCAACCTGCCGGTTCAAACTGAACACATCGATGGGCACACAAGTCGGCTGGCCCAACATCATTTCCGTGAGGAGCTGAGCCGTGCCGAGCGAGAGTTGGACGCCCGCACGGAAGTGACCCGCCGCGAGAAAGGCATTATTCCATTGTGGCAAGGCGGTGATGAACGGCATGCCATCACGGCTCCCCGGCCGCAAGCCCGCCCAGCACTTCTCGACGGGTGCGTTGGCCAGGGCGGGAACGAGATCGATGGCGAATCGCTTCAGCCGGCTCATGCCCTCCTCGGTGTTCGCCTTTTCGAAACCCGCCTCGGGTTCCTCGGTGGAACCCACAAGAACCCGACCATCGCCCCGCGGCACGAGATAACGCTTGCCCGCCATGAGCACGCGCGAGAAGAGCACTCGCCCGGGATTGAAGAGCACGATTTGGCCACGGACGGGATGAATGAGCGTGTCCGGCACGAACTCCGCGCTCCAGGCTCCTGCCGCGATCACGTAGCGGTCAGCGGCGAGCGTGCGTGAGCCGTCGAGTCCCAGTGCCTGAATCTTGCCGTTCGAAGTGTGCCATCCACACACCCGCGTATGCGGCGCGAGCGTGACGCCCATGGTTTCACAGGCTGCGATCAGCGCTCGCAGATGCCACGGGTTGCGAACCTGGGCACACGCAAACAGTGCATAAGCGTCGCCGGGCGCCCGGCCCAGTGCCGGCTCGGTGTGTGCAAGTGCCTCTGCGCTGAGTCGCTCAAAGGCAATACCCTCGGCTTTCCACAATGGCAGGACGTATTCATCCTCGGGTTGCAGAAACTCGAGGCCGCCGCAGAGGCGATAGCCATTATCGATGCCGGTGCGTTCGCGAAGTTCTTCGGAAAAGGCCGCGAAGCAGGTGGAACCGATGGCCCGCAATCTGTCCAGAGGCGTGACAGCGCGAGCGGGGTTGCCCGGCGGCAGGATACCCGCACCCGCCCAGGACGCCTCGCGGGCCAGGTCGGCTCGATCGAGCACCTCGACGCGCAAGCCCGCCTTTGCCAGAAAGTACGCGGCGGTGAGGCCGATGATGCCTCCGCCGATCACCGCGACATCAGGATGCTTCGCCATGCGGGTATTGTACGGCTTGAGGTTGACGCCGGAATCGTTCCACGGCATACGCACGCGCACGGAGGTGGATTATTCCGTGAGGGAGTATGCAATGCACCGGTTCCGCGCGATAGCAGTGGTGTTGGCATTCACCGGCATGGCCAAGGCCGACCCGCCGGCCAGCGATCTCGACCCCTTGCAAGGCTACTGGAAGCCGTTGCAGGTGGAGTTCGAAGGCAAGCCGCAGATGGGTGCAGAACAGATGAAGCAGGTGACGGTGGTGATCGAGAACGCCGAGTATCACCTGTACTACGTGGACCGCAGCCAGACGCCGCCGATGCCGTTGAAACTGGCGTTGATGAACCTGACAGTCGATGGCAGCACCTCGCCGAAATCGATCGCATTCGAGTTCGCCACGGGACCGCTCAAGGGGCAGAAGCGGCACGGCATCTTCGAGGTGGCCGGCAACCAACTCAAGATGTGCTACGGGCCCACCGAGAAGCCGAAACCCGCCACCTTCGCGGCTCCAGCGAACAGCGGTTACTTTTTCGAGGTCTGGGGCAAGCAACCCACGCCGATGAAGTGAGCCCACGTCATACAATTCCCCGATGCCCGCGGCGAACCCGGCACTTGGCCGGCGTGTCCTGCGGGCATGATCGCCGTTGAAGTTGAACGCGACACCATGGATGCACACACGCTCGAACTCCTCGGGTTCGACAAGGTCCGCGAATTGCTCGCCAGCTATGCCGCGTCGTCGCTCGGGCGCGACCTCGCTCGCGGCATCGAACCGTCTATCGATCTTGCCGAAGTGCGTCGCGAACTGGCGCTGACCACCGAGATGGCCACAGCGCTCGGCCTTGGCCAGACCCCGCCCTTCACCGGTCTGCACGACGTGCGCCTGCTCGCCCGCCGGGCCGCCATCGGCACCATGCTCACCGCCGAGCAACTCCTCGAAGTCGGCGAATCGCTCGCCTGCACCGGTGCCATCTACCGCTATCGCATGCGCCTCGCCGAGCACCTCGCTGGCCTCATCGAACTCCTCTCCGGCATCGAGGATCTCGGCACCGTCGGCAAATCGATCACTGGCTGCATCGATGGCCGGGGCCACGTGCTCGACATGGCCAGCCGCGATCTCGCTGCCGTCCGCGAGAAACTCTTCAACCTCGAAGAGAAAGTGAAAGCCGAGGTCAAACGTCTCTTGCGCGATCCAAAACTCCGCGAGGTGCTCAGCTATCCGAACGCGACCGTGAGCGGCGATCATTACGTGCTCCCCGTCGCCGTGAACCACCGCCACAAGGTGCCCGGCGTGGTGCATCGCGTGAGTGGCACCGGCGAAACGGTGTTCATCGAACCGGCCAGCATCGCGAACCTCAGCGCCGAACGTGTCAGCCTCAAGGCCGATGAGGACCGCGAGGTGAAGCGCGTGCTCCGCCGGCTCAGTACCGAGGTGGGCCGGGTCTCGAAGCCGCTCTGCTATTCACTGGACATTATCGCCCGCCTCGATCTCATCACGGCCCGTGCCCGCTACGGCCGTGACTTTGGCATGTGGGCACCGGATGTGAACACCGAGGGCCGCCTCTGGCTCCGGCAAGCCCGCCATCCGTTGCTGGAACACCTCTTTTCAAATGCGGAACGCGGAGTTCGGAATTCGGAATCAACACCCAGAGCGGCTTCCGCTTCCGAAATCCCCATTCCGAATTCCGCGTTACGTAAGGTGGTCCCCATCGATATCCGCCTGGGAGTGGGTTTTAACCTGCTCGTGATCACCGGGCCGAACACCGGCGGCAAAACCGTCACACTCAAAACGACGGGCCTGCTCTGCCTCATGGCTCAATGCGGCCTGCACATCCCCGCGGGGGAAGGCAGCCTGGTGCCGGTCTTCAAACACATCCTCGCGGACATCGGCGACGAACAAAGCCTCGAACAATCGCTCAGCACTTTCAGTTCTCACATCTCGCGCATCGCCTCCATCTTCGAGATCGCCGATACCGAAAGCCTCGTGCTCCTGGACGAACTCGGCTCCGGCACGGACCCCACCGAAGGGGCTGCACTCGGCCGGGCCATTCTCGATCAACTGGACAAGGTCCGCTGTCGCGCGATTGTGACCACCCACCTGGGCGATCTCAAAACCTACGCCTTCAACAACGAGAATGCCGAGAACGGAGCCGTCGAATTCGACATCGAAACGATGCGGCCCACATACCGGCTGCACATCGGGCAGTTCGGCATGAGCAACGCCTTGAAGATCGCCCGCCGCCTGAAACTGCCCAAGGAATTGCTGAAGAAGGCCCACAAATACCTCAAACGCCGCAAGGGGAAGACGGGTGAACTCGCCCGCTTGCAGCAACTCCGCGAGGAAGCCGAGAAAGCCCGCGTGGATGCACTCACCGCGAAGCACGAAGCGGACAAGGAGAAAGGCGAGTACGAACGCCTTAAAGGCGCACTCGATCGTGAGGCCACCGAACGCGCCGAACTCCACGACAAGCGCACACGTTTGCGGCCGAACGATGTTGTGCGTGTGAGCCGTTTCGACAAGACCGGCAAGGTGATTCGCATCGATCCCAAGAAGCAAACCGTCTTCGTCAGTGTCGGCCTCGGCCAGTGGGAGATCCCTTTTGATGAGGTCTTCCCGACAACGTAGTCGGATCGCGAGTCACGAGACCGCAACGCTTCTCACATCCAAAGAATCAATAGCGCCGTGAACTTCGGTAGAATGCCTGGGCAACCCGAACCTCACTTTCGAACCCTGACGCACCTCACGCCACGGCAGGAGTATCTCCATGATGCGATTGTTTGTCGTGTTGACCTTTCCGGTGTTGATTCTGGGAACAGCAATCACACCGGCCACGAAGCTCGATGCCAGGCCTGCTGCACTGAAGGCAGGGGCATTCGCAATGGATGTTACACCACTCACGTTTCCCGTCTCCGTTAATGGCGGCATGGCGGATCGGCAAGCAACCTCGGCACACGATCCACTTCATGCCCGTTGCCTCGTGCTCGACGATGGCACCACGCAGTTGGCGCTGGTCGTCGTCGATAGTTGCATGGTGCCACGTGAAATCATGGATGCCGCGAAGGCAATCGCCTCGAAGAAGACGGGCATTCCCGTTTCAAACATTCTTATCTCTGCGACACACACGCACACTGCACCCACCGTCACAGGTGTGTTTCAAAGTGAGCCGGATGCGGCATATGTCGGCTTTCTTACTGCGAAGATTGCAGAGGGAATCGAGAAGGCGCACGCACGCCTCGCGCCTGCGAAACTCGGCTGGGGCGGAGTGGATGAACCAAGTCAGCTGTTCAATCGTCGCTGGAAAATGAAGGAAGGCGTGCTCAACACCGATCCGTTCGGCGGCACAGCGGACAAGGTGAAGATGAACCCCGGCCGGCAAAACCCTGGCTTGCTCGAACAGGCTGGCCGCGTGGATCCCGAAGTCTCCGTGCTCAGCGTTCGTGGTGCCGACGACAATCCTCGTGCACTTTTGGCGAATTACTCGCTGCACTACGTCGGTGATATGCCGCCACTCTCCGCCGATTATTTCGGTGTGTTCGCAAATGTCATCCGGCAGAAGCTGGACGCGGACGACAACTTCGTCGGCATTCTCTCGAATGGCACCAGCGGCGATGTCAACAACGTTGATTTCACCGCCGCAGTGGTGAAGCGCATGCCCGGTGAACAGAGCCGCCTGGTTGCCGATGCCGTGGGAAGTGCTGCCAAGAAAGCCTCGGACAGTGCGACATTTCGAAGTGATGTCCCACTTTTTGCGATGGAGAAGGAGATCGAACTCGGTGTGCGCAAGCCGAGCGCCGCGGAAGTGGAACGAGCCGTGGCAATCCTGGAGAATGCCAAAGGCCGTCCCCTCAAGGGAATCGAGGAGTTCTACGCACGCGAAACCGTGCTCATCGCCAAATATCCGGACACGGTTCGCCTGAAGCTCCAGGTGCTCCGCATTGGCGACCTGGCGATCGTGGGGATTCCGTGCGAAGTCTTCGCCGAAATCGGCCTGGCGATCAAGGCCAGGAGCCCGCTGAAACGCACCTTCACGGTGTCGCTGGCGAATGGCTACAACGGCTATTTGCCCACACCAGCCCAACATGCCCTGGGTGGATATGAGACCTGGCGAGCCCGCTCCAGCTACCTGGAAGTGAAGGCTTCGGACGAGATTCAGAAGACGGTATTTGAATTGCTGGAAGCCATCGCCAAGAAATGAGAAAGCCGGACGGCTGCACCGCTCTGACTCGCGGGGTTCCTCCCCGCGTGGCAGGCCCTGATGCAGCCGACCGGCTCGGTTCGCCGCGGGTTCCGGCCCGCGTCGTGCCTCTTCCGTCCCAGCCCCACTACCGTCTTGCAGTATGTTGGACGAGAACGAAAGTAGTTAAAGCAGACGCCGTGCCAAAAGTGCCTTTTGACTCAGGATGAGTGTTTGGACACCACCCCGGATTTGGCCATTCGCCGCAATAGGAAAAAAGGGAAATCCGCAAGAGCTTCTTGCCGGTACTTTTTACAGCCATGAGCAGACACTGCAATATTTGCAAGGATTACTTCACGAGTATCACACGGACGTCCATGACGTTGGTGCCCGTGAGCCCTGTTTGCAGCAACCCACCGACTGCGTTGAAGAATGGATAGGCGTCATGTCGCGTGAGGTGGTCGTGGGCGCTGAACCCACGCTCGGCAGCGTGTCTGAGCGTGGCGGCCTCGCCAATCGCGCCGGCCGCATCCGTGGGCCCATCCTCACCATCGGTACCTCCGCTGAGTGCAACCACATCGGGCACTTCACCAAGTTTCGCCAGGAGCGCGAGCACAAACTCCTGATTGCGACCTCCTTTACCGCCTGTGGCAGGCCCGCCCATCGTGACGGTCGTTTCACCGCCCAGAAGGATGCACACGGGTGGTGAAGAAGGGACACCGTCCACACGAATGCTGCGAACGATCCCAGCGACGGCCGTGGCCACCTCACGTGTCTCGCCTTCAATGAACACACCAAGATCGAGCACATGGTAACCGAGTCGCTCCGCTTGCTTTTTGGCCGCATCGAGTGCAAGACGGTTGCTTCCGATGACCTGGTTCATGATGTTCGGCTTCACGCGCTTCGGTGTATCGGTGACCGCTCCCGCGACGCCGCGTTCGAAATGCATGCGAACAGCCTGTGGAACGACCTCGAGCATTTGAAACTTTTCGAGGACCGCGATCGCATCGGCAAATGTGGTGGGGTCGGCCGCGGTCGGGCCCGAAGCGATCACATCGAGCGGATCACCCACAACGTCCGAAATAATCAACGAGAGAAGCTGTCGCCCTGCGAAGGCCTCCGCGAGTCGGCCGCCCTTGATGCGAGAGAGGTGCTTGCGGACGCAGTTCATTTCATCAATCGTGGCTCCGCAGCGGTGCAAGAGTTTGGTGACCGCGAGTTTGTCCGTCAGCGTGATGCCATTCACAGGTGCAGGGAGCAAGGCCGAGCCACCGCCTGAGAGGAGGCACACCGCCACATCCTTGGGACCTGCAGTTGCCAGCAAGTTGAGCATCCGCTCGGCCCCGGCCACACCTGCAGCGGTCGGTTCATTGACACCAACAGGGCGTCCGGGATGCAGTCGAACCTTGCGAAGTGGAGCGGCCATTCCCTCCGGAACGTTCAGGAGTCCCTCGACGCGGTCCAGTCGAGCTGCCAGTGCGGCCTCAAGCCCGAGGGCCATCCCGGGCCCGGCCTTGCCCGCACCCACCACGAGGATGCGTTCGGCTGATTGCACGAGGTCGTTGCCTGCGAGAGCGTGCTCGACGAGAGGGGACGGTTGAACCGCTCCGACTGCGGCATCCCAAATGAGTCGGGCGTGAGATTTTAACATGGGTGGCCCTAATTCAATTGCATGGCGAGAAGGCGTATGTTACGTTCAGATGCTGTTTCGACTCGCGTTCCAATCCCGTTCGTTCTTCCCAGGTGTCACCATGCGCCGCCAGGGGTTCACTCTCATTGAGTTGCTGGTTGTCATCGCCATCATCGCCATCCTGATCGGATTGTTGCTACCTGCCGTGCAGAAGGTTCGTGAAGCCGCTGCTCGCGCAAAGTGCTCGAACAACCTCAAGCAAGTCGCGCTGGCACTTCATGCACACCACGATGTGAACGGCCACTTACCGCACGGCACGTACAACTATATCGATGGCACCGGTACCACTCCTGCACCCTACAACAACAAATTCGACCGCCGCTCCTGGGCACACGATACCTGGCCCTACCTGGAGCAAGGTCCGCTATATCAGCGTTTCCAGGCCTACATCAACACCGGCACCAACTCTGCTCTGGGCTTCCCCGATCTCGGCACTGTTATACCAAGCCTCATCTGCCCCTCAGACGGAAACAGCCCCAAGACTGAAACCTACTGGGGCGGCATTGGCACACCCACGCAAGGATTCTCCGGCAACTATGTCGTCTGTGCCAGCAGCACGTACTTCAATGCTGGCGGCGCGGCCAACAGTGCCAAACTCGATGGCATGCTCTTTGCGCAATCCAAGGTGAAACTTACCGATGCCACTGATGGCACCACGAACACCGCACTCGTGAGTGAACTGATTCTGAGTGTTGACGACGACTCCCACGACATCCGCGGCCGCTATCACAACCCGGCCCACAGTGGCGTTGCCTTCAGCACACGCTTGCCCCCCAACTCGCCGGTGCCGGATCAGTTCAACTGGTGCGGCCTGACTCCGCAGAAGGAAGCACCCTGCATTTACACCGGCACAAACATCTTCGTGCTGCCGCGAAGCTACCACACGGGTGGTGTGAACATGGCGATGGCTGATGGCAGCCTTCGCTTCGTGCGGAATAGCATCACTCCCCAGACCTTCCAGGCCTGGGGCAGCAGGGCTGGCAACGAAGTTGTTCCCAACGAATGACAACCCGGAGATGCATTCGTGATCCGCTTCTTGCTGTTCGGCGTCGTACTGGCTGGATTCGCAGGCTGCGACTCCGGACCCAAGACATATCGCGTCACGGGCATGGTCTACTGGAAAGACCAACCCATCAGTGAAGGGCAGATCAGCTTCCTGGCTGAGGATGGCAGAAGCTCACCGGCATCTTCCCCGATCAAAGATGGCAAGTATGAGGTGCGAATTACAGAAGGCATTAAGAAGATTGAAATCACGAACCAGCGGAATAAAGGCTACGACCCCGTGATGAAACAGGACATTCGCACCAATGACATCCCTGATGAGTACAACGCCAACACTTCACTACGATTTGAAGTACAGCCCAACGACGACAACGTCTATGACGTGAAGCTGCCACTGCAGAAGTGATCAGAGTGCAGGGCAGATAGAATAAGAACACCCCGGGAGTTCTCCGGGGTGTTCTCGTTCACGGACCAGACATCGATGAAATTCGATCTACACATGCACACGGCCCGGCACTCGCCGGACTCTATCACGGACCCTTTCGATCTCGTGCGCTCGGCCATCGCGGCCGGGTTGGATGGTATCGTGATCACCGAGCACGATTACTGGTGGCCCGATGAGGAACTCGCGGAGTTGCGGGCTTTCGCACCCGGCTTGGTGATCCTGGCCGGGATGGAAGTCACAGCCCGCGGCGGCGACATGCTCTGCTACGGCTTCCACGATCCCGTTGCACTCAGGCGCGGCATGCCCTGGGCCGAGTTGTGTCGCGAGGTTCGCTGGCAAGGCGGAGCCACGATCGCCGCACACCCCAACCGCTGGGGGCAGCCGTTCGAGAAAATCATCCGCGAGCAACAGCCTGAAATCGAGGGAATCGAAGTGATGTCCAACAACATGGATGAGGACTTGCGAACCCGAGCCGCGCAGTTGCTTGTGAAATATCCGCACTATGCTCAGCTGGGCAACAGTGACTCACACGATCCGGCCACAGTGGGTTGCTGCTACACCGACTTCGATGCCGAGATTCACACCTCGGCCGATCTCGTGAAGGCCATCCGCGAACGCAAGGGTGTTGCCCGCGTTCGCTGTTGAAAGGCATTTACGCCAGCATTTCTTTGACGACGCGGCCGTGCACATCAGTCAGGCGGAAATCGCGGCCGGCGTAGCGGAAGGTGAACTTCTCGTGATCGAAGCCGAGCAAGTGGAGAATCGTCGCGTGCAAGTCGTGAATATGGATCGGGTTCTCCACGGCCTTGAAGCCGAATTCATCGGTGGCACCGATGGCCTGTCCGCCCTTCACGCCGCCGCCGGCAAGCCACATCGAGAAGCCCCAGTGATTGTGATCGCGGCCATTGATCTTCCCTTGATTCGCCCCGGCGGTCGGCATCTCGACGACAGGTGTGCGGCCGAATTCACCGCCCCAGATAATCAGCGTGGACTCGAACAAGCCGAGTCGCTTCAGGTCCGCGATCAGCGCGGCGATCGGCTTATCCACTTGCGTCGCGAGCCGGCGATGCGAGACTTCGAGATCGTCGTGGCTGTCCCACGGCTGAACCGGAGCATGCGAGACCTGCACGAAACGGACGCCGCGTTCGATGAGCCGGCGGGCCAGGAGCAATGAGCGAGCCTGCTCACCGGGGCCATAGGCTTCGAGTGTTTGCTTGGTTTCGCGGGTGGTGTCGAACGCCTCGCTGGCTTCCGATTGCATGCGGTATGCTAGTTCAAACGACTGGATGCGGGCTTCGAGTTGCGGGTCGTTCGGTCGTTTCTCCTGGTGCATCTTGTTGAGCTTGGCGAGCAGATCGAGTTGCTGGCGCTGCCCATCGCGCGGCAAGTTGCGATTGCGGATGAACTCCACAAGTTTCTCGACATCGGTCTGGCGCGGATCGATATAGGTGCCTTGGAAGACGCCGGGAAGAAAGCCGTTCTGCCAGTTCTGCGATTCGAGGAGCGGCATGCCACCCGGGCACATGGCGATGAAGCCGGGCAGGTTCTGGTTCTCAGTGCCCAGGCCGTACGTGACCCAGGAGCCGACGCTGGGGCGAATGAGCCGGGCTTCGCCGGTGTTCATCAACATGAACGAGGGTTCATGGTTCGGCACATCCGCATGCATGGAACGGATCACGCAGATGTCGTCGATGTGCTTCGCCGTATGCGAGAAGATTTCGCTCACCTCGAGCCCGGACTGGCCGGATTTGTGGAACTTGAAGGGTGAGGGGAAGGCCGCACCCGTCTTGCGTTCGGTTCGCAAGTTCGTGGTGGGAAGCGATTTGCCCGCGTACTTGGCAAGTGCAGGCTTGGGGTCGAACGTGTCGACCTGGCTGGGGCCGCCGTTGGCGAAGATGTGAATAACGCGCTTCACCCTGGCCGGAAAGTGCGGGGCTCGGGGTGTGAGCGGGTTGATCGCATTCACATCCTTCGCATGGGCGCTCAGCAAGCCTGCATCACCGAGCAACTGAGTGAGGCCCAGCATCCCCATACCCACACCAGCCCGGCTCAACATTTCGCGTCGTGATATTGGGAACATCTGGAACCTTGGATGTCGGAGTACAGTGTTGTCAGCGTGGGCGAGATACAGTCAAACTTCTGATCCGTGTCATGCTTGTTGCTTGAAGCATGAGCCCTTAATCCACGAAGGCGAACTCGTTGCTTAACAAGAGGACCTGGGCATACTGCACCCAGGGGTTGAACGTGGGATCGGTGCTCCTGACGGCAAGTGCAGTGAACTCCTGGCCGATCGCCAGTTCTTCCGGGGTCGGTTTGCGACTCAACACCAGCCGATAAAGCGCAGTGATTTTCTCGTCCGGGCTTTTCGCGGCGATGAATGCCGGGCGGTTCACCACAGCCTTGGCCATCTCGCTCACGAAAGGGCTATTCATCAGGAAGAGCGCCTGTTGTGGCACGGTGGTCTGGAAGCGTTGCGGGCTGTGTTGATCCGGGCTCGCCACATCGAAGGCCCGTAGCGTGCCCGGCATGTTCACGCGATCAATGATGCCATAAATGGTGCGTCGGCCACTGAACGGTGCCTTGAATACATCCACGGGTTTGCCGAACGTGGTGTCATCGAGCTTCCCGGCGACACGCAGCATCGAATCGCGAAGCGCCTCGAAATCGAGCCGACGGCGGTTCTGATGTGTTAGTAAGCGGTTCTCGGGATCGGTCTTGTACATCTCCGCACTCACCCCGCTGGCTTGTTGATAAGTCGCGGACAGCATGATGCGCTTGTGCAGTTTCTTGATGCTCCAGCCATCCTCGATGAATCGCGAGGCGAGCCAGTCCAGCAGTTCCGGATGTGTGGGGGCATCGGAGCGGATGCCAAAATCGCTGGGCGTGCGAACCAGACCCTGGCCGAAGTGATAGAGCCAGACGCGGTTCGCCATGACGCGAGCCGTGAGCGGATTCTCGGGGCTGGCGATCGCCTTTGCGAGTTCGAGCCGGCCGCTGCCCTCTGTGAACGGCTTGCGCTCGACACCGGCGGCGATCTCCACGAATTGGCGGGGCACCTTCGGCCCGTGATTGCCGGCGTTGCCGCGTAGGAACACATAGGGCTGAAATAGCGGCCCATCATTGAGCACCATCGCGCGGGGTGGTGCGGCCGGGCTTGTGGCTTTGAAGGCGTCAACCTTGCGCTGCAGTGCCCGGATGGCATCGCGATCGGCACGGTTCTGGATCTTCTCGAGGTCCGCCAGGGCCACATCCACGGGGCTGCCTTGACCTGTGATCGCACGTATCGGGGCTTCCGCAGGGCTTGGTTCACCCTTGCCGGCAGCCTGGTCCGCGATGAGTTTGGCGAGCGCATTCGCCGCCGCCTTGAAAGTCTTCGGCTTCGCCTCCGTAAGTGCTTTCATCACAAGCGGATTCACCGGCTTCTTCTGATCTTTCGCGAGCGCGGCCAGCACACCGGGTGCATTATTCTCGAAGTCTGCTTCTGGGATGGCGTGCAAAGCCACGAGCGGTGTGAACACGGGTGAGCCTGCCTTGGATTGTTCCGCCAGGTAGCTCCGCCAGCGACCAAATACGAAGGCGTTCAGGTCGCGTTCACGCACAAAGCCCTGCAGCTGATCACCGGGACGCGTGCCGAAATCCATTACGCCGCGAATGTGGTCGCCAATCGACTCGGGCGTGCGAAGGCGGGCCCGTGCGGCTTCGTACCGTTTGGCGGTGAACTCCTTCAACTCGGTCTCGCGCTTGGCTAGTTCCTTTTCGAAAGCGATCACCTCGGGTGTGCGCTTCACCTCCTCGATCAGGGGCAGTTCTTTCGGCTCCACGGAGGAAGCGAAGACGCCGTACAGCGAGTAGTAATCCTTCGCGGGAATGGGATCGTACTTGTGATCGTGGCAGCGGGCACACGTCACCGTGAGGCCCATGAGGCCGCGTGTGGTGACGTCGATGCGATCATCGATGATGTCGTGGGTGTTGTTCAGGAAGCGGCGGTTCAGCGTCAGAAACCCCATTGCCGCCAGCGCGCGTTTATCATCACCCAGGGGCAAGCGGTCTGCTGCGAGTTGCTCCAGAATCATCTGGTTGTATGGCTTGTCGTCGTTAAAGCTGCGAATGAGATAATCGCGGTACGCATATGCATACGGGAAGTTGCGGTCCTCTTGAAAGACGTATCCCTTGGTGTCGGAGTAGCGGGCAACATCGAGCCAGAACCGGGCCCAGCGTTCGCCATAGTGCGATGAGGCGAGTAGCCGATCGATGAGCTTTTCCCAGGCGGCGGGATCGGTGTCGGCGACGAATGCCTCGACCTCCTTCGCAGTCGGGGGCAAACCAATCAGGTCGTAATACGCTCGTCGAATCAAAGTCCGGCGATCGGCTGAAGGGCTCAGGGACAGGCCTTTATCGCGTAAGCGTGCCAGCACGAGCGAGTCGATGGGGTGATCGGCCAGTCCTTTCTGGATCACAGGATCCCGCACCGGCTGAAACGCCCAGTGTGTGCGAGGGTCCGCGTCGTTTGTAGTGGTGTTCGTTTCCGGGAACACCGCGCCTGCCTTGATCCACTCGGAGAGTGCCGCGACGGCCTCGGCTGGCAACGCCTGCTTGGGCGGCATGGGGAAGTCCCCTTTCCGCTCCACCGAAAGAATCAGGCGGCTCTTGGCTGGATCGCCAGCAATCACAACGGGGCCACTATCGGCTCCCTGCTTGAGCCCAGCCGCGGTATCGAGCCTCAAACCTGCATTCTGCTTCTTCGCTCCATGGCATGAGTAACAGTGCTCGGCGAGTACGGGGCGAACCTTCTTCTCGAAGTACTCGATTTGCTCGGCCGTTGGTTTCGGCGGCTCCGCTGCGGGCAGCGTTCCGACAGAACCAATCAACCAGAGAATGGCGAAGACGCGATGCATCCGAATGTACTCCAGCGATGCGACACGAAGGCAGGAGTGTCGTGGCGGTAAGTTATTCTAGCTACAAATCGAAGCCGGGGCGATGATGAGTTCATGAGAGAGCACGCAAAGGCTCTGGAATTGCCCGGCCGATCAGGGCATCTTCCCCTGTTCATGTGAAATAAGTACTCTATCAGCACCTACCTGATGAAATTGAGGTGCCGCGTGTTCCTCTCCGCCGTCATTGCCGGTTCGCTGTTCGCACCCGCCCAACCCGCTCAGAAGCCATTCGAGATCAAGGATGGCGATCGCATCGTCTGGATCGGCAGCACGATGGTCGAACGCGAACAGACCTACGGCTACTGGGAAACCGCACTGCACGCGGCGTTCCCCAATGTGGACTTCACGCTTCGCAACCTCGGCTGGAGTGGCGACACCGTCTGGGGCGAATCTCGCGCCGCCTTCGATCCGCCTGCGAAGGGCTACGAACGTCTCGTAAGCCTGACGCTGGAATTGAAACCGACCGTGATCATCATCAGCTACGGTGCCAATGAATCCTTCGAGGGTGAAGCAGGCATCGAGAAGTTCGAGCAGGGTCTTGAGAAGTTGCTCGACAGCCTGAAGCCCGCGAATGCCCGGATCGTGATGTTCTCCCCACTGCCCTGCCAGACGCACGCCGGTTATCCCGATCCCACAGTGCGGAACAAGTTGCTCGCCCTCTACGGCAAGTCGATCGGCAAGGTCGCCCGTACTCGCGGCCTGTATTTCGCTGATCACTTCAACGCCTCGACCCGGCTTCCCGAGAACGCCACTGAGAACGGTGTGCACCTGACCGCGGAAGGTTACAAGGCCGAGACGCAGGCCATCCTCACGAGCCTGGGAGCCGAGTTCCAGGCACCCAACTGGGACAAAGTCGAGCCGCTCCGCCAGGCCATCGTTGAGAAAAACCAGCTCTTCTTCTATCGCTGGCGGCCGCAGAACGAAACCTATCTCTTCGGCTTCCGCAAGCACGAGCAGGGCAAGAACGCCAAGGAAGTCGCCGAGTTCGACCCGCTCGTGAGCAAGGCGGAAGAGAAGATCGCGGAGCTACGCAAATCGCTTGTCAAGTAATCGCCACGGTTCTCATTGATTCCGGCGGGAACCCACACCCCCCTCCACCGGAATCATCTCATCTGTCTGGAAGAAACAACGTCAGAATGTCACGCGGTCGCATCAACCACCCGAACACCTGGCCCCACAATCACATGCGATACACCCTCCCCGCTCTGCTCCTTGTCCTGCTTCCCTCCCAGGTCTGGGCGCAGGCCAAGGCCACGATCCCGGACCCCGATCCGGAGCTGGAACGCAAGACGTTCATCTTGCCGCCGGGCTTCGAGGTGAATCTCTATGCTGCCGACCCGCTGCTCGCGAAGCCGATCCAGATGAACTTCGATCCGCAAGGCCGCCTGTGGGTGGCATCAAGCGAAATCTATCCGCAGATCAAGCCGGGCGAAGTGGCCAACGACAAGATCATCATTCTCGAAGACACCAACAACGATGGCACCGCGGACAAGACCACCGTGTTCGCGGACGGCTTGCTCATCCCCACAGGCATTGAGCCCGGCGACGGCGGTGCCTATGTCGCCAATAGCACCGAACTCGTCCACCTCTCCGCCTCGAAGCCCGGCATCAAGGCCGACCGCAAACGCATCCTGCTCTCCGGCTTCGGCACCGAGGACACGCACCACATCATCCACACGTTTCGCTGGGGCCCGGACTGCAACCTGTACTTCAACCAGTCGATTTACATCCACAGCCACATCGAAACACCGCACGGCGTCAAGCGTCTGAACGCCGGCGGCATCTGGCGCTTCAACCCGGACACAACCGAACTGGATGTGTTCGCCCGAGGCTGGATCAACTCGTGGGGCCACGCCTTCGACAAGTTCGGCCAGTCGTTCGTCACCGACGGGGCCGGCGGCGAAGGGATCAACCACGCCTTTCCCGGCGCGTACTTCCCCACCTCGCAAGGACCGCACGTGCAGCGGATCATGCACGGGCTGAACCCCGGTTCGCCCAAGTATTGCGGCCTCGAAATCATCAGCGGCCGGCACTTCCCCAACGACTGGCAGGGCGACTGCATCACGAACGACTTCCGCGGCCACCGCGTCTGCCGCTTCAAACTGCAAGACGACGGCAGCACCTTCGCCAGCCGCGAGCAAGTGGAAGTCATCAAGAGCAACCACCCCGCGTTCCGCCCGATCGATGTGAAGATGGGCCCGGACGGCGCGCTGTACATCGCCGACTGGTACAACCCGATCATCCAGCATGGTGAGGTCGATTTCCGCGACCCCCGCCGCGACAAGACGCACGGCCGCATCTGGCGCGTGACTGCCAAAGGAAGGCCACTGGTCGAGAAGCCGAAGCTCGTGGACGCGAGCGTGCCGGAGTTGCTGGAACTGTTGAAGGCCCCCGAGCAGTGGACCCGGCAACAGGCGAAGCGCGTGCTGAAGGAACGGGGGAAGGCCGCCGTCGAGGAGCCATTCGGAAATTTCCTGTATTCGCCCGGCTTGACCCCGCAGACGCGGCTGGAACTCTGCTGGCTTTACCGTGCACTTCGGTTCGAAGACTCTGATGCGAGTGCGGGTGGCTCGCTTTCGGAAAACATGACTGTGATGTTACACCCGCTGCTGGAGCCGCAAGGCGATCCCCGTGTGCGTGCTGCCGCCGTGCGAATCGTCAGTGACATGCAGCGGAACAGCGGGAAGTCGAATGCGGCAATCTACATCAACGAAGACGATTCCCGCAACCCAACCCAGGACAGCGATCCGCGCGTGCGTCTGGAAGCGGTTCGCCGTGCCGCGATTCTCCGCAACCCCGTCGCGGTTGAAGCGGCACTTCAAGTCCTTGACATGCCCATGGACCGCGTTCTCGATTATGCTCTCTGGCTCACCGTTCGCGAACTCGAACCGTACTGGATGCCGGCCTTCAAAGAGGGCAAGCTGACGTTCGGCGGCGACCCGAAGAAACTCGCCTTCGCGCTCGATGCGGTGGGAACCAAGGATGCCGTGAAGCCCGTGCTCGACTTGCTCGCCTCCGGCAAGGTCGCGAAGGAGAATGAACACGGCCTGTGGCTCTTGCTCGCACGCATCGGTGGACCGGAAGAACTCGGCAAGGTGCTTCATCGCGCTGTCAGCCTAGAAGGCACGTCGCCGCAGCAGAAGAACGAACTGCTGCTCGCCATCGAGGACGCCGTGCGCACACGCAAGGTGGCGGCCCCGAAAAACACTGACGACTTGTATGCGCAAATCGACCAGATCAACACGCACCCGGATACATCGGACCGCCCCGCGTCGCGTGCCGCCTGCCGGCTCACGGGGTTGTGGAAAGTCGAAGCGACGCGGCCAACCATCGAAAACATCGCCAGGTCGAAAAACGCGATTGATCCTTCCGACCGTGTCGCGGCGTTCGAGGGGCTGGCACTCTTCGGCGATGCGAAGGCAAGGGAGTTCTTACTTGGCCAATGCGACGCCACACAGACGCCCGAGATTCGGCGCATGGCCATCGTCGCACTGGCGACTATCGACATGCCCGGTGCCGCCACACAGGCCGCAGAGTTCCTCACGACCGCCGAGTCCAACGAGGATGTGCTCGATGTCTATGCCGCGTTCCTCAATCGCAAGGGCGGTGCTGGCCTGCTCGCCAAGGCGCTCGCTGGTAAGAAACTAAACCCCGATGTGGCGAAACTCGGTGTGCGTGCGGTGAAGTCATCGGTGGCCCAGGACGCCGGGCCGCTCGCCGATGTGATCTCCAAAGCGGGTGGGCTTGGTGTGGCCCGTGCCCCGGCCACAGCGGAGGAGGTGAAAGGCTTCGTCGCCGATGTGCTCAAGAGCGGCGATCCCGTTCGCGGTGAAGCCGTGTTCCGCCGCAAGGAATTGCAGTGCGTCGCCTGCCACGGCATCGGTGGCAGCGGCGGCCAGGTCGGCCCGGACCTCACCAGCGTGGGGGCCAGCGCTCCAGCCGATTATCTCGTGGAATCGCTGCTGCTCCCCAACAAGCAGGTGAAGGAGGGCTTCAATGCTCTGCGTGTGGTGACGGTCGATGATCGCGTTCACCTCGGCGTGAAGGTGCGCGAAGCCAACGGCCTCCTCGTGCTCCGCTCGCCCGATGACAAGGAAATCACCATCTCCGTGAAAGACATTGCCGAGCGCGGCGACACGCGCTCGCTCATGGCGGATGGCCTCACCGATTCCCTGACCCGGCAAGAGTTCGTCGATCTCGTGCGCTTCCTCTCGGAACTCGGCAAGATCGGGCCGTACGCACCGAGCAAGTCCCGTGTGGTGCGGCGCTGGCAACTGATCGAGCCGACGGCGGCGAACATGAATTTCGCCCGCCGGACGCGCATCACGGCAACCGCGGAGGCGGAGAATCCCTTCACGTGGTCGCCAGCCTATTCCTTCGTGTCCGGTGATTTGCCCCTGGCCGAGTTGCCGAAACTGGTGGTGTGGAACAACACGGCGGCGGTGAGCGTGGTCCGTTTTCAACTCGATGTCACCACACCAGGAACCGTGAACCTGAAGCTGAATTCCGTGGCCGGGCTCACGCTGTTCGTGGGGCCGACACCGCTGGAAGTGAAGCCTGAAACCACGCTGGACTTGAAGACCGGCATGCAGACGATCACTCTGCTCATCGATCGCAGCAAACGCACCGAGGATCTGCGAATTGAACTGGATGATGTGCCAGGCTCTCCGGCCCGCGTTGCCGTCGTGGGCGGGAAGTGAGTGACATGGCGTTGTCGCTTCTCGCCGTTCACCTCTCCGATGGGGCCATTGCAGCCCCGTGGCTGGTGGGCGGCTATGTGGTCGCGGGGCTCATGCTGGCACTTGCGGCCTGGCGTGTGCGTGAAGAGGATGTGCCGCGGATCGGTGTGCTCTCCGCGGCCTTTTTCATCGGCTCCACCATCCATTTCAAACTCGCCATCACCAGCGTTCACCTCATTTTGAACGGGCTCGTCGGTGTGATCCTCGGTCGGAGGGCCCCACTGGCCATCACCGTGGGCCTGCTCCTGCAATACCTGCTCCTCGCCCACGGCGGCCTCACCACACTTGGCCTCAATGCCTGCATCATTGGCTTGCCCGCACTTGCCGCGGGTGCGCTCTTCCCGGTGTTGCGAAAGCTCGGTGTGCCCGCCTTCGGCACCGGCTGCCTGCTCGGTGCCTTCGCCGTCGCCGCCTCGGCGTGCCTGAATTTCCTGGTGTTGCTCACTGGCGGCAAGGAGAACTGGGAGACGCTTGCCAAACTCGTGCTGCTCGCACACTTGCCCCTGGTGGTGGTCGAGGGGTTAATCCTGGGCGTGGTCGTGCGCTACGTGGAGAAGGTGAAACCGGAGATGCTCACGCTATCGGTGCCTTTTACACCGAAAGCCGGAACAGAATCCCCAACTCGTTCTGACTCAGCGTGAGCGAGTTCCGCAAGAGTGTGAACGAGAATTCGGCAGACATGCTGTCTGACACCGCGAGCCCATCTATGTCTAATTCTTTTTCTGTACCGGTCTGCTCGTATCCCCCATTCGCAAATAAGCCAGCAGGTCAGCGATTTCCTCATCGGTGAGCTTATCTAATAATCC
Organism: Gemmataceae bacterium; assembly: GCA_041750275.1. GTDB lineage: Bacteria > Planctomycetota > Planctomycetia > Gemmatales > Gemmataceae > JBGSZR01. The sequence goes on from JBGSZR010000218.1 coordinate 40,578, forward strand.
GGCGGGCATGAGTGAGGAATCGAGCGTGCGTTTCGTCTCAATGGCGTTGCCTGCAATTCGCACCACGGCATCCGGGCCGGTTTGCAGGATTACGCCATCGGTGGCTTCATAGACGACCATGCCGATGAACGCCTGACCGTCGACGGTCGTGATGCGAATGGGGCGGTAGCGCGGCGACACATCACGGCTCGGTTGAAGTATCGATGTGAGCAGGTCGTCCCGGCTGAATCGCTTGCTGATCCCTTGCAGGGACGGGCCCACCGCTCCGCCGCCATCGTGGCATGCGGCACAGGTCGCCTTGGCGAAGACCTTGCGGCCGCGGCCAGCGTCGCCCGCTTCGAAGGGGATGCCGACGAGGCGTTTGGACCACATCGCGGAGTCAAAGCCATCGGCCGCATCCAACTGTGAGGCCCAGTCGGGATGAGCCTTTTTGAACCACGCCGACCACGCATTCGCATCGGTGCCGAGGACCACGCCGGATCGAGTACGAAGCAAGCCGGCAATGGCCTCACGCGTGCCGACTGAAGCCTTGTCATCCGGCAGGCGCCGTAGCGCTTTGATGGCTGCCACAAGTTCAGAGCTATCCTTCGAAGGGGGCAACTTCCCGAGCGCGAGCGCCGCGATGCGGTTCGCATTCGGATCAAGCGAGCGCAACCCCACGATGAACTTATCACGATTCGCGGTTTTCGGGTCGCGAGCAAACAATGGCACCAGCACATCCTCGAGCCCACCTCGGGCCCAGAGTCTTGACAGCAACGGCTGCAATTCCTCATCTGGGAGCACGGACAGCAGTGCGACGAGCCCCGGCGTCCAGCCATAATCCGGATCGTTCTGCGACGCTGCGACGAATTTCCTGGCGGCTTCGGCTCGATCCAGGTGAAGCGCTGAGACATACAGGAAATGACCCGGCTGCCCAAATTGTGAATGCTGCAATACATCAACGGGAAATCTGAGAGACTTGTTTGACAGGCCAATCGCAATCTCACTCACTCGCATGGACCAGTGCCGATCACGATTAAATTGGTAATGTGCATATTTGCGATCTAACCACAAGATCGCATCGACAGATTCACCAATGGAGACATCCGGTGCGATTCGACTTAATACTGTTAATATGTGAATATCATCGATCGGATTGGAGCTTGGCGTCAATCTTTTCGACAGCCGCAAGGTCGCGATCTCAAGTGGCGCGTTGGACTCCTGGGCTCCGAGTGCGGCCAGCGTGCGGCCAGCTTCCCGGCGGATGTTCGCATTCCTGGAACTCATGAGTGGCAGCAATCGTTTGTTGATTCTCTTCGTGGTTGCCATCGCGACCGGATTTCGAAACGTGTACCCTTCATACACTGTTCCCATGGCATTCGGTGCCGTGAGATCGCCACACGCGAGCTGGATCACACGCAGGGCATCCAGTTGGTCCTGCTCCAGGGCTCTCGGATCGTCGAGCACACGGAAAGACATTGCCAGCGCCCACTCGCTATCGGCTCGAGCCTCCCGTAAGGCGATGGCCAGCAGAGCCCGTGGCTCCGTGATTTCCTCCAGTGGAATAGCAGCGGCACACATGAACCGTGCCGCTGCTGCTCGAATGAGTGGATCGCGGCTTTTCAGGCACTCCTTTACAAATGCAAAGGTCGGCTCCTTGTACGGCACCTTTTCGCGGAACCGCAGCAACATCTCCAGTGTGTGGCGGCATTCGCGTGGATCTCCCTTCAGTGTTCTCACATCGCACTTCTTCACAATGTCGTCGTTCCAATCCAGGGTCTGCTTTAGCATCGAAATGGGTTTCGGATTCGCGTCACCCTCATCGGCACGGATGCGGTAGACGCTGCCTCGGGTGCCGCGGCCGCCGATGCTCACGAAGAGTTCGCCCGTGTGCGGATGCACGGCCAGTGCCGTGGGGGCAAAACCACTTTCGCCCTTTGCTTCCGCAAATAGTTCGGGCTGCCCGGCAAAGCTTGATCCATGTGGTGTCAAAGGTGCGAAATAGATGCGGCCAAAGGTCCAGTCGGCAAGGAAGCAGCCGCTGCGATAGCGGGCGGGGAACTGCGTGTGTCGGTAGCAGGCGACGCCGGTGGGTGAGCCGCGACCGAGATCCGCGATGGGTGCGACCACATCAGCGAAGTACGGCGGTTTGCGCCAGGTTTGCGCGAGTTGCGGCGAACGCCAGCCGTAGTTGCCACCGGGCACGATGTGATACAAACGGCAGCCTTCGTACCACGGCAGCCCCACACAGCGTTCGTTATCGGAATCATATGTGAAAGCTTCACCAGTGGGGTTGAAGTCGAAGCCATAGGCATTGCGAAAACCATCGGCCACGACTTCCACTTGCTTGCCATCGGGTGAGATGCGCACGAGGCTGCCGGCAATGGGCTCCTTCACAGGCGAGCGATCAGAGGTAATTTTCGCCGCGTTGATGCCCGCCCCGTTGCCGCAGAGCAAGTAGAGCCAGCCATCGGGGCCGCGCCGCACCGTGTGGGCGTCGTGCTCACCTCCGGTCTTCATGCGGAGGATGGTCTCGGGCGGTTTGGTAAGTTTGTCCCGGCCGTTGTAGCCGCCATAACGCTTGAGCCCGCCATCGGCGACGACGTACAGGAATTCACCCTCGGCAAGCAGTCCCATGGGCCCGTCCTTGAGCCCGTCGATGAGATCGATGGCGCGATCAGCCTGCCCATCCCCATCATCATCCACAAGCACGCGCACATAGCCCCGGCCCGCAACGAGCACACTCCCCGCGTCGTCGATCGTCATGCAGTAAATGTCGTTGGCGAGTGCAGGCCCGGAATAGAGTCGGGCCGTGAAACCCGGGGGCAGAGCGATGTCGTTCACAGGTGCGGGAGCCGAGGCCAGGCACGCGGGCAGAAGCAGCAAAGCGGGGTTCATCACTCACCTCGTGGCGGAAGGGATCGCCATGATAACGCGGGCTCGAAAGAATTTCCCGGATTGTTGCACGAAATTGCTGCGTCGAGCCCACTATTGATTGCAGTGAACGATACGAATGAGGTTTCCGAAATGCCGCGGCTCACTCTTCGCACGCTCCTGGCCTACATCGATGACACGCTGGAGCCCTCGAAGGCTCGTTCGCTCGGGACCAAGGTCGCCGCCAGCGATTCGGCCCGCGAACTCATCGAACGAATCAAGAAGGTCACGCGCCGACGCGGACTCCACAGCCCCGTACCGGAAGGCCGCGACGATGTCGCTGATCCGAACACGGTTGCGGAATATCTGAGCGACAGCCTCGATTCCGCGCAAGTCAAGGAACTCGAAGAGACCTGCCTGAAGTCGGATGTGCACCTGGCCGAGGTCGCGGCTGTCCACCAGATTCTCACGATCGTCTTGACCGAACCGGTGCGGGTACCACCCAGCGCGAATCAGCGGATGTACAAGTTAGTGGAACCGCCCGCTTCGCAGCCCGACCGCCTGCCGAGCAAGGCTCGCCCCGTGGCGGGAATGTCCCCGGAAGCACTCAATCGCAGCGCGGACGTCGAGGAAGGGGATGCCGGGCTGCTCCTGGGCATGAAGCGTTACTCCTCGGCGACACTCACGACACGACTCGGCCTTGTCGGTGCCGTCGCGGCGTGTGCGGGCGTGCTGGTCGTTGCAGTGATCATGACGCTCTGGCACAGCCGTAGTCAGGAACCCGCCGCCTCGCCCTCGGGCTCTGCCTTCGCCTCCGTCACACCCACAACGGTTACTCCGCCAGCACAACCCCTCACACCGGAACCGGTTGTCACACCCACTCCCGAGGTGGTTGCCCCGAAGCCCAAAGAAAAAGTGGTCGACCCGATTCCCATGAAGAAGGTCGATCCTGTGGAGCCGAAAAAGGTCGTCGAGAAGGTCCTTCCACCACGGGAAGGCCGAATCGAGATTGGCAAAGCCGAATCGCCCAACACGATGCTGTTCACCCGTCCAGACAATGGCCTCCAGTGGCTGCGGGTGGATGCTGCTGAGCCCGTGATGTCGCAGGACGTCGTGCTGTGCCTTCCGGCCTACAAAGCAGACATTCGACTGAGCACAGGTTTATCGATTCATCTGTGGGGCAACACACCCGACCAGCTTCATCCCGTTACGACCGGCTCACGTGTGCCGCTCGAAACCCGACTCCAGATTCACCCCACCGCAGCCGGCTACCAGGCCGACATCACACTGCTCGCTGGCCGAATCTACTTCAACACGAAAAATGCCGATGGCGCCAGGGTGCGCGTCCGCTTTGCTGGAGAAGTCTGGGACTTCACCCTCCGCGATGAGAAGGCCGATGTGATGATTGAAGTCGTGACACGCTTCGAACCGGGATCCTTGTACTTGCGCGAAGGTGGCGAAGCACCGCCGACACGGGCACGCATCGCGGTCACGAAGGGCACCGCCGAGTGCCAGGCACTGGGTCAGCACGAAGCACCCGGCGAGGTAACCGGGCCAGCAGTATTCACCTGGAAGACTGGCGGCAAAGTGGAGGGTCCCAAGCCCTACGACCGTGCCGACCTGGCCTACGCCCGCTACATCGAAACCTTCCTCCCGGGTGGACGGGCCGCCGTTCTGAATCAGGCAAAAGCCAACTTCGTGAGTGCCCTCACCGATCCGACCGGGCTCCAGGTCATGCTCGCGGAGCGACTGACGGAGCCAGCCGATCCGAATCCTGAGAAGCAGGACATGTGCCGCCTCGCCGTCTACGCACTGCCCGCCAGTGCCACGGGGCCAGACGCTGTGGATGAACTGAAACTCCTGGTCGATGCTCTCTCCGAACTCACACGCGGGTATGCCCGTGGCCCCGCGTGTGAAGCACTTTCCGCCTGGCTCGCCCGCGACACCGAGAACACCAACAAACTCTACACGCTCATGGTTGACAAAAAACGCATCCCGGCAGAAGAGGCCGACCTCCTCTTACGCTTGCTCCGCGGCTACACTTCCACCACAACCCCCAACCCCGTGGAGTGGGACCAGTTGCTCGGCTACCTCAACGCGAAATCCCTTCCCGTGCGACAACTCGCCCTCTGGAACCTGCAGAATTTCGTGGACCCTGCCTCCGTCGACAATCCCGCTCTCCGTTTCGACGTTGCCTTCAACGAACCCGAAGCAGGCTATGATAAGTTCGTCGCCGCCTGGCGAAATCGCCTGGAAGAGATCAAGAAAGGGATGAACAAGAACTGAGTCACGAAAGTGCTCCCGCAAGCCGCAAAGCCAGGTTTGCTGGAGTTCCAGCAAGCATCTTTCCGACATGCCCTCCTGAACCTAACATAGCCGAAGGTTCGGCGGGGTAGCTCAGGGGTTAGAGCAGTCGCTTCATAAGCGACGTGTCGCCGGTTCAAATCCGGCCCTCGCTATTTGATATTGTCGGTCGTATCTCCTTGTGCCGAAAGCGGTTTCTGCTTACCCCGGGAAGGTCCTGGGTGCGGCCCCGAATGCTACGAAGCGTGGAATCATTCCACACTTCGCCGGGGGCTGTACCCTTGCCTGCACATCGCAAACCCGTCCCGGGTTACCTCTTGCATCAACAATCCGGCCGGGCTCGTGTCGTCTGGACGGATCCGACCAGTGGTGCCCGGCGATCGCGACTCCTGCCCGGTCCTTTCAATTCGCCCGAGTCCCGGTCCGCGTACCGCCGCCTCCTGCTTGACCTGGAGGCCGGCCCCGTCGTGCGGCCGAACCCCGAGGGGATCCCGCTCGCCGAGGTCCTGCTCGCGTTCCTTCGCCACGCCGAGTTGCGTTACCGCGATTCGGAGGGGAAGCCGACGAGCGAGCTTCGCGAATACCGGCTCATCGTCGGCACGCTCCGTGACCTTCATGCCTCGACCCCTGCGGTCGAGTTCGGTCCGCTCGCGCTGAAGGCCGTTCGCCAAAGCTGGGTCGCGGCCTCCCTGGCTCGCTCGGAAGTGAACCGGCGGGTGAACATGACGCGGCGAATCTTAAAGTGGGCGGCAGCCGAGGAGCTGGTGCCGTTCGATGCGTTCCACCGTCTGACGTCCGTGGCAGGCCTGCAGAGAGGTCACACCACCGCCCGGGAGAAGGCACCCATCGGGCCGGTGGTGGCGGCCGACGTCGAGGCCGTGCTCCCGTTTCTGAGCAGGCACGTGCGAGCCCTGATCGAGTTCATGCGGTTCACCGGCTGCCGTCCGGGTGAGGCCGGCCGGCTCCGCTGGGCCGAGATCGATGCCGCGGGGCCCGTCTGGTTCTTCCGCCCGGCACTGCACAAGAACTCGCATCGCGGCAAGCCGCGCGTCATCGCAATCGGGCCTCGCGCCCAGGAGCTTCTTGGGCGTTTCCGCCACGTCGAGGCCGGCGAGTATCTGTTCTGCCCGCGGGTCGCGGTTGCCGA
>JBGSZR010000219.1:0-47039 GCA_041750275.1 Gemmataceae bacterium
GGTTCATCGCATTCGCCGTCACCGAGGAAAGACCAGATGCGGACGTCGTCCGTGGTGGCGAGACTGCGGTCGCGGAGGTAGCGGTTGAAGCGGGCGTGATAGATGGACATGATCGGGCCGAGGCCCATGCTGACCGTGGGATCTTGCCAGAAGTCCGGCATCAGCCACGGGGGCGGCTAACTCGAAAGGCCGCCGCCCGGGTGCAGTTCCTGGCGGAAGTTCGTGAGTTTCTTCTCTTCGAGCCGTCCTTCCACGAAGGCACGCGCGTACATGCCAGGGCTGGCGTGGCCCTGGTAGAACACGACATCACCAGGATGCGTGTCGGTGCGGCCGCGGAAGACGTGGTTGAAGCCGATTTCGTACAGTGTGGCGGCACTGGCAAAGGTCGAGATGTGGCCGCCGACGTTCGTGTGCTTGTTCGCCTTGAGCACCATCGCCATCGCGTTCCAGCGGACGAGGCTCTTGATCTTGCGTTCCAGTGTGCGGTCGCCGGGGAAGGGCGGTTGCTCCTCAACGGGGATCGTGTTGAGGTACGGTGTGGTGACGCCGCCCGGCAGCCGCTGCGGGCCAGTGCGGGCGACCCGGGCGATGAGCGACTCGAGGAGGAACTGTGCTCGTTCGGGGCCGCCGAATTTCAGCACGGCGTCCATCGAGTCGAGCCACTCGGTGGTCTCTTGCGGGTCGGCGTCGTCCGGGAAGCGTCCATTGCGATTGGCAAGCACATCGGCACTGACGAGCATTCCAGAACCTCATTCCGGCTAGGGGATCGCAGGCGTGGGAGCGGGCTCGGGGAGGCGAGTAGCTCGATCCGCAAGGCAGTGTTAGGATAGGGGAGGGTTCCCGGCTCGTCTACACGAGCGGGAAGCCCGCAGCAGGAGCCGCACCATGCGAATTCGACTCATCGCCGTCATAATGATCATAGGCAGCATTACCCTCACGGCGTCGAGCCATCCTCGGGACAGTGAAACACTCCACACGCCCATCCCGCCGCGTACGGTCACGCTCAACAACGTCGGGAAGCTCGATCAGTCGCTTGGGGAGATCATGTTTCAGGTGCGGCTACCATTTGAAGTCGATTTCACGCTGTCTCAGAAAAGGCTGCCTGTGCAGTTCGAGAAGGTCCCGTTCTGGACCGCACTCGAAGATATCGCGAATCGCACGGACAGCCGCATCGCCGTTCGCAACGGTGGCCGCCGCATTGCCCTGGAGCCGCGTGGCAAGTCGCTGGAAATCTCATCGGTCTCCGGCCCCTTCCGCACGCTGGCCCGGCAAGTGAGTGCCCGCTTCGATCTGGAACTCGGCCACCCCACTTATTCGGTGCAACTTGATGCGCACTGGGAACCGCGCTTGCCCGTGTTCCGCATGTCCGCCGCCCCACAGATCACCAAAGCCACGGATGACCGCGGGAGCGAGTTGAAAGCTTCGTCTGCGAGGACGTTAGCACCCGTCGCCGGCTTTCAACAGTCGTTCGATGTCGTGCGCTTCGAGGGGCTGACCCGCGAGTCCAAATCAATCGCCGTGCTGAGCGGCCATTACACCGTGACCGCCGCGGAGGAGATGCTCGCGTTCCGCTTCGAGGATTTGAATGTGAAGTTGCCTGCCACGCTTCCTGCCCAAGCCGGGGTCACAGCTTCGCTTCGCCGTTTTGAAAAAGATGAGGATGTGTGGGAAATTGAGGTAGAACTGAACTATCCCGGGGAACTGCCCCTCTTCGAGAGCTTCGAAGAAGGCGTTTGGCTCGCCCGCAACCGCCTGGAACTGATCCCGCCCGGTGGCGGCAAGTCGTTCGCACCCAGCGACTACCAGTTCCTGGAAACCGGCAAGCGGGTGGTGGCGATTTATCGCTTCAAGGAAGACGCCGCGGTCGGGCTCGTGAATCCGAAGGCGAAGGGTTGGTCAGTGGTATGCGAGGCACCGAGCCCGCTGCGGGAATATCAGGTGCCCTTTGAACTGAAGGCTATTCCGCTGCCGTAGTGGGGCCATGCGGTGCACTCAGCGCACTGCTGGTGCGTAGTTGTGATACGGCACACTCTTGAGTTCCTGGCCGCCCGAACGCACACCGACCTGGCGTTCGGCCCAGTTGACCGCATCGCGCACCGTCACACCCTGCGAGGCCAGATAGCTGAGCAACCCGACCAGCAACACGATTGCAATCACAACGCCTTTACCCATGACGCGGCTCCAGAAGTGGGCAACACTCCACTCTAGAACACACGGTCGCGTGATGTTGCGTCTAGAACTTCGTCATGTACTTCATCTGTAACTTGTTCTTCGCAGCGCCCATGATCTGCGTCATGTCTGACCAGGCATTGGCTCGCTTCGTCTGATCATCCGCGATGACCTGGGCCATTTTGGTCCGTATCTGCGGGTAATTCGTTTGCACGTTGCCGCCGCCCATCCACACAGGCCGGATGCCGCCCCAGCCGATGGTCGCCCCGACATTCGATGAGGAATTGTAGTACGCCTGCTGGCTGAGCGCATCGGCATTGATGGGCACGCCGCGGAGTGACTGAGCGATGGCTCGCAATCGCTTCGAGCATTCGAACCCCGCATTCAAGGCGATCGGATCGACACCGCGCTGGCTCAGGTGTTCGATCTGCTCGGCTGCCTTCTCGTGCCAGGTGGCGGTTTTGTAGTAGTTGGGGCTGTCCTTCTGCTTGGAGATGTCGGCCAACACCACATCGATGGCGGCCAGGTAGCGCCGGGTGGCTCCGGCGGAGGGGACATCGCCATCGAGCTTGCCTTCGTCCGTGGTTGCGGCTCCAGGGAAGGCAAAGAGCGACAACACCCGCCGCAAATCGGCCATCGTGAGATCGCCGGTCAGTGTCATCGTTGTGGCCGTGTAGGTCGTTTCCCAGTCGGCCAGGCCGGGGATGGCAACCCCCTGATCGTCCACGAGTTCTAGAAAGAGATCGCGGATGGTCTTCTTGAAGAGCGTGGGATCGTTCCCGAAGTCGATGCGGACGGAGCCGGTGAGCTTGTCCGTGGCGTTCACACTGAACGTCATCCCCTTCACGCTGGCAATCAACCTCGCGAGCACTTCGAGGTTATCCACCTTGTTTTTCACGACGGAAGGACTCACGCTCAGGGCCAGTTTCAGCACACCCGGTTCCACGACCTCGGCCAGATCGACGGCGATCACCATGGTCGAATCGCCGGCCCCATCCGCGGCTTGCTTCAAATAAGGTGACACATCGATCGACTTGGCCCGCATCGCATATTTGATCCAGCGAGCCGTGGCCTGCCGGTCCGCCGGATAGACCGCGGCGAACTCTGCTCCGGGCAGTGTCGTGTAATAAACATCGCGCGGCGACAGCACCACGAGCCGGCCATCGATCTCACCCATCGTGCCGCCCTCGCGCCGGGCGATGTCCGCCATCGTCGGCGAGTTCCGCATCTTCACCACACCCAGCTGGGCCGTTCGAGTCATGGAGGAGAGGTTTACGTCCGAGGCGATCACGAGCCTTTCTGCCTCCGGTGGCACGAAGCCGATGCCGGACTGGTAACGCTTGAATTGATCGCTGGACCAGTTCTCACTCTTGGCCAGCGGACTCGCATACGCAGACTTCACATTGATCAGGAGCAGCGTGTTCGCGTTGGGCGGCACCGACTTCAGCAAGTCGTCGTAGGGCCCGGCCGCTTGTGTGAAGGGTGCGAATGCAAACACGGCCAGCAGCGCCGGGAGAAATCGATTCATCAGCAAACCTCGTGAAACAAAAGGTTGATCTTCTCGTTCTGGCCGCAGGCACTGAGGAAGTCAAGCAACTTCCCGTCGAGTGGCGGAAAGCATCCAGGCGAGCGGCCCCCGTGAGGGGGGGCTGTTCGATTGCACGCGATCACATCAGGAATAGCCCGCTGACGCGTGGCCGCTCGCCTGTTCGATTTCACTTCGCAAGAGATCACGCGTACAACACATGAACAGGAATAGCCCGCTGATGCTGGGCCGCTCGCCTGGATTTGGAGTTCGACCATGCCGCAAAACACAATACTCGAACTCGCCACGCTGGGTGGCGGGTGCTTCTGGTGCCTGGAAGCGGTCTTTGAACAACTGAACGGCGTTCACAAGGTTGAATCCGGGTACACCGGTGGCACCGCGGTGAATCCTTCTTACCAGCAAGTGTGCGGCGGCAACACCGGGCATGCGGAGGTGGTGCAAATCACCTTCGATCCGGCGATTATCTCGTTCCGCGACTTGCTCGAGGTCTTCTTCACGGTCCACAATCCCACCACGCTGAACCGTCAGGGCCACGACATCGGTACGCAGTACCGCTCGGCCATCTTCGCTCATTCCCCCGAACAGAAAGCCGAGGCCGCCGCCTTCATCGCCGGGCAGAAACTGTGGCCAGACCCAATCGTCACGGAAGTGGTGCCGCTCGGCACGTTCTACAAGGCCGAGGACTACCACCAGCGCTACTTTCAGAACAACCCGGCCCAGCCGTATTGCCAGATGGTGGTGAACCCCAAGGTGGCCAAGGCTCGCGAGGTCTTCGCCGAGCGCATGAGGCCGTGAATCCGTCTTACAGTTTGCCGTCGAGGCCTAACTGGTGGAAGTAGTGCGTGACGGTGTCCTGATTCTCGAGAAGCCAGTCGATGGTGGGTTCGTGCCGCATCGCCTTCCTGATCACCTTCGCGGTCGCCTCGCGGTTCACCTGGAACAAGGCTGCGTGGTCGACTTCGCCCTCGGGCACATCGAGAATACCGGGATCGAGCCACACGCTGTAGATGATGCCGAGGTCGTTGGCCTTCTCCTTCGGGATGTCGCCGGCACGCACGGCATCGAGTACGCCGTGTGCAATGCCCGCCTGCACGGTGCCCATGAGGATGCCAGTGTAGCGGGCGTCCTTGACCGTCACCTTGCTGACCATGAGCGTGGCGGGTCGCACCTGCACATCGCTATTCAGGATAGCGAAAACGCGGGTGTGTCCCTTCACCTGGTCGCCGACGAGGTTCGCGAGTGCTTGCCCCACGGGCCCATCGAGTTCGCCAATCACGATCTCCGGCTCGGCACAGAGATAATCCTTGTCCCCTTCGACCAGGGCTTCGCCGGTTCGCATAACGATTCGTTCAGCCATGACAGTTCCTTCAGGTTGCGATAAAGATTTGATGGGGATGCGTGGGTGTGTCCGGTGGATTGGGGTGCGTTCTTACCCTTGAAGGCCGCGACGAGGCCGATGATCAGCCCAACCACAGCGACGATGAGCAGGACCAGTGCGGTGATCTTCCAGGCACTCCAGGGGCGTTCACCCGACACCTTTCCGGTGCGGCCGTTCACGAGGATCTGGAACAGCTTCTCGTGATAGCGATAGTTTGCGACCCAGACGGGCAAGAGCAGGTGCTTGAAGGTGACACCGAGATAGCGTGTCTGCTTCGAGGAGATGCGCTGATGGTCGCCGCCGATGTCGCGGCGAATGAGCCGCACGATCTCGGGCTCCATCATCTGCTTCGCTTCATCGAAGCCTTGCTTGAGGCCCACAGCGTAGCGTTCGGTTTTGAAGCCGCTGAGGAAGTCCGGGCGGAACGGTTCGAGCCTGGCCAGGTCCCACGGCTCGAGCGTCGAAATCAGGTGAGTGGGCATGCTCTTCGAGCCGCACACCAGCAGATCATCGAAGAAGTGTTGCACCTCGCCCGAGACCGGCCGCCAGCGTGTCCGCGTCACGGTGCGGGAGCGCTGCACGGTGTTCCCCTGGGCATCGCGCTCGGTGTAGTATTCCGTCTCCTGATAGTCGTCGCCGCGCTGGCCGCTGTAGCTCGTGTACGTCATGGAGTCGTACGTCCAGTACGGCACATAGACTCCCGAGAGTTGACCGAGGTTGGCGAGTTGCTTGAGTTCGGTGGGTGCGAACCAGAGTCCTGCGATCCACTTTGTGAAGGCATCGCGGGCGGCGCGAAGATCGTGCTTGAAGGGAACGAGCGATTCGGGCGGGATCATCACCGCGGCCGATTCAGGCTTGTTCTCCAGGTGTGTACCGCAGAACGGGCACTTCTCGGTGACGATGCGATCTTCGAGCAACACGATGGCTCCGCAACCCGTGCAGCGCACCTGTGAGGAGCGGCCCGCGATGGTGGAACCGCCGTCGTGTTCGAGCTTGTCCAGATATTCGCGGAAGCCGCGCTCGACCACGGCCTCATCGGCTCCAGGTTCGGCGAGTTTCGTGGTGTGCCCACAGTACGGGCATTTTAATGCCCGGGAACGCGGATCGAATTCCACCTTCGCGCCACATGACTCACACGGGAAGAGCTTCCCTGCAGGCGGAGCCTTCGTGAGTGAAGGCTCCTTCGATTCCGGCGAATCAGGCATGGGTGTGTGGTGAACTGGTAAGGGGAAGGCATCGAGGAACCCGCCATCAGCAGCGGGCGAAATTCACATCACTGTGGCAAGGGTGGCGGCACGTTCGCAAAGAGGCCCTGCAACTCCGACACCGTATCCGCGGCGACCCAGGCCGGCATCCCGGCCTTCCACACCAGCGTCGAACGGGTGATTTTTCCTTCTCGCACATTCGCCGCCATCGCCGCCATATCGAACGGACCCGCAGAGGCACCATTGATCGCGGCGTGGAATGCCTCACCCGTCGGCAACGGCGGCGGGCCAGAGGTCGTGGTCGTCACGGGCGGCTGCGTGTTCGCGGGCACCACCATGCCGGGCGTGCCGGCCATTCCGGAGAATGCACCCCCCATCTGATGGCCGATGGCCACGCCTGCCCCGAGCCCCGCACCAATGCCACCCAACCCACCAGGGTTGTTGGCCGCATCGCGCATCGCCTCGGCCGCCTGAAACTTCGAATACTGATCGAGATTGCCGAGCACGCTCATCTGCGAACGCTTGTCCAGAGCCGCTTCCACCTCCGGCGGCAATGACACGTTCTCCACAAAGAACTGCGTCAGTGAGATGCCCATCTTCGCCAGCTCAGGTGAGATCTTCTCGAGCGCAACTTGGCTCACCTTCTCGTAGTTCCCCGCCAGATCCAGCATCGGAATCTTGGCGGTGCCAAGGGCATCCACAAAACGCGACACAATGGTGTTGCGGAACTGGGCACTGATCTCGAACGCCTCAAAGCTCGGATCGGTGGCAACGAGTTCTTTGAGAAACGTGCCGGGGTCGGTGACCTTGAAGGCATAGGAGCCGAAGGCCCGCAATCGCACAGGGCCGAACTCCGGATCGCGGACCATGACGGGGTTCTGCGTGCCCCATTTCTGGTCTGTCCATTGCCGCGTGCTGACGAAATAGACTTCGCACTTGAAAGGCGATTCGAAGCCGTACTTCCAGCCGAGGATGGTGGAAAGGATCGGCATGTTCTTGGTATCGAGCGTGTACATGCCCGGGGGCTTCACGTCAGCGAGTTGTCCTTCACGCACGAAGACGGCCGCTTGCCCCTCGCGGACGATGAGCTTCGCCCCGTTCTTGATCTCGTTCTTGTGACGCGTGAAGCGATACGACAGGATTTCGTTCTGGCTCGGCTCGGTCCACTCGATGATGTCGATGAACTGACCGGACACCCAGTCGCGCAGCCCCATGGCAGTGCCTCCGAAAATGAATGGTGCAGCTATTGTGGTCAACCGCGTCAAGAACTGGCAACCGAAATAGCCGTGCGAAGTGAATTCGCCCGGCTGGCCTGGAAATTGGGGGGAATCCGGAACCTCCATTTCCAACTGGCTGTCTCGGTGGAGCGCGGCCATCCCGGTTGAATCACTACCAGAGACGCCGAGCCATCACCTGACTCGAAAAGACCTGCAGCGTGATGGGGCGATTGTCGGGTGATCAGCTTGACTATCGGTTTATTTGTAACGTCGAGACTGGCCTCGAGCTTCACGGTGCGTTTCTTCGCGCAACTGCCAGATGTCTGAAGCATCGAACAGTTGGCGTCAGATGATTGACGGTGCCCTCACGGGCACCGCTCGCCGTAAACTCTTTGCCTTCAGCCTCGTTCCACGATGTGGAAGTGATTCCGAAAAGTGCACATGATTCCTGGCTGGGGTCGCACGGTGTTGGAATCAATTCCGGTCAACGGTCTTCGTATCGATCTTTTACCATTTCCTCCTCTTCGTGTTTGCGTTCGAATTCCTCCTCGCCTTCGTTCTCGAGGTAGCTGCGGGCCTCGCCGCCGGGGACGATGATGGCTTTCGGATCCGCGGCGGGATCGTTCTCGACGACCACTTTTTCCGCGTACTCCTTGCCATCCACGGTAAGCAGCACCCGATACTCGCCGGCCGGCACGACACCGCCGCGGCGATTGCTGCCGGATTGAGTGAGACCCCAGTTCTGGCGATGGAAGCCGGGCGTCTTCGGTGCACGATCGGTGCTCCAAACGGCCTTGCCCGAGGCGTCCAGCACCTTGAGTGTCAGCGCCTTGGCGGGTGCGTTCAACACATAATCGATGCCGGCACCCCATTCGGGGTTCTTGCCATAGAACTTGCGGGTGTCCACGGAATACGGCGACTCTCGGCCGCTCTCGATTTTCCAGCGCGTCGCCGGAGCCGGGGCGAAGAGCGTGACCGGTTCACTCAGCGCCTTCGCGTTCATTTGCCGCAGGCTGGCCACATCGAGCACCCACACACTGCGACCGTGCGTGGCAATAACGATTTCACTGGCGGTGGTGGGCTGGGCCACTTCGTGGACGGGGACCGTGGGCAGGTTGCCGTTCAACTTCGTCCAGCTGGCACCCCGGTTCACGGAGGCCCAAATGCCGAATTCGGTGCCGCAGTAAAGCAGTTCTGGGTTCACGTAGTCCTCGCGGAGCACGCGTGTCCAGCTGGTGGAGGGGAGGTTCGCGCTGATGTTCTTCCAGGTTTGGCCGAAGTCTTCAGACACGAAGAGATAGGGCTTGTCATCATCCGAACGGTGGCCATCGAGGCAGACATAGCAGCGGCCTTCCTTCTCGCGACTCGGCTCGATGCTGGCCACGCAGCGAGGTCCGGCCAGCCCAGCCGCCTTCAGATTGTCCAACAGGTTCGTCCACTTCAGACCGCCGTCGCGTGTGATCCAGAGGTTGCCATCATCGGTGCCGGCCCAGAGTTGATCCGCGTTCAGAGGGCTCTCGGCGAGTGCGGACATGCAGCCCGCCTTCGTGCGCGTGAGGTCCGGTGAGATCACCTTCAGATCGGCACCCTTCTTCACGGAACGGAACACGTACTGGGCACCCTCATAAAAGATGCTCGAATTGTGGTTCGATAGGATGAAGGGTGTGTTCCAGTTGAAGCGGAGCGGTTCGTCCTTCTTGACCGGTTGCGGGCGGATGAAACCTTGCTCGCCGGTGCGCAAGTTCTTGCGGCCGATGGCACCACCCTGGCTTTCTGAATAAACGAGATCCGGGTCGGTGGGGTCAACGCGACAGACGAAGCCATCGCCGCCCCGGATGAAGAGCCAGTCATCGTTGACGGGGCCGCTGCCACGCAGCACGTGTGAGGGGCCGCCCCAGCTACCGTTGTCCTGAAGGCCGCCATAGACGCGATAGGGTTTGCGGTTGTCGACGGCGACATGATAGAACTGGCCGAGTGCGAGCACGTTGAGGTGATCCCAGGCGTTGCCGCGGTCGTAGGTAGCGTAGAAGCCGCCATCGCAACCGAGGATCATGTGTCGGCCATCGCGAGGATCAATCCAGAGGGCGTGGGCATCGGGGTGCACACCGCGGGCACTGCTGAGCGTGGCGAACTTTTTGCCGCCGTCGACGCTTTTATAAATGGGTGTAGGCACATCCCCGAGGACGTAGATGGTGTTATCGTCCGTGGGGTCGACACGGATGCTGCTGAAATAGAAGGGGCGTGGGTTGAGGCTGTTGACGCGTTCCCATTTCTCGCCGCCGTCCTTGGACATGTACACGCCGCCGGTCTGGAAGCCGTCCTTCCCCTGGGAACCCTGGACGTTCTCGCTCTGCCCGCCCACCGTGCGATCACGGAGATGCGGCCGGCCCGAAGGCGGGGCAGCACGCTGCTTGTTGGCAATCGGAACGAGTTCGACTTCGTTCTTCTCGGTGCCGCGTGTGAAGGTGACTTTAACCTTCTCGCCAGCCTTGACCTTCGTCATCACCTCATCGAATTGCTCGCGACCTGCGACCTTCTTGCCCGCGATCGACGTGATGAGGTCGCCGGCCTTGAGGCCAGCCGCTTCCGCCGGGCCCTTGGGGACGACTGCAGCAACGCCGATTCCACCGGAAGCGGCTTCGTTATCGATCTGGATGCCGAGCAGCGGTGGCGGGGCGACTCCAGGCTTCGCAGCGAGCTTCACCTCGACTGTGAGTTCCTTTTTGTCGCGAAGCAGTTTCACCTTCACCACATCGTCCGGCTTCTTGGTGGCGAGAAACGCCTGGAAATTGTCGTATGTATCCATCTTCGTGCCATCGAAGTCGAGCAGCAAGTCGCCGGCTTTGATGCCCGCTTTCGCCGCGGCACCTTCATCTGAAACGACGCCGACCCTGAGTCCGCCCTTCTCTTCTTCGACGTTCAAGCCCACGAGCACCGTGACAACGGGCTTACCCATGCCGACCTTCTCGGTGTCGATGATGGCATAGACGAGGCCTTTCGTCTTCGCGGAGTAATCGAGGCCAATGCGTCCCGTCTTCGCGGTCGGCAGGCCGGTGTCCTTTTTGGCATCATTCAGCTTCTTCCAGTTCTTGCCGGCGTCCGTGGTCTTGTAGATGCCGCCGGCTGTGCTGTACATGATTTCCGGGCCGTACTGATCCGTGGTGGGCCAGTCGGTGGACTTGCCGAAGAAGCCATCGAAGCCATCACGCTTGCGTTCCCACATCGCGGCCAGGAGCGTGTTGGGGTCCATCGGGTCCATCTTGAGATCGATGGCTCCGTGCTTGTCGTCGATGTACAGCACCTTTGCCCAGGTCTTGCCGCCGTCCTCGGTTTTGAAAATGCCTCGCTCCGAATTCGGTCCATAGAGGCGACCCAGGGCAGCGACGTACACGATGTCCGGGTTTTTGGGGTGAATCGCGATCCTGCCGATCTGGAAGGACTCGGCAAGCCCCATGTTGGTCCAGGTCTTGCCGCCATCGAGGCTCTTATAAACGCCGTCGCCGCGGGAAACGGAGTTGCGTGGGTTCGCCTCGCCGGTGCCGACCCAGATGGTCTCGGGCTGACTCGGCGCAATCGCGACATCACCGATGGAAACAGAGGTCTGCTTGTCAAACAGATGCGTGAACGTGGTGCCATTGTTGGCGGTTTTGAGGAGGCCGCCCGTGGCCGTGGCGATGTAGTACGTGGTGGCGTCCGTGGGATGCACGGCGATGGCGGTCACGCGGCCACCCATGTTCGCGGGGCCAATCGGCCGCCAGTTCATCTTCTCGGTGTAAGCCGCGGGAATCGTGCCCGGCACTGTGCTCGACGTGCCCGGGGCTTGCTTCAATTCTTCGACTTGCTTCTGCAACTCCGCAATCTTCGCCTGAAGCTCGGCGATCTTCTTCTCACGCTCACTCTGCACAAGCCGTGGTGCCGGGGCCACGGAAAGCGGTTCGTCGTAGACGAGCACATTCACCAGCAAGGTGCTGGGCGGTGCCGAGAAGGATTGGGAAGGAACGGCTAACAGGAAGGCGAGCAGGCCCATGAGCGGGACGGCCCGGTACAGGATGCGGTTCACGGTGCGGCTCTCAGTAAGAAGGCGACGGGGGAGAAAGTCGCGAAGGAATGTATAGCTTGCCTGAATACCCCATCTTAGGCGAGTGCTCTTGTGATTGGTAGTTTGACGTGGATGGTGAAATGGGCCGAAGAATGCCGATCGTGACGGATGCATGGCTCGAAAATGCCATCAAGATCTCGGCTTCACCAGCGAACTACAAGAGATGACCGGCTGTGGTCGGCGTCTTATTCACATTGCCTTCCGTAGAGGAGCCACCGCATGCGCGCAATCGTTGCATTCCTGACACTTGCGGCATTCATTGCCGCCACACACCCACTGCAGGCGAACGACAAGGAAGCCCGCGAGATCGTCACCAAGGCCATCAAGGCTCACGGTGGCACCGAGTACCTGAATAAGTACAAGGCATCCCAGGGCCGCAATAAGGGTAAGGTCACGATCCCTGGCATCGGGGAGGTGGAATTCGAGCAGTCGGTGGCCACCATGGCACCGGACAAGTTCAAGGAGGAGGTGAACCTGACCGTGATGGGGCAGCCCATTGCCATCGTCACCATTGTGAATGGAGACAAGTTCTTACTCGAAACCAACGGCAAGGCCACGGAAATTCCCGATGCTGTGAAAGTGGGGTTGAAAGACGCACAGTACTTGCTCACGATTGGCCGACTCGCCCCGCTCATCGAGGACAAGGCGTTCGAACTCTCCCTTGTTGGTGAGGAGAAAGTGGATGGCAAAGCCACCATCGGCGTCCGCGTCACACACAAGGGGCACAAAGATGTGAATCTGTACTTCGACAAAATAACACACTTGCTAGCCAAGCTCGAACATCGCACGAACGAGCCGATGACCGGCAACGAAATCACCGAAGAACGCATCGTGCTCGAATACAAGAAGAACGCTGACGGCATTCCTCTTCCCAAACACGTTGCACTGAAGCACGACGGCAAACCCTATGTGGAAGTGGAAGTGATCGAGATCGAATACCTGGAGAAACTCGACGACAGCGTCTTCAAGAAGTGAGAAATGTTCAACACACGCCCCGGCAAACTCGCCGGGGCACGGCATCACCAATGATTACTTCTCACGCTTCCAGGCCAGTTCTTGCAGCGTCTGCCTCATCGGCGACGCATCCCCATTTTGCAAGCCGGTTCGCTGAATCATCAGCACGCAAAACAGGTCTCGCTTGGGGTCGATCCAGCCCTGCGTTCCGAATGCCCCGCCGTGGCCAAAGGTGCCCGGCGAGAGCATCGCGGTGACGCCCTTGGGTTCACGCACCACAGCCCAGCCATAGCCGAAGCCCATGCCATCGACGAAGCCCGTCTTGATCTCGCCGGTTTGCACGCGGGTCATCTCGGCAACACTCTTCGCGCTTAGAATGCGTTTACCATCGAGTTCACCACGATGGAGCATCATGCGGTAGAGTTTGGCCATGTCCGCGGCGCTGGAAACGAGCCCGCCGGCTGGGATGGGGTGCTTCGGCTTCTCGGGCGAACCGATGAGTGAATTCGGAGAGACGGTGAGTTTGCCGTCCTTGCCTTTGCCATAGGTGACGGCGAGCCGCTTGATCTGTTCAGTGTTCGGATAGAAAGCGGTGTCGGTCATGCCGAGCGGCGTGAAAATGCGCTTCTGCAGGAACCCTTCGTACGATTCGCCGGAAAGCACTTCGATGATGCGGCCCAGCGTGTCGATGCCTGCGTTGCAGTACGCCCATTTGGTTCCCGGTTCGAACTGCAAGGGTTGTTTCGCAATTGCCGCGGTGGTCTCGGCGAGCATGAAATCGCGCTTCGCATAGACGCTGGCCATCTCGCCGGGATATCCGCCAGGCAACCCCGACGTGTGCGTCAGCAGGTCGCGCACCTTGATGGGTCGCGAGGGCTTCACCGGCGCGGCTCCCTTCTCGGCAACAAGCATCTGGTTGGCGAATTCCGGCAGGTGCTTGGCCACATCATCGTCGGGGCTGAGCTTCCTCTCATCGACCAGAATCATGATGCCGATCGCCGTTACCGGTTTCGTCATCGAGGCGATGCGGAACAGCGTATCGGGCTTCATGGCATCCTTTGCTTCGAGATCGCGCGAGCCGACGGCTTCCAGATGGATTACGCCATCCTTGCGGCCGACGAGCGTGACCGCGCCGGCCAGATCGCCGCTGTCCACGAACTTCTGCAGGGCAGGCTTGATCGCCGGCAGCCGATTCGGGCTTTGGGCCGGAGCCAGCGCCACGAGCAGCAACAGCAGCACGACCAGGAAGGGAGCACGTCGGGAGAGCATGGCGGAGACTCCTGTGTGAGCGGGTCGAGTGAGGCACGGATTCCCCCATGGTCTAACAGCGTGAAGTGTGAAGATCAATCATTTGCTGCAAAACCGTGCAAATAAACGTCATCACCACTGGCGACCGCTCTGAACTCGACGAGCTTGAGCGCGTCGCGGATGCAGGCCACGCCGAGGCCGCCGACCGGTGACAGCGACCTGTCGCTACCCACGATTTTGGGAGCCACGAAGACGTGATATTCATCCACGGCACGGGCATCGAAGAACGCACCGAGCACACCGGCACCGCCTTCTACGAGCACATGAGTCATGCGTCGCCGACCCAGTTCCGCGAGCACGGCATCCACTGACAGTCTGCTGTCATGCGAAACAAGGCCGAGCACCTCGCAACCAGCCGAGGCCCAGCCCGAAAGCTTCGGCTCGTTTCCCCTCAGGGTAAAAACGATCACGGGAGCATCGCGGGCCGTGGTGCGAAGCTGGCAGCTTTCGGGTAACTCTCCGCTCGCGCTGAGGACCACACGTGCAGCCGTGCGAGCACCTGGCGGTCGAGCCGTGAGGAGCGGGTCATCGGCCCACACCGTCCCCCGTCCCACGATCACCGCATCGACCCGGCCCCGGAGTGCGTGGACGGCTTGTCGCGACTCCTCGCCGCTGATCCATCTTGAGTCGCCCGTGTGCGTGGCGATCTTGCCATCGAGCGTCATCGCCCACTTGGCGTGAACCCAGGGCCGGCCCGTTCGCAGCAGTTTCAAGTACGGGGCATTTAGCTTTTGCGACTCGGCTTCGCAGAGCCCGACCTGCACTTCGAGCCCGGCCTCACGCAGGGTCGTGAGTCCGCCGCCAGCCACCTTGGGAAAGGGATCGGCCATCGCCGCATACACACGCGCGACGCCAGATCGCAACACAGCATCCGTACAGGGCGGTGTCTGGCCCCAGTGGCAGCAAGGTTCGAGCGTGACCAGGAGCGTTCCGCCGCGGGCACGATCACCTGCCATGACGAAGGCATTCACCTCCGCATGAGCTTCGCCGAATTTCTGGTGCCATCCCTCGCCGACGCGTTGCCCCGCGACATCGAGCACGACGGCACCCACCAGGGGATTCGGTTCCACGAAGCCACGGCCGCGTTCCGACAGCGCAAGCGCGTGCCGCATCCCACGTTCGAGGTTGGCAGGATCGATCAACATGGAAAATTTCTCAAATAATTTCGGGATCTCGGCGAACCATTATTCATCGCGTGCATCTATAGTGTGTACCCCGCGAATGGCGACTACCAGCCGCGGCTAACCGAACCAACACAATGCGGATTCTAACACCTTCCATCATTATGAATACGCTGCATACGAATCTGGAACTTCGCCTGATGGTCGCCGGCCTCCGCTTATGGAATGCCGCCGAAGGCAGTGCGAAGAGTCTGCGCGATGATGAGGGCAGTGATTAACCCCCGGCGGGCCAAATTGGCACACGCACCGGCCGGGGGTTCCCAGAACCTCCGGCCGGCTCCGTTTACGGGTCGTTCTTCTAACAGGAAAGGATACTGGACTTTCAATCCGGAGGCAGGGGTTCGACTCCCCTACGACCCATTGGGTGTAATCAAATTTTCTTGGGATATTGAATTCCTCCGCTGGTTGGCCCGTTATGCGTCATCTGAGGAGAGTGAGTGACAAAGTACTACCTCGCAAGCTGTAGCGGCACAGCAGCCGGCTCTTAACCGGCCATGTCGGGGTTCGAGCCCCCGGCGAGGTACTCTCGAAAAGCGGAGTATCTGTTGACGATGCACCTGTGGTGTTAATGGCAGCACGTCGCTTTGCCACGGCGGCAGCGCGGGTTCGACCCCCGCCAGGTGCTCTGAGTTGCGAAGGAGTGATCCAAGAATTACTCATTCTGAATTGATATTGGCCCTTGTGGAGCAGCCTGGAGTGCTCGCCGCTCTGTCACGGCGGAGGTCGCGGGTTCAAATCCCGCCAAGGGCGCTGGTGATGTGAAATAGGAGATGGCACGGTACGCAAACTGGCATCGGCGGCCAAGCTCAAACCTTGGTGATTGTGGGTTCGAATCCCACCCGTGCTATTCCTTGATAGTGGTGAGTATTTAGTATTGAGTGTTATGAATTCCGTGCTCCGCACTGGACGAGGGTGATGTAGACCAACGGTAGGAGTCGCTCCGCTCAGACCGGAGAATGTGTGGGTTCGAATCCCACCGTCACCACTTGTTTTCGATTTGCAGACGGATCGGCGTCCGACCGGGTCTCATAAGCCTGGATGCTGGGTTCGACTCCCAGGTCTGCAACTGTTCGCATCACCGCAGTGAAAGCGTGGTGAGAATCGTTGACCGAGTAGGCCAACTGGTAGAGCCGGCAGGTTGAGGGCTTGCTTCGTGTGGGTTCGACTCCCACCTCGGTCACTTTTCGGGAACGGGGACGCCAGCGGGCTGGAGCTGTGTCTTGCAAACACGGCGTCGGGGTTCGACCCCCCGCGACTCCATTATTCGGAAGGATGTGCGGAACTGGTATCGCGCCGGTCTGCTAAACCGGGCCCGCAAGGGTTTGAGGGTTCGACCCCCTCTCCTTCCGCTGGTGATGTGTCTGAGATGCCCTGGTGGTGAAACGGAGATCATTCCACGCTTCGAACGTGGCGTTCCGGGTTCGAATCCTGGCCGGGGTACTGGTGTGCGTGCGAAATGAGTTCAGGTTCATGGTCTCGTGGCCCAGCGGCGAAGGCACCTCCCTGACGTGGAGGGGAACGGTGGTTCGAGTCCACCCGAGATCACTCCCGCCTGCTGGGCGGTATCGATGCGGCATGTGGTGTAACGGATCGCACGCGGCTCTGTGAAAGCCGAGGAGCGGGGTTCAACTCCCCCCAAGCCGCCTGAGGCAGTGTTCAGACAGGAGGTTGCTCCTGGGAGAGCAAGCGGTTTCCAAAACCGCGCGGCCCCGCCGCCACAGGGTTCGAATCCTTGACCTCCTGCTCGGTTCGAGTGAGCTAACCCGCCGGTGAGTCGGCGGTGCTGTTGCGTTGCCGGTGTGGCGCGATCTCAGAAAGGCACCGAGTTCGTACCTCGGCCCATGCGGGTGCGAATCCCGCCGCCGGCTCTTCGGTCTCAAGAATTGATGCATGAACCCACGACATCTCACGTCAGTAGCCCACTTCATCCGGCTTCCCTGGATTGGCCTTTCCGGTCAGATTCGCGACCACGGTTACGATAAAACAATGATTCTCGATTTTCTTGGCACGTTGCCACGGGCGTTGTTATAACTTGGCACGTAGGAGTCTAACTTTCCCTACGTGACACTCGACCCGATCGAGCGAGCCTTCCCATGATCGAATTCCAGGACGCCAAGCGAGTGGCCGGCATGCTTGCCGCGATCGGCGAACCCACCCGGATGCTGATCTTGTACCGACTTGCCCATGGTCCACATCATGTGGGCATGCTCTCCGAGATGCTCGGCGTGCCCATGGTTAACATGTCCCATCACCTGGGCGTCTTGCGTCAGGCGGGACTCCTCGACGATGAGAAGGACGGTCGCCGCGTGGTGTACAAGTTCCGCCCCGAGATCTGCAGTCCCAGCGAGGGCGATCCCAGTGTGCTCGCCACGCTCACACTGGCCGGGCTGTATCGCTTCGTCATTCGCCGGGGTGATGACACGGCCAAGTTCAAACTGAAGAAGAAACCCCTCCCGCGAAAAGTGGCATCGCCCACCGAATCCGAGGCTGTGCCGCAGTAATGCAAGGCCGGTGGCTGGTCCTATCATGTCCTGATGGATGACTCGAACAGTTCCTCGCCCAGCACGGCGACCGTCGTGCGTCAGGTGCTGACCCTGGCCTTGCCGGCGCTCGCCCAGCAATACTTGCACCTGATCGTCCAGTGGTCCGACCAAATTCTCGCCGATCATATCATCGTTCCCGATGCTGCACGCCGAGAGGCATTCCTCGCCGCACTGACCACCGCAGGCTACCTGTACTGGTTCGTCTCCAGCTACACGATTCTCGTCAGCGTCGGCAGCACCGCACTCGTGTCTCGGTTCGTGGGTGCTCGCGATAGCGAACGCGCGAACCATGCCACGGGCCAGTCCATCTTGTTGGCCGTGACGTTTGGATTGCTGGGCTCCGCCCTGGGATTGCTTGGCTTGCCCACTTTGATCGCGAGCCTCCAACTGACGGGTCAAATGGCGGATGATTGTGTCGCGTTTCTCACGCCGCTCGCAGCGTTGCTGGTTTTCCAGGTGACCGAGTCGGCCTGTGCAGCTTGTCTGGCCGGTGCCGGCGACACGCGAACGGGCTTGAAGGTGCTCGGCTGCGTGGCAATCCTGAACGTTCCGCTGGCATGGACCCTCGGATTCGGGTTCGGCCCCATCCCGGCGCTGGGGTTTGTGGGTATTGCACTGGGCACCGGCCTGAGTCATGTGATCGGTTGCGTGATCCTGCTGCTTTTACTGGCACGCGGTCAGTCCGGGTTGAAGCTGCGACTGGTGAACCTGGCGCCGAATCGACCTCTGATTCAGCGGCTGTTGCGTGTCAGCATTCCGGCTGGAATCGACAGTCTTTCCGTGGCCGCATGCCAGTTGTGGTTCCTGAGCCTGGTGAATCGGCTCGGAGATGTGGCAGCGGCGGCGCATGGTATCACCCTGCGTTGGGAAGCGCTCGGCTACCTGGCCGGTGGAGCCTTCGGCACGGCAGCCATGTCGCTGATTGGCCAAAACCTCGGGGCCGGCCAGCCAGAGCGCGCAGCACGAGCGGTTCGCACCGCGTTCCTGCTCGCGTGTGTCGTGATGACATTCATGGGTGTCCTCTTTTTCGTGCTAGCTCGACCCATGTTCCGCCTGTTCTGCCATGAGCCGCACCTGGAACCCGTGATCGAAGCTGGTGTGCCCGCCCTGCGGATCATCGCGTTTGCCATGCCGGCTCTGGCCAGTGCCATCGTCTTCACGGCTGCGCTTCGCGGTGCTGGCGACACGCGTGTCCCCGTCCTCATTAGCTGGTTCGGATTCCTGGGAGTCCGGATTCCGCTTGCCTACATCCTCACGGGAAACGGGTTGGGGCTCGTCGGAGCCTGGCTGGCGATGGTCGCGGATATCTGGGTTCGCGGTTTCATTTACGCCTGGCGTTTCAGGAGCGGCCAGTGGAAACGGATCGTGGTGTAACGGCCATCGCCGCACGTGAAACGGATTCCCTGAATTGAGCTATGTTTTCACTGCCGTAGTGAATGGAAATCGAGTAAACTTAATTCTAACCTGTTCGTTGTTCGTTCCCGCCGCAACAGACCGGGGATTCTCATCTCCGGCTCGCCACGACCTGCCAGCACTCGCGAGGGTTTCTCCATGAATCGTTTTGCCGCTGCGATCGTGTTCGCAATACTCCTTTCGGCCAGCCCCCTGTTCGCCTCACCCCCAGTCGAGGAGAAGGAGCGAAACGACATCGCCGGGCAGCCGACTGCACTGGTAGCCTTTCCCGCCGCGGTCACACTCACCGGGATTCGCGATGCCCGGCAGGTGATCGTCACGGGGAAGTACGCTGATGACACATCCCGCGATCTCACGGCCATCACGAATGCCCGCATCGAGCCCGCAGACATTGCCGAGTTGCAGGAAGGGCTCTTCCTTCGACCCAAGAAGAATGGCTCCGCCAGCCTGATCGTCACGGCTGGCGGCAAGGAACTCCGTGTGCCCATCACCGTGGTGGGAATGGAAACGGCCACACCCGTGAGCTTTCGCCGCGATGTCGTGGCTGCCCTGAATGTCGGTGGTTGCAACATGGGAGCCTGCCATGGCACGCCGAGCGGCAAGAACGGATTCAAGCTCTCGTTGCGCGGCTTCGACCCGGCCGCGGATTACCTTCAACTGACACGCGACCAGTTTGGCCGACGCACGGACAAGCACGTTCCGGAGTCGAGCTTGATGCTGTTGAAGGGTGTGGGAGCGGTGCCGCACGAGGGCGGCCAGCGTTTCGCGGCCAGCAGCTTGCCCGGCGAGATGATTCACACCTGGCTTGCGGAGGGGCTACGCGACGATGCGGCGAACTTGCCGGCCGTGAAGAGTGTGGAGGTGCAACCCGGAGCCCGGATCCTGAAGGCCCCTTCACGCTGGCAGCAGATCGCCGTCGTCGCCACCTTCGCCGATGGCAAGACCTCGGACATGACCCGGCTGACGAACTTCAGCAGTTCCGATCCCTCCGTGGCCGATGTGAATGCGAATGGTCTGGTCGAATTCAAACGCAGCGGCGAAGTCGCCATCCTGTGCCGCTACCTCGAAGAGATGGTGGCCGTTCGCATCACCTATCTTGAACCGCGCGAAGGCTTCGTCTGGCCCAATCCGCCGGAGACCAACTACGTCGACAAGCACACCTTTGCCAAGTTGAAGCAGATGAGCATCGCCCCATCGGAGTTGTGTGCGGACGACGAGTTTGTGCGACGCGCCTTCCTCGATTGCATTGGCCGCATGCCGACTGCGGAGGAAGCCAAGGCATTCCTCGCGGACAAGGACAGTGCCAAGCGCGACAAGCTGATCGACCGGCTCGTGGAGATGCCCGAATTCGCAGACTTCTGGGCACTCAAGTGGGCCGATGTGCTGCGTTCGAGCCGCAAGAGCATCCAGACCAAGGGTTCATACGGCTTCCAGGCCTGGTTGCGCGGGCACTTTCTCAGCAACACGCCAATGGACGAAGTGGTGCGTGAGTTGATTACTTCCAGCGGCAACACGTACAACAACCCGCCCGCCAACTACTACCGCATTGCCAAGGACCCGCAGAGCCTTGCCGAGACCACGGCCCAGCTCTTCCTCGGTGTCCGCATGCAGTGCGCGAAGTGCCACAACCATCCGTTCGAGAAGTGGACGCAGGACGATTACTATGGCATGGCCGCCTGGTTCGCCCGTGTGAAGACGAAGCCCGAAGAGTACGTGGGCAGCAAGCCCGCAGCGAAGGCACCTGCTGCGGAGATTATCTTCCTCGCTCGCAACGGCGAGATCACGCAGCCGCGGACACAGAAGACGATGAAGCCGCGTTACCCCGGCATCGGCGATGTGGATGTGAAGCCCGATGCCGATCGCCGCGAGACGCTGGCCGCCTGGCTCACCGCCAGCGAGAACCCGTTCTTCTCGAAGTCCGTGGCCAACCGCGTCTGGTTCCACCTGCTCGGCAAGGGGATCGTCGATCCCGTCGACGACTTCCGCGAGTCGAACCCCGCCTGCAACGATGACCTCCTGGACGCACTCGCCAAGGACTTCGCCGAGCACAAGTTCGACATGAAGCACCTGGTGAAGACGATCATGAAGTCGCGGACATACCAGCTTTCCGCGTTACCGAACGACACGAATCGCGACGATACCAAGTATTTTTCACACGCGGTGACGAAGCTTCTGACGGCGGAGCAACTGCTCGATGCAATCTGCGATGTGACGGCTGTGCCGGAGAAGTACGCGGGGTTGCCAGCCGGCACACGGGCCATTCAGTTGCCGGATGGCGAAGTGAACCACCCGTTCCTCAAGACGTTCGGCCAGCCGGCCCGCGAACTGGCGTGCGAGTGCGAACGCGAAAGCGATGGGAACCTCGCCCAGGCCCTGCAACTCATCAATGGGCCCACGGTCAACGAGAAGATTCGGAACCCGAACAACCGCCTCGGGCCTCTGCTCGCCGCCAAGAAGAGCGATGACGAGATTCTCACGGAACTCTATTTCGTCGCACTCGCGCGCGCACCATTCGAAGACGAGAAGAAACTGGCCCTGGCTCACATCACCAAGGCCGCGGACAAACGCAAGGCCTGGGAAGATGTGCTCTGGGCGCTGATCAATACCCGCGAGTTCCTCTTCCGGCATTGATCGAATGCGTAGCCCCGACGCGAAGTCTTCGAGGCGGAGCGCGCGTCGTATACGATGGGTCGGGGAAAGGTGAAACATCATGGTCGCACTGCACACACGCATTACCATCGATCCCGATATTTGCCACGGCAAACCGTGTGTGCGGGGGCTGCGATACCCGGTGGAAAACGTTCTCGACATGCTCAGTTCGGGTATGACACACGACGAGATTCTCGCCGACTATGAAGACCTCGAACGGGACGACATCTTCGCGGTGCTTGCCTATGCGGCCCGACTCGCACGCAGCAAGAGCTTGCACGCGGTGACACCGTGAAGTTCCTGGTGGATGCTCAGCTTCCCCGGCGGATGGCCGCCTGGCTGGTCGCCGCGGGATGCGATGCACTTCACACGCTGGATTTGCCGGACGGCAATCGCACCACCGATTTCCAATTGAATGACATCGCGGAGCGCGAAGGGCGGATCTTGATTACCAAGGATGGTGATTTTGTTGATTCTCACTTGCTCACATCACGACCTGCAAAATTGTTATTGATCTCCACAGGCAACATTCGCAACAGTGAGCTGGAAATCCGCATGGTGCCATTGATCGCGGACATCGTCCGCGAGTTTCAATCGAACAATTTCTTGGAGCTTGGCAACGCGGGCATCGTCATACGTGGATAACGTGACACATTTGTTCCCTTCGGGCCTCACCATGCGTCTTGCCATCGCTTGCCTTCTACTCGCCAGTCCCGCGGTCGCGGCCGAACCGCTGGCCTTCAAGCTCAGCTTCGACAAGGCCACGCTGAACGAGCCATTCACGGGCCGCGTCTTTGTGCTCATTCGCAAGCAGCCCACGCCCGTTGAAGGAGCGATGAGCTGGTTCAAGCCCGAGCCCGGTCTGTGCAAGGATGTAACTGACTGGAAGCCCGGCGAAGCGATCGTGCTCGACGCCTCCGCATCGCAGTACCTCAAACCGTTCGACCTCACGCCGGGCCAATACTACGTTCGCGCCATCATGGATCGCGACCTGGGCGGTGCCTCATTTGCCGCCAGCCCCGGCAACATCTTTTCGAAGGAAGTCGCGGTTGAACTCGATCCGAAAACAGCCGGCACCATCACCCTGAAACTGGACCAGGTTCAACCGGAGCGTGCTTTCAAGGAATCGCCCAACGTCAAGCTCGTGGACATACCAAGCCCGTTGCTCACGAAATTCCATGGCAAGCCGGTGCGGATGCGGGCCGGTGTGGTGTTGCCGCCGTCGTTCGCCGAGCAGCCACGCCGATCGTACCCCGTCGTGTACGAAATCACCGGTTTCGGCGGCAATCACTTCGCGGCACAACGCGCCGCCGAGCGCAAGGCGTGGGACGTCGCCGGGACGGAGATGATCTGGGTTGTGCTCGATGCGAATTGCCGGCTGGGTCACCATGTCTTCGCCGATTCCGAGAACAACGGGCCCGTGGGGCAGGCACTGATCCGTGAACTCATTCCCCACATCGAGAAGACATTTCGCGGCAACGGCACCCGCTTCACCACGGGCCATTCCTCTGGTGGCTGGAGCAGCCTGTGGTTGCAGGTCGCATACCCGGACACCTTCGCCGGTTGCTGGTCCACCGCACCGGACCCGGTCGATTTCCGCGACTTCCAGAAAGTGAACATTTACGAAGCGAATGCCAATCTCTTCAAGGATGCGGAGGGCAACCGGCGGCCGCTGGCGCGAACCATGGGCAAACCCACCCTGCACTATCAACCCTTTTCGGACATGGAAGCGTTCATGGGTCGCGGTGGGCAACTTGGCTCCTTCGAAGCCGTCTTCAGCCCGCGCGGCGTCGACTTCAAACCGATGAAACTCTGGGACCGCCAGACCGGTGCCCTCGATCCCTTCGTCGCGAAGCAGTGGGAGAAATACGACATTCGGCTGTTGCTCGAACGCAACTGGAAAACGCTCGGCCCCAAACTCCGCGGCAAAATCCATGTCTTCATGGGCGATGAGGACACGTTCTATCTCGACGGTGCCACCCGCCTCCTGAAGCAATCACAGGCCGCCCTCGGCAGCGATGCCGTGATCGAACTCTTCCCGGGCCGACATCACGGCAACCTGATCGATGCCGCCCTGCGAAAACGGATGAACGAGGAAATGGCCGCGAAAGCACGATGATATGCCGTGATGATGGATACGTGCATGCAACACACGAGGCCACTACGAAGCCGAAGTGTGAATGAAGGCCGACGCTTGCCCGCGTTTACACTTCGGGTTATCGATCTCGTGATTGCCATGTCGTTCCCACGCGGTCACGCCATTACATATGGCAAGACATACGGGCCCTTGGGAATCACTGCGAGCGTTGCATCGGGCCCGTATTCTTGCAGCGATTCCGCGACCGCGGCCTCCACGCTGCTCGCGGCTTCCACGCGGCACCGCTTGAGCACATCCGCAGGCAGGCCCTGTGTCACCACCTTCACCCGGCAGTGGGCCACGACCTTCTTCATCATTACGAGTTGCCATTCGTCCATCTCACAGGTCTCGGTTTCGGATGGCCGATCGTAATGCCCTTTTTCCTCATATGCCGTTAGTTGCTCCTGGAATTCTGGGCTGCCGAGGCCTTCCGTCAGGCTGGCCGCGAGCACGATGGTGCCCCCCTTCTTCACGATAGGAAGTGCCCCGGTGAGCCCCTTCACGGCCTGGTACCACGTGGTGTCAAGGGGGTAGCCCGCGCAACTGGTGACGACGACATCGCAGGGTTGCGGCACGCCGGCCTTCACCGTTTCTCGGCAGAACTTCACACCGGCCTCCCAGGCCGCGATCATGTCGCCCGCCCCGACCCAGGTCACGTTGCGTTTGCCGTCGATGCACACATTCACGATGAAATCGCAGCCCGCCATTTTGGCGATGAGCGTGTTTTCGTCGTGAACGGGGTTCCCCTCGACGCTGCCGGCATCGGCCTTCGGATGCTCCAGGAATCGCGGGCCGTGCCACACTTTTACCGTTTCAAGAGCGGCGATGCCGGGGCAGATGAGCTTGCGGCCGCCGCTATAGCCCGCCATCAGATGCGGCTCGATCAGACCGGTGGTGATCTTGAGTTCCGCCTGAAGATATCGCTTATCGATCCAGGCGGGCACGCCGTTGGGCGTGGTGCCGAGGTATTCGTGCGAATCGCGGTCCTTGCCAAAGTGGTTCACACAACGATACGTGCTCGCGATGAACTCGCCGACCAGTTCGATGAGTTCTTCACCTTCATTCGGGCGGTGCAGGCCGGTGGCAATCAGAATGGTGATATTCGCACGCGGCACGCCGGCGTCTTCGAGTGTGCGGACGAGCACGGGCAGGATCAGTTTGTTCGGCACGGGCCGGGTGATATCACACACCACGATGCACGCCGATTGTTTGCCTTTCGCCAGCTCCGAGAGTGGGGCGGTGCCGATAGGATTGGCGATGGCCTCGGCGATGGCGGCCGGGGCATCGGCCAGAGGCTCGGCCGGCCGAATCGCCAGCGGGGGCACCAAAAACCGTTCGGCGGGCAGCGTCACATCCAGGCCTGTCCGGCCATAATCGAGCGTGATCTTCATGTGGTTCTCGCAGGGCGTATGCTTTCGGATTAAGGTACGGTTGAATTCGCATCATGGCTCGCCATTGTCGTTTCCCGGCCAGAACCATACTATCTTCTTCTGTATCGCGAATCCCGACTCTTGAACCCCGAAATCGACCATGAGCATTGATAAAAGCCTGAAGCGCAAGGGTGGCATGACCCGTCCGCGCTGCGTGTTGACCCGCACGGAACGCATCGCCAAGATGATGGAAAACGGCGTGTTTCCCGAGGGCCGCAGCCCCTTTGGCCTCCCCAAGACGCGCGTGCAGAAGATCGTGCTGAAGAAGAAGGCCAAGAAGGAAGCCGCTGAAGGCGACGCGGCCGTGGCTCCAGCAGCCAAGGGCGGCAAGAAGTAACGATTTGACCCCATGACGACGGCGATGCGGAGCGCGGCTAGCGGGCTCCGCATCATCGTTTGAAGATGCCATGGCACGTGCATTTCTCGGCCTTGGCTCGAACCTCGGCCAGCGTCAGAACCATCTCGACTCTGCTGTGCGCCGATTGCGAGCGGAGCCGGGTATTCTCGTTCTTACCGTCTCAGCCTATTACGAAACCGCGCCGCTTGATTGCCCACCCGAATCGGGTGACTACCTCAATGCCGCTGTGGCCATCGAGACCGCGCGTGCACCATCCGACCTGTTACAACTCCTCCTCCACATCGAACGGCAACTCGGCCGTGTCCGCACCGGTCACAACGCACCGCGGACACTCGACCTTGATCTGCTTCTCTATGACGATCACCTTGTGAATCTTCCGGACCTGGTCCTGCCGCATCCGCGCTTGCATGAACGGGCCTTCGTGCTCGTGCCGCTGGTTGAGATCGCGGCGGACGCCGTGCATCCCGTGTTCGGCGTGCGCGTGCAGGAGCTGGCCGAGCGTATCTCGCACGAGGGCATTCGCCCGGTCGAACGCGTGAGTCCGAAGGATGATTCACTGGACGGCATGCGTACGCTGGTCACCGGTTCCACGAGTGGTATCGGCCTCGCGATCGCCACAGAGTTGGCACGCCGCGGTGCTGTGGTGTTCACGCACGGCCGAAGGGAATCGCCAGGAGTAAGCAGGCATTTGCGTGCCGATCTCGCCGACCCCGCCGCCTGCGACCGGTTCGCCGATGATGCCTGGGCAGCGAGTGGCGGGCTCGACGTGCTCATCTGCAACGCCGGGGCGGACACGCTCACCGGCGACGCGGCAAAGTGGTCGTTCGAGCAGAAGCTCGATGCGCTGCTCGCGGTGGATTTGAAGGCCACGATGCGATTAAGTCGCCGGCTGGGTGCCCGCATGAAGGAGCGGGGCCGGGGCGTGATTCTCACCACGGGGTGGGACCAGGCCGAGACGGGCATGGAAGGCGACAGCGGCGAACTCTTCGCCGCCGTGAAGGGTGCCGTGATGTGCTTCACCCGCAGCCTGTCGCTGAGCCTGGCTCCGGAGGTACGTGTGAACTGTATCGCGCCGGGCTGGATTCGCACGGCCTGGGGCGAAACCGCCTCGGAGGTGTGGCAAGAGCGTGTACGTCGCGAAACCCCACTTGGAGTATGGGGCTTGCCCGAGGACGTCGCGGCGGCCGCCGCCTGGCTGGCGAGTCCTGCCGCCGCTTTTCAGACTGGACAAACGCTCCGCGTCAACGGCGGAGCGGTGCGTTAAGCGTCGTTGCCGAGAACCGATTCACGAACCAGGCAGAGTTGCGTTTCCAGCTCCGCCACCGGGAGTCGCCGGTCCCTTGATCTTGGGATCACCTGGGCCCTGCAGTTTCGGTTGCTTATCTTCCTCTTTTTTCTTCGAGTCGCTGCCACAGCCGAGGAATGGCACGACCAGAGCCGCGAGAAGTAGTGCCGCCACAATTCGACGAAAAAGCATCGATACTCCTGATTTCGTTCGAGTGATATTGGAAACCGGATCAATCCGGCAACCTCTCGGATGGTTCCCGAGAGGTTGCATCCAGCCAAGTTGACACGCCACATCAGACGTTCTCAATCGAAGGTCACAACCTGGCCTTCAGACTTGCCACCCATGGCCACCAGGACCCCGAAGAGTGCGCCGTTGTACTGATCGGGATTCTTCAGAGAACGCACCGAACCGTCAGCGAATGCGAAGTTGACGATATTCGTGTGATTACTGCCAAACTTTGCTCCGGAGAAATCGTCTGTGAGCCCAGACGATAAACCGAAGGCGAGGAAGTGGCTGTTGGTGGCCCAGGAGTAGGAGTAATAGTTAGTTGAGGTTGTGGCCCCGAACTTGCCACCCGAAACCTCGCCGAACATCAGTGTGTTGCTGCTGCCGTCCGAGATCTGTGCGACGCCCAGTTTCTGCTTCCAGTAGAAGACCCCGCGATAGCCATCTCCGTAACGCCAGTCGCCGGCAACACCCAGGTAATTGGTCTTGCCGAGTTGCTGAGACGTGGGAGGGCCGAACGCCAGGTGAGTGCCTGACCACGATGTGTTGATATTGGTGAAATCGACGCCCACGGTCCCGTAATAAATGCCGATGTTGCAGCGCTCGGCGGAGGCACCATCGAACGCGGATGGGCACAGCAACGATTTGACGGAATTGCGCATGACGGTCTGATTCGTGCCATTCTGGAAATACAACTGGCTCACCATCGTCGCAGTGGGGTTCTGCACCAACAGTCTGTATGTGTTGTCCTGCTCCATGTACGGGAGTTGCATGGCAATGGGCCCGAAACCGTCGACCGTCATGCCGGGCGGTAGTGCGCCGAATGAGGACTCATAGCTGTGCGACGCCAGGGCCACCTGCTTGAGGTTGTTGGTGCAGGAGCTCCGGGCGGCCGCTTCGCGAACCTTTTGCACGGCGGGCAGCAGCAATCCGATCAGGATCGCGATAATCGCAATCACCACGAGCAATTCGATGAGGGTGAAGCCACGTCGGGCCACCGGGAAACGAGTGCGAGTCATCAATGAACCTCCGTACGAAAAGATGGATGAGATGGAGATCGCTACAGGAGGGCGAACCAAGTTCTTGTCGAGTGAAGAGAGGTTTATTTTGCGTCAGTTGGCACTCACTCAGGTGCGAGCCGTGGCGAGAGA
This sequence comes from Gemmataceae bacterium, assembly GCA_041750275.1. Lineage (GTDB taxonomy): Bacteria > Planctomycetota > Planctomycetia > Gemmatales > Gemmataceae > JBGSZR01. The sequence continues at coordinate 28,252 of JBGSZR010000219.1, forward strand.
AATACATCAAGGTGTTTCTTGCGAGTAAATGAAACACTGATATTAACCGAGTATAGCCACCTCACGCGGGATGACCAACTCATTATGAAGAAAAAGAAGAATATATTTTCCCATGATTGAATTTCGTTGATCTGTTATTCATTCAATCAACGAAGACGAGTGGGTACACATGTACGCCCACTCGTCAAAATTATTCCAATTTTATTCCAGGTTAATGTCGTGAGATTGGCTGCCGCCTTTGACATCAATCGTCAGGCCCGACGTTGAAAAATCGCCGTATTTTGAGGGGATTTTGTTGAAGTCCTCGGGGCTTCCTTTCGGCTTCGGAATGCTCTTGTCCCGTGCGGATGCCGAGAGTTGTTTCATGTACGCAGCATACTTCGGATCCTGACAGGTAATACTCACCTTGGCGGTGCCGGTTGGCACTCCTTCGACCGTGTAAGATCCATCGGAACTGATTTGGCCCACAAATGCGCCCCGGGAGGTCTCCAGCTGAACACTCCCAAACTCCAGGGGTTTATTCTGGTACGTCACCTTGCCTGTCACTTTCCCTGTGCTCTTTCCACAGCCAATGAGGCCTAGCAAGGCGATAAATAGAAGTGAGGCACGAAATAGCATCACGAAATTTCGATGAGCCCAGTTCGCAGAACGCATCACTTCTCCTCCAAGTATCATTCCGGCCCTGAAATCAAGACGCACGACGACATATCACTTTCGAACATCGAATGCACTCCACGGGCTGGAGCACCCGAAGTCAAATTCATCTCTCTCATTTGTCAATCGTTCGGCAGGATCTCACCGACGTTTCGGCTGCCAGCTGGCAGCACCGTCTGCGAGGAGTAGGCGAGGAATCGGACGGAGCCATCGCCCATCAACCAGTTGCCGCCGCCCTGGTGGAAACTCCAGAAATGGTTCGCTCCACCGTTACAAGGCGCGCTGTTGCCTAGCGGTTCAGCTCGGAACCGTCCTGGGAAAGTGCACCCGCTGTCATAAGCGTATTGTTGGTTTACGGAGAGCAAGCAATCGTAATCACTCACGGCCCACCATCCCCAGTAAAGGTCTCCTGTCGGCGGCCGCTCGCCCACCATCAGCGTGTTGCTGGTTCCATCGGTGATGCCTGTGAAGGTGACTTTTCGCGGATTCCCATTGTCCGAGACTTCAAAGATACCATTCGAGGGCCCGTTGTATTGTGCCGCGAATGTCGTGTCATTTCCCGTGACACCGACATAGCAGGTAACAGCTCCATTGCCAGCCGCAATGTTTGTCAAGCCCCGGGGTTCCGATGGACACAGAAAGGTATTGATCACTTTGTTATGGTTCGCAAAGTAACCCGCAGACCACTGATAGAGCGGTCGATAAACGTTGTCCTGTTCAATGAATGGGAGCAATTTGCAGAGCCAGCCCCCATAAGTCGTGGCGGCGTAGGTACCAGGTCCGAATAGGTCACCACGTGAAGGCGGCAGGTATCCGTAGGTGCTCTCGTGAGCATGAATGCCAACGCCGATTTGTTTGAGGTTGTTACTACATTTGGCGCGAGCAGCCGCTTCGCGCACCTTTTGCACGGCGGGCAGCAGCAATCCGATCAGGATTGCGATGATGGCAATCACCACCAGAAGTTCGATCAGGGTGAATCCCTTTCGAGCCGGCGGTACAGTCACAGAATGGCGGGGCACGGCGAATACCTCCGAACGACAAATGAGGTAGGGCAGGAAAATAATCGCTCAGAATCGAAACTCAGCGTAAAATTTCGGCGTAGACACACAAAGCCGCCGACCGCGTCGGCGAGGAGGGATTGCGAGTATTAAAACATGCAATGCGAATCGGACGTACGAGATAACAAAATCTGTGCCAAAAGCACTTAGACGTTTTGGTGCGAGTTCCAGAACGCGCACCACACACGGTGCTGATTAAGAAGTTAGCAGGAAGGCCTGGAGTATTTCCATTAAAAAATGGACGCTATTGATGAGAAATAGTTCCTTTCCACCTCGGATTCTTCTCCAAACTGGCCTGGAACACCTGAAATACTCGTTCTTTCTTACGAGTGCCGCCTGAACGCAGAAGCAAAAAAATTCTGGGAAATTTTTAATTTCCTTGCCGGGAACGCGACTCGAGAGGAGCCCCGTTAGCTCTCCTCTGCCTTTAATCTGGGCATCTGCGACTCGAACTGGGTACGCGTTGTGCAATCCATCAGCGGTGGCCTGGCTTCCGCTGAGAGGCGGATGTGCGAGGCACGTTCTTTACCACAAATCCCCACTCTCGAGTTAATCCCATGAAAACCTGCGATCTCGGCAACGGACAGACCCTCAGCTACACCGATTCGAGCGAAGGCCCCGTGCTCGTGTTGCTTCATGCCTTTCCGCTTGATCGACAGATGTGGCAACCACAAATCGGACCCCTGAGCACGAAGGCCCGCGTGCTGGCGCTGGATTTGCCTGGCTTCGGCGGCTCCAGCCCGACGCCGTTCACGGTCGATTCGGCTGCCGATCAGGTGGCAGCCTTACTGAAGAAACTCGGCATCACCAGTCGAGTCGTGGTGGCCGGGCTTTCGATGGGGGGTTATGTGGCCATGGCCTTCGCCCGTCGGCATCCGGACCAGCTCGCCGGGCTGATCCTCGCGGACACGAAAAGTGAGGCCGACGACGAAAAGGCGCGGGAGGGTCGTGAGAAGACGATTGCCCTCACCCGGGAAGCTGGAGTGCAAGGAGTCATCGAACAACTGCTGCCCAAGCTGCTCTGCGAGCACACGATCACCAGCCGGCCTCAGGTCGTGGATGAAGTGCGACGGATCGCGGCCGGGCAGTCCACGGAAGCCGTGGTGAATGCGCTGGCGGCACTTCGGGATCGCCCGGATGCGACGCCAGGGCTGGAAAATATCTCGGCCACTACGCTTGTGCTCGTGGGAGAGCACGATGTCATCACGCCGCCGCTGGCCGCGTCGGCAATCGGCGCGAAGGTGTGGGGGAGCGAGGTTGTGGCAATCCCGAGTGCGGGCCATCTCAGCAACCTTGAGAATCCGGACGCGTTTAATGCTGCGGTGCTCGAGTTCGTCACCAAGGTGCATCAGGCGTGACGAGGGGTGATTGGCATCGTTCGTGCAGGTTCAGGCTTTCATGCGGTGAGCGAGGCACTCACCTACACGATTCCTGACAGGAGCTAACGATGCCACTTCTGACACAACCGGCTTTCGGGCCGAAGCTTTCGATCGGATTCATCACGGGCGGTGCACTGCTCGATGTGTGGATGCTGGTGTGGCGAGCGACACTGGCGCGGAGCCCACTCACCGCAGAGGGGAGCTTCTGGTTCTGGGGGCTGTTGCTCACCGGCCTCACGCTGATCTTGATCGGTGCGTTCCTAGGCTCCATCGGTCGAGCCGCACGTCGAGCCGAGTTGCCACCCGATGAGGCGACCCCGGCCGAGGCGAACATCCAGACAACGGCCGCCGCTCAGCCGGATGTCGTTGCTCCGGCAACCGCCGCACCTGTTGCATCACCTGCAGGTGGAACTCAACCCGGTGCCATTCCCGCACAACCTGCCGTGGCAAGCACGAACGGTATAAAATACTGAGCCTATTCGGTCACATTTTAACCAGTGATCGGGATGACAAGCTGAAATGAAAAAGGCGGCCCGCTTCCATGCGGGCCGCCCGAACTGCAACAGCATCCATGCTGTCTACTCGATCACGCTTCGCTTCAAGCCTTGCTCACGGTGACCGGTTTCCCAATCTGCTTCGAGAAGAGAGCCGTGACGTTCTTGGCCAGATTGGTGGGATCACCTCCGCGGAAGCGGAACTTGGTTCCTGTAATGGTTGTGAGGTAAGGATAAACGGCCAGGAACTCGGGGTTCGCGGGCTTGTCCGAGGGCTGACAGAGCGCGGACCAGGCCCGCATCAATTCGGCTGCCGAAGCGCCACCCACTTCCAGATCGAAGCGGCCGCCATTCATCACGGGTGGGGCTGCCGCGGCCCGAGGTGTGGATCCCAGGACGGTGACGGTTTCCGTCGCCGCACTGAAGTCGAAGCCGACTTCGCCGTGCTCCGTGCGGTCCAAACCTTGTGCTTCGTCCTCATCGCTGGTCGAGAAGTTGCCGAGCGTCATGGCTTGCACAGCGATGGCCAGCACGAAACTGAGCACGAAGGCGAACACCACGGAGAAGACGGATGCCTTGATCTGGATCATCACCTGCGTCATGGCCGTCTTCTTGTTCTTGCCGTCGTTCTCGGTGTCGTCCTGGGCGGCAACTAGATCGGTGAGCGACGAGAGTTCAGCCTCGATCTTCCCGACCGTGGCTTCCTTGTCGGCCAGAATCGCCTGGGATTCGCTGAGGTCTGCTTCCGTCGCTGCGAGTGCCTCCTTGGCCTTGGTCAACTCTTCCTCAGCAGCGGCCTTTCCAGCGTCGTCAGCGGCGGCCACTTTCGCCTCAGCCGCCTCAACGGCCTTGGTCAGGCTTTCAACATTGAGTTCCTTTTCCTTGGCCGAAACCGCTTCTTTGGCCTTCTCCACTTCAGCCTTGGCATCTGCAATGGGCTTGCTGTCCTTGCCATCAACCGACTTGAGTTCCTCGTAGCGATCGCGGTGGGCATTGAAGGCGAAGTAGCCGTCGGTGCCAGCCGAGTTCACCATGGTGGAACAGAACACGCCAGTAAGGATGGCCCCGACAAAGCCACCGACACCGTGGACGCCGAAGGCATCGAGCGAGTCGTCGTAGCCGAGAATGCCCTTCAGGTTCACGGCTCCGTAGCAGATAACGGCAGCAGCGAGACCGATGAAGATGCCACCCCACATGTAGACGAAGCCGCTGGCAGGAGTCACGGCGACAAGGCCAGCAACGATGCCTGAGGCGAGACCCAGTGCCGTGGGCTTGCCCTTGTGCAGCCATTCGACGAGCACCCAGCCGAGCCCTGCCGCCGCCGCGGCCGCCTGAGTGGCAGCGAAGGCCGACACGGACAGGGCCGTGCTGTTCAGCGAGCTACCGCCGTTGAAGCCGAACCAGCCGAACCACAGCAAGCCCGCTCCCAGCAGCGTGAGCACCATGCTATTCGGGTGAGCAACTTGTTGCGGGTAGCCGTGGCGCTTGCGAAGCACGAGACAGCAGGCGAGGCCAGCCATACCGGCGGCAATGTGCACCACGGTGCCGCCAGCAAAGTCGAGCGCACCCATCTTGCCGAGCAAGCCGATCGCGGAACTACCGCGGTCAGCCGCGAGAACGGTCGGATCGAACCAGTCGAAGGCCCAAACCATGTGTGCGAGCGGGCAGTACACGAAGGTCACCCACAGGATCATGAAGATGCAAAACGGGAAGAAGCGAATGCGTTCGGCGACGGCACCGCTGATCAGGGCGGGGGTGATGATCGCGAACATACCCTGGAACATGACGTGCAGGTAAACCGGAATGGTCAGGCCGGGCATCACATCGCTGGTTTCAACGCCCTTCAAGAAGACAAGATCCCAGCTCCAGCCGACCATGCCGCCTTTTTCGACGCCAAACATGTCCATCGTGAACACGGAGGGTCCGAAGGCCAGCGAGTAGCCGACAGCAATCCAGTAGACACCCACGACCGCAAGTGCCGCCATGCTCTGCATCATGGTGGCGAGCACGTTCTTACGACGCACCATGCCGCAATAGAAGAGTGCCAGTCCGGGAACCATGAAGAGGACGAAGGCGCTGGAAGTCAGGATCCAGGCCATATCGGCACGGGCGAGGCCTTCATCGGCCTTGCTCGTGGTTGCGGCAATCTCTTCACTGGTCTGCTTGGCGGCCGCCTCCGCAGCCGCCGCATCGGCTTCCGCCTTTTTGGGATCGCCCTTACTGGCAGCGAGTTCCTTGGCGAGTTCCGCCGTGGCCATCTTGGCTGCCGCGGCCTCGATCTTCGCCGCATCCGCGATTTTCGCGGTCGACTTCGCGGCCTCGGCATCCTTCTGAAGTCCCTTCACCGCGGAGAGTGCCTCGGCAAGATCCTTCTTGGCTGCCGCAAGATCTTCCTTGAGAGCCTTGAGTTCCTTGTCGTCCGCGGCAGGAGTTTTCTTGGTGTCATCGATCTTTGGATCGTCGTCGCCTTTGGTCCCCTTCTTGGGTGGCTGGGTTTCCTTCTTGGTTGGTGTGGTATCCTGGGACATTGCCTGAAATGCGGGCAAGCCCACGCACGCGAGTGCGAGGAGTGCGGCTGCGAGCCACCGGCCGTTTCGCATGAGAATCCTCATGAACACGTTTTGAGGCGAGATTCTCCCAGATGTTCAGCAGTGCTGGGAGTCTCAGGAGGGTGTGCTACGAACCGGACAATAACGCAACTCGAAGGCCAGACGGCACAAATTACGTGAATTGCCATATGTAACGCGATTACAAAGGTTTGGAGAGAATCTTTACCACATCAGTGGCAGTATTCTTTCCAATCGAATTGCAATATATTGTGGCAGCAGTGCACGATAAGTAATCAATCGTTCCGTGCAGACACTAAGTTGTGTCCCTGCCCCATCCAACGCGAGGGCGCTGCTGGATGCGAGCCAATCGCCGCATCAGCTGACAGGATCCACTTGCCACACGAGTAATGCCAAAACCGTGCGAACTATTCTGGCAAACGTTTGCCTGATCACGCATAATCCACTCCAGCGACGCTCGCCCCGGTTCGCATGAATGCCTGATCCACCGGTGGAGTGGTCGCCGTGCCATCCTCGTCACCGTCTGATGAACCGACACCCACACGTCCTCTGGAGGTCCCGGTAGCTCCATCGACCTCTGCGAGTGTCCCGGAGATCCAGCCGATCGAGATCACTGCGTCCGAAGGGGCAGACGATGTGATTGCCGATTTGCGAGCGGCGTTTGGCGACCGCTACCTCATCGGCGAATCACTTGGCGAGGGTGGCTTTGGCTCCGTCTATCGTGGCTTTGATCGGCGTCTGAACCGTGCGGTTGCTGTGAAGGCAGCCCGGACCGATCAGGGACCACTGGCCGACGCCACTCGACTCACCCAAGAAGCCCAGCGAGTGGCTCAACTTCGCCACCCAGGAATCGTGAGCGTCCAGGATGTGGGTATCGGCGGTAACCGCTGCTTCATTGTCTCGGAGTTGCTGGCCGGTCCGAACTTGTTCGTGTGGTTGCGACAGCGTTTGCCTGCCTGGTCCGAGGCGGCCGGCATCGCGGCGGCTGTCGCGGATGCTCTGGCGCACGCTCACGCCCGCGGCATCATCCACCGTGATATCAAGCCAAGCAACATCATACTTCTCGACGGGAACCGTCCCGTTCTCGTCGATTTTGGCATCTCCCTCTCAACCAGCACGCCACTGGACGATCTTTCGCTCAATGCGGGCACACCCGAGTACATGACACCCGAGCAAGCCCGAGGGCTCGGCAGTCGGCCCGACGGGCGTTCGGATGTGTACTCGCTGGGTGCCACACTGTTCGAGATGCTGGTGGGTCGGCCTCCGTTCCAGGCTGACGATACCCAGGCCCTTCTCCGACTGGTTCGCGACGCTGAGCCGCCACGCATTCGGCAGCACCGCGCGGATGTCCCGGCTGATCTGGAAGTTGTGTGTCGCAGGGCCCTGGCGAAGCAGCCGAACGAGCGTTTCAGCACGGCGCAGGAGTTTGCCGCGGCTCTCCGTCGTGTTGTTCATCGCACGCAGGTTGCTGTGGTGAGCGTGCCACTGGAAGCTCCCGTCTCCCGGACACCCGTTTTGATTTCGCCCCCGGCTGAACGTGAAACCCCCACTCATTTACCACTGCCACCCGAGCGATTCACACCTCCGACAGTGCGACGAGCGGAATCGGAACGCCGGCAGGTCAGCATCCTGAGCGCGACGTTCGAATCCGCGACGGGCGAGGACCTGGAAGATGCTCACGAGCAATTCCTCATCTTCCAGGCCGCGGCGCGGGCGATAGTCACCGGGTGTGAGGGCCGACCGCTGCCAACAAGCGGGACCATGTTTCAGGCCCTATTCGGATACCCCACTGCACGCGAGGACGGGGCTCATCAGGCGGTGCGCACGGCGCTGGCACTGGTCACGAGGCTGGCACGCGGGGCCTGTGTTCGCGTGGCCGTGAACACGGGGCTGGCTGTCGTCACAGAGTCGCCGGATGGCACGCCTACTGTGATCGGAGACGTGACGGCCGGGGTGGCTCGACTTTCATCGGTCTTCGCAGGCACGAGTGTGCTCGTCACCGAAGTGACCCGGAAACTCATCGAGGGTTACTTCGACTGTGAAATGGTTGGAGTGATCAATCTACGAACCGACGGCACCGCCACGCCCGTCCATCGGGTTCTGGCCGAGCGCTCGGCACGAAATCGTGTCGAAGCGGCTGACCCTGCGCGACTGACTCCGTTGATTGGCCGTGATCGTGAGGTCGAGCTGCTCCGGGAACGCTGGGAGCAGGCCCGGGAAGGGCACGGGCACACGGTAATCCTAGTCGGCGACCCGGGGCTCGGCAAATCGCGACTTGTGCACACGCTGCGGGAACATGTGCAGTGTCAACACGGCTCAGCCGTACTCACATGGCATGGCTCGGCCGCGGCTCAGCACAGCCCATTGCATCCCATCACGAATTATTTTAACCAGGTGTTCGAACACGAAACGGATGCCGATCGTCGCCTCGACCGACTGATTCGACTTTTGCGGCAGGACGGCTGCGATGAGACCGAACGGGTCGCTCTCTTTGCGGCAGCGCTCGCGATCAGTAGTGAGGGCCGGCTGGCACGATTGAATTTCAGTCCGGAACGCCTTCGCGAGCGTATTTGCGAGGTGCTGATCGAATGGTTGCGTGGTCTCACCCATAAACAGCCCTTGCTCTTTATTGTGGAGGATCTGCACTGGGTCGATCCCTCCACACTCGAGATGCTGGGCCGACTTGTGGAGCAGTCTCACGATTTACCACTGCTCGCGATTTTCACGGCCCGCCCAGAGTTCGAACCAGCCTGGAAGGGAAAAGCCGACCAAACGTTAGTCGCTCTGACTCGGCTCAGCTATCGGCAAGTGGCCGAGTTGCTTCGGGCTCAGGCGGGTGCCATCTCCGTCCCCACGGAGGGAATTGACCGCATTGCCGAACGTTCTGATGGAGTCCCTTTGTTTGTGGAGGAATTTGGCCGACTGCTGGGCGAGAACGGGCTCGACGCAACGGGCAGCATCCCGGCGACCCTCCAGGATCTGCTCCTGGCTCGCCTTGATCGCATGGCAGCCGATCGCGAACTCGTTCAGCTGGCCGCCGCGATCGATCGGACGTTTTCGTTCGCGCTGCTGCTTGCGGCATCGGCATATCCTGAAGCAGTCCTCCGAGCGGAGCTGACCAGGCTCGTCGCTGAGGGCTTGCTATTCGTTCGAGGCAGCCCGCCCAAGGAAACCTACACGTTCAAGCATGCTCTGATTCAAGATGCCGCTTACCAGTCCATGGTGAAGAAGAGTCGCCAGCAGGTGCATCTCCGCATCGCCAAAGCGTATGAGATGGGCTTCCCCGAGATCGTCGACGCACAACCCGAGTTGCTGGCTCATCATTTTGCGGCAAGTGGCAACACAGACCGTGCGATTGCCTACTGGCTCAAAGCCGGGCAGCGTTCACGTGAGCGATCAGCCCATCGGGAATCGCTGCGTCATTTATCCCGCGGCCTGGAGGGCTTGCTCGCTCTTCCTGTTTCGGCCGAGCGCGATGTTCGCGAACTGGAATTCCGCATGCCGCTGGCCGCGAGTTTCATCGCGACGCACGGCTATGCCTCTGTGGAGGTCGAGGAGCACGTCACGCGTGCTCAGGCCATCTGCGATCAAGTCGGCCCAACCGCACCGCGGTTCCATGTCCTCATGGTGACGTGGGGTCATCGCTTCATGCAGGGGCGAATCGAGCAAGCAGAAAAGATTGCCCGCGGCCTGGTCGGTTTAGCAGAAGTGGCGGATGAAGATGGCTACCGCACCGAAGCGCACTGGGCGGCCGGCTGCACGGCCTGGTGGGCCGGCGATTTCTCCGCGGCCTGGCGGCACCTTGAACGTGCCGATCTTCTTTATCGTGTAGATGCCGCCATTGAGCATGCTCGTTTCACCGAGCAGAACGCCGGCCCGCTCCTCATGGCCTATGCCGGCCTTTCGCTCTGGACACTCGGTTACATCCGGACGGCAAGCGAAAAACTCGAAACTGCACTCGCACTCGCGGAGGACCTGAAACACCCGTTTACGCTCGCGGTGACGCTCTGGGTCCAGACCCTTCAGTTGCATCTGGCCGGTCGTTCGGAAGCCGCACTCGATTTCGCCGATCAAGTGGTTGCACTCAGTGAGGCCCAATCATTCGCCTTTTGGGCCGCACTCGGGCGAGGAGTCAAAGGAGCGGCACTCACAGCACTTGGCCACGCCGCCGAGGCAGTGCCGCTGCTGCGCGACTCACTCGCCTGCGTCGAGGCAACGGGCTGTCAGAAGTTTCACCAGCACACACTGCATGCTCTGGCGGAAGCACTCTGGCGACTGGGAAATCGCAGTGAGGCCTGGGAGGCCCTGCACCAGGCGCTCACGCTGAATGATCGCGACAAGGAACGCTTCTTCGAAGCGGAACTTTATCGGTTGAAGGCTACTTTCCACCTAGAAGATGAACCATCAAATGAGTACGACGCCACGGTGGCACTGGTGCGGGCCATCGAGATTGCCCGGTTGCAGGGTGCTCGCATTTTCGAACTCCGGGCGGCGTTGGCGCTTGGTTCGCTCTGCGTGACGACGCAGCCACGCGATGCCCGGGCGTTCGTCGAGGCATCGCTTGATGGCTTAGGAGAAGGATTGGATTCGACCGAAGCCCTCGCGGCCCAGGCTTTCCTGGCCGAACATGTGTAATGCGTCACGCCTTTACGATCTTGCTGCGTTCCGGCACATTGCGTGCTGCGTTGCGGGTATCCACCAGTAGTTGACTGTGCGAAGCGATGAATGTGAGGTCGTATGCACTGTGGTCCGTGGCGAGCAACACGCAATCCTGTTCGGCGAGAAACTCCGGAGTGAGCGGGCTACTGGACATTCGCAATTGCGGCCAATGACGCATGTGGGGCAGTGTGGGAATGTGGGGATCGTTGTAGCTCACATGAGCCCCTTTCTTCAGCAGCAAGTCCATCAATTCGAATCCCGGTGATTCGCGCGGATCGTCGATATCCTTCTTGTAGGCCATGCCAAGGATCAGCACCCGACTCCCTTTCACGGGTTTGCGAGCCTCGTTCAGTGCCTCGGTCACGCGATTCACAACATAGGCGGGCATGGCCGTGTTCACTTCACCGGCGAGTTCGATGAAACGCGTATTGAAGCCATACTGCTTCGCCACCCAGCTGAGGTAAAACGGGTCGAGTGGAATGCAGTGGCCACCCAACCCCGGCCCGGGGTAAAACGCCTGGAAACCAAATGGCTTGGTCTTCGCGGCGTCGATCACTTCCCATACGTCGATTCCCATGCGGTCGTAGAGCATCTTGAGTTCATTCACGAGCGCAATGTTAACGGCGCGATACGTGTTCTCCAGGATCTTGCACGCCTCGGCGACCTCGGGTGAGGAGACCCGAACCACGTTTGGGACCACCGCGGCATACAGGGCACAGGCCGCATCGGAACTCATGGCGTCCAGTCCGCCAACGACCTTCGGGATGTGTGTGACCGAGTGCGTGGGGTTGCCAGGGTCTTCACGCTCCGGGCTGAACGCGAGGAAGAAGTCCTGCCCGGCCAGGAGACCAGAACGCTCTAAGACTGGGAGCACGATGGTGCGTGTGGTGCTGGGGTACGTGGTGCTTTCCAGAATCACAAGTTGCCCAGTTCGCAGGCGGCGGGCAATCGCCGTGGCGGAGCTTTCCACGTAGCTGAGATCAGGTTCGCGTGCGGACGTCAGCGGTGTGGGAACACAGATCAAGATCGCATCCGGCTCATTCAAACGCTCGAAACGATCGGTCGCTTCGAAGCCGGCAGAAAGCATCTCGGCGATGGTGGTGTCCGGGATTTGCTTGATGTACGAGTGGCCCGCGTTGAGTTTCGTGACCTTGGCCGGATCGGTGTCGAACCCCAGCACCCGAAACCCCACTCGGGCTAAAGCCCGTGCCAGGGGCAAGCCGACGTAACCGAGACCAATAATACCCACGAGTGCCGAACGATTCTGAATGCGTTCGAGGAGTTTAGAAGAGGCTTCCGACATGCCGATCCTATCGAAGAAACTGTGAAGGCGACGCGAGCAACATTGCTCACAAGCCGGAATCATTGTGGGAACGCACCGCTGCTGTCAATCGGGACAGCGACAGGGAAAGTTAAAATCGCGATCGATTGGACCTTGCTTGTGTGTGAACGTAAGGTTAATTTTATCAGTGTAGACCGTGTAGCTCACAAGTTCTCGTTTTTCTTCCTCTCGTTCGCATCCGGTCTCAACTCGTTCGATTCTTGTGCACTTATCAGTAAGGGGTTCACTCGTGCGTGCGATCTCTCCCCCCATGCGTCATCGTGCCTTCACACTCATCGAGCTTCTGGTGGTTATCGCGATAATTGCCATCCTGATCGGGCTCTTACTTCCCGCCGTGCAAAAGGTGCGCGAAGCTGCATCGCGAGCCAAATGCCAGAATAACTTGAAACAGATGGGGCTCGCTACCCACAACATGCACGATTCGATCGGCATGTTCCCGAAGGGCGGGCTCTGGGCCTGGTCCGGTTGGACGGGAACGGGTGGCACAGCGTCCGGGCCGAACGACCAGGGTGCCAACTGGCACTTCCAGATCTTGCCTTACATGGAGCAACCCGCCGTGTATGCATTAAATGGCACCACGGGAGCGGGTGGCGAACTTCAGTACCGAATGACGGCAATTTCCACCTTCGGATGTCCCTCACGTCGACCCACGGTTCCGTGTGGTGCCCAGGGTGGCCGAGTGCTGAATGATTACGCTGGTGCCACACCTCATAACACATTTCCGATCTCGGGCGGCGGAGATGATTTTTGGCAAGGCAACAACTGGGGCACTCCAAACCCTGCCACTTACAACGGTGTGATTGGCCGCGGCAAGTGCAACCCAAGCCGGGTCGATATGAATGGCATCGTCGATGGCACCTCCAACACCATGATGATCGCCGAGAAGTGGGTCAATATCACCAGGTACCAGTCCGGTGACTGGTGCGACGACGCCGGTTGGGGTGATGGCTGGGATCCCGATGTGATGCGCTACACCCGGTACAGCCCCATCCCAGACTCGAACACCGGAGGCAGTGGTTATGAATTCGGCAGCGCCCACGTCGGCGGTATGAATGCTGTCTTTGCCGATGGCTCCGTTAAAACCATCAAGTTCTCCATCGACGCCACCATGTTCAACCGACTGGGTCACCGCGCCGACGGCGGAGTTGTAAACTTCGAATAAGTCGCGTAAGCTTGTAAATCAACTCCCATCGACTCGACGAATTCGTGGCTCGCTGCTAAAGATTTCTGATAGCATTTCGCTCATCGGGGGAGTTCCTCTCGGTGAGTTTCTTTCGTGAATGACACCATGTTCCCTCTCCGCACTTGGGTGCCCTGTCTCTTTGTAGCTCTTTGCGGCTGCGGCAGCGGCTCCAACGCGCCCGTTTCAGCCCCGTCATACGATCCGCAGGGCATGGCGGAAGCTGCACTGAAGGACTACGACAAAAACAGCAATAGTTCGATTGAGGGGCTCGAACTTGATGCCTGTCCCGGTCTGAAAGTCGGACTGGCAGCTTTTGATTCGAACAACGACAAGAAAATCACAAAAGAAGAGCTAACCAAGAGATTCCAATTCTACAAGGACGGATCCGCGGGTGCGGTGGCGTTCAACATCAATGTCACGCTCGACGGCAGTCCTCTGCCGGATGCCGTGGTGACCCTGACACCCGAGCCCTTCATGAAGGGCAGTGTGAAGGAAGCTACAGGCCGCACAGGGGCCGACGGCTCGGTGCGGTCCTATCAGTTCGATGGTTCGGATATGCCTGGACTTCCCCAGGGCGTCTATCGCATCTCCGTTGCAAAAGACGGTGTCACGCTTCCCACGCGGTACAATGTCCAGAGCACGCTTGGTTGTGAAGTCTCGGGCGGGGGTCGAGGCGGCAATTCCTCGATCGATCTCAAGCTTTCTGGTCGCTAACGGTTTTCCAAGTTTCACTTCTCGTTCTTTATCTTAATTTGTGTTCGAATCTGGAGTCTCCAATGTCCTCCTCTCCTTCGAAGCGTCGGCGTGGCTTCACGCTCATCGAGCTTCTGGTGGTGATTGCGATCATCGCCATATTAATCGGCTTGCTCCTGCCCGCCGTGCAAAAAGTACGCGAGGCCGCCTCGCGGGCGAAGTGCACCAACAACTTGAAGCAAATCGGCCTTGGCATGCACAATTGCCATGATTCAAACGGCTATTTTCCCTCGGGTGGCTGGGGTTGGTTCTGGGTTGGAGAGCCGGGCCGTGGAGCCGGAAAAAGCCAGCCCGGTGGTTGGGTGTATAGCATTCTTCCCTATGTGGAGCAGGCACCGCTCGCCGACATGTCGGGCACCGCTGGATTCACCACCCGTAACCAGACGTCGCTGTCGATCTTCAACTGCCCGAGTCGCCGCCAGCCGATCCCCTATCCCAGTGCGTTCGGTTATACTTACCAGAACGCACCTGGTGTCGTGCTGCCGACCTTCGGCCGCACCGATTATGCGGGCACATCCAGCTCCACGGGTCAGAATGAAATCGACGCGGGCGGTGCCGACTTCGCCGCAGGCGACGCTGCGGCACCGGTGCTCTGGGACGGGGTTTTCGGAAGGAAGAGCGAGATCAAAATCACTGACATTACGAAGGGGACCAGCAACCAGCTCATGGTGGGCGAGAAGTACCTGAATCCCAACAACTACACCTCCGGCACGGACGGAGGCGACAACGAGTGCATGTACACCGGACTGAATAACGACGTCTACCGGACGACGGCGAACCCACCACTTCAGGACCGCCCCGGGCTGGGTGACACGTTTCGTTTTGGCAGCGTGCACATCGGCGGCATCAACGTGGTGCAGGCCGATGGCTCGGTTCGCAGCATTAACTACAGCGTGACTCCGGCCGTCTTCAGGGAGTTTGGCAACATTCGCAGCTCGGTGCCGATCAGTTTGAATTGACTCTTCACGATGAGCGGCACATTCACGTACCGCTCGCCATCATTTGACCTGGCGTGTCATTAACTTGGGGCGTCGCTGAACTTCCAGTGTGTTTGATGCTGAAGAGGATCAAACCACTAAAGGACGGCGATTGCCCATTCGGTTCTTGATTTCGTCTTCGAGCTCCGCAGTTCAAAGGATCCGGAACGCATCTTTCAAGCATTCCAGTGCTTCCTCTCCTCTGCTGCGTTCGACCACCACACTGACGCACACCTCGCTCGTGTTGATCATGCTGATGTTAATTCCTTTCGCGGCGAGGGCTCCAAACATGGTGCGGGCCACGCCAGTGTGGGTTCGCATGCCCACGCCAAAGACGTAGAGCATGGCCACATCGGCATCACCCGAGACGCGACTGCCTGGGCCGATCTCCCGGCAGACATCCTGCGTGCATTTCAGCGCTCGGGGTAGTTCCGCCTTCGGCACCGTGAAGGAGAGCTCGGCCATGCCGGGGGCCGTCAGGTTCTGGATAATCATGTCCACGATAATGCCACTGGTGGCAATCGCATTGAAGACACGCGAGCAATTGCCCGGCTGATCCGGCAGATCAAAAATCGTAATTCGACTCTGCTCGGCATTGAGATGCACGCCGCTTACCAGCACATCCTCCATGCCCGCGAGGCGAGCGATGGCCGCTTCGCGATCCTTGGCACCTGGAACGATCAGCGGCTTCGCCCGTTGTTTGAAGCTGGAATCCGCCGGCACACCCGCACCTTTTCGTGGCTGTGCCAGACCGAAGGCCGCATGTACCGCACGAAGGGCTTTCCGCCCCAGCACGGCCCGCTTGGCATCGAGGTGCGACTGCTTGATCTTCTCGCTGCCCGGCTCGAGAGCGGAGATCGAATCGGTGGTCATGTCTTCCTCGATCAGAACGCTGATCTTGATGTCGCCCGTGGTGATCATGTTCATGTTGATGCTGGCCGTGGTGAGCGCGGCAAACATCTTCTCGGCGACACCCGTGACCGTCCGCATACCCGCCCCGACCACCGAGACCTTGCTCACCCGCCCGTCGTTTCGAAGCGTGGCTCCGAGTTCACGGGCTATCGGTTCAAGCGTTCGCCGGGTGCGTTCAAGTTCCGCGTTCAGCACGGTGAAGCCAATCGTGGCCTTGCCACCGCCACCGGCGCTTTGGGCGATCATGTCCACAGCGATATTTGCAGTGGCAAGAGCGGAGAAGACCCGATGGCTAACGCCCGGCTGGTCGGGCACGCCTTCAAGCACAATGCGGGCTTCATCTGCTGCGAGCGCCGCGCCGCACACCGGAATTTCTCGCATCCAGTCGGTTTCCGGCACAATCCAGGTTCCAATAGCATCGCTCTGGGCATTGCGAACCATGAGCGGCACATCGTATTTTTTGGCGAACTCGATGCTGCGGGAATGCATCACGCCTGCACCCATGCTCGCCATCTCGAGCATCTCGTCGTAGCTGATGGCGTCCATCTTGCGTGCGTCTGGCACAATGCGCGGATCAGTGGTGTAGACACCATCGACATCGGTGTAGATTTCGCACTCGACCTCATAACCTGCGAGCTTCATCGCCGCCGCGACCGCCACGGCTGTGGTGTCCGAGCCGCCGCGGCCCAGCGTGGTGATATCGAGTTGCTCATCGACACCCTGAAACCCCGCGAGCACGACGATATTGCCCGCATCGAGCGACTCGCGCAACCGTTGTGTGTCTATTTTCTTGATGCGGGCCTTGCGATGTGTGCTATCGGTGACGATGCCAATCTGCGGCCCGGTGAGGCTGACAGCCTTTTCGCCGAGTTCCTGAATCGCCATGGCCGCCAGGGCGATGCTAATCTGCTCACCCGTGGCCAGCAGCATATCCATTTCACGTGCAGAGGGAGTCGGCGTGATCTCGGCCGCCTTGGCGATGAGATCATCCGTCGTGCTGCCCTGCGCGGACACCACCACAATCACCTGATTTCCCGTGTGTTTTGCACGAATGGCCTTGCGCGCGGCTTCCAGGACCCGCTCGGGATCTTTCAAACTCGAGCCACCGAATTTTTGAACCACGAGCCCCACGGGAGTGCCCTCGATGCGGAGAGAACCTGTCGTGGGTTAACATAGCAGTCACTCCAACCGAACGGCGAGTCGCATCCCGGGTGGTGCGGGCTTTCCCGGTGGGGAGCGGCACGGTACAAGCGTTGAAAATCGCGCGAAGCAAACTCGAACCAAGAGAGATGCGGGTCGCGTTCCCACTTGTTACACTATTTCGATTCCCACCCGCCGGAGCACTCCCGTGCTGATCTTCGATTCTCACCTCGATCTTGCATTGAACGCCGTGAACTGGAACCGCGATATCCGCATGACGATTGCGGAGATACGTGCCCAGGAATGCATGCTCGGCATGATCGAGCCGGGCCGCCGCACCAACACCGTCAGTTTCCCGGAGATGAAACAAGGCGGCATCGGCGTCGGCGTCGCCACGTTGCTGGCCCGCCAGGAACGCCTCATCAACCACCCGCTCGGTTCAACCACCATCGAAGCTTGCTACGCGATGGCAATGAGCCATCTTTACTACTACAAGGCGATGGAGCGATCTGGCTGGATGCGACCCATCCGCACCCGCAGCCAGCTGCGCCAACACCTCGCCGATTATGCTGCGGACCCGGCCGCCACGCCCTTCGGCTATATCCTCAGCATGGAGTGTGCGGACCCCGTGCTCGACCCGGACAACATCCACGAATTCTTCGAGAACGGCCTGCGTGCCATCGGCATCACGCACTATGGCCCCAACCGCTACGGCGGCGGCACCCAATGCGAAGTCGGCCTCTCACTCGACGCACTGCCCCTGCTACGAAACATCGAACAACTCGGCATGGCGCTCGATATGACGCACTTGTCCGATGTCGCCTTCTGGCAAGTTGCCGACCGTTTCGGCGGGCGCGTCCTGGCGAGTCATCAGAACGCCCGCAAGTTCTGCGACTGGCAACGCCAGTTCAGTGATGAGCAGTTGAAGTTCGTGATCAAGCGCGATGGCGTGATCGGGGTGGCCTTCGATGCGGTGATGCTGCAACCGGGCTGGATTCGCGGCGTCAGCAAGCCGGAAGTCACCATCGAACGAGCCGTCGAGAACATCGACCACGTCTGCCAACTGGCCGGCAATTGCCGACACTCCGGCATCGGCAGCGATCTCGATGGCGGCTACGGCAAGGACCAGTGCCCCGCTGACCTGGACACCATCGCCGACCTAAAAAAGATTCCACCCCTGCTCGAAAAGCGCGGGTACAAGCAAGCCGATATCGAAGCCATCATGCACGGCAACTGGGTGCGATTCTTCAGCGAAGTGCTGCCGGCCTAACCCAGATGAGAAAACGAGGCGAGCGGCCCGCGTAAACGGGCTGTTTGTTTTGTTGATCACCTGGATATTTTCCGTCCTCCGCGCCATCTTGAACAGCCCGTTCACACAGGCCGCTCGCCGGGATTGCTATGCCTCAACGCTATCTCATCGTCGCCATCACCGCGCTCGCCGCGCTGTGGATGTACATCGATCGGGTGTGCTTCTCCACGCTCGCCGATCCGATGAAGGTCGATCTGCTGTTGCCCATTGCACCCGAGCCGCCCGCCGAGGAGCAACTGACCGCTGCTCAGCAAGCCGCCGGGGTGAAGGCAGTCGCGCAGCTTGGCGTGCCTCTCGAACACGAGCAACTCGTCGAAGCCCGGCGGGCCCAGTTCAAGAAACACTGGGCCGATGAACGCAT